>DASSEX010000064.1:0-9093 GCA_035695045.1 Mycobacteriales bacterium | reverse complement strand
GTCTCCGGTGTCGACGTCGGTAAGGACAGCCGGGCCGAGATCAAGATCAAGACGTTGCTCGGGCAGAAGTTCGTCGCGCTGTTCCCGGCCGGGACGGGCTCTTTGTCGGGAGACATCCCGCTGTCGCGCACCCAGACACCTCTCGACGTCACCGCCGCCTTCAACGGGTTGGGTCAGCGGGCCGGCCAGATCGACACCCACCAGCTGGCGCAGGCGTTCGACACGCTCTCCTCGGCGTTCAAGGACACGCCGCCCTACGTGCACGAGTCGCTGCGCGGCCTCGAGCGGCTGTCCACCAGCATCGCGTCCCGCAACGACGAGCTGCAGGCGCTGCTCTCGCATGCCAACGGCGTGACGCAGACGCTGGCATCGCGCGACGCCGAGGTCGCCAAGCTCATCGGCGACAGCAACCTCATCCTGCAGACCGTCTATGAGCAGCGGACCGTCATTCACCGCCTGCTCGTCGACACCAGCGCCGTTTCGCAGCAGCTCGCCGGTCTGGTGCGCGAGAACAGCGCAGTGCTCAAGCCCGCGCTGGACAACCTGCACCAGACGCTCGCGATCCTCCAGCGCAACCAGGACAACCTCGACGAGACGATCCACCTGGCAGCGCCGTTCATCCGGGACTTCACCGACGTCCTCGGCAACGGCCGTTGGTTCGACACGACGCTGTGGAACCTGCCCGGTGGGCTCAACAAGGCCTGCCTCGGCGTGGCCGGACAGCAGATCTGCCCGCCGTTCGGCACCGCCTCGGGGAGCAAGCGATGAGCCGCCTGTCCACCGCGCTGCGGTCGTTGCGTCCCGGCCGTCGGCTGGCCGTTGTCGTCGCGGTCGTCGCGACGCTCGCGGCCGGCGTCACCACCGCGGCGGTGGCCGCCGGAGGCGACAGCGGCACCCGCCACTTGACGGCGTACTTCACGAAGACCATCGGCCTCTACCAGGGCAACGATGTCCGGGTGCTCGGCGTGCGGATCGGCCAGATCGACAAGCTGACCGTCGACGGCACGCGCGTGCGCGTGGACATGTCGTACGACGGCAAGTACAAGCTGCCGCTCGACGTCAAGGCCGTCCTCGTGCCGCCGTCGGTCGTGAGCGACCGCTTCATCCAGCTCGCACCGGCTTACACGGGCGGCCCGGTCCTGCCGGACCACCAGGTGCTGAACACCGACCGGACCGTCGTCCCGCTCGAGTTCGACGAGATCTTCCGCAACCTCGACCAGATGAACAACGCGCTCGGACCGAACGGGGCCAACCGCTACGGCGCGCTGTCACGGCTGGTCGACGTCAGCGCCAAGAACCTCGACGGCAACGGTGAGGCGCTCAACGGCGCACTCAAGGAGTTCTCCGCCGCGATCTCGACCGTCGCGGGCAGCCGCACCGACCTGTTCGCCACCGTCCGCAACCTCCAGCAGTTCTCGTCGATGCTCGCGCAGAACGACGGCGGCGTCCGAGCCCTCAACGCCAACCTGGCGCGCGTCGGCACGCAGCTGGCCGGCGAACGGCGTGATCTCGGCGCCGCGCTGGCCAACCTGTCGACCGCCCTGCAGCTGATCAGCCAGTTCGTCGGTGACAACCGGACCCGGCTCACCAGCGACATCCACAAGCTGACGAAGGTCACATCGGTCCTCTCCCGGGAGAAGGAAGCGTTGACCGAGGTCGTCGACATGGCGCCGTTCGCCCTGTCCAACCTGGCGCTCGCCGGCGACACCAAGGCGCACACCCTCGACACCAAGGACGAGTCGGGTCAGCCGTTCAGCAACCCGACCGGCCCCAACGGCGTCCTCTGCCAGCTGCTCGGCTCGGCGTTCTGCGTCGGCGCCTCGTCGCCGGCCTTCGGTCACCCGCAGGGCCTGTCCGGCCTGCTGGGGGTGGGCGGATGACCCGCGTCGCTCGTCTCGTCGGCCTGCTGCTGGCCGGCCTCGTCGCGCTCACGGGCTGCGGCTTCAAGGGCGCCTACTCCCTGCCGCTTCCCGGCGGCTCGGGCGGCGGGTCCACCTACAAGGTGACCGCTGTCTTCGACGACGTGCAGGACCTCGTCCCGATGTCCGCGGTCCGCGTCGATGACGTACCGGTCGGGGACGTCACCGACATCAAGTACGACCCCAAGGACGGCAAGGCGCACGTCACCATGCGGGTGAAGAAGTCGGTGCATCTGCCGGCCAACGCGACCGCGACGCTCGAGCAGACGACGCTGCTCGGTGAGAAGTACATCGCGCTCTCCGCCCCCGCCGACGGATCGGCCACCGGCACGCTGAAGAACGGCGCGTGCATCTGCGACCCGAGGACGTCGACCTCCAACCTGCCGGACGTGCAGGAGGTCTTCGGGGCACTGTCGGCCGTGTTGAACGGCGGCGACCTGCAGGATCTGCAGACCATCGACCTGGAGATCAGCAAGGCGCTCACCGGGCGCGAGCAGACGGTGAAGTCCGCGCTGCGGCAGGTCGACATCTTCGTCAACGGTCTCAACGACCAGCGCCAGCAGATCGTCCGTGCGCTCGACGAGCTCGACCGGTTCAGCGGCGCGCTCTCGCAGCAGACGAGCACCATCGCGACCGCTCTCGACGACCTCGGCCCCGGCCTGAAGGTTCTGGCGGACGAGCGAGCGCAGTTCACCAAGCTGCTGACCGACCTGTCGACGTTCGGCCGGGTCGCGACGCACATCATCACGGCGAGTCGTGAGCAGACGGTCGCCGGTCTGCGCGACCTCCAGCCGATCCTGGCGCACCTGCGCGCCGCCGGCACCAACCTGCCGCGCTCGCTGGAGCTGCTGATCACCTATCCGTTCCCGCGCAACATCGACAAGGCGATCCCCGGCGACTACAACGGCCTCAAGCTGTCGTTCAACGCCGACCCGATCTTCTGCTTCTACGTCAAGGGCACGCCGTTCGAGCCGGCCTCGTGCGCGAGCGGCTCGACGACGAGCAAGACCCCGACGACGAAGCCCAAGAGCGGCACCAAGCTGCCGGGTCTGCCCAAGCTGCCCGGCGTTCCGTCCGTGCCCAAGCTTCCGGTCCCGTTGCCGAGCCCGACGGTCAGCCCGCTCGGCAACCTGCTGGGCCTGGGGGTGACGGCATGATCCGGCGGACCGTCAAGGTGCAGCTGGCGGCGTTCGTCATCATCTCGCTGGTCGGCATCTTCTACGTGGGCAGCAACTACATCGGCCTGCACCTGTTCTCGCCCGGGCCGTACACGGTGAAGCTCAACCTCGCCGGGTCCGGCGGCATCTTCTCCAACGCCGAGGTGACCGAGCGCGGCGTGACCGTCGGCCGCGTCGGCGCGATGAAGGTGACACCGCAGGGCGTTCAGGTCGACCTGAAGATCGACCACGGCAAGAAGATCCCGGCGAACGTCCACGCCACCGTCGCCAACCTGAGCGCCGTCGGCGAGCAGTACGTCGACCTCGACCCGCAGACCAACCTCGGGCCGGGCGTGCCCGTCCTCAAGGACGGCAGCGTCATCCCGCAGTCGGCCACGACGCTTCCGCTCGACGACGCGACGATGCTGCTCGACCTCGACCGCCTGGTCACCAGCGTCGACCAGAAGCACCTCGCCACCGTGATCGACGAGCTCGGCAAGGGCTTCAACGACGTCGGTCCGTCGCTTCAGGCACTGATCGACAACGGCAACGCGCTCACGCAGCAGGCCATCCAGACCCTGCCCGACCAGCTGCGCCTCATCAACGACAGCCGCACGGTGCTCGACACGCAGAACGCAGTGGCGGGTGAGCTGAAGACGTGGGCGTCGACCTTCGCGTCGTTCTCGGACCAGCTCCGCCAGAGCGACCCCGACCTGCGCGGGGTGCTCGACAACGGCGTGACGGCGTCGAAGCAGCTCGCGGGCCTGCTGCGCGACAACGAGTCCGTCCTGCCGACGCTGCTCGGCAACCTCATCACGGTCAACCAGATCCAGGCGGTCCGACTGCCGTACGTCCGCGCGACGCTCGAGCTGTTCCCCTCACTGACCGCAGGTGGCTACTACGTCACGCCGGGCGACGGCACGGCCCACTTCGGCATGGTCAGTGACAACAACTCCAACCCGTGCACCGAGGGCTACCAGTCGACGAAGCTGCGTGGCAACAACGACAACGGGCACACCCCGTCCGACTGGGGCGGCCCCGCCAACCTCGATGCGTACTGCCACGGGTCGGGCATCACCAGCGACTACCGCGGCTCGCGCAACGTCCCGCGGCCGGACAACGCCCAGGTCACCAACTCCGATCCCTACCCGGGCCCGCGCTACGGCCACAGCAACCACCCGACGGTGAAGCAGCAGGAGCAGGGTGGCTACTCCTTCACCGGCAGCGGTGGCACCGGCGCCGCGTCGGCGCAGAGCGGCGCCAACACCGTCGTCCCGCTGCCCTATGACCCGCTGACCGGTCTGCTCACCGGGCTCGACGGCAAGCAGTACCAGCTCGGCTACAGCGGCCCGCTGACGCCGATCTTCGGTTCCTCTTCATGGGAGTGGCTGCTGCTGGCGCCTACCATGCGCTAGTCGTCCAGCCGAGGAGCCCTTCACGTGACAGAGACCGCCGCACGCGGCGTGCCGAGCGCCGCACGCGGCGTGCCGAGCGGCGCGGTCGTCGCGCTCGCCGTGGTGGCGGTGTGCGCCACCGCCGCCACTGCTGCAGGGGCGGTGAAGCTCTCCGACCGTGACCACACCAGGGACCTGCGCACCCAGGTGCTCGGTGCCGCCCGGCAGATCGCGGTCGACTTCGCGGTCTACGACTATCGCCACATCGACGCCGACTTCTCCCGGGTCGCCAACGAGTCCACCGGCCGGTTCAAGACGCAGTTCGTCACCCAGGCCGCCGGCGTGCGGGAGCTGATCATCAAGGCCAAGGCGGTGTCCAAGGCGGACATCGCCGCCGAAGGCCTGGTGGAGGCGACGTCGGGGCATGCCAGCGTCGTCGTCGCGCTGGATCGGACGGTCACCAACACCAGCGCCCCCAACGGTCAGCGCGACTCGTTCGGCCTGGAGATCGACATGCTCCGGATCCACGGCAAGTGGCTGGCATCGGGGGTGAAGCCGCTGTGAGCGACGAGCAGAGCACGGGGCCCGACGAGCCGACCGCCGAAGCACCTCCGACGTCCGCCGCCGGTGCAGCGGCCGCCGCGGAGAGCGACCGCATCGCCCGCCTGCGGGCGCGCGCCGCCGCGACCTCGGGCGCGGAGTCCGCGGCTGCGCCCGGAGCGGCGTTGCCGTCGTCCGAGCCGACATCGTCCGAACAGGCGACCGAAGCGACCCCGTCACCTGCGCCGGCCGAACCGGCCGCGCCGGCCGAACCGGCCGAACCGGCCGCGCCGGCCGAACCGGCCGCGCCGGCCCCACCGGCACCCTCTCCGGCACCGGCGGTGCCCGCCGCAACCATGGCACTCGACCCCGACGTTCCCTACTCGATGCCGCCCGGGGTGGCGCCTGTCCGGCGCCGGCCCGCCCCGGCGCCGTGGCTCGCCGCCGGCGTCGCGGCCGCGGTGCTTGCCGTGACGACGACGGCCATGGCCGCGGTCGTCGCTACCCGGGTCTCGTCGAGCAACGCCGTCGAGCAGACCCGGTCAGAGGTCATCGGCGCCGCCACCAGCGGCGTCGCGACCGTGCTCTCCTACGACTACCGCCACCTCGACAGCAACTTCCGGGCAGCCGAACGCCTGCTCACGCCGCGATTCCGCAAGCAGTACGACGACACGACCGGCAAGGGTGTCCGCCCGCTCGCGGCTAAGTACAAGGCGATCAGCAGCGCCGACGTCTCCGCCGCCGGAGTGGTCGAGGCCGAGCGCGACAGGGCCGTCGTCCTGGTGTTCGTGAACCAGACCGTGACCAACAGCCAGCTCACCGCTCCGCGCCTCGACCGGTCCCGGATCGACGTCACCCTCGTGCGCTCGAACGGCCGGTGGCTGATCGACAAGCTGACGACACTCTGACCGGTTCGTCCGCTTGACGGAGGCCTCGGCCAGGTCCATGCTTCCGCCAGCAGTGCCACACCATCCGGCCTGGCTCGCCAGGCCACCTCGACAGCAGTCTGCCCTGTGTATAGACTGCTCGTTTGCGCTGCCCACCGACTCCCTCGCCGCTGTGACGCCTGTGCGTCTCCCGGGGCGGGTCGTTCGGCGTGCGCGCTAGCCAGCGAGCTTCGGAAGGACCCCACTTGGCCGCGTCGCGCTCCACCTCTGCTCCGTCGACGTCCTCTCTCGCTCCCCGCCGCATCTCCTTCGCCCGCATCAACGAGCCTCTCGAGGTCCCTGACCTCCTCGCGCTGCAGACGGCCTCCTTCAAGTGGCTGATCGGCTCCGACGAGTGGCGGGCGACCGCCGAGCCGGGCTCGCTGTCCGGGCTCGAGGAGATCCTCGAGGAGATCAGCCCGATCCGCGACTTCTCCGACACGATGTCGCTGGAGTTCCGTGAGCCCAAGCTCATGGACCCGCCGCACTCCATCGAGGAGTGCAAGGACAAGGACATGACCTACTCGGCGCCGCTGTTCGTCATCGCCGAGTTCACCAACAACGAGACCGGCGAGATCAAGAGCCAGACGGTCTTCATGGGCGACTTCCCGCTCATGACGCCCAACGGCACCTTCATCATCAACGGCACCGAGCGGGTCGTCGTGTCCCAGCTCGTCCGCTCGCCCGGCGTCTACTTCGAGCGCACCCTCGACAAGACCTCCGACCGCGACATCTACGGCGCGAAGGTCATCCCCGGCCGGGGCGCCTGGCTCGAGTTCGAGGTCGACAAGCGCGACCAGGTCGGCGTCCGTATCGACCGCAAGCGCAAGCAGCCCGTCACGGTCCTGCTTCGGGCGCTGGGCTGGGACAACGCCCGGATCCTCGAGCGCTACGAGGAGTTCGAGTCGATGCGCGTGACGCTCGACAAGGACCACACGACGACCCAGGACGAAGCGCTCATCGACATCTACCGCAAGCTGCGCCCGGGTGAGCCGCCCACGCGCGACGCGGCGGAGACGCTGCTCAACAACCTCTACTTCAACGAGAAGCGCTACGACCTCGCGAAGGTCGGTCGCTACAAGGTCAACAAGAAGCTCGGCCTCGACGTGGCGCTCTCGCAGGGCACCCTCACCGAGGACGACATCGTCGCGGCCATCGACTACGTCGTGAAGCTGCACCGCGGCGACGCCGGCTTCGAGACCGACGACATCGACCACTTCGGCAACCGCCGCCTGCGCACGGTCGGCGAGCTCATCCAGAACCAGGTCCGCATCGGCCTGTCCCGGATGGAGCGCGTCGTCCGCGAGCGGATGACGACGCAGGACGTCGAGGCGATCACCCCGCAGACCCTGATCAACATCCGCCCCGTGGTGGCGTCGATCAAGGAGTTCTTCGGCACCTCCCAGCTGTCGCAGTTCATGGACCAGACCAACCCCCTCGCGGGCCTGACCCACAAGCGCCGCCTGTCGGCGCTCGGCCCCGGTGGTCTGTCCCGTGAGCGGGCCGGCTTCGAGGTCCGTGACGTCCACCCGAGCCACTACGGCCGGATGTGCCCGATCGAGACGCCGGAAGGCCCCAACATCGGCCTGATCGGCTCGCTGTCCTCGTACGCCCGGGTCAACCCGTTCGGCTTCGTCGAGACGCCGTACCGCCGGGTCACCGGCGGCAAGGTCACCGACTCGATCGACTACCTCACCGCCGACGAGGAAGACCGGCACGTCATCGCGCAGGCCAACGCGCCGCTCAACGCCAACGGCACGTTCGCCGAGAGCCGCGTCCTGGTCCGCAAGAAGGGCGGCGAGGTCGACTACGTCGAGCCCGCGAGCATCGACTACATGGACGTCTCGCCGCGGCAGATGGTCTCGGTCGCGACGGCGATGATCCCGTTCCTCGAGCACGACGACGCCAACCGCGCGCTCATGGGCTCCAACATGCAGCGTCAGTCGGTGCCGCTGCTCAAGAGCGAGGCGCCGCTGGTCGGCACCGGCATGGAGTTCCGCGCCGCTGTCGACGCCGGTGACGTCGTCGTCACGGAGCAGGCCGGCACCGTCGAGGAGGTCTCCGCCGACTACGTCACCATCGCGCACACCGATGGGACGCGGCGCACCTACCGCATGGCCAAGTTCCGCCGCTCCAACCAGGGCACCTGCATCAACCAGAAGCCCATCGTGGACGAGGGGCAGCAGGTCGAGGCGGGGCAGGTCATCGCCGACGGTCCGTGCACCCAGAACGGCGAGATGGCCCTCGGCAAGAACCTGCTCGTCGCGTTCATGTCGTGGGAAGGCCACAACTACGAGGACGCGATCATCCTGTCCTCGCGCCTGGTCGAGGAGGACGTCCTCTCCTCGATCCACATCGAGGAGCACGAGGTCGACGCCCGCGACACCAAGCTGGGCGCCGAGGAGATCACCCGCGACATCCCGAACGTCAGCGAGGAGGTCCTCGCCGACCTCGACGAGCGCGGCATCATCCGCATCGGCGCCGAGGTCGTGCCCGGCGACATCCTCGTCGGCAAGGTCACGCCGAAGGGTGAGACCGAGCTGACCCCGGAGGAGCGCCTGCTGCGCGCGATCTTCGGTGAGAAGGCCCGCGAGGTCCGTGACACCTCCCTCAAGGTGCCGCACGGCGAAAGCGGCAAGGTCATCGGCGTCCGGGTCTTCTCGCGCGAGGAGGGTGACGAGCTGCCGCCTGGCGTCAACGAGCTCGTCCGCGTCTACGTCGCCCAGAAGCGCAAGATCACCGACGGCGACAAGCTCGCCGGCCGGCACGGCAACAAGGGCGTCATCTCGAAGGTGCTGCCCGTCGAGGACATGCCGTTCCTCGAGGACGGCACGCCGGTCGACATCATCCTCAACCCGCTGGGTGTCCCCGGCCGGATGAACGTCGGCCAGGTCCTCGAGACGCACCTCGGCTGGGTCGCCAAGACAGGCTGGAAGATCAACGGCACGAAGGAGGCCTGGCAGAAGCGCCTGGCCGAGATCGGCGCCGACTCCGCGGACCCGGGCACCAACGTCGCCACTCCGGTGTTCGACGGCGCTCGCGAGGAGGAGATCGCCGGCCTGCTCGCCTCGACGCACCCCAACCGCGACGGTCAGCAGATGGTCGGCGGGGAGGGCAAGGCGCGGCTGTTCGACGGCCGCACCGGCGAGCCGTTCCG
>DASSEX010000063.1:0-7359 GCA_035695045.1 Mycobacteriales bacterium | reverse complement strand
CGCCGTGGTCGAGTGGCTCAGCTCGCTGGCTGCCGCGCTGGGTTACGGCTAGCCGGTCGACCAGTAGGGCGGCGGTGCCGGGATGCGTGCGAGCGACGAGGCGACCCGGCCGAAGCGACCGGTGTCGTCGTTCCACTCCCGGACCGCCGCCTCCATCTCGGTGCGGTCGCGCGCGACGAAGTTCCAGAACATGAGGATCGGCTCGGGAAACGGGACGCCGCCGAGCACGAGCACGCGGCTGCGTTCGTGCGCCTGCAACGGGATCTCGTCGCGGTCGCGTCCCACGTAGCCGAGATGGCCCGGCGTCAGCGTGGTGTCGCCGATCGCGACTGCTCCTTCGAGCACGACCAGGGCATGCTCGAAGTCACGTCGCACCGGCAGCGCGATCGTCGCCGCGCCCGCGAGGTCGAGGTCGACACCGACCAGTTCCGTGTCGCGCCGTGCCGGACTCTGCTGACCGGCGAGCTCGCCGATCAAGACTGTGGCCGTCGCGTTCGGGAGCGCGACCTTCGGCAGCTCGGCGTGATGCTCGAAGTCAGCATCGCCGTGCCGGGTGTTCTCGGGCTGGGCGACCCAGAGCTGGATGCCGTGCAGCCGTCCCGAGTAGGAGCCGGTCGCCTCCTCCGCATGGGCGACTCCACCACCGGCTGTCATCAGGTTGAGCTGTCCCGGTGCGATCACCTGCTCCGAGCCGAGACCGTCGCGGTGCAACGCCTCGCCTTCGAGCAGCCACGTCACCGTCTGCAGCCCCATGTGCGGGTGCGGCCCGACGTCGAGCCCGGAGTTCTCCGTCACGTCGGCCGGTCCCATGTGGTCGGCGAAGCACCACGCGCCGACCGTCCGACGGCCGCGGCGGGGAAGCGCGCGACGGACGTGAAAGCGTCCGACCTCGGCGTCATGGCTGTCGGTCACCTCGACACACGAGGAGTCGACGTGACCGTTGTCCGGGATCGTCGGCGCGTCAGTGGCCGTGACCGGTCCGCTCATGACGACAGTCTGCGCCTCAAAGTTCGAGGGTGGAGGCCGCTTTCTCGAGCTCGGCGATGCTGTCGTTGAGGTAGTCGACGAGGCACCAGACGTCAGCGACCTGGTCGCGATCCGCGATGATCCCGACGTCGATGTGGCCGTCGTAGCTCATCGCCGTGATGTTGAGGCCCATGCCGTCCGTGATGACGGAGACCGGATAGTGCGCCACCAGCCTCGCGCCCGCGCAGTAGAGCGGGAACTGCGGCCCGGGGACGTTCGAGATGACCAGGTTCCACTGCGGACGTCCGGCGGAGGACGTCGCGAGCCGGAACGTCGCCCGTGCCGCGCGAGAGAACAACGCCGGCGGGATGAAGTGGTTGACGTCCTGCAGCAGATCGGCCGGCATCGCGCGGTGCCGGTCCTTCATCACCTTCAGCTCGTCGTGCGTCCGGCGCAGCCGTTCGGCCGGATCGGCGATGTTGGTGAACAGCGGTGCGCCGAGCATGAGGATGCGGTTGCCGTAGGTGCCGGCCTGTTCGGTGCTGCGCACCGATACCGGCACCTGCGTGACGAGCGGCTCCTCCGGCAGCTCGTCGTGGTCCAGCAGCCACCGGCGCACCGCACCCGCGCAGATCGTCACCACGACGTCGTTGACCGTGACGCCGTACGCCGTCTTCAGCGCCTTCACGCGGTCGAGGTCGAGCTGGCCGAACGCGAACCGGCGGTGCGGTGAGATGCGGCCGTTGAAGGAGGTCTTCGGCGCCTTCAGCTCCGAGCGGATGGCGCGGTTCGGGTCACCGCTGACGAGTCGCTGCACCTGGCCGAGGGTGCGGCCGAGCCGCCCGGCGCCGGGGATGGCGGAGAACTGTGTCTCCTCCAGGTTCGGCAACGCCGACGGCAGCGAGCGCAGCACCCGCAACGGATAGCGCGGGAGGCCGAGGAGGGCCCGCGCCAGGAGCTCGGCCTGGCCCGGGCGGCGTCCGGCGGCGTCCGGCAGGTCCTCGGCTTCGACCTGACGGATCTCCGGGCTGAGATCGAGCAGCATCCCGGTGATCTCCGCGCCGGAGACTCCGTCGATGACGGCGTGGTGGATCTTCGTGTAGACCGCGACGTGGCCGTCCCGCAGACCGCTGATGACGTAGAGCTCCCACAGTGGACGCGCCCGGTCGAGCGAGCGGGCATGCAGCCGGGCGACCTGCTCCGCGAGCTGCCGTTCGTCGCCGGGCGGCGCGAGCGCGAGCTCGCGGACGTGGAAGTCCAGGTCGAAGTCGGTGTCGTCCACCCAGTAGGGGTAGTCGGCGCCCAGCGGTACCTCGACCAGCCGCCAGCGCAGCGGCGGCAGCAGGTGCAACCGGTCGGAGATCAGCTGCTTCATGTCAGCGCAAGTGAGGCCGCCGGTCGCCGTCGTACTGGTGTCGTAGATGGCGAGCCCGGCGACGTGACCGGTCTGCCGGGCGTTCTCGAGGGCGAGGAACTGGGCGTCAAGGCTGGTCAGCTGGCGCATGTCGCGAAACCTAACCGGACTCGTCCGTCCGATCGAGGCAGGTCATCGTGACCGGCTCCGAGGTCAGAGGGCGTCGAGCTGCGCCCGCAGCCACTCTCGCGGCGGCAGCGCCACCGCGCCCTTGGCCAGCCGTTCTGAGCGCTGGCGACGTTCGTCGGGCGGCATGGTCAGTGCCTCGTGCATCGCCGCCGCGGTGCCGGAGACGTCGTAGGGATTGACGAGAAGGGCGTCGTCGCTGAACTCGTCCGCAGCACCGGCTTCGCGTGAGAGCACGAGTGCCACACCGTCCGCCGAGAGCACCGGGCCCTCCTTGGCGACGAGGTTCATGCCGTCGCGCAGCGGGTTGACGACCAGCACGTCTGCGAGCTGCAGAGCCGCGAGGGACCGCGGGTAGTCGTCGTTGACCTCGAGCAGGATCGGCGCCCAGTCGTGCGTCGCGAACTCGTCGTCGATCTCGCGCGCGAGCCGCTGTACCTCGGCGGTGTAGGCGCGGTAGTCGGGGAGGTCGTGCCGCGACGGGTAGGCGAACACGACGTGTACGACGTTGCCCCGGTGCTCGGGATGGGTGCGCAAGAGCTCGCGGTACGCCGCCAGGCCGCGGCCGATGTTCTTCGACAGCTCGGTGCGGTCGATGCGCAGCAGCACCTGCCGGTCGCCGACCCGGCGTCGCAGTGCGTCCGCGCGCGCCGCGACGTCGGCCTCGGCAGCTCGCGCCGACAGCTCGGGGCCGTCGACGCCGAGGGCGTGCACGCGGAGCTGCGTCGACCGGCCGGCGTAGTGGACGGTGTCGCCACCGGCCTGTGCGCCGAGCTGACGCACGCAGCAGCGCACGAACGCCTCGGCCCAGCGCGGTGAGTGGAAGCCCACGCTGTCGGCGCCGAGCAGTCCCTCGAGGATCGCCGCGCCGATCGCGTCCGGGAGCACCGAGAAGTACGACGGCTCCGCCCACGGCGTGTGCGTGAAGTGGCCGATCCGCAGGTCCGGCCGGCGTTCGCGGAGCTGGGCCGGCACCAGGAACAGGTGGTAGTCCTGCACGAGCACCCGCGCTCCGGGCTCCGCCTCCTCGGCCAGCGCGTCGGCGAATGCCGCGTTGTAGTCGACGTACGCCTGCCAGTACCGCGACCAGCGGCCGTCGAACGACGGATGCCGGGGGGTGTCGAACAGGGTGTGGTTCACGTACCAGAGCGTCGAGTTCGCGACGGCGTTGTAGGCCCGGCGGAACGTCGTCTCGTCGATCGGCAGCATCCGCACGGCGGCGCCGCCGGTGTCGTGACCGGCGAGGTCGAGCCGGCCCCCTGGCGCCGCACCGGCGGCGATCCGGTCGGCGTCGCTCAGCGCCGCACAGACCCAGACCGCCAGCCCGTCGCTCGCCGCCGCGGAGACGCCCGAGACCAGGCCGCCCCCGCCCCGGGTCATCCGCATCCGGCCGTCGTCGCCGAACCGGAACGCGACAGGACCGCGGTTCGACGCGACGAGAACCTCTGCCCCGGCCACGGGCGGAGGGTACTGCGCAACCGCGGTTGCATCACCGCGGGTCGCGGGGGAATGCCCCTTCCATGGCGCAGGAGGAGAGCACCACCACCGTCGTCGTGGCGATCGGCGCCAACCTCGCGATCGCGATCGCGAAGGGCATCGCGGGCGCGCTGTCCGGCTCCGCCGCGATGCTGTCGGAGGCCGCGCACTCCCTGGCCGACACCACCAACGAAGTGATGCTGCTCTTCGCCGTGAAGCGCAGTGACCGCCCGGCCGACGCGCGGCACCCGTTCGGCTACGGGCGCGAACGCTACTTCTGGACGCTGCTCGCGGCGGTCGGCATCTTCGTCGGCGGCGGGGTGTTCGCCGTCTTCCAGGGCGTGCACGAGCTGATCGGCGGCGGTGCGGAGGGTGGCCACTGGGTCCTGTCGTACGCCGTCCTCGGCGTCGCCTTCGTCCTCGAGAGCGTGTCCTGGCTGCAGGCCCGCAAGCAGCTACGCGCGGACGCGAAGCAGATGGAGCGTCCGTTCCGGACTCAGTTGTTCGCGACGTCCGACCCGGCGGCGACCACGGTCTTCGCCGAGGACTCGGCTGCGCTCGTCGGTCTCGCGCTGGCAGGCATCGGCGTGGGGATGCACCAGCTGACCGGCGCCGCCTACTGGGACTCGCTCGCGTCGGTCGCGATCGGCGTGTTGCTCGCGGTCGTCGCGGTGATCCTCGGTCGGGAGAACCGCAGCCTCATCATCGGAGAGGCCGCCGACCAGCGGCTGGTCGATGCGCTGCGCGGTGACCTCCAGGCGTATCCCGAGGTCTCGGCGGTCGACGAGGTGCTCACCATGGTGCTAGGGCGTGGTGAGGTGCTCGTCGCGGCCAGAGTCGACCTCGAGGACCACATCAGCGCCGGCGACGTCGAGGACCTCGCCCGACGGATGGAGCGAGAGGTCGCGGACAACCACCCGCCGGTGCGGCACTTCTTTCTCGACATCACCGCCGACAGCAACACCCCGGACGGCGCCGCCGCCATCGACCCGGCCGAGGCTTGATCAATCGCCTGCTCGTCGCGTTCTAACGCGATGAGCCTGCGATTGAGGCCATCGGGGGGCGCTCGAGCTCGGTCATGTCGGTGTCGACGAGCTCGTAGCCGGCGCCGCTCCGGACGAACTGCGTGATCTCCACGGGCGAGCGCACCGCGCGACCGAGACGCGCCTCGGCGACTTGCAGGATCTCGATCGCCATCCGGCCGAGCTTGTGCAGATCGGAGTTGCGGTGCTTGCGCTTCGACAGGTCGACCTGCGCCATCGCGTCGAGACCCACGGCGGCGAGGGTGTCGACGAGGAGACCGAACTCCACGCCGTAGCCGCAGGCGAACGGCAGCCGTTCGAGGAGTGGCCGTCGGGCGGCGTACTCGCCACCGAGCGGCTGCACGAAGCCGGTCAGCTCCGGCCAGTGCAGCGCCAGCAACGGCCTCGCGACCAGCTCGGTGACACGGCCGCCGCCGGCGGGTTGCACGTCGTCGGGACGATGCAGCGGCCGGTCGTAGGTCGCTTTGACGAACTGCACCGAAGGATCGGTGAGCAGCGGACCGAGCAGCCCGGTGACGAACGACGACGTGAAGTCCGCCAGGTCGCTGTCGACGAAGACGATCACGTCGCCGGTGGTCGCGGCCAGCGAGCGCCAGAGCACCTCCCCCTTGCCCGGCCTCGGAGGCAGGTGCGACAGCACGTCCTCCCGCCGTACGACGTCCGCGCCGGCGGCCCGCGCCACCGCGACGGTGTCGTCCGTCGACCCTGAGTCGACGACGACGAGCTCGTCGACGAGGCCCCTGCGCTCGAGCAGCTCACGGCGGATGACCCGCACGATCCGGCCGACCGTCGCCTCCTCGTCCAGCGCCGGGAGGACCACGCTCACGCGGGTGTCGCCCTTCGCGGCGACGAGCCTGTCGACCGGCCAGTCGGCCGCTCGGGAGGTCCGCTGGGAAAACCAGCGGTGCGCGCGAGGGTCCACGTATGCGACACTGGCACACGCAACATCGGCTCCGGCCGGTGGCGCACTCATCCAGAGGGGCAGAGGGAACGGCCCGGTGAAGCCCCGGCAACCATCCGGCACATCTCGCTACCGCGAGGCCCGGCCGGACAGGTGCCAAATCCGACCCGCCACGGTGGCGGGACAGATGAGGACGGAAGGCCTCGCTCAATGACGTCTGTGTTGACTGACGCGCCGCAGCTCTCCGTTGCGGCCCCGTTCGGTGCTGCAACCAACCTCGCGTGCCGCGAGTGCGGCGCCAGCTATGACCTCGGCCCGGCGCATGTGTGCGAGCTGTGCTTCGGCCCGCTCGAGATCGCCTACGACGAGGCGCTGCTCGGCGCCGTGACCCGAGAGTCCATCGAGGCCGGGCCGCAGACGATGTGGCGCTACGCCGGCCTGCTGCCGGTCCAGCCCGTCGTCGACCTGCAGGTCGGGATCTCGCGGCTGCACCGGGCGGACAACCTGGCGCGCGAGCTCGGCATGAAGACGCTGTGGGTCAAGGACGAGAGCGGCAACCCGACGCACTCCTTCAAGGACCGGGTGGTCGCGGTCGCGGCCTCCGCCGCGCGAACGCTGGGCTTCGAGGTGCTGTCCTGCGCATCCACCGGCAACCTGGCCAACGCCGTCGCGGCCGCCGCGGCCCGCGCCGGGCTGCGCTCTGTCGTTTTCATCCCGCACGACCTCGAGCAGGGCAAGGTCGTGACGACCGCTGTCTACGGCGGGACCCTCGTGGCCGTCGACGGCAACTACGACGACGTCAACCGGCTCTGCGCGGAGGTCGCCGGCGAGCAGCCGTGGGCGTTCGTCAACGTCAACATGCGCGCCTTCTACGCCGAGGGCTCGAAGACGCTCGGCTACGAGGTCGCGGAGCAGCTCGGCTGGCGACTGCCTGAGCAGGTCGTCATTCCCGTCGCCTCCGGCGCGCTGCTGACCAAGGTCGACAAGGCCTGGCGTGAGTTCGGCCGGCTCGGTCTGGTCGAGTCGACGCCCTACCGCGTCTTCGGTGCGCAGGCGACCGGCTGCTCGCCGGTCTCGGCTGCCTTCGCCGCGGGTCACGACGTCGTACAGCCGGTGCGGCCGTCGACGATCGCGAAGTCGCTCGCGATCGGCAACCCGGCGGACGGGCCCTATGCGCTCGACGTGGTGCGCCGCACCGGGGGTGCGATCGCCGATGTCAGCGACGAGGAGATCGTCGACGCGATCCGCCTGCTCGCGCGGACCGAGGGTGTGTTCGCCGAGACCGCCGGCGGGGTGACGGTCGCGACGCTGCGCAAGCTGCTGCGCGAGGGCAGGCTCGACCCGGAGGCCGAGACGGTGGTGCTCAACACCGGTGACGGGCTGAAGACGCTCGACGCGGTGTCCGCGGTCGCGAAGCCGACCGCGACGATCTG
>DASSEX010000062.1:0-26667 GCA_035695045.1 Mycobacteriales bacterium | reverse complement strand
GTCCTACGAACGAGTCGAGGAGGAGCTCACGACGGCCATGTTGCGGGCGCTGTGCAAGCCGTCGATGGCCCGCCGCCGTTGCCTCCTGCCGCCGGTCGCGGACGCGGCGCCGTAGTCGCCGCGGCCCGTGTGCGCGAGGGGAAGCAGCGCCTACGCGTGCCAGACTCCGGCCCATGGGCTACACGTCGGTCGACTACCGCACCGAGGGGCGCATCGCCTACCTGACGCTCAACCGACCGGAGCGCCTCAACGCGATCGATGCGCACATGCCCGGCGACATCCGCGCGGCCGTCGAGGAGGCCAACGCCGACAAGGCGGTCCACGTGATCGTCGTGGAGGGCGCGGGCCGGGCCTTCTGCGCGGGATACGACCTCAAGGACTACGCCGAGGGCGGCGAGGGCGTCCAGGCGCACGGCCCGTGGGATCCCATGGCCGACTACCGGATGATGCGCGGCTGGACCGACGACTTCTTTACGCTCTTCCGCTCCTACAAGCCGACGATCGCGAAGGTGCATGGCTACGCGATCGCGGGCGGGAGCGACATCGCCCTGTGCGCCGACCTCGTCGTGATGGCCGAGGACGCGCGCATCGGCTACCCGCCGGCGCGGGTCTGGGGCTGCCCGACGACCGCGATGTGGGTCTACCGGATCGGCGCCGAGCGGGCGAAGCGGATGCTGCTCACCGGCGACACCATCGACGGCAGAACGGCAGCCGAGTGGGGGCTCGCCGTCGAGTCGGCACCGGCGGACGAGCTGGACGTCACCGTCGAGCGACTGGCCGACCGCATCGCCGGCGTGCCGACCAACCAGCTGGTCATGCAGAAGCTGATGATCAACCAGGCCTACGACAACATGGGACTGCAAGGCACCCAGCTGCTCGCGACGCTGTTCGACGGCATCACCCGGCACAGTCCGGAAGGTCGGTGGTTCCGCGAGTTCGCCGAGCGTGACGGCTTCCATGCTGCGGTGGCCTACCGCGACTCCGGCCGCACGATCCCCGACGGCGGCGGACCGCTCCCGGCGGACTGACCGCTCCGGCGCGGCGCCGACCGCACGAGATCAGTCGACGGGCAGCTCTGCCCAGACCCGCTTGCCCTCGGGTACGGGCGTGGTGCCCCAGCCCGCGGCGAGCTGCTCGACGAGAAGCAGGCCCCGGCCGTTGTCGGCGAGGACGTCGGCGTCCTCGTGCTCGGGCCGGTCGGGCGAGGCGTCCTGCACCTGGACGACGATTCGGTCCAGACGCCGCCCGACGGAGAGCGTCACCGCGCCACGGCTGTGCCGGATGGCGTTGGTGACGAGCTCGTCGACAACGAGCTCGACGTCGGCCGCCTGGTCCTCGAGTCCCCAGCGGCAGACACAGTCGCGCGCGAAACGGCGCGCCTCAGCGACCGAACTGCCGTCCGGCTCCAGGCGAATCAACTGTGGCAGCGCAGCGGGCATGCGTCACCTCTCCACCTGACAGTGCAACACCAGCCGGGCCACGTCAATGCACCTTCGGGCACCGGTAGAGGCTGGTGTTCCCCGTCAGCCACCGGCCACTCAGTCGGATGACCGTGCCTCGTCGAGGTCGAGCAGCCGCTGCACCTGCCGGCGCACCGGCTCTGAGATGCGCCCGGCGTTGACGAGGTCGTGCAGCCGCGCGCTCTGGACGGCGATCAGCTCACGTCGCAGCGCTTGCATCTCGTCCCTGGTCGCCCGCGGGCTTTCCGAGGTCGCCTCGGTCGCGGCGAGCCCCTCCGACGCCCGTTCGAGTCGGGCAGCGAACTCACCGCGAAGCCACTCGACGGCTGCGGGGGAGGCTTCCTCGCGCTCGCGGAGCTCGTCGAGCCTGTTCATCGCCGCCGACAGTGCCGCGTGTCGTGCGAGAGCCCGCTCCCGGTCCCGCGTGGCCGGGTCGTCGACAACCCCGGTGCGGGAGACGACCGGGCCGAGCGTGAGGCCTTGGATGACCAGCGTCAACGCCGTGCATCCGGTCGCGAGGACGAGCAACAGAGCGCGGTGCGGGAACGGGGCGCCGGCGTGGCCGGTGAGAGGGATCGACAGCGCTGCGGCCAGCGGCACGACGCCGCGGGTGCCCGCCCATGACGTGACCGCGACGACGCGCGACCGGCGCTGCTCCAGCTCGCCCGGGAGATAGGACGCGGCCCAGACCCAGGCCACCCGGACGACCAGCAAGGTGCCGGTGACCGCGAGGGCGACGAGGACGAAGTCGTGTTCGCCTGACGTCAGCGCGCGGACCAGCGTCGGGAGCTGAAGACCGATGATCGCGAAGACGACGCTCTCGAGCAGGAAGACGACGACGCCGTAGAGGTGCCCGATCTGCAGTCGCGCCGGGCCACGCGACATCTGGTAGCGACGCCGGCCGAGGTAGAGCCCACCGAACACAACCGCGGTGACGCCTGAGGTGTGTGCGACCTCGGCTGCGACGAAGACGGCGTACGGCGTCAACAGCGAGATGACGGCGGCGATGACGGTGTCGTCGGTGCGTTGGTGCAGCTGCCGGACGACGAACCCACAGGCGATGCCGACAGCAGCGCCACCGGCGCCGAGGCCCAGGAACTTCAGCGGGAACATCACCGGCCCTGCGAGGTGGCCCGCGACCACTCCGGCGACCACCACCCGGAAGAGGAGCAGCGACGTGGCGTCGTTGAGCAGGCTTTCGCCCTGGACAAGCGCAAGCAGCCGTGGCGGAAGCTGGAGCCGTCGCGCGAGTGCGCTGACGGCGACCGGATCGGTGCTGGCGAGCACCGCGCCGAGCACGAGCGAAGGCAGGAAACCGACCGGTGTGAGCGCATGCAGGACCAGCGCGACGGCGACGGCCGTTGCAGCGACCAGGCCGATGGACAGCACGAGCACCGGCGCGAGCACCGCGCGGAGGTCGGTGACGACGACGTCGACGGCCGCGGCGTAGAGAAGCGGCGGGAGGACGACGAGGCTGACCAGCTCCGGCGCGATGTGCACGTCCGGGACGCCGGGCAGGAGCCCGACACCGAGACCGGCGAGGACGAGCAACGATGGTGCGGGTAGCCGCAGGCGCTCGGCGAACGCTGCGACGAGCGTCGCGAGCACGAGCAGGGCAAGCACGATCTCGGCCGTGTGCACCGGTCACCTCGTCTCGGGCGTCGTCATCCGCTCGCCGACCAGACTTCCCGGCACACCTGGGTCGAGGTTAGGCCATCCCTGCCCGAACCGGGCCGGTCGGACGGCATCGGAGGTTGCTGGCCCGAAAGCACGGTCCCAGCGGTGCAGCCGATGTCGGGCGCGACTGGTTGCTCGCCATCCGATCTAACTATTCTGCGCCGAACCCCTGGCATCGGCGCGAGGGACAGTGCACGGTTCGGTTCATGACCCCACACGAGGGAGCGCCGGCACGGACCCGCTCGGCACCCAGCGCCCAGTGCCGGTTGTGCTCGGCAGTGGTTTCGATCGATGCGCCGACGACCGATCAGCTGCGGGTCGGCCTGCGCCGCTTCATGGCCGCGCACCGGCATGACGGGCTCGCGGACATCGTGATCGACATCAGCGACGAGTCGCGCGAACCCGGCGAGGTAGACGACGACGTCGACGTCGCCGTGGCGTCCGGCGCAGGGGTCAGCGGGGGCTGATCGGTCCGAGCACATGCTCGGCGATCAGCTCCTCGAGGTGCCGGTCGTCCCAGTAGTTGAGCTGCCACGACTTGGCCCGGCGGAAGTAGAGCTGCACGTCGAAGTCCAGCGTGAAGCCATTGCCTCCGAACACCTGCTGCGCCATCGCGGTGACCTCGCGGAAGGTCTTGCCGGCGTACAGCTTCGCCATGGGCGCGAGCCGGGCAACCGGCCGGTCCTCCGCCCGGGCCCAGGCGGCTTCCCAGACGAGTGTCTGCGTTCCGTCGACGGCGGCCGTCGCGTCGGCGAGGTAGTGCGCGATCGCCTGGAAAGCGCCGAGCGGCCGGTCGAACTGTTCGCGCTTCTGGGCGTAGTCGACCGTCAGCTCCAGAGCGGCGCGCGCGCCGCCGACCGCCTGAGCGGCGAGCAGGATCGCGCCGTCGAGCATCGTCTCGTGCCAGCAGCTCCAGGCATCGGTGGCGCACACGACGCCGTCGGCGGGCACGGTCACACCGTCGAACGACACCTCGAACTGCGTGTCGGATGCCACCGTCAGCTGTTGTTCCAGCGACAGCCCAGGAGCGCCCGCGTCGACCAGGACCAGTACGACGCCCTCCGGCGCCCGGGCGAGGACGAGCAGTGCGTCGGCGGCGCGGGCGAACGGCACGTGCTGCTTCACGCCGTCGAGGACGTAGCCGCCGTCGGCAGGCGTCGCCGTGACCTGCACACCTTCCGGCCCGAACCCGCCGCCGGCCTCCAGCCAGGCAACGGTCAGGACCGCGTCACCGGAGGCGATGCGAGGCAGCCAGCTCTGCTTCTGCGTGTCGCTGCCGCCGCGCTGCAGCACTCCCGCGGCGAGGAGGCAGGAGACGAAGTGCGGGCTCGGAGCGAGCGACCGTCCGAGCTCTTCGTAGACGATCGCGGCGTCGACCATCGTCATGCCGCTGCCGCCGTACTCCTCCGGCACCGTGAGCCCCAGCAACCCCAGCTCGCCGAGGGCTGACCAGAACGCGGGGGAGTAGCCGACCGCGTCGTTCTCGAGCTTGCGCACCATGTCGAGACCGCCGTGCCGGCTGCACGTGCGCCGGACGGAGTCGCGGAGCAGGTCCTGCTCCGGCGTGAAGTCCATGTCCACGGAAGGGTGCTCCTCGCTCAGCTCTGCTCGGGCTTCCAGGACTCGCCGCGGCGGGCCCAGGGGTTGTCGTCGGTCGCCGTGGGGATCGCGACGCGTGCGCTGCACGTCGTCGCGAGCCTGTCGTCGGCGTGCATCGTGACGTCGAGTGCGACCCAGCCACAGCCGGTGTCGTCGACAGTGACGTCGGTCACGGTCCCGCGCAGCGTCATGGTGTCGCCCGGGAAGACCGAGTCCTTCATGCGGAAGCCGACCTTCCCGAGCCGCCCGCGCGGCCCGGTCCAGTCAGTGATGTAGCGCTCGAACCACGCGGCCTGGTTGGGCGCGTTCATGAAGATGTCGCGCACGCCGTTGCGCACGGTGGCGAAGTGGTAGTCGTGGTGCTGCGGTCGCCAGTCACGTGTCGCCAGTGCACCGACGACGACAGTCGTGGCGGTGACGTCGTAACTGAGCGGCGGCAGCTGATCGCCGACCTTCACGGCGTCGATCGTGAGCGGTGCCGTCATGCGGCCCTCCGGTATCCGAAGCCCGTCCACGACTCGACGCCGACGAGCTCACCGCGCTCGTTGCGGTACTCGACGTCGATGACCCAGAAGCGACCGGTGCCGAGCTTCGTCTGCTTCTCCGGGCTCACCGAGCGAAGCCGCTGGCAGGTCGAGATCGTGTCGCCCGGACGGACGGGCTCGTAGAAGGTGATCGTGTTGTCGGTCATGACGGCCTCCGGCAGGCCGAGCTGCTCCTTGAGGTCGAAGTGCACCTGCAACGGCAGCCGCTGCACCTCGCGGCCGGGCGCCCAGTGATGCGGCCGGAACCAGGTGGAGAGCATCGACGGCGGCGCGATGGGCCCACCGGTCAGCTCGGCGGCCACCTTGTCGTCCCAGAACAGAGGGTTGCCGTTCTCGACGGAGGCCGCCGACGTCCAGATGTAGCCGCGCTCGACCGGGAACTCGCCCGCTTCTTCGTACTGCACCTGGTCGATGAGCGCCGCGACGTCCGCCGGCAGATCCTCACTCACCCGATCACCCCGTCGGCTCGAAGCTGTGCGATCTCGTCGTCGGCGAAGCCCGCCTCGGCGAGCACCGCATCGGTGTCCGTGCTGTTGCGGTCCGGCAGGTCGTACGACGTCCGACGCTGTGCTCCGGCGAACAGAGGCGCGAGCTGGCGGAATGCGGACTCGCCGGTCGGAGGCTGTGCCGTGGCGACGGCGCCGCGCTCGGTGAACTGCGGCGCTGACGCCGCCTCGGCCGGTGACAGCACCGGCGCGACGCAGGTGTCCGCGGGCGCCAGCTCGGCGACCCACTCGTCGCGCGGTCGGGTCGAGAAGAGGCGTGCGAGCTCTGCGCGGATCTCTTCCTGCGCGTCGGCGTCGTACTGCTTGCCGGTCAGCTCCTCGCACCCGAGCAGCCGACACAGGTTGCCCCAGAAGCGAGGCTCGATCGCCGCAACCGAAAGCCATTCGCCGTCGGCCGCAACGTAGGTGTCGTAGCAGGCGAACCGTCCGCCGAGAGGAGCGGTGCCCGGTCCAGCCTCCCGCCCGGTGGCCAGATGCTCGTCGACCTGCAATGCCATCAACGAGAGCATGCCGTCGGCGATCGAGACGTCGACGTAGCTGCCGTCGCCGGTGTGCTCGCGAGCGACGAGGGCAGCGAGGATGGCGGCGACGGCGTGCAGTCCGCCGCCGGCGCTGTCGGCCACGGTCGCGCCGGGCACCGGTGGTTTGCCGTCGGCGGCCCGCTCGGTGTTGTGCAGGTAACCGGAGACGGCGAGGTAGTTGAGGTCGTGTCCGGCCCACTGCGACCACGGACCGGTCTGGCCGTAGCCGCTCGTCGAGCAGTAGACGATGCGTGGGTTGCGGCTCTTCACGTCGTCGTAGCCGATGCCGAGCCGGCCGACGACGCCGGGGCGGAAGCTCTCGATCACGACGTCCGAGTGCTCCGCCAGCCGCAGGAACGTCTCGCGCCCGCCGGCGCTCTTGAGGTCGAGCCGGATGCGCTGCGTGCCGCGCCCGCCGCTGTAGGCATGGGTGGGAGGAGTGATCTGCGTGCCCGCGTCCTTGGCAAGAGGCGCGACCTTGACGACGCAGGCGCCGTAGTCGGCCAGCCACGCCGCGGCGCGGGCAGCCGGACCGACACTCGACAGGTCGAGGACGGTCGTTCGTGCAAGCGGGCCTGCCATCAGAAGTTCTTCGGCAGTCCGAGCTTGCGCCGCGCGATGATGTTCTTCTGGACCTCCGACGTGCCACCGCCGATGGTGTCGAGCACGGTGTAGCGGTAGGTCGACTCGGCCCGGCCCTTCATCGGCGCCTGCTCGGTGCCCACGCGCAGCTGGCTGCCCGGCCCGACGAGGTCCATCGAGGCGTCGGCGAGCTTCTTCGAGAACTCCGTCGCGAACAGCTTGTACTCGCTGGCCTCGGCGGTCGGCGCCGCGCCACCCTTCGCCGACTTCGCCACGAACCGCAGGCCGAGCATGCGCGCGACCTCGGCCTGGGTCGCCAGCTGGGCGACGCGGCTGCGGACGATCGGGTCGTCCTTCAACGGCTTGCCGTCGCGAGTGGCCCTCTGGAGGTGCTCGATGAGCAGGTCGAGCCGCGCCTTGATCGGGGAGAACGTGAACATCGTGAAGCGCTCGAGGTCGAGTGCCTCGGAGATGTACTGGAAGCCGCGGTTGAGCTCGCCGACGACGTAGTCGTCGGAGACGAAGACGTCGTCGAAGAAGACCTCGTTGGTGCGCTCGTCGCCCATCGTCCAGATCGGCTTCACGGTGAGCCCGGGGTGGTCCATCGGCACCAGGAACAGCGTGATCCCGAAGTGCTTCTTCGCCTCCGGGTCCGTGCGCGCGCCGACCCAGTACCAGTCGGCGAAGTGCGCGGACGTCGTCCAGATCTTCTGCCCGGACAGCACCCAGCCGCCTTCGACCTTGGTCGCCTTCAGGCTCATCGCGGCGGCGTCGCTGCCGGCGTTGGGCTCGCTGTAGCCGACGGCGAACTCGACCTCGGCGTTGAGAATCTTCGGCAGGAACTCCTGCTTCAGCTTGTCGCTGCCGTGCCGCAGGATCGTCTTGCCGATGATGCCGACGCCCTTGCCGATCTGCGGCGCGCCGCGACGCGCCAGCGCCTCGTTGAGGAGGTACTCGTAGACGCCGTCGCTGTCCTTGCCGCCCCACTCCTCCGGCCAGGTGATGCCGAGCCACCCGCGCTCGGCCATCTTCTTCATGAAGGCCCGGCGCTCCGGGGTGTCGACGATCTGCGCCATGTTCTCCCGCGTCGGGTCCGCGACGTCGGGTGTGGCGTGCTCGTCGAGGAAGGCCTCGACCTCGGCAACAAAGGCCTGCTGCTCGGGCGTGAAGTCAAAATCCACGTGGCGAGCCTATCCCGTTTCTGACGGGTCGTCAGATTTGGGTACGGCGCCGGTCGTTACGCTCGGCCACGCCATGGACTTCACGTTTTCGCCCGAGCAGCAAGAGCTGCGCGAGGCCGTGCGCGCGCTGGCGGCCGACCGGTCGTCGTCGGCCCACGTCCGCGCGGCCATGGAGGCGGAGGCGCCGTACGACGCCGCGCTCTGGCGAGGTCTCGGCCAGGAGATGGGCCTGCTCGGCCTCGGCGTCGACGAGAGCCTCGGCGGTGCGGGCGGAGGGTTCGTGGACGCCGCCGTCGTCATCGAGGAGTCCGGCCGCGCCTTGATGCCGGTGCCGGTGCTCCCGACCCTCGTCGCGGCACACGTGCTTGCGGCGTCGGGCGACGTCGGCGCAGAGGCGCTCGGCGAGGTCGCCGCGGCCGAGGCGGTCGCGGCCATCGGCGTCGCCGACTCGGGGCTGTCGGCCGGGCGGATCGGGTTCGGCGGTGACGGCAGCGGCGTCACCGCCAGTGGGACGGTCGACCAGGTCGTCGACGGCGCGGCCGCCACCTACCTTCTGCTGGCCGGCCGCGACGGGCTGTGGCTGGCCCGTTCCGACAGCGCCGGCGTCAGCGTCACCTCCCGGCAGACGCTGGACCCGACGCGGCGGCAGGCCGCGGTGCGACTGGAGAAGTCGCCGGTCGTCGGGCTCGGCGACGCGGTCGCCTCGCAACGCGCGGTCGACGTCCTGCGTGTCGCCTACGCCGTGGAGTCGGTCGGCGTCGCCCGGCGATGCCTGGAGACGACCGTCGACTACCTCAAGACCCGCGAGCAGTTCGGCCGGGCGATCGGTTCCTTCCAGGCTCTGCAACATCGTGTCGCGGACGTCGCGGTCGAGGTCGAGGCGGCGATGTCGACGGCGTACTACGCCGCCTGGGCGGTGGACGCCTCACCGGACGAGCTTCCTGTCGTCGCGCCACTCGCTCTCGCCGTCTGCGCCGAAACCGCGTGGCACGCGGCCGCCGAGGCGATCCAGCTGCACGGCGGGATCGGCTTCACGTGGGAGCACGACGCGCACCTCTACTTCAAGCGTGCGACGACGACGCGGTTGCTCCTCGGCGACGTCCACGAGCAGCGTCGTGTCGTGGCATCCCGGGCCGGTCTGTTCTAGGTCAGAAGCCCAGCTCGCCCTCGAGCAGCTCGCGAACGACACCGGCGAACATGCGCTGCTTGATGACGCCGAGCGTCCGGCTGTCCTTGCCGGCGAGAGGTCGGACCCGTTCGACCGCTCGCGGCACGACGTCGCTCTCGTCGACGGCCTCGTCCACGATGCCGGCAGCGAGCGCGTCGCCGCCGCCGTAGCGGCGGCCCGTCGTCATCGCGTCGATCGCCGTCGACGGGGTGAGCTTGCACCGGATCAACGCATCCATCCCAGGCGTGAACGGGATCTGGATGTCGACCTCGGGGAGGCAGAAGTAGCCACGGTCGGCACGCATCACGCGCCAGTCGTGGGCGAGAGCGAGCATCGCCCCCGCCGCGAAGACGTGGCCCTGCATCGCGGCGACCGTCGGCGCCGGAAACGTCAGCAGGCGCGCGAACAGCGCGTGCACGCGGCGGACGTACGGCGCCAGCCCCTCAGGGTTCTGCCCGAGACCTTCCAGGTCGAGTCCGTTGGAGAAGAACTTGCCCGTGGCCGTCGTGACGAGCGCCCGCGGCTCGGCCGCCAGCACCTCGTCGAGCCGTCGCTCGACGCCCTCGAGCCAGTCGGGCGTGAAGCGGTTCTCGTCGCTGCCGAGATCGAGAACGAAGACGTCACCGTCACGAGAGAGGCTTGGCACGCGACGACTCTAGGCGGACACTGCCGGCATGAGTGTCGCGCCGCTGCCCGCGCGCGGGGGAGTCCACCTGGACCCGCGTCGGGGCGGCCGCGCTCTCCGCGTATCGGCTCACCCAGAGCTCGGTCTGGTGACGATCAGCATCTGGCGTGACGACCGCTGTGTCGCCACGCACCAGGTGCCGGTGGCCGAGATGCCGGGCTTCGTCGGCATGCTCACCGAAGCGTTGCTCGACCGTCCGGCCGCCGGGTCTCGGACCGCGGCGTCCTGAGTCGCGATCGTCCGCCGCATAATCTTGGCCCGTGTTCCGCCGCCGGCAGCGTCGTCGCGCCGGTCGGGTGGTTCTCGTCTCCACGGACGGCCGCGTGCTGCTCTTTCGCGGCGGCGGCCCGGCTCGCCCGCAGGCGGGCACGTGGTGGGTGACGCCCGGTGGCGGAGCCGCTGCCGGCGAGAGCACCGCCGAGGCCGCGCGTCGCGAGCTGCTGGAGGAGAGCGGTCTCGACGTCCCCGTCGAGGCCCTCGGTGAGGTGCGGATGCGGCGTCGTACCCGCTTCGAGTTCGGGGGAGCGCGCTACCTGCAGGACGAGGACTACTACCTGCTCTATGGGCCCGCCTTCGACGTCGACACGTCGCGCTGGTCGCCGCTCGAACGCGAGTCCTTCGTCGAGTGGCGATGGTGGCCGATCAGCGAGCTGCGGACGACCGGCGATCGTTACTTTCCCGAGCAGCTCGCGGATCTCGCGGAC
Organism: Mycobacteriales bacterium; assembly: GCA_035695045.1. Classification (GTDB taxonomy): domain Bacteria; phylum Actinomycetota; class Actinomycetes; order JAFAQI01; family JAFAQI01; genus DASSKP01. The sequence continues at coordinate 16,039 of DASSEX010000062.1, read as the reverse complement.
GGCAAGCCGGTCAGGGACCGGCGGCAAGGGCTGGGAGCTGTCGCGACCCGGCTGATCGCAGCTTGGTCACTCGTCGTCCTGCTCAACGGGCTCGGGATCCTGGTCGAGCGCTCGATCGAGGCGCATGCCTTGGGCAACCCGCAGCTGAGCGAGTGGCGCAACCCCTATCCCTTCGGTCTCAACATGGCGCTGTTCCTGCTCTGGATTCTCACTCTTCAGATCGCCCTCGCGGGGCTGATCCTCGGGCTGGTCGACATCGTCAGACGTCGAGATGCCCGGGTCCGCCGAGCGGTGCTGTTGTTCGCTGTCGTCGTCGGAGGCGCGGCCGCCGAATTTGCCACTGCTGCGACCGCAAGCAACTCCGAACCGGCGCCCGGAACGTTCGTGCACAGCAGCTGGGTGCACGACGGCAGGCTCGCCGGTCTCGCAACGTGCGCGCTCGCGGTGACCGTCGCGTTGCTGTCGGGACGTCTGCTCGGCTACTTCCAGCGGAAGTGAACGAAGACACGGCCGAAGTTGTCGGAGTCCTTCTCCACCCGGTGATACAGCGCCTTGACGTCCTTCTGGTCGAGGAACCGGAGGACGCGCTTCTTCAGCTGACCCGATCCCTTGCCGGGGATGATCTCGACGAGCGGCGCCTTCTTCGCGACTGCCTCGTCGATGATGCGGCGAAGTGCCCGGTCGATCTCCTCGCCGCGGTTGTAGACGTCGTGGAGGTCGAGCTTGAGCTTCATCCCGCGTCGGGCAGCGCCGCGGTGATGTCGACCTCCACGAGCTGGCCGGGATAGCCGAGCTGCGCGACACCGAGCAGCGTGCTCGCGGTGCTCAGTGCTGCGCCCACCTCCGACCGCGACAGTGCGGTCCACACGAGGGCGAGGTCGGCGCGCTCCGTCGACGCGACGTAGATGACGGCACGTACGACGTCTTCGGGGCTGGCACCGATGTGCTCGAGCGCGACCGCGATGTTGTGCGCGACCTGGTTGACCTGAGCCACGAGGTCGTCGGCGCCGACCACGACGCCGTCCTCGTCGAGCGGGCTCTGCCCGGACAGGTGTGCGTAGCGCTTCGCCGTCGCGATCGTCACGTGGTGGTAGCCCGGCGTGGGGTGGAGGCCGGGAGGGTTGATCCGTTCGATGGTCACCGCCGGGGCACCTTCGGTCCGGTCACGCCCCAGTAGACGAGTCGGATCATCGCCTCGCGCACGTCGCCGAACTTGATGTCCCAGGCCTCGAAGCCGCTCTGGTGACCGGCGATCTGCGCGAGCAGGCCGACCAGAACGCCGGCGGTCGCCATCGGGTCGACCTCGTCGTCGGGGTTGAGCTGGCGGATCTCTTCGGCCAGCGCCTTGGTCATCGCGTTGAGCATGACGACCCGGAGGTGCCGGAACCTGCGGTCACCCTCGGTCGAGAGCAGGTCGACGACGCGAAGCGTCGGTCGATGCGTCCGCCAGAACTCGAGGAACCCGTCGACGAGCTCCTCGGCGCTCCGGACGCCGCCGGCACCCTTCCACGGCCGGTTGGAGATGAGCGCGACGAGCTCGCGCCCTTCCTCGGCGGTCTGCTCGGCGACGGCCAGCAGCACGGCCTCGAGGTCGACGAAGTATTGGTAGAAGGTGGCCGGCGACGTGCCTGCGGCACGGGTGATGTCGGTGATCTTCAGATCGCGGTACGGCGTCTTCGCCAGCAGAGCGATCGTGCAGTCGAGCAGCTTCTGACGGGTGGCGAGACCGCGGCGACCCGGGACCCGGCCGTCGACCGCCCGCAAAGGTGACGCTGCGTCAGACATGGACACGACCCGAGCCTAACCGTTGGAAGTGGACGAAGCGGAGAGGAACGTGGGCGGCTCGCCGCCGCCGTGGACCGCGACGTCGGCTCCCGTGATGAATGCCGCCTCCGGCGACGCCAGAAACAGACACGCCGCCGCGACATCCGCCGGCTGCACCATGCGCCCCATCGGTATGGCCGCTGCGACGGCCGCAACCCCCGCTGCGTCGCCGTAGTGGAGCTCCGCCTGCTCGGTCTCGAGGTAGCCGACCGTGACGAGGTTAACGCGGACCTTCGGCGCCCACTCCATCGCAAGCGACTGCGTCAGGTTCGCGAGCCCGGCCTTGGCGGCGCCGTACGCCGCGGTGCCCGGTGACGGTCGCGTCCCGGACAGGCTGCCGATGTTGACGATCACGCCGCCGGTGTCCTGCTGCTGCATGACGGCGTTGGCTCGCTGGGCGACATAGAACGGCGCGAGGAGGTTGAGCGCGACGATCTTCTCCACGAACCGGGGAGAGGCGCTCGCTGCGTCCGCGGGCGGCGACCCGCCGGCGTTGTTGACGACGACGTCGAGCCGACCGAACCGCTCGACGACGGCATCGACGACACCCGCCGCCTGCTCGGGGTCTCGCAGGTCGGCCGCGACGAACTCTCCGGCGACAGCGCCTTCGGGCTCGTTACGTGCGCAGACGAGCACCTGCGCACCGGCCGCGGCGAAGGCGTCGGCGATACCGCGACCGAGGCCCTTGGTGCCGCCGGTGACAAGCACGGCGCGCTCGGAGGGAGAGGGGGTCACCCGTATATGGTGACACCCGAATCTGACGTCGCATCAGAAAGTCTCTCTTGGGCATCAGCAGCACCATCAGCGAGCACGTCGCCGAGGTCGTCGTCGACGTCCCCCCGGTCAATGCGCTGCCCGTCGCGGGCTGGTTCGAGCTCGCCGACATCATCACGCGCACCGGTGCCGACCCGGACGTGCGAGCGGTCGTCCTCGCGGCGGAAGGCAAGGGCTTCAACGCCGGCGTCGACATCAAGGAGATGCAGGCGACCGAGGGGTTCACCGCGCTGGTGGGCGCCAACCGTGGCTGCTTCGCCGCATTCGCCGCCGTCTACGAATGCCCGGTGCCCGTCATCGCAGCCGTGCACGGCTTCTGCCTCGGTGGCGGCATCGGGCTCGCCGGCAACGCCGACATCATCATCGCGAGCGACGACGCGACGTTCGGTCTGCCCGAGGTGAAGCAAGGAGCGCTCGGTGCCGCGACGCACCTGTCGCGGCTGGTGCCGCAGCATCGGATGCGGCACATGGTCTACACCGCAGAGCGCGCGACGGCGCAAGAGTTGGCGACGTACGGCAGTGTTCTCAAGGTCGTGCCGCGCGACGAGCTGCGCGCCGCGGCGCGTGAGGTCGCCCTGCAGATCGCGTCGGTCGACCCCGTCGTGATGCGGGCGGCGAAGGAGTCGCTCAACGGCATCGACCCCGTCGACGTTCGCCGGTCCTACCGGTACGAGCAGGGGTTCACCTTCGAGCTCAACCTGACCGGGGCAAGCGACAAGGCGCGCGACGCGTTCGTCGAGCGCAAGGATCAGTGGCAGAAGAGTGACGATGCCTGACAAGAGGATGACGATCGACGAGGTCGTCGGCGAGCTGCGCGACGGCATGACGATCGGCATCGGCGGCTGGGGTTCGCGGCGCAAGCCGATGGCGCTGATCCGGGCGCTGTGCCGGTCGTCGGTCAAGGACCTGACCGTCCTCTCCTACGGCGGGCCGGACGTCGGGCTGCTCTGCGCGACCGGCAAGGTGCGCAAGGTCGTCTTCGCGTTCGTGTCGCTCGACTCGATCGCACTCGAGCCGCACTTCCGCAACGCGATGCAGGCCGGTGCGGTCGAGACGTTGCAGCTCGACGAGGGCATGTTCCTGCTGGGTCTGCAGGCCGCGGCGTGGCGGGTGCCGTTCCTGCCGACCCGCGTAGGGCTCGGTTCCGATGTGGTCGAGCGGCAACGTGACGAGATCCGCACCGTGTTGTCGCCGTACGACGACCCGGAGACGGGTCAGGCCGAAGAGCTCGTGGCGATGCCGGCGCTTCGGCTCGACGTGGCCCTGGTGCACCAGAACCGTGCCGACGCCGCCGGCAACGCGCAGTTCCTCGGGCCGGACCTCTACTTCGACGACCTGGTGTGCCAGGCCGCGAAGCGGTCGTTCGTGACGTGCGAGCGCCTGGTCGACACCGGCGACCTGCTCAAGGAAGGTTCACACCACACGTTGCGGATCAGCCGGCTGTGGACCGACGGCGTCGTCGAGACACCCAACGGTGCGCACTTCACATCGTGTGTTCCCGACTACGAGCGCGACGAGGCGTTCCAGAAGGAGTACGCCGCCGGCGCCAAGTCGCCCGAGGCATGGCAGGACTGGCGGACATCGTGGCTCGACCTCGACGAGGACGGCTACCAGCAGAGGCTGGCCACGCGATGACGACGGCAACCGACCTGCGCAGGGCCGACGTCTGCTGCGTCGCGATCGCGGAGTGCTTCCGTGGCGACGGCGAGATCGTCGCGAACCCGATCGGGACGATCCCGCGGATCGGGGGGCTGCTCGCCCGCGCGTCGTTCGAGCCCGATCTGGTGATGACCGACGGGGAGGCGATGTTCAGCACTGCTGATGGCGTCGTCGAGGCCTGGAACCCCTATCGCTCGATGTTCGACGTCGTCTGGTCGGGTCGACGCCACGTCATCATGGGCGGCAGCCAGATCGACGCGATGGGCAACCAGAACTTCGCCGCCATCGGCGACATGAAGCATCCGAAGGTGCAGCTGCTCGGCTTCCGAGGCGCTCCCGGCAACACGGTCAACAACGTGACGTCGTACTGGGTGCCGAGCCACGGCCCGCGCGTCCTCGTCCCGCGGGTCGACGTCGTGACCGGCGTCGGCTACGACCGGGCTGCCGCCGCGGGGGCAGCGGCGACGCGTCATCACGAGGTGCGCTTCGTCGTGACCAACCTCGCGGTGCTCGACTTCGAGACGCCCGAGCGCCGGATGCGGCTGCGATCAGTGCATCCGGGCGTCACCGTCGACGACGTCGTCGGTGCGACCGGGTTCGAGCTGGTCGTTCCGGACGACGTTCCCGAGTCGCGGGTCCCGACCGAGGCAGAGCTCACGTTGCTCGCGCAGATCGACCCGGCGGGGGAGCGCTACGCCGAGGTCCCGGATGCCTGACCCCTCCGACGGCAATCGCCACATGTCGGCCATAGAAGGCCGACATGTGGCGATTGAGGGGGCGCCCGCGCCGCTCGCCACCCGGCTCACCGAGCTGTTCGGCATCCGCTACCCGGTCGTGCAGACCGGGATGGGCTGGGTCGCGACACCTCAGCTGGCAGCGGCGACGTCGGCTGCCGGTGGCCTGGGCATCCTCGCCGCCGCGACGATGTCGCTCGACGAGCTGCGCCGCGCGATCAAGGAGGTGCGCGAGCGCACGGATGCGCCGTACGGCGTGAACATGCGGGCCGACCAGCCGGACGTCGTCGAGCGGGTCGACCTGCTGGTTCGAGAAGGGGTGCGGGTCGCGTCGTTCGCGATGGCCCCCAAGCAGGACCTCATCAAGCGGCTGCACGACGGTGGCGTGCTCGTCATGCCGTCGATCGGCGCCAAGCGGCACGCCGAGAAGGTCGCCGCCTGGGGCGTCGACGCCGTGCTCGTCCAAGGCGGCGAGGGTGGCGGTCACACCGGCGCCGTCCCGACGACTCTCCTGCTGCCGCAGGTGGTCGACTCCGTCGATGTGCCCGTGGTCGCCGCGGGCGGGTTCTTCGACGGCAGAGGCCTCGTCGCTGCGCTGTCCTTCGGTGCGAGCGGTGTCGCGATGGGTACCCGCTTCCTGCTCACCGCCGACAGCCCGGTGCCGGAGGCGGTGAAGCGGCACTACCTGTCGAAGTCGGTGACCGACACGATCGTCACCAAGCAGGTCGACGGCGTCCCGCATCGGGTGCTGCGTAGTGACCTCGTCGACGCGCTGGAGTCCGAGGGCGTCGTACGGCGTACGAGCGGCGCGGTCCGCAGTGCGCTGGCGTTCAAGAAGATGTCCGGAACACCGTGGCGCGACATGGTCCGCGAAGGGCGTGCGATGCGCCGGACGCAGGAGCTGTCCTGGTCGCAGGTCCTGATGGCGGCGAACACGCCCATGTTGCTTCGCGCGGCGATGGTCGACGGCCGCGAGGACCTCGGTGTGATGGCGTCCGGTCAGGTGGTCGGGCTGATCGACGACCTGCCCTCGTGCGAGGAGCTGGTCCATCGCATCGTCGCGCAGGCGCACGAGGTGCTGGCAGCCCTTCCGCGCTGAGTGTCAGGTCAACGCCGCGACCACGGGTGCCAGGGCGCGGATCGACTTCTCGGTGATCGGTGAGAGCACCAGGATGGCCTCGTCGACGCCGGCTGCCGCGAACGCTTGCAGCTGCTCCGTGATCCGTTCCGCCGAGCCACTGACCGGCGGAGTCTCCGCTGAGATCGGCCGGCTGCTGCGGGTGTCGTCGAGAGCGACGAGAACGGTCGCGCTGCGCCACACCTCGGCGGGCGCACGGCCGACATCGCGCAGAAGGCTCGTCACCCGGTCGTTCTCCCGGGCGAAGCCGTCCGGGGCGTTGCCGAACCAGTCGTACCAGATGTTCCAGCCGTCGACGTGCGGCAGTGTTGCCCGCAGCACCCGCTCGCCGGTGCTGCCGACCATCAGCGCCGGCGGTGTGCCTGGCCGCGGCAGGAGTACGGCGTCGTGCAGGCCGCCGGCGTCACTGCTGGTGGTCACACGTTCGCCGGCCAGCAGCCGCCGGATCTCCTCGAACGCCACGACGAAACGGCTCCCCCGTCGGTCGTAGGGGACGCCGAAGGCGCGGAACTCCGTCTCGTTCCAGCCCGCCCCGAGACCCAGGACCAGCCGTCCTTCGCTGATCTCCTGGACCGCGGCCGCCCGTCGCGCCAGCAGCCAGGGCGGCCCGAACGCCGTGCACGAGACGAGCGGGCCGAGCCGCACCGACCGGGTGGCGGCCGCGAGCGCCGCGAGCAGCGACCAGGCATCCCAGGGCCCGCGCTCCTCGCGGCCGTCGTCCCGGTAGAGCAGGTGGTCGCCGAGCCAGATCGAGCCGAAACCGGACTCCTCGGCGGCCTTCGCCATGGCGAGGTACTCGGGCCAGCGGACAAACCGCTCGACCTCGGGCAACTGGACACCCAGGCGCACGTCGAGCCTCCCGGTGCTGGGCGAGATGTCATGTGACTCGCCCCTGGCGTTCAGGTGGATCTCATCCTGCCGGGATGTTCTGGGCGTGTCGCGCTCAACCGAACCCCGGTGGCGCCCGATACAGAGCGTGACGGGGTCGAGCCGCACTCGATCCGCTGGAGCGATTGCGGAAACGAGGTGGCGGTGCCCGAGACCCTGGTCCAGGCCGCCCCGCCCGAAGCGCCCGCCACACGCCCCCACATCCGCGCCGTCCTGCGCCATCTGGGGCTGAACCTGCTCTGGGCCAACGTGATCCCGGCGGTGCTGTTCTACGCGAGCTTCCGTCTCGGCAACGTCTGGACGGCGCTGATCGTCGCGCTCGCCTGGTGCTACGGCGTCCTCGGCTGGCGGATGGCCACCGGCCGTCGCGCCTCGGGTCTGCTGCTGATCACCGCGCTCGGTCTGACCGTCAAGACCACCGTGACGCTCGCGACCGGCGACACCTTCCTCTACTTCGCGCAGCCGGCCGTCAACGACGCAGCCGTCGGCCTGATGTTCCTGGCGTCGCTGACCGGCACCCGCCCGGTCGTCGCCCGCCTCGCCTCAGACTTCTTCCCGATGACGGAGGAGGTCGCGAGTCGGCCGGCGATCAAGCGGCTCTGCTACCGCCTCACGTTCTTCTGGGCCGCGGTCTCGATCCTGAAGTCGGGCCTGACGGTGTGGCTGCTGGAGAACACCAGCCTGTCGACGTTCGTCGCGATCAAGAGCGTGCTGACGCCTACGATCGCCGGCCTCGCGGTCGCGGTCACGCTGACCGTCGCTGTCCGCGCCCTGCGCAGCGAGGGTCTGCTCCACGCTGCTCCGGTCGCGGCCTGACGCGGCTCAGCCCGACGTCGCAGCCAACGCGTCGGTCCAGCTCGCACCGGATGCGAGCAACGGGTTGAGCTTCATCACCTGACCCGCAGAGCGCAGACCGACGACGCCGCCCAGCCGGTCGCCGGAGCGCACCAGCGCGACCCACTTCGGCTCGTCGAACGACCCGCGTACGACGGCGATCTCGTCACCTGTCCCGGCGAAACCCAGGCACTGGAGCTTGGCGTCGTACTGGTCGGACCAGAAGTAGGGGACCGGGTCGAACTCCGTGACGTCGCCGCAGATGCCACGCGCGACGTGGTCGGGCTGCTCGCTCGCGTTGGTCCAGTGCTCGAGCCGGACCGTTCGGCCGAGCCGGGCCGACTGCCAGCGGCAGACATCGCCGACCGCCCAGACTCCGGGCGCAGCTCGTAACGATGCGTCGCACACGACGCCGTCGTCGACGGTCAGACCGGAACCGTCGAGCCAGGCCGTCGCCGGAACGACGCCGATGCCCACGACCACCACGTCGGCGGCGAGTGTCGTCCCGTCGGTGAGAACGACCTGCTCGACCCGGCTCTCCCCAACGACTTCGGCGACGCCGACCCCGCAGCGGATCTCGACACCGTTCTGCTCGTGCAGGCGGCCGATCGCGTCGCCGACCGCGACATCGAGGACGCGGGCGAGCGGGGCGGCGAGGACGTCGACGACCGTGACGCGGGCGTTGCGCGCTCGTGCGCTCGCCGCGACCTCGAGGCCGATGAAGCCTGCGCCGACGACGACGACGCGTGCGTCCGGCGTGAGCGCGTCGCGCAGGGCGACGCAGTCGTCGAGCGTCCGCAATGCGTGGACGCCGCGCAACCAGGCGCCCGGCAGGGCTCGCGGCTGCGCTCCGGTCGCGATCACGAGGTCGTCGTAGGTCACCGTGCTGTCGTCGTCGAGGACGAGCTGTCGCTGCTCCGGCCGCACCGCGATCGCGCGTACACCGAGTCGCAGTGCGATGTCGAGCGCCGCGAGCTCACCGCTGCTGCGCAGGGTCGCGGACGACGGATGCTTGTCGCCGCGCAGCACCTCCTTCGACAGCGGAGGCCGGCTGTAGGGCGAATGCCTCTCCTCGCCGAGCAGCACGATGTCCCCGTCGTAGCCGCGGCGTCGCAGCGCCTCGCAGGTCCGGACGCCGGCGAGCCCAGCGCCGGCGACGACGACCGTCACGTGGGCTGCAGGTCAGGCTGCTTTCCGGCGACCATGCGGCGGAAGCCCTCCCGCCAGCCGATCGTGGTGTGCCCGATCAGCTCGTGCATGCGGGTCAGGTCGAGGCAGACACTCGCGAGCGACTGCTCGCCGGGGACGAGCTCCGGAGTGACGCCGGTGAGCTCGCCGAGATATGCCATCCACTCCTCGACGCTGACCCGCTCGTCGCCGCCCCAGTTGACGATGGTCGCGGGCACGCTCGCGACGTCGAGCAGCTTCGGCACCGTCGCCACGATGTCGTCGGAGTGGATCGGGTGGAACTCGCTCGGCGCATCGGGGTGCACGACGACCTGGTGTCCGGCTTCGGCCATCGCCAGCTGGATCATCGGCCAGCCCCACCCGTCGCCGTACGGCACGTTGAGCCGGGCGATCGTCGTCGGCAGGTCCCAGCGCCGCGCGCCGTGCCGGGCGACGGCTTCGGCGGCGATCTTGCAGATCGAGTAGGTCGGCAGGAAGTAGTTGCGGTGGCTGTCGCCGAGAGGGGAGTCCTCGGTGAAGGCGGTGTGCCCGTCCGGCTGGTAGACCGCGGTCGTGCTGCAGTGCAGGAAGGCGCGCGCGTCGGCGTACCTCTCCATCAGCAGCGCGAGGCCGCCGACGTTCCCGTCGAGGTCCACCCCCCACTTCTGGCTCTTCACCACGGCGAAGTGCAGCACGTAGTCGACCTGTTCCGGCAGGTCGCTCAGGTCGCCCTTGACGAGGTCGAGGCGAGCGGTCCTGATGCCCGCGGCGTGGAGCGGTTCGCGCGCGGAGTCGTCGCGGAAGCGGGCGGCGCCGATGACCTCGTGCTCCTTGGCCAGCGCTTCCGCGACCGGTCGCGCGACGTCGCTCGTGACGCCCGTGACGAGATACCGCGCCATGTCCCCTCCGCAAATCTGACGACCCGTCAGATGTTAGCCGCCGCAGCGGGCCTCAGCTGCGGCGGTGGCGGACGAGACCTTCCTGGACGACGGAGCAGATCCGCCGACCGTCCTGCGTGTAGATGCCGCCGGTGCCGAGACCGCGGGCCCCGCCGGCCCAGGGCGAGTGCTGGTCGTAGAGCAGCCACTGGTCGGCGCGGAAGTCGGCGTGGAACCACATCGCGTGGTCGAGGCTCGCGATGAAGACATTGCCGTCGGAGAAGTCGATGCCGTGGGGGAGCAGCACCGAGTCGAGCAGTGTCATGTCGCTCGCGTAGGCGAGGACGCAGACGTGCAGCAGCGGATCAACCGGGAGGTCGCCGGCCGCGCGGATCCAGACCTGGGAGTTCGGGTCACGGCCGCCCGACTCGCCCTTCGCGGCGGCGATCGGCCACGGATCGTCGACGTACCGCAGGTCGATCGGACGTGGCTGCCGGCGACGGTTCGGGAACTTGCCGGCGAGGGGCGCCCAGCGCTCCTCCCACGTCGGAAGCGACTCGGGATCCGGCGCTGCGGGCATCGGGTCCTGATGCTCGACGCCGTCCTCCGGAAGCATGAACGACGCGGTCAGGACGAAGACGGCACGCCCATGCTGTGTCGCCGTGACGCGTCGCGTGCTCATCGTCCGGGTGTCACGGGTGACGTCGACGCTGTAGATGAGCGGCACCGACGGGTCCCCGGCATGCAGGAAGTAGGCGTGCAGCGAGTGCACACGTCGCTCGGGGTCGACCGTGCGGCCGCCGGCGACCAGCGCCTGCCCCGCGACCTGCCCGCCGAAGACGCGCTGGACCGAGGTGTCGGGGGACAGGCCGCGGAACAACGTGTCCTCGAGCCGCTCGATGTCGAGCAGCTTGAGCAACAGGTCGAGCGGCTGGTCCTCCGTCGTCACGCCGTGATTGTCGCAGCGTCGTGCCTGTGTCGCGGCCGGGCGGGTCGGCGACCACTGGCCCCCAGAGGCAGAAGCGGCGATGATGCTCTCGCTGCGCAGGGACGGAGGCAGGGATGGCCGTGGTCATGGTGCAGGACGTCGAGGGCGGCAACCAACAGCTCTACGACCGGATCAACGAGTTCCTCAAGGCGCGTGAGGAACCACCGGCCGGTCTGATCATCCACACGGCCGGACCCACCGAGTCGGGCTGGCGGGTCGTCGACGTGTGGGAGTCGCAGGAGGCGTTGATGCGCTTCCGCGACGAGCGGTTGATGCCCGCGATCAAGGCTGCGGTCGAGTCGATGCCGTCGGCGCCCCGTGTCGAGATCAACGAGGTCTACGACCTGCTGCAGCCGTAGCCGGCTTCAGATCTCGGTGGCTCCGTCGGCGGCGCGCGGCTGACGCAGCCGAACACGGACGACCGGCGTCCATCTTCCCGCGAGCAGTATCCGGTCGGCGTAGAGCAGCTGGCCGCGGTGCGTCCGATAGCGCCTGAAGTCGAGCAACAGCACTGTGCGGGCAGGCTGTCGACGGTACGGCGTCAGATCCGGCAGCGGCTGGGGCACCGGCCCTCCCGAGGTTGAGCAGGACTCGCGCACAGCGGGCCCGCTCAAGACACGACCAGGAGCGCGTGAGGGTTACCTGAAGATCGGGGAAGTGCCAGCATTGCCGCACGCGGACACGGACCGCGTCAATCGCCATCGTCCTGACCGCCGCGGCGTGCGCTGGGCCGCTGGCCGCCCCGGGCTTCCGGCGAGCGAAGTAGGTCAGTGCTGGGGGGCTACGGCGCCACGGATCCCAGGTCTGTGAAACCGCTCGGCTGGTGCCGGCCGATGGTGCCGTGCTCGAACAACCCCCAGCCGACGGCATCCCCGCACGTCGCGCGTGCGACGTAGTCGATGACTCCCCACGGCACGCGGCCTGCGACGGCCGGGTCGCTGAAGTCGTAGACAGCGCCTTCGATCCACTTCTCACCGCGCCACGAACCGTGCAGCCAGTCGGAGTCACCGCCGTAGCCGCAGCCGACGTGCAGCGGAACGGCGACCGACGGTTGGACGTCGATGGTCACAGGTGAACCGTCACGTTCGGTGAGGTGGATGAGCGCGTGCTCCGGGTGGCGGGTGCCGGAGCGGTAGTCGATCTGAACGCGCGGCCAGCCGAGCTGGTCGACCCGGCCGTCCTTCCACACCCGCACCGCGTCGTTCAACGTCCGGTGCCCGGAGCCGTCCTCCTGCGCGATCAGCACGATCGCGAACTGTTCGAACCGCAACGGGACGTAGAGCCACCAGAAGCCGAACGAGTCATCGTTCGCCGGCCGGCCTGGAGGCTCGCTCTCCCCGACCGGGCGGATGCCCCACGAGCGGTCGCGGCTGCCGACCCAGACGTCGGGGTCCACCTGCGTGTCGAGGCCGTCCACGTGCAGCGTGCCGCTCCAGGTGCCGAGCTGCGCGAACCGCCAGGTGTCGATGATCGCGCGGCGACCTGCCCGCATCTGGTGCCGCTCCTCGTCGATCGCCGGAAACGACCCCTGCCACGTCAGGTCGAACGCGATGCCCTGGGCCGCCGCGTCGCACACGATCCGCACGCGATGCAACGGCTCGACGACCTCGATCCGGTAGGGCCCCACCGACGGGTGCAGCCGGTCGTCGTCGATCGCGTCCGAACACCGCACGACCCACTGCTTGTCACCGCGCCGCACGGCGGCGTACGCGTCCTTGACGCCGAGGTTCGGGTAGAAGCCGAGCCCGGTGACCAGGAAGGTCCCGCCGTCGCGGTCGTGCGCGTTGAAGTAGCCGCGGTCGTAGAAGTTGCGGTCGCTCGACCCGACGTAGGAGAGCGACAGCGGTGTCTGGTGCAGCGGGTACTCGTCGAGCGGTGCAGGCATGCGAACGTCCCCCAGGAGGTCTCTAGGTGAACAGCCGGTCGAGCTGGGCGCGGTTGTAGATGAGCTCCTCGGGGTCGGCCGGTGCCTCGCGTTCGCCGAAGTGCGTCTGGCGTTGCCCGGTCCGCAGGAAGACGATGCCCCACTGCAGCGCGGCGTAGCGCCGGTAGAAGTCGATGTCGCGCGGCGCGTAGCCGGTGAGCGACTCGTAGTGCGTGCACACATCGTTTACGCGCAGGAAGTCCGGCATCCCCTCGAGCCCGAGCGATGTCGACAGCTCCTGGAACACCTCGTGCGCGAAGACCAGCCACGCGACATCGAGCTCGCGCGGTCCGAGCCCGGCCATCTCCCAGTCGAGCAGCGCGACCGGCCGGAAGTCGCGGTAGATGACGTTGCCGATGCGTGAGTCGCCCCAAGAGAGCACGGGATCGCTCTCGTGCTCCGGCCAGTGCTGGTCGAGCCAGGCGAAGCCGCGCTCGACGAGAGGTGACCGGCCGCCTTCGCGCGCGACCATGTCGTACCACTCGCGGGTGTGGGCGACGTGCCGGCGCAGATGCGTGTCACCCGCCTGTGGCCGCTCGAGGAACTCGAAGCGCTCGGTCGGCCGGTCGATCGCATGCAGCGCCGCGATCGCCTCGACGGTTGTGTCCTGCAGTCGTTGCTGGTCAGTCCGCGGGGCGTCGTACAGCCAGTTGCCGCCGAAGGGGTAGGGCAGCACGTCCGGCGGGATCTCGCCGTCGACGCGACGCATGACGAAGAAGGGCGCACCGAGCGCAGCCGTGCCGGTCTCGCACCACAGCGTGTCCGGGACCGGGGCGCCGGAGAGCTCACCGGCCAGGCGTACGACGTCGAACTGACCCTGCATGTCGTAGGTCGGGAACACGGGTACGTCGGCCGCGTCCGGCGCGACACGGGCAACCAGTGACTCGTCGCGGCCCGTGCCGTCGCTGTCCTGCCACGTCGCGTCGAAGAGAACGGTGTCGCTCGACATCCCGTTGGCGTCCGTGCCGCGCACGTTGCGCACGCTGGGAGCGGCGTCGGCACCGACGACCGACATCAGCCATCGCTCGAGGGAGGCCCGCACCGTCTCCGGGTCGCGACTGCTGCGACGCATCGGCGCGCCCGTGTCGGACGTCGCCGTCATCGGAGCGCCGCCATTGCGATCGCGGCGACGTCGCCGGCGAACTCCTCCGCGCCGTCCTCGCCGACGTTGAGCGCGCGGGCGAACAACGCTCCGAGCATGACCTCGAACAGCGTGTCGACCGAGCGCGACGGGCGATGACCGTTGCGCGCAAGGTAGGCCTCGAACGACTCCTGCATCGGCCGGACGGTGCGCTCGACGAGCCGTTGCCACATCGTCGGGTCGGTCTGGTACTCGCTCAGCAGCCCCGGGACGGCAGCGCGCACGGCCGGTTGCGCGAGGTAGCCGAGGATGCGACGGCAGTAGTCGGCGAGCTCGGTGCCGAGGTCGCCGCCGATCTCGCTGGGCTCCATGAGGTCGCTCGGGAAGACCGCGGCCTCGATCAGCTCGGCCTTGCTCGACCACCGCCGGTAGATGCTCGGGGCGCTGACGCCAGCCCGGCGCGCGATGGCCTGGATGCTCGTCGCCTGGTAGCCCTCCTCGACGAGCAGGTCGAGTGCCGCACTGCGCACTGCCTCGTCCACCCGGGGGTCGCGCGGCCGGCCGACGACCCGAGCGGCGACAGACATGACGCGACCCTAATTCGTTCCACCCTCTAACGCAACGCCTGCGTTGAGTGCGACGTAGTCCCCCTTCCGAGGTGGGTCCGAAGGGGGATTACGTCACACTCAACGGGTCAGGTCAGGGGACCTTTGGTGCCACCTTCGGGCACTTGGCGAGCATGTCGGTGCAGGTCCGCAGCCGTCCACTCGGGTCGTGCAGGCGGAACTGGCTGTAGTAGTAGAAGGACAGCGAGTCGAGGATTGACAGACCGTCGATGCGATAGGGAACGTTGCCCGCCAGCGGATCGGTCGGGTTCGCCGCCGCAGCCGCCGGGTCGAAGATGCCGGCACCGATCGACACCACGCCCTTGCTGTTGCGGTCCGCACTCGCGTCGTAGTGGCCGAGCGACGTCAACCGCTGGTACGCCGACATCGGCGTGTAGGGGTCGCGGTCAGCGCGCAGGTAGCGGTCGAACCACGCGAGCGTGTAGTAGAACGCGAAGCGTTCGGAGAGCTCGTTCGACGGCAGCACCAGGTCGATGTAGGTGTAGGTCAGGTGCGTTCCGTTGCGGAACGACACGAGCTCCGTGTCGACGCCGGCCTTCGCGAGGCTCTGGTAGCCCGCGTCACCGTCGAGACCACCCGCGTTGGTGTCGCCGTGCGGGTTGGGCACGGTCGTCGCCGGCTGGACGTTGAACTCGTAGTCGTTGGTCGTGGCAAGCGCGGGTGCGTGCAGTCGCGTCGCTCGGTCGGCCTTCGGCACGGTGACGTTCGCCGCGCACTTCTTCACGTCGACCGGGATCAGGTCGTCCCACGCGACGACGGCCTTCACGCGCTTGTCGCACTGGCTGACCCAGCTGACCGCCGACGCGCCGAGAGAATGACCGGCGATGCCGACGTGACCGGTGTCGAGAGACGCGCGACCCGGGTTCGCCCGCGACAGGAAGTAGTTCAGCGAGTCCTCGGCGCCTTGGTAGAAGTTGTAGCTCTGCTGGTAGGGCACGCCGGGGCAGCTGCTGGGCGAACAGCTCTTCGGGAACAGGTCGGAGTCGCCCTGCCCCTGGACGTCGTACGTCATGACCTCGTAGCCGTACTGCGCGAGACCCTCGGCCGCCCAGTAGTAGAGGTTCTCGTAGGCCTGCACCGACCCGTCGGTGATGACGACGCCGGGGTAGCCGCCGCGTGGTCGCGGCACCGACTTCGGCGGCAGCCAGACGTGACCGCGCAGCTGCGCGCCGTCGAGCGAGGTGAACTTCACCCTGATCGCCCGGCCGCCGGTGAGCTGCTGCCAGCGGTCGACCGACCGGAACGGGTCCGCACCTTGCGACGCGGGGATGAGCGTCGTCACGCCGCCGTGCAGGTGACCGGGACCGTCGGCCGCCTGCTCCTGCGCCTGCTGCGCGTAGAGCTGCCCGCCGACGGTGACGTTGCCGTAGCCGAACGCCGGGCTGGAGAGCTGGTCGCGGATGCGCAGCAGCGCGCAGTACTGGTTGATCGCGTCCCGCTGGATCCACGCCGGGTTGGTCGGGTGGCCGCTGCTGTCCGGCTGAGGGTCGGGGTGTCCGGCCGGCGCGAAGCACTGCGTGTCGA
>DASSEX010000061.1:0-5790 GCA_035695045.1 Mycobacteriales bacterium | reverse complement strand
TTGATCGGTCTGTCCGGCGGCATCGACTCCGCTGTCGTCGCGACGATCGCCGCCGACGCGATCGGGCCGGACAACGTGCACGTGGTCGGCATGCCGAGCCGCTACTCGACCGAGGGATCCGTCGCGGACGCCGAGGAGCTGGCCCGTCGGCGCGGCCTGCACTGGCTGCTGCTCCCGATCGGCGGTGTCGTCGAGGCGTACGAGAAGGCGTTCGCGGAGCTGGGCGGTCTGCACGGGCTGGCCGAGGAGAACCTGCAGTCGCGGGTGCGCGGCACCGCATGGATGGCGATGTCCAACCAGCTCGGCCACCTGATGCTCGTCGGGGGCAACAAGAGCGAGCTCGCGACCGGTTTCGCCACCTTGTACGGCGACACTGCCGGCGGCTTCGCCCCGTTGAAGGACGTCCCGAAGACACTCGTCTGGGAGCTGGCGCGATGGCGCAACACCGTCGCCCGCGAACGCGGTGAGGTCGAGCCGATCCCGCAGCAGATCATCGACAAGCCGCCGTCCGCGGAGCTCGCGCCCGGCCAGGTCGACTCCGACCGGCTGCCACCGTACGAGATCCTCGACGCCGTGCTGGTCGACTACGTCGAGCGGGACATGGGCCGGGCGCAGCTGCTCGCGGCCGGCCACGACCAGGACGTCGTGGAGAAGGTGATCCGGCTGGTCGACCTGGCCGAGTGGAAGCGGCGGCAGTACCCGCCGGGTCCGAAGATCTCACCGAAGAACTTCGGCCGCGACCGGCGACTGCCCATCACGAGCCGGTGGCGCGAGACCCCGCAGTAGCCCGACGACGGACGCCGACGCCGAGCAGCACGGCTCCGGCCAGAGCGGCCGTGATGCCGACCCCGAGCAGCGTGCTGATCGCGCCGCCGGTGAACGGAAGCGCAGAAGGTGTCTGCGTGACGCGTCGGCCCGCGACGGCGGCCGGCGGCGCCTTCGGAACGCGCTCACCCAGCACCGCCGTCGTCGGCACCTTCGTCGACGCCTTCGTGGGCATCTTCGTCAGGCTCTCGCCGAGCACCGTGGCACCCGCGCTCTGCGAGCAGCTCGACACACAGCCCTGGGTCCACGAGCAGGCGGTCGTGCAGGCCGAGTTCGACGAGCAGTTGGTGGTGCAGCTCGGAGTGGACGAACAGTTCGAGGTGCAGCCCGGAGAGCATCCGGCGGCGGTGGGGTTGGTCGCGCAGTCACTGCTGCCGGTGCTCGGAGTGGTGCAGCCGGTGTGCGCCGGGTTGGTACGGCCGATGCCGTTGTTGTTGTCGCACTCGTAGCCGTTGTTCGGGAAGACGGCGCGCGGGGACGCCGTCTCCTGCCCTGGCGGGTTCTTGTTGTCGGCCTTGCCGACGCAACCTGCACACGGCTTCCCCGTCGCCTTGCCGCCGCCGTTGCCGTTGCCTGACGCGGCGCCGTGACGGGTCGAGCAGTAGGTGCCACCGGGGCATTGACCGTTGGCGCCGCCATTGTTGGAGTCGGCGTTCGAGGTCGGCTGCGGCGACGCCGTGTCGCCGGACGTGCCGGCGGTTCCGGATGTCTGGTGCGAGCCGGCCTGGGAGCCGGACCCGCCGCTCGGCGGGGACGCGGCGGCTACGCCGGCAAGGACACCGAGCCCGAGCGCAAGAGCACTGACGACGGCGAGCACCATGGCCGCCAACGACGACCCTGGACGAGACGTGCGTGTTCGAGGCATGACCACGAGAACCTCCGTGCGGACATCCCGCTCCAAGAGCAGAGCGGCGCCATCCAGGGCGGTCTCGCCATTGGCTCCCCGCAGCGGCAGGCGACCGAGGATTGTTCAGTGGCCGGGACCGGAGCCACCATCGCCGCCGCGGATCAAAGCACCCCGTCCGACGAATGGCGTTTCGTCGGGCACGTAACTCATACCCGAAATGATCATCTTGAACCGGACGGGCGTCCGGTGCTGCACACTGGTGGGGTCCGTGGACCCAGGCTCTGATCTCCGCAGGGTGGGCCGCGAGGCTGAGGAGGACCCATGACCGAGGCAGAAGGCCTGTCGCCGTACGGCTCCCCCCGCGCCGGCGAGACGCTGCGCCGTATCCGTATCCACCACCTGCAGGCGATGAAGGAGCGGCACGAGCGGTGGGCGATGCTCACCGCCTACGACCAGTACGCCGCTTCCATCTTCGACGAGGTCGGCATCCCGGTGCTGCTCGTCGGTGACAGCGCCGCGAACAACGTCTACGGCTACGACAGCACGCTGCCGGTCACCGTCGACGAGCTGCTTCCCCTCGTGAAAGCGGTGACGCGGTCCACGACGCACACACTGGTCGTCGCCGACCTTCCGTTCGGCTCCTACCAGGAGTCGCCCGTGCAGGCACTTCAGACCGCCGTGCGGTTCATGAAGGAAGGCGACGCGCACGCGGTCAAGCTCGAAGGTGGCGCCGACGTCGCGCCACAGATCCAGGCGATCGTCGCTGCCGGCGTGCCGGTGATGGCGCACATCGGCTTCACCCCGCAGAGCGAGCACGGTCTCGGTGGCTACCGCGTGCAAGGACGCGGGGAGGCGGCGGAGCGCGTGCTGCGCGACGCGCACGCGGTCGAGGACGCCGGCGCATTCGCGGTCGTCATGGAGATGGTGCCCGCCGAGGTCGCCGCGCAGGTGACGAAGGAGCTGCGCATTCCGACGATCGGCATCGGCGCGGGTCCTGACTGCGACGCGCAGGTCATGGTCTGGCAGGACATGGCCGGCCTCAACAACGGTCCCAAGCCGAAGTTCGTCAAGCGCTTCGCCGACCTGCGCAGCGTGCTCGCCGATGCCGCACGCGCGTACGCCGACGAGGTCGCGAGCGGCACCTACCCCGCGGCCGAGCACTCCTACGAGTAGGTCACCTATCCGTATATCTGACCGGCCAGCACCTCGCGCGCCTCGACCAGCGACGGCCCGTACCACGTGAGGTGCCGACCGCTCACGCATCGCCATTGCGCGCCCGCGAAGGCCTCCGGGCCGTCCGACGGCGAGAACCGGTAGGGCTCGTCGGGCAGGAGCACGACGTCGTACGACGGCAGCGCGGCGATCTCGATCCGGGGGTAACGCTCCGCGTCGCCGGCGAGGACGTTGTCGACCCCGATGCGCGCCAGCAGGTCGCCGGCGAACGTGTCGCGACCGAGTGCCATCCATGGGCGGCGCCAGATCGGCACGACCGCGCGCACCCGTGGGCCGTCGTGCGGCGCGTGCCACACGCCGTACGCCTCATCCAGCCATCTCGGCCGCTCCAGCCGGCACGCGAGGCGCAGCATGCGGTCGAGGGAGACGATCGACTCCGGCACCGTGCGCGGCGCGGTCACCCACACCGCCACCCCTCGGTCGCGCAGCGCGTCGAGGTCTTGTGCGCGGTTCTCCTCCTCGTTGGCGACCACGACGTCCGGGCGGAGGTCGACGATGTCGTCGAGCCGGGGGTTCTTCGTGCCCCCCACCCGGGCGACGTCCAGGCCGATGGGGTGCGTACACCACTCCGTCGCCCCGACCAGCAACCCCGGCGCGGTCTCGGCGACGGCCTCGGTCAACGACGGGACGAGCGACACGACCCGTCCGACACGCGCAGGTACGTCGATCCTGCGGTTGAGGTCGTCCTCGGACGGCTGGCGCACCGGACCTCAGACGTCGGTGACGCGCAGCCCGGCGTGCGCCTTGTACCGACGGTTGACCGAGATGAGGTTGGCGGTCAGCGCCTCGACCTGACGGGCGTTGCGCAGCCGCCCGGCGTAGATGCCGCGCATGCCGCGGATCTCCCCGACCAGCTCCTGCACCCGGTCGGTGGCCGCCCGGTCGTCACCCAGGACGAGCACGTCGGTGTCCATCGTGTCGACACCGGAGTCGAGCAGCAGCACGGCGCTCACGTGGTGGAAGGCCGCCACCACCGTGCTCTGCGGCAGGATCGCCGCGGCCTGCTCCGCCGCGCTGCCCTCGGGGACGTCCAGGGCGAAGGCCCCTTTGTCGTCGAAGCCGAGCGGGTTGACGCAGTCGATGACGACCTTGCCGGCCAGCTGCCCGGCAACGCTGCGAAGCAGGTCGGCATGGCCCTCATAGGGCACCGCGACGACGACGAGCTCCCCCGCGTCGGCGGCCTCGCGGTTGGTGGCACCGGACACCTGGGCGCCGGGAGGCAGCCCGTCGAGCACCGACTGGGCCGCCGCGGCGGCCCGCTCGGTCGATCGGGAGCCGAGCACGATGGCGTGGCCGGCGAGGGCGAGGCGGCGGGCCAGCCCACGACCTTGGTCGCCGGTGCCGCCGAGGAAGGCAAGGGTGGTCACCGCGGCATGGTGTCAGCCTGCCGACAGTCACCGAGAAACCGGGCTCCCGGGAGCAGGAGAACGCTCCGGGGACGGCGAAGCAGGCGCCCAGAGGGGCGAAAGGAGTGCGGGTGTCAGCGCGGTGGCGGCGGATGCGGGGTGCCCGCACGGGGCACGACCCCGTGCAGCCTGATTCCGCGCCGCCCGGCCCGGCCGTCCCCGCAAGGCTGCCCGGGACGCTGGAGGACCTGCTCGACGACATGCTCGAGCTGCGCCTGACCCTGGTCGCCGACCTCTCCGCGGCTGCGGCGGCGGTGGATGCCGACTCCGACCGCGTCGCCGGGGACATCGTCGACAGCGACCGACGCGAGCTCGCCGCCTTCCTGCGCCGCAGCACCGCGCGGCTGAACGGCGCCCCGTCGCAGGGCGTCGGCCAGACCGCAACGGCCCCGGCGGTCGTCGTCCCGGTCCCCCGCTCCTGGCGGCGCCGGACCCTGATCTCGCTCCCCGCGATACCGCTCGTGGGAGCGCTTGCGATGTCGGCAGCGGCAGCCGCGGGGTTGCTGCCGCTGCCGACGCAGTCCCACAGCCACCACATGCACGTCGTCGCCGAGCCGCCGGTGTCCTCGACCTTCCAGCAGTTCGCGACTGTTGTCGACGGCGACCCGAGTGCGTCGCAGGTGGTCGCTGCCGCCGACGCGCTGCACGCGCAGATCGCGGCCCTGATCGCCGAGGCGCCGCAGAACCCCAGCGGTGTGTCCGAGGTGGCGCGACTGTTGCAGCTCGAGCAGGCACTGTTGCTGCGCAAGCAACCGCCTGGTTCGAGCCTCGTGCTCGCGCAGTCCCGCAAGCTCGCGGCGCAGCTGTTGACCGTTGCACACGCCGCCTCGCCGGCTGCGGTGCCGACGGCCACAACCGCCTCTCCTCACCGCTCGACATCGACCAAGTCGACGTCAACGACGTCGTCGCCGACACCGAAATCATCGACGTCGAAGCCGGCAGCGACAACGTCACCATCGCCGTCACCGACGTCGACATCGAGTGGTTCACCGGGTCACATACCGTCGATCGGCGGCTGACGCGCTCTTTCGCGCAAAGTTTTTTTTTGCTTCTTCACGTCGCTCCGCACGACTCCGAGCGCACCGAGCGCGACGACAGGTGCGTGCGACTTTGCCTTGCGCCGCAAGCAATTTGTGTCAGTCGGGCGATGGACGCCCGACACGTCGGCGCGTCGTGCGTGGATCGCGTGCACGCGACACGCGCAAACAAACATCGCTACGAATGTGGAAATGCGCGTGGAGATGGTGTCAGCATTGCCATCAGCACAGTCCCGTTTCCTAGACAGGCTTGGGGGCACGACGTGGCACCAGCAGCGGCGAAGCGGACCACTGCGCGCAAGTCGACGGCGAAGAAGAGCACCGCCAAGAAGACGACGGCGCGTAAGACCGCGGCCAAGAAGTCGACGGCGCGTAAGGCCGCGACCAAGCGCTCGACGGCCAAGAAGAGCACGGCCAAGAAGAGCACGGCGAAGAAGTCGAC
>DASSEX010000060.1:0-30791 GCA_035695045.1 Mycobacteriales bacterium | reverse complement strand
AGTTCCAGGCGCTGGTGAAGGCCGGTCGCATCCACTACTTCGTCGCAGGCGGCGGCGTCGGTGGTTTCGGCGGCCCCGGCGGGTTCGCGGGTTCTGCCTCGACGAGCAGCCAGAGCAGCTCGTGGGTGGCGCAGCATTACGGCGCGACGTCGATCGGCGGGGTGACGGTTTACGACCTCACCGTGTCGTAGCCCGGGATCGAGCGCATCGCGTGGTACCCATCCAGAGTGGTCAGTGACTCGACACTCGACGGGGTCCGCACCACGGGGGGCAACCGTCGCGGGGTCATCGGCCGCCGGGTCGCGCTGTCGTTGATGTTGCTCGCGGTGCTGGTCGGCGCGAGCGGCTTCCTGGGCGTCAAGTCGCGGACCATCTACGCCAGCGGCAACGGCTACCGGATGTCGCTCACGTATCCGCAGGTCGCGCGAGGCGGTCTCGACATCCCGTGGCGGCTGACCGTCTACGCGCCGCCGACCGGCTTCCCGAAGCAGATCACGATCGCCGTGTCCAACCGCTGGTGGGACATCCTCGAATACCAAGACCTGCATCCCGAGCCGAACGTCGAGACCGGGACGCCGGAGTTCATCTACCTGGCGTTCTCTCCCGCGCCCTACAGCCACCGCTTCTCGCTGTCGCTCGACACCTACATCCAGCCGGCGAGCCAGGTCGGCCGCAGCGCAACGGTCCAGCTCATCGCGAACAACCAGACGTTGGCCCAGCTCCACTACAAGACATGGTTGATGCCCTGATGGAAATCGTCTTCCGCGCGCTGTTCATCTTCCTGTTCCTGTGGGTCGTCACCCGGGCAGTCGGGCGCTCGTCGCTCGGAGAGCTGTCGACGTTCCAGCTGCTGCTCTACGTCGTCATGGGCGACCTCGTCCAGCAGGGGATCACGCAGCAGGACTACTCGGTGACCGCCTCCGTGCTCGCCATCTCGACGTTCGCGGTGCTCACGGTGATGTTCGGCTGGGTGTCGTACCGGTCGCGGCGCAGCCGACCGCTCATCAACGGCGTCCCGATCGTCATCGTCAAGGACGGCGAGCCGATCTCGGATGCGATGCGGCACGAGCGGATGTCTCTCGACGACGTCTACGGGCAGGCGCGCCAGCAGGGCATCCGCAAGCTCTCGGAGATCGAGCTGGCGATCCTCGAGACCGATGGGAAGGTCTCCTTCTTCACCCGCAACTCGCAGGCCGAGGAGGGTGCGGCCGACCCCCAGCCCGAAGCCGCCTAGCTCGAAGTCAGACGCCCCAGTCCGGACGCAGCGGCATGCCGCTCGTGCCGTCGGCGTCGACCTTCACGCCGAGCACCTGGTGCAGCTCGATGGTGTGACGCTCGAAGCCCAGCCGTGAACCGGCCATGTAGAGCGCCCAGACCCGCGCACGCTCCGGGCCGACCTCCGCGACGGCCTCGTCCCAGTGGTCTCCGAGGTTCGCGCACCAGCCGGCGAGCGTCCGCGCGTAGTGCTCGCGCAGGTTCTCCTCGTGCCGCACCTCGAGACCGTGGTCCTGCATCGCGGAGACGATGACGCCGACGCCTTCGAGCTCGCCGTCGGGGAAGACGTAGCGGTCGATGAAACCGCCGGTGCGCACGGGCTCCGTCGTCGTGGGTCGCGTGATGCAGTGGTTGAGCATCCGGCCCTGCGGGCGCAGCTTGCCGGCCAGGAACGTGAAGTACGCCGGCAGCTGGGCTTTGCCGATGTGTTCGGTCAAGCCGATCGACGAGACCGCGTCGAAGTCGGTTTCGGTCACGTCGCGGTAGTCGCTGAAGCGAACCTCCGCGATGTGTCCGAGACCCTGGGTCGCGATCTGCTCCTTCGCCCACTCCGCCTGCCGCCGCGAGAGTGTCACGCCGAGGGCCTGGACGCCGTAGTGCTTGGCGGCGTGCATGACCATGCCGCCCCAGCCGCAACCCACGTCGAGCAGTCGCATGCCCGGCTGCAGGCCCAGCTTCTTGCACACGAGGTCGTACTTGTGCGCCTGCGCCTCCTCCAACGTCGACCCGTCCTCCGGGAAGCAGGCGCAGGTGTAGGTCATCGACGGGCCGAGGACCCACTCGTAGAAGCGGTTCGAGACGTCGTAGTGGTGGCTGATCGCAGCGGCGTCGCGGGCCTTCGAGTGCCGCAGGCCGGTGCGCAGCCGACGGACGCCGTACTCCGACTCCGGCGGGTCGACCCAGCGCAAGGCAGCCGGGTCCAGTGCGCGAAGGATGGCGATCCGCTCGGGCCACTTGAGGTGACCGATGTCGCTGCTCCAGACGAGCTGCAACGCGTCGTAGAGGTCGCCGTGGATCTCCAGCTCACCACTGACGTACGCCCGGGCGAAGCCCAGCGATGACGGCGCGGTGATGAGGTAGGACAGCGCTTTCGGCGAGCGCAGCACCAACCGGACCGGAGCGTCGGCAGCGCCTGCTGTCGAGCCGTCGTAGGCCTCGATGCGCAGCCCGCTGCTGGTCAGTGCACGGGCGAGCAGCGGGGCAAGGGGAGTGCGGGGCATCTGGTCTCCTACCTGCGATTCACGGTCTTGGCGTAGAGGTCGAGCAACCGGCCGTCGGGGTCGTAGGTCTTCTTCAGCACTTCGTAGTCAGGGCCGCCGTAGTTGTCCCAGAACTCATCCTCCGGATAGAAGGCCGTCGAGTAGAGCGACTTGCGCCCACCGAGCTCGGCAACCGCCTTCTCGATCGCGCGGTTGTGGAACGGCTCGTGCTCGCCGCGCGGCAGGTCCACGCCGCCCCAGAAGCCGACGTTGACGTAGGTCTCCTCGGGATCGAGCGGGTAGAGCGTCCAGCGAGCCTCTGGGTCACGCTGCTTCAACGGACAGAGCCACACCGGCTCCATGCCGGTCTGGCGGTGCAGGAAGTCGAGGAACTCGGGCGTGCGCTCGGCGGGGATCTCGACGTCCTGGATGACGTACTCGGTCTCCGGCTTGCCGCGTCGCCGGTCGATCGCCGCCTTCACCCCGAAGCGCCGCTCGAGCGACACGAGCTTCCAGAACACGTCGGAGCGCAGCTTCGACTTCGGCCACAGCGCACGCACGGTCGGGTTCTGCGCACCGAAGGCGCGCGAGCACCAGAACCAGTCGGTGTCCCAGCGCCACAGGTAGTCGCGGACGGTGAGCCAGTCCTCCGTCTTGCGTTGGATTGACCGGTAGTAGATGTCACGGCCGGTGTAGTCGGACGTCGCCGGCGCCTCGTCGGTCCACGTGCCGAGAGTCAGGTAGACCTCGGTGTCGCCGAACCAGGTCCCGTCGAGGAAGTCGACCTGGCGCCCGTCGTATGTCGCCGTTGCCGGGCTGTCGCAGAGCTGTTCGATCGCCCGCATCGCTTCGCTCGCGGTCGAGAACCGCACGTGGCGCAGGTGCACGAACGGCCGGACGGGCTCGAGCTCGATCTTCAGGCGCAACGCGTAGCCGAGCGAGCCGTAGGAGTTGGGGAAGCCGAAGAAGAGGTCGCGGTGCTCGTTGGTCGGGGTCGCCGTGACGATCTCGCCGGCGCCGGTGAGCACGTCCATCTCGAGGACCGACTCGTGCGGGCAGCCACTGCGGAACGACGTCGACTCGATGCCCAGACCCGTGACGGCGCCGCCGAGAGTGATGGTCTTCAGCTGCGGCACGACGAGCGGCATCAGCCCGTGCGGAAGCGTCGCGTCGACGAGATGCTCATAGGTCGTCATGCCGAGCACGTCAGCGGTGCGACCATCTGCGTCGAGCTCGATCAGTCCGTCGAAGCCGGTGGCGTCGAGGGGGCTGGACGCGCCCGTGCGCGGCCGGAAGAGGTTGGACGTCGGCTTGCGCAGCCGGACCGGAGCGTTCGTGGGCAGCGCGAGCAGCGCGCGCCGCATCTCCTCGACCCGGCGCTGGTACGCCGGCCAACCGCTGGTCGCCTCCACCGGGCCAACCTACGCCACCGTAGGTTGTCGAGTCATGCAGGAGTTTCAGCGCGCGGACCTGACCTTCGACGTCACCGACAGCGGACCCGCGGACGGCGAGGTCGTCGTGCTGCTGCACGGCTACCCGGAGAACCGCACGTCGTGGGACGCGGTGACACCGCATCTCGTGGAGGCGGGCTTCCGCGTGCTCGCACCGGACCAGCGCGGCTACTCGCCGCGAGCCCGACCGAAGGGCCGGCGCGCTTACGCGATGCAGCATCTCGCCGGTGACGTCGTCGCGCTGATCGACGCGGCCGGCGCCGAGAAGGCGCACGTCGTCGGGCACGACTGGGGTGGCGGCGTTGCGTGGGCGCTCGCCGAGTTCCACCCGGAGCGGGTGCGCACGGTCACGTCCCTCACCACGCCGCATCCGCGTGCGCTGGCCAAGGCGATGGTGACCGGCAGCCAGGCGCTCAAGTCCTGGTACATGTTCATGTTCCAGCTGCCGGTCGTGCCCGACCTCGCCTACCGGCCGCGGATGGACAAGCGCCTGCGCGAGACGCTGCGCAGCACCGGCCTGGCCGACGAAGCCATCGACCGGTACATCACGCCGCTGCGTCAACCGGGTGCGGCGACGGCAGCCATCAACTGGTACCGCGCCATGCCGTTCTCGAAGCGACCACCGGGCGAGGTCTCAGTCCCGGCGCTCTATGTCTACGGCACGAGGGATGCGTTCCTCGGCCGCAAGGCTGCTGACCTCACCGGTGACTACGTCCAGGCGCCGTACCGCTACGAGGTTCTCGACGGCGTGACGCACTGGATGCCCGAGGAGATTCCGGACGTCGTCGCGAGGCTCGTTCTCGAGCACATCAGCCACTCATCTGGATGAGGACGTCGAGCTCCCCGAAGTGCATCAGCAGGTGTGACACCGCGGGACGCATGAGCAGCACGCCGAGCGGCAGCTGACCAAGCCCCTCGATCTCGGCCAGCGCGGCCGGCGTGCAGTACGACGGCCGGGTCCGCTGACGCGCGTCGAACCCCGCAGCCGGGCGGTCGAGGTCGTCCGCCGAGAGCGTGCCGAGCCACTTCTCGAACCCTTCGTGGACGGTGTCGGCGTACGTCAGCAGCAGGTCCGGGTCGACGCGCGCCGCGGCGGTCGAGGCCTCGGCAGGAGTGAGCCCGGTGCCGAACCCGTAGGTCCGCGCGTCCGGTAGGCCGGCGAACTCCGGGTCGTCGGCCACCTCGGGACGGCCCTGGATGCTCGTGTTGACCAACCAGTCGACGGTGCGCGGGACATGCCAGAGCGTCAGCCCGATCGGGCTCGTCCCGGGTGCTACCGGCGTCACCCAGTCGACGCCGCGCGCACGGTCGACCATCGCGTGCAGGTTGCTGTTGACGGCCCCGACCCGGTTGCTGATGAGCGCCAGTGCGTCCATGTCGCGCCTCCCTCGCCTATCCTCGCTGCCCGTGCCCTCCCTGTCACACGTGCCGCCGGTCGTGGCCAAGCGCGTGAACGAGGCCCGCTGGTGGTGGGCCTACGGCAAGCAGCGCGGCAACGCCGAATGGCGGCTGCGCGGAGCCAAGCGCGTCGGCGCCCAGCCGACGATCCTCGGCAACCCCACCGTCGACGCGACGGACCTCGAGGTGGGCGACCACTTCAAGATCTGGTCCGGCTACCGCAAGACGCTCATCAGCGGCTGGGGCCGGATCCGGATCGGCGACCGTGTGTTCGTCAACAGCGGTGTCGTGCTGATGAGCGTCCTCGAGATCACGATCGGCGACGACGTCGCCATCGCCAACGAGGCGTATCTCATGGACAGCGACAGCCACGGCGTCGAAGGACGTCCGGTGAAGAACGCCCCGATTCACATCGGTAACGGCACCTGGATCGGCGCCCGCGCGATCATCCTGCCCGGCGTCACGATCGGCTCCCGCTGCCTCATCGCGGCGGGCGCCGTCGTGAGCAAAGACGTGCCCGACGACACACTCGTCGCCGGCAATCCCGCGCGAGTCGTGCGTGAGCTGGTCTACCCGGCCGGGATCACCCGCGCCTGGCACGACTAGTGGCCGCAGGGCCGGGAAAAAAGCCGCTCGTGAGCAAGATCGGCCTCGTGCTCGGCGCCGGCGGTCTGACCGGCGACGCGTTCCACCGCGGCGTGCTGCGCGCTCTGCGCGAGCGCGGCTACGACGCCCGCAACGCGGACCTCGTCGTGGGAACCTCCGCCGGCTCGATGGTCGGCGCGTTCCTGCGCAAGCCGGAGGCCGTCTCGCCGCGCACGCTGTCCGCCGACTCGGCGACAGTCCACGGTCGGCGACTGGGCTCCGCCCCGGAGCTGTCGCCGATTCTCGCCGCGCTGCGCAGGCCGTGGAAGGCCCGGCTCTCCGTGCTCGCGACGTCACTGCTGCCGACCGGTCGGCACTCGACGGAGTTCATCGCCGCGGGCGCGCGGCTGCACCACGGCAAGGAGTGGCCGAAGCAGGCGCTGTGGATCGTCGCCGTGCGTAGGCGCGACGGTCGCCGCGTCGTCTTCGGACGGCAGGGTGCGCCGGAGACGGATGTCGCGCACGCGGTCGCTGCGTCGTGCGCGATTCCCGGTTTCTTCCATCCCGTCGAGATCGACGGCGAGACCTACGTCGACGGTGGAGCGCACTCGCCGACCAACGCCGATCTGTTGCGGGGCCAGGACTTTGACGTCGTCCTCGTGAGCTCGCCGATGTCGATCGACCCGGGCGCGCTGCGGCCCACGCTGGACATCGGCCTGCGGTTGTTCTGGCATCGCCGGCTGAAGCGCGAGGTACGTGCCCTTCGTGGCCGGTGCACCCACGTCGTGGCGTTCGAGCCCGGCGGTGAGCTGCTCCAGGTGATGGGCATCAACCCGCTGCACGGCGGCCGGGTCGACGAGATCGAGGCGGCGTCGTACGAGAACGCGCTCGCGATCCTCGACGCGCACGCGGACGCACTCGCCCTGCTCACCGGTCGCGAGACTGCCCGGCGCTCTGCCTGAGCCTGTGTCACGCTGGCGGTCGATGACGCCCGCCGCCGTTCTCGCCTGGATCCCGCTGGTCCTCGTGCTGGATCGCGGTGCGTCGATGACCCAGCAGCGGTGGCTCGGCGTCGGCACCTGGCTGCTGCTCATCGTCCTGTTGCGTCGCGAGTCGATGCGCACGCGCGCTCAGGTCGCGGTCGTCGTGGTGTTCGCGACGCTCGTCGAGTACTGCTTCGCGGGCTGGCTCGGCGTCTACGTCTACCGATTGCACGACGTCCCGTGGTTCGTCCCGCCCGGTCACGGCCTGGTCTACCTCGGCGCACTCGCCATCGGACGGTCGGACGTCGTACGGCGTCATGCGCGCTGGCTCGTCCCCGCGACGCTCGGAGTCGCCGGCGCCTATGCGGTCTGGGGGCTTTTCCTCTCCGGGCGCACCGACGTGCTGGGCGCGTTCTGGTTCGGCTGCCTCGCCGTGTTTCTGCTCCGTGGCAAGAACCCGCTCGTCTTCGTCGGTGCGTTCTTCGTCGTCACCTACCTCGAGCTGCTCGGCACGAGCCTCGGCACCTGGACCTGGCAGGTGCGCGACCCCATCCTCGGGATCGTGGCGATGGGCAACCCGCCATCCGGTGCGGCTGGGGGATACGGCTTCTTCGACGCGGCCGCGTTGTGGCTCGCACCGAAGGTCGAGCTCTTTCTCGAGCGGCGGCTACCTCGGCGCAAGCGCAGCGAGGACGTCGCCGTGAAGCAGCCCGTTGCTGCACACCACGCTTCCGCCGTCAGCACGGTCGACGCCTGACAGGTCGCTGAACCGGCCCCCGGCCTCCTCGACGATCGGTTGCAGCGCCGCGAGGTCCCACAGCGACACCTCGGGCTCGCACGAGGCGTCCACTGCCCCCTCGGCCACCAGCATGTGCGACCAGAAGTCGCCGAAGGCTCGCGTCCGCCACACCCGACGCGACAGGTCGAGCAGCGCGTCGAGCCGATGCTGCTGCTCCCACCCGGTCAGCGACGAATACGACAGGAAGGCGTCGGCGAGCGTCGCCACCTTCGAGACCGCGAGTCGCCGCGGCTCGCCGCCGTCGTACGACGTCCACGCGCCCGCTCCACGGCTGGCCCACCACCTGCGGCCGAGAGCCGGTGCCGACACGACTCCGAGCACGATCTCGTCGTCGACCTGAAGTGCCAGCAGCGTCGCCCATACCGGCGCGCCGCGCACGAAGTTCTTCGTGCCGTCGATCGGGTCGACGATCCACCGGCGGGACGAGTCACCGCTGACGCCGTACTCCTCGCCGACCACGGCATCGCCGGCGCGCACCTGCGCGACACGTGCGCGCAACGCCGCCTCGACGGCGGTGTCTGCGTCGCTCACCGGCGTGAGGTCGGGCTTGGTCGAGACCGCGAGGTCGACCGCACCGAACCGGCGCATCGTGATCTCGTCGGCGGCCGACGCCAGCTCGAGCGCGAGCGTGAGGTCGTTGCCCCAGTCGGCCATGCGCTCACCCTAGAGGACGCTTGACACGAAGCGGGTTCGTGTAAAGACTGCCGGGCAATGCCGGTCTCCTCCGTCTCGACCCGCGACGCCCTCCTGGACGCCGCCTACGACGCTGCGGTCAGCGGCGACTGGGCGCGCACGCGGATGGCCGACGTCGCGACGGCAGCAGGGGTGAGCCGCCAGACGCTCTACAACGAGTTCGGGTCGAAGGACGCGCTTGCGCAGGCGATGGCGATGCGTGAGATCCAGCGGTTCATCGAGGGCACCGAGCGATCGCTCGACGAGGCCCACCCCGACGACCCGATCCAGGCCGTCGGCGCCGCGGCGCTCTACACACTGCAGCGCGCCGCCGACAACCCGCTGTTGAAGGCGGCCCTCACCGACGACACGAGCGGCCTGCTGTCGTTCCTCACCAGCCGCGGTGAGCCGGCACTCGTTGCCGCACGGACGTCGTTCGAGAACTACTACTCGACGCACTGGCCCGACCTTCCGCGGGATGCCATTCGCACCGCCGCGGAGACGATCGTCCGGCTGACGATCTCCTACCTCACCGTCCCCGCCGACGTCCCCGCCGAGGTCGTCGCGCAACGCATGTCCGACCTCGCACGAACGTTCCTTCGAGAGGAAATCGCATGAGCAGCGCCGACAAGTACGCCACTCCGGTCGACGTCAACGAGCGTTGGACGGTCGGCGTCAACAGCCCGACGCAGTTCACGTGGGAGTACGACGACGGTCGCGAGCGGCTGCTGAACCTGTACCAGAAGGGCAAGGACAAGCAGTGGGACTCGACCAAGCGCATCGACTGGTCGCTGCCCGTCGAGAAGCACAACCCGATCGGCCTGCCGGAGGAGTTCAACCCGTTCCGCGGCGTCGACTTCTACGAGAAGATGTCGCAGGAGGAGAAGGACAACTTCTCGCATCACCAGGCCGCGTGGACCTGGAGCCAGTTCCTGCACGGTGAGCAGGGCGCGATGGTCGTGTCGGCCCGCATCGTCGAGACCGTTCCCGACCTCGACTCGAAGTTCTACGCCGCGACGCAGACGATGGACGAGGCGCGCCACGTCGAGACGTTCGCGAAGTTCCTGCAGGACAAGGTCGACCTGATGATGCCGGTCAACGACGACCTGGCCGCGCTGCTCCAGGAGTCGTTGAACAAGAAGGAGTGGGACTACGCCTACCTCGGCATGCAGGTCCTCATCGAGGGTCTCGCGCTGGCGGCGTTCGGGGTGTTCCGCGACATGGCGACCAACCCGCTCGCGAAGCAGCTGCTCGCCTACGTCATGCAGGACGAGGCGCGGCACGTCGCGTTCGGGCGGATGGCACTGCGCGACTACTACAAGGAGCTGACCTCGAAGGAGCGCGAGGAGCGCGAGG
This sequence comes from Mycobacteriales bacterium, assembly GCA_035695045.1. Taxonomy (GTDB): domain Bacteria; phylum Actinomycetota; class Actinomycetes; order JAFAQI01; family JAFAQI01; genus DASSKP01. The sequence continues at coordinate 21,073 of DASSEX010000060.1, read as the reverse complement.
AGTTCACCGTCGAGGGCTGCTGGCTGATGCGCAACCGGTTCCTCGGCCGCGAGGTCTACGAGACGCTCGACCTGCCGGTCGACGAGTGCCTGGAGATCTCGGAGAACTCCGACGTCCAGAAGATGTTCCGCTCGCACCTGTTCAGCCGCATCGTGCCGTGCGTGAAGGACATCGGCCTGTGGGGCGAGAAGGTGCAGAAGTGCTACGCCGAGATGGGCGTCCTCGACATGGCGGGCTTCAACCTCGACGAGCTGATGAAGGCCGACGAGGACTACGCCGAGCAGATCGACCGTGAGAAGCGCGAGTTCGCGCAGCGCGCCGCCGAGGTCGACGAGGCGATCGCCATCGGCGCCAGCAGCTAGGCGCCGATCTCGCCACAACGCTTGTCGCCGACGTCAGGAGCCGAGGCGGTAGTCGTAGGGGGAGAAGCTGTAGGTCTGGCCGCCGCCGCTCGCGCACCGCTGGTGCTCGAGCATTGCTGTCCTGCCCGGTCGCATGAACACCGATCGACCGGGTGGAACAGCAAGGTGCCGACTGAATGCACGCCGAGGAATTGCCGTTCTTGATCACTCTCCGTCGGTGCCGATGATTTCGCCCGGGGCGACGCGTCTGAATACCAACCGCATTCGCCTGATCCGGGAGGGATCCTGAAGCTCCTTCTGACCTCCGGGGGTGTCACGAACCGGAGCATCCGCGATGGCTTGGTGAACCTGTTGGGCAAGCCGATCTCCGAGTCGACGGCGCTGTGCATTCCGACAGCGCAATGGGGTCATCCGATGTGTGGGCCGACTTCCGTGCGTGGCTTCGTCAGCGGTGTCCCGCCATCGGGTGGCATGACGTCGCTGGGGTGGAAGTCGCTCGGCGTCCTCGAGCTCACCGCCGTGCCCACGATCGACCCGGAGCGATGGGTTCCCTGGGTGCGAGAGGCCGATGCGCTGTTGGTGGACGGCGGCGATGCGACGTATCTGTGCCACTGGATGCGGCGGTCCGGACTGGCGGACCTCCTCCCGTCAGTGCCGGAGTCGGTGTGGGTGGGAGTGAGCGCCGGGAGCATGGTGATGACGCCCAGGATCGGTTCTGACTTCGTGGAGTGGCCGGCCGCGCCCGACGACAGGACCCTCGGCGTCGTCGATTTCTCGATCTTTCCGCACCTTGACGTCTTTCCCTCCAACACGATGGCCGAGGCGGAACGATGGGCAGCCGAAATAGCAGCCGCGGCATACGCAATCGACGACCAAACGGCAATCGTCGTGGCCGACGGCACCGTGGAAGTCGTGTCCGAAGGACAGTGGAAGCGCTTCCCGTCGTAGATCCGCCCATACGCGAGTGCCGACCGTCCTAGGGCGTCGTCCACTCCTTGAACGTTTGCCAGTCAGCATCGCGAACGGCGTCGATCTTGCCCGGACGACCCCGCATGAAGCGCGTTCGGAACCCGGGAGCCCACGACTCAAGCCACTCGTGGCTGCTCGCGTAGATGATCCATTCGCGCATCCCGTTGTTCGTGACCACAAGGACGGGCTGGGACCCCGCCAGGGAGGGAAGCTCGTCGAACATCGCCTGTTCCATGGCCTCCAGCAGCTCCAGGTCTTGCCCTGCCGGGAGCCCGTCAGGACGTGTCTCCGCGCATTGGACGCCAACAGTCACCTTGACGGGCCGCGACCTGTCCGGGCAGTTCCGCTTCGCTTCGACGTCCCAGCGGGCAATCAAGGGTCTGCCGTTGATCTCGCCCTCTCCGAGCGCCCATTCGCCGTCTGTGTCGAGCGGAGGTCCGGCTTCGGCTGCCGCGCTCTTACGGCGAAAGATGGCCATGCTTCCGATGATGTCACTGCAACTGGAGGCGGCATCAGGTGCTGGTGTCGGTCGTTCGCTTGCAGTGGCAAGCATGGGTATGTGCCGACAAGGCGCTGGGTCTGTGTCTTTCGCCTCTTGCGCCCGCCCTGGGTCCGGCATAGCAAGGGGTCAGCCGTCTGACTCGGTTACCCCCGTGGCCGGGTCAGGCGGCCCGCTCCGTTCGTCGGGGAGAATTCCGACGTGGCCGATGTCCAGGACGCGCTGGACGCACTTGCTGTCCTCGCCGACGAGCAGCGGATCAGTGTCGCTGCCGCGGTCATCCTGGGCAGTTCGGCGACGGACGACGTTGCAGCGGCGACGGGGCTGGCAAAGCGGCGCGTGCTCGAGGCGCTGACGAGGCTCGAGGCCGCCGGGCTCGTGTCGCACGGCGACAACGGGTGGGGGTTCGACGTCGGTCGGTTGAAGGAGATCGCGCGCGACGCGAGGCCGCGCGACGAGCCGGACGACGTCGGCGACGTCGACCGCGACACCGCGAGTGTTCTCCGTACCTTCTTGCGCGGCGGACGGTTGACTCAGATCCCCACGCAGCACAGCAAGCGTCTCGTCGTGCTCGACCACATCTGCCGGGTGTTCGACATCGGCGTTCGCTATCCGGAGCGTGAGGTCAACGCCTTCCTGCGGGCGTTCCATCCCGACACCTCTGCGCTTCGCCGCTACCTCGTCGACGAGGGCTTTCTCACGCGCCAGAACAACGTCTACTGGCGCAGCGGCGGTTCTGTCGACGTCTGACGCCGTTCACTCGGTCGAGCGGGACACGAGCAGTCGCCGCAGCGAGTCGAGACGATCCGCAGCGGCATGGCCCGACGCCACCCATTCGTCCAGACAGCACACGTCAGGATCGAGGTGGTCGCAGTCGCCCGGGCACTCCGCAGTCCCACCGACGAGATCCGGGAAGCACGACACCAGCCGGTCGCGATCGACGTGGGCCAGCCCGAACGAACGCACGCCCGGCGTGTCCACGACCCAACCGCCTCCCGGCAAGGGCAGCGCGACAGCCGCTGTCGTGGTGTGCACGCCTTTGCCGGTTGCCGTGCTGACAGCGCCGATGCGTTGCGTCGCGTCCGGCACCAGCGCGTTGACCAACGTCGACTTGCCGACTCCTGATGTCCCGACGAACACCGACACCCGGCCGGACAACCGGGGGTGAAGGTCATCGAGCACGTCGTCCCGCTTCTTGCTGCCGGTCAGCACGACCGGTACGTCGACAGCGGAGAAGCGTGCCACCAGCGCCTCCGGCGACGCCAGGTCGACCTTCGTGACGCACAGCAGAGGCTCGACACCGGCGTCACACGCCGCAACCAGGCAGCGGTCGACGAGCCGAGGCTGTGGTGGGGGGTCGACGACCGCACACACGACGACCATGAGATCGGCGTTGGCGACCAGCACCCGCTCGACCGGGTCATCGTCGTCAGCGGTACGACGAAGCACAGATCGACGTTCCTCGACGCGGACGATGCGAGCCAGCGCGTCAGGTCCGCCCGTCATGTCTCCGACGACCGCCACCTCGTCGCCGACGACGACCCCGCGCCGGCCGAGCTCGCGGGCGCGCATCGCGACGATCTGGGTGCCGTCGTCGAGCAGGCAGGCGTACCGACCGCGGTCCACGGTGACGACGCGGGCAGCGCTCGCGTCCTCGTGCCGAGGCCGCAGCCGGCTGCGTGGGCGGGACCCCCGGCCCGGCCGGCCGTGCAGGTCCTCCTCGTCGCGTGACCGCGGGCTCAGGGCCGGCTCCCGGTGACCAGCGCCGTCCAGTCGTCCACGAACGCCGGGTAGGTCTTCGCGACCGTTGCCGCGTCGTCGAGCACCAGGCCGGGGGCGACGAGGCCGAGCACCGCGCCGGCCATGACCAGGCGATGGTCGTCGTACGTGCGCATCATGCCGCCGTGCAGCTTTCCCGGCTCGATCCGCAGACCGTCATCGAGCTCCGACACGTGTGCGCCGAGCGCGGTGAGCTCACGAGCGAGAGCAGCGATGCGATCGGTCTCGTGACCGCGCAGGTAGTCGATTCCGGTCAGCTTCGACGGTCCGTCGGCGCAGGCAGCCAGCGCGGCGAGCACCGGTGTGAGCTCGCCGCAGTCGCGCAGGTCCAGATCCGCACCCTTGACGGAGCCACCTCCGGTGACGGCAAGGTCCTCACCGGTTCGGCGATACGTCGCACCGAACGCTTCGAGCAGCTCCGGCAACGCGGCGCCGGGTTGCGTCGAAGACTGCGGCCATCCGCGAACGACGACTGTGCCACCGGTGACGCACGCGGCGGCGAGAAACGGTGCGGCACTCGACAGGTCCGGCTCGACGGCGGTGTCACGTGCGGCGATGACACCCGGATCGACGGCCCACGCCCGCGCCGAGGAGTCGTCGACGGTGACTCCGCGGTCGCGCAGCATCTCCGCGGTCATCCGAAGGTGCGGAGCGTTGGGCACCGGACGGTCGCCCACGTGCACGACGCGCACGCCGTGGTCCCAGCGAGCTCCGGTCAGCAGCAGCGCGCTGACGATCTGGCTCGATCCACCGGCGTCGACCCGCACCTCTCCTCCGCCCAGCCCGCCGTGACCGACCACGGTGAAGGGCAGCCGGCCGCGCCCCTGGTCGACCACTTCCGCGCCGAGCTCCGACAGGGCAGCCAGCAGGACGCGCATCGGTCGCTCGCGCGCCCGCTCGTCGCCGTCGAAGTGGACGTCACCCCTGGCGAGGGTCGCGACCGGTGGCACGAACCGCATCACGGTGCCGGCCAGCCCGACGTCGATGTCGGCCGGACCACGTAGCGCAGCGGGGTGGACGCTCCAGTCGCCGTCGTCGGACGCAGTCACCCCGACACCGATCGCGCGCAAGGCCGCCGCCATGAGCTCGGTGTCCCGGCTGCGAAGAGGGCGGCGCAGGCGGCTCGGCCCGTCCCCGAGAGCAGCCAGCAACAGTGCTCGGTTGGTCACCGACTTCGAACCGGGCACGACGACAGTACCGCGGATCGGTCCCGCGGCTCGCGGCGTCGTCCACCCGGCGTCGGTCACACAGTTCATCGTCCCAGGTCGGGCAGAATGGACCGATGCCGCACAGAGCAGGCGCCTTGGCCGCCGCCCTGACCATCGCGCTGCTCGTCGCCGGCTGCGGTGGCAATTCGAAGGGCGCGGCTCCGGCGCAGGCTCCGCTGCACACGTTCTCGCCGACGCCGTGCGCGACACCGAACACGCCGAAGCAGCCGCACTGGCCGCCGGCCGTGCCCGCGGACATGCCCAAGCCGTCGAACGCGACGATCACCGACAGCACGACCACGTCCGACGGTGTGCACATCACGAAGTTCACGACGCCGTCGTCACTCCGCGACGCTGTGCTGTTCATCGTCGGCAAGTTCCCGAAGGCGGGCTATGTCCTCGGTCGCGGTGACGCCGAGGTGACCGAGGCCGACGCGCCGTTCGTCCACGGCAACACGCGTGGTCTCGTTCGCCTGCTGGCGACCGAGCCGTGCAGCACGTTGTGGCTGCTCGCAACGGTCAACACCAACAACTCGTCGACCGGTGGTGGCACGCCGTTGCTCCCGTCGCGAAGCCCTTCCGGTAGTCCCTCGCCGCTGCCCTTCGGCTGACGCGAAGGCTGCCCGGTGAGCGGGGGAGTGTTGCTGCAGGCCGTGCTGAGCGGCCTCGCGGACGGTTCCGTCATCGCTCTCGTGGCGGTGGGCTTCACCTTGGTGTGGTCGCTGACCCGGGTGCTCGCCCTCGCCCACGGCGACCTTGTGGTCGCTGCCGCGCTGACCGGCGTGCTCGTCGTCGTCGGCCGGACGCCGGTCGACATCTCCCTCGATCCGGTCCGCTCGGTTGCCGTCGTCGTGGTCGCGGTGGCGGCCGGCGTCGCGCTTTCCGTGCTCGCCTACGCCGTCACGGTGCGACCGTTCCTCGACCGATCGCAACGCGCGGAGGACCTTCTCGGCTGGGTGGCCGGAGGTGTGACTGCCGGCCTCGTGGTGCGGACTGCGCTCGGGCTGGCGCTCCCCGCGGCGGCGTACGCCGTCCCCGATCCGTTCCATCTCGACGCGTTGACGTCGTCCGGCAGCCTCGGACTTCCCGGGGGCGGCTCTCTCCAGGTCCGCGTCTTCCCGGTGCTCGGCGTCGCGCTCGTCGTGGCTGCTGCTGCCGACGTCTTCATCACGCGGTCACGCCTCGGCCGATCGATGCGCGCGGTCGCCGACGATGTCGACGCGGCAGCGTTGTGCGGAATCCCGCTCGAGCGCACCGTCGTCGCGGCGTTCGCACTGGCGGGACTGCTCGCGGCCGTCGCCGGTCTTCTCCATGCGCCGGCCCAGAGCATCGCGGTCGACGACGGTGCGTTGCTCGGCATCAGCGGAGCCGCCGCCGCCGTCCTCGGACGGCTGGGCTCGCCGCGCGGCGCGGTGGCCGGTGGGCTGGTGCTCGGCGTGGCGCAGCAGTTGCTCGCGCTCGACTCCCATCTGGGACCCGGCTGGGCCGCGGCGCTCGCCCCTGCCGTCCTCGTCGCCGTGCTCGCGGTCCGTCCGGGTGGGCTGCGGGCCGGGCGTCAGGTGGCGGTCGAATGAGGGACTCGTCGTGACGTCCTTCGCGCAGGACCTCTATCTGCTGCTGGCCGCCTACGGTCTGGCGCTGCCGGTGTCGTACGCCGGCCTGCCCGTGCTCAGCCAGGGTGCCTTCGTCGCTGTGGGCGCGTTCGGAACGGCACTGCTTGCGGCGCACGGCGCTCCGCTCGGCGTCGCCGTGCTCGCGGCTACGGCTCTCGCCGGCGTCGCCGGCTACGTCGTGGGGTTCGCGGCGACCCGCCTCGCCGGGGCGTCGCTCGCCCTCGCGACCTGGGGACTGGCCTGGCTCGCCTACGTCGTGCTGACGAAGTTCCCCGCCGTCTCCGGCGGAAGCCAGGGTCTTCTCCGGCCGACCCCCGCCCGACTCGTGTCGCCATCGCTCGGGGTCGTCCTGACGATGCAACCGTGGCTGCACGTCGTGGCCGCCGGCGTGCTGTGCGTCGTTGCTGCGCTCGCGGTGCGGCGCGCCGCGGCGGGACCGTGGGGGCTCGACTGGGCGGCCCTGCGGACCAGTCCTGTGCTGGCGGACTCGCTCGGCGTCCCGGTGCAAAGGCGGCGTCGCGCGCTCCTGTCCGCCGGTGCGGCGATCGGTGCGCTCGCAGGGGCCGGGACCGGCGTCCTCGTCGGTGTGGTCGCACCTGCCGACTACTCGCCGTTGCTGTCCCTGCAGCTGTTCGTCGCAGTGCTCGTCGGCGGTACGGCGACCTGGTGGGGCCCCGCGATCGGTGTCGCTCTGCTCGCTGCGTTGCCGTCGGCATCCGACGGCGTGGCAAGTGCAGCGGGCATCGACCCGCTGCGCGCTCAGGGCGTGCTGACCGCGGTGCTGCTCATCGCCGCACTTGCGTTGCGCGGACCGGTCGGCCGGCGGGTCCCTGCGGTGTTCGAGCGATTCCTGTCCGCGCGCCGGTCCGTGGTCGGTCTGCCGTCCGCACCGGACGTCGTCCCCACGCATCCGGCCGGCGTGGTGCTCGCGCTGACCGACGTCCATGTGCGCTACGGCGCCGTGCAGGCTCTCGACGGTGTCCAGCTCGAGTTGCGCGCCGGTGAGGTGCACGCGTTGGTCGGGCCCAACGGGAGCGGGAAGTCGACCGCTCTGCGCGTCGCGGCCGGCGTCGTCGCACCTGACTCCGGCGACGTGCGCATCCGCGGTGCGGTCGCGCCGGTCGCCGGCAACGCCGCTCCGCGCGTACAGGCGGGGGTGGTCCGCACGTTGCAGCGAACGGCGATGCTCGGCGAGCTCACTGCCGCGACACAGGTGGCCATCGGTGTCCGCGCGACCGAACAGGACGTGGCCGGTCAGGGCTGGCGTCATCTGTTCGGCACTCCGCTCGCACGCAGGCTCGAGAGGCGCCGCAGCGGTCGCGCTCTCGCAGCGTTGACCCGAGTCGGCTTGAGCGCACGCAGTGACGTGCCGGCGGTTTCCTTGGACAGCGCGGAGCAGAGGCTGTTGCAGATCGCGCGCGCGACAGCGACCGGCGCAACGGCGTTGCTTCTCGACGAACCTGCGGCCGGCATGTCCCAGCCACAACGTGTGCGGCTCGGCGAGGTGCTGAGGTCACTCGCCAGGGCCGGCCACGGCGTGTTGCTCGTCGAGCACGACATGGCACTCGTCGGGCGGGTGGCGGATCGTGTCACGGTCCTGGCGGAAGGTCGCGTGCTCGCGAGTGGTGCGCCCGACGACGTCCGCGCCGACCCGGAGGTGCAACGCGCCTATCTTGGCGACGTCACCGACCCCCGGCACCGACGCGAGGAGCAGGCGCCAGCGTGAGACCCGCCCGCACCGTCCTCTGTCTTGTCGCGTCGGCTCTGACGACTGTGTCGCTCTCGTCGTGCAACGGGGCACCCTCGGGGAGCTCCATGACGATCGTCGTCAGCGCTCCTGTGTCGACCTCGCCGTGGGTCGCGACGTTCGAGCGCAATGGCGCGACACTCGCGGCCGACGAGCTGAACGCGCAAGGCGGCGTGACGTTCGGCGGACACAAGCACAAGGTCGTCATCACGGTTCGCGACAACGGCGGCTCGCCGCAACGTGCCGCAGCCGATGCGCGCGCTGCCGTCGCTGCGCATGCGGCGGCACTCATCATCGACGGCGTCGGTGCGGGGGCGGTCGCCGATGTCGCGAAGCCGGCGGACCTGCCCGTGTTCGTCGTCTTCGACGGCGGCGCGAGCGTTGTCGACCCGACCACACGACCGACGCTGTTCCGGATGGCCCCCGCGGACAAGCCGATGTCGGTGCGGCTCGCCGACTACCTTGCCGGCGGACATCCCAAGGTCGCCGTCGTCGCCGACGACTCGTCGTACGGCGCCGACGGGATGACGGCGATCCGGGCAGCGTTTCGGCGTGACGAGATTCCGGTCGTGTCGACCGGCGTGGTCGCCGCAGGTTCGTCGGACGTCGCGGCGCAGGTGCTGGCGGCGCGGCGCGCCGGCGCCACCACGCTGGTCGTCTGGGCGGGCGCGCCAGTCGTCGCGGCTGCGATCGGGGCTGCGCGAAGCGCCGGGTGGAACGTGCCGATCTGGGCCGGCCCGTCCGGCGAGGACCCGCTCGTTCGTCAGCAGCTCGCCTCGCACGTCGGCTGGCTTGACGGCGTCGGGTTCGTGTCGTTCCGCATCACGTCAGAGACGGGCATCACGCCGTTCGCCGACTACCGCGCGAAGTACGAGAAGAAGTTCGGTGTCGACAAGATCGGGGTGCAACAAGGCGGTAAGGACGTCGTCCAACCGCCGGACTGGTCGATGTTTCCCTACGACACAGTCCGTCTGGTCGCCGCCGCACTGTCGAAGTCGGGGGGCGTCGGGGCGCCGTTGTTGCACACGTTGGAAGGAAACGTCGTCGTCACCGGCGCGAACGGCGACGAGCGCGGCTACAGCCAGTCGACGCGCGAAGGCGTCTCCCCGGACGACATGTACTTCGCACGTTTCCGCGGGTTCACGTTCGCCCCGGTCACCGACGATCTCCTGTCGCAGAACCTGCCGGCCGTCGACCAGCTGCGCTGACGATGTGCGGTCGCTACGCCTCTGCGCGGTCGGTCCAGGACCTGGCCGTCGCGTTCGGCATCCGCGAGGAACGGGTCGAGGCCGACGTCGTCGCCGACTGGAACATCGCGCCGACCAAGCCGATCGTCGCGGTGCTGGATCGCGGCGCCGGCGTGGTACTCACCACGGTGCGGTGGGGCCTCGTGCCGTCCTGGGCCGACGATCCGTCCGTCGGGCCGCGGATGATCAATGCCCGGCTGGAGACGGCCTGGGAGAAGCCGGCCTTCCGACCTGCTCTGGAGGCGCGGCGCTGCCTGATCCCGGCCGACGGCTGGTACGAGTGGTCGACGCTTCCCGACGGCAGTCGGCAGCCCTACTACCTGTCGCCCGACGACGGCCGGATGCTCGCCTTTGCCGGGCTGTGGGAGGTCTGGCGGGACGCCGAAGGTCGCCCGCTGCCGACGGCCGCGATCCTCACCGGCCCGGCCCCCGACGATCTGCGCGACCTCCACGAGCGGGCACCGGTCGTCCTGCCGCCAACTGCCTGGGCCGGGTGGCTCGACCGAAGCAGCGACGCAGCCGACGTACGCCGCCTGCTGCAGCCGACATCGTCAGGAGTGGTGCAGCCTCGGCCGGTGGCAGCCGCGGTCGGCGACGTCCGTGCGAACGGTCCGCAGCTCACCGAGCAAGTGGTCGTCACCGAACAGCCACCGCTGTTCTGACAGCGCCAGGCCCGCCCGTCGTTGCTCAGAAGCGCCGACGCAGCAACGCGGCATTGCCGACGACCGCGGCGGCCGCGACGAGAGTCAGGGCGATGGCAGCGGGTCTCGGGTGCAGAGCGGATGCCGTTCGCGGTGTCTGTGCTGCGGAGGCGATGACGTAGGTGAACGTCGACAGGTCCGGGCCGGGGACATCCGCCTGCAGATAGGGGCTGTACTCCGCGGCGCGGGCACTTGCCGCAGCGCCGGCGACGAGCGTGTCGGTGGCGCCCGCGACAGCCGCGGCGTCAGGGGCCGACGCGGCCCAGTCCCTCCAGCTCTTGGCCGGAGCGGGCGGTTCGAGGGTGCGCGGGTCGGGCCAGGGTCGTACGTCGAGCCGCACGGCGACGTGCTGCCCGGCGCGCAGGCGGACCGAAAAGTCCACCGAGCCGGACAACGTGCCGGCGACCGCGACCCCGTCGGCGAGCGGCGTCGTACCGGGCCCGCTGACCGCCGGCCGCGCGCCGGGAACTCGAAGCGTCCCGGTGATCCGCAGCGGCGCGACGACGTCCAGCGACCGTTCGCCCGTGCGCTGACCGGGCAGCGCAGCCGGAAGCCCGGCACCCCCGACCGGGGGGACCGCCGCCTCCGGGCGGTCGGCCGCCCGGCGCAGCCGATCCAGCGCGGCGGCGAGTGGGCCTGGGTCGGCGGTGCCGGTGTCGACCGTCCGCCGGCTGATGGTCTGGTTGGTGAGGGTCACGGTCAGCGTGCCGTCGACGGGCGCCCTCCCGCCAGGAGCGAGCGCATGCACCCGACCAGAGCCGTCCCGCAGCTGGAGGGCAACGGCCAGCGGCAGCCGAGCCGCCTCTATCCCGGGGTCCAGCGTCAGTCGCGCGGACAGCTCCCGGTGCCCGGGGGAGAAGCCCATCCAGACGACCGTGCCCAGCTCGAGCACCGGCGGCACCGTGTCGCCCAACCCGACAGCCGCCCGGGCCGGCCCGAGCTCGCGGACGATGTAGTTGCCCGCCCCGTTGATCCGGAGCTGCTGCGTGTCGGTGACCGCGGCGGGGCTGCCGCCGGGCCCCAGAGCGACGACGACGTCTTCGCGGTCGGACGCTGAGCCAGGCACCACCGACGTGAGCAGACGGTCCTTGCGCAGCCCCAGGTTGACGCCCTGGAGCGGGTCCACGTCGTGCACGGGCACCGGGAGCCGGATTTCCCGTGCCGCGCTGAGCGGCGTCGCCGCGCCGGCCGTGAGCGCGGGACCGACCGCGAGAAGTGTGAGCGCGGCGGAGGCGAGCAGAATGGAGCGGACCGATCGGGCGGCTGCGCGGCTGCGGCACGCGGGAGCGCCCGGCATGCGGAGAGACTATCTGCGGACTTCCCGACCCCGGGGATCCCGCGCAGGAGGTGCTGTGGACGCGAACACCGCCCGTAAGCGGCTCGAGGAGCTGCTCGCCGAGCTCGAGGCGTCGGCGGCGGTGCTGCAGCATTCAGGCGGCGCCGACACCGGTGAGCTGTCGACGGTCGACCAGCACCCGGCCGACAGCGGTACGTCGCTGGCCGACGCCGACCGTGAGGAAGCCTCGCTGGAGGTGCTGCTCGCTCAGCAGGAGCGTGTCCGCGACGCGCTGGCGCGGGTCGACGCCGGCACCTACGGCCAGTGCGTCGACTGCGGGCGTCAGCTCCCGGACGAGCGCCTCGACGCCCGACCCGAGGCCGAGCGGTGCGTCGACTGCCAGCAGAAGGCGGAGGCGGCGGCCCGCTGAGCCGGTCAGAGCCGGACGGCGCTCGCCACCAGGCGGCTGCCGATCGCCTCGCCGGCGCGGCGACGGGCCAGCGAGAGCTCCAGCTCCACGAGCGAGCCGAGCTTTCCGGGGTCGGCGACCAGAGCATGCGTGACGGTCTCGTCGGCGAGGACCGTCCGCGGCCGGATCCACTCGACGTCGAAGCCCGACTCGGCGAGCATGCCGTGCAGCTCCTCCGGCCAGAAGCACCGCGTCACCGACTCGCCCTCCGGCACCAGTACGACGTCCGCGGAGGGCACGTCGGCGAGCTCCGCCCAACGGCCCTGGTCGGCGAGCCGGGCCAGCCCCGCCACCAGGCTGTCGACGCTCATCAGCAGCCGCCCGCCCGGCCGCAGCACCCGGGCGATGTGCTCGAGGGTCAGCTCGGCGGCAGGCGCCGTCGAGAGGCACCCGCCCTCGGCGACGACCCCGTCGACGGAGGAGTCCGCCACCCACTCGAGCGAGCGGCCGTCGGCGCGCAGGCGATGCAGCCGGCCGGGTCGCGACGGCAGTGCGCCGAGGCGCTCCGGCTCGGGCACGGCGTGGAGGACGGTGTGGCCGCGCTGGATCATCAGGTCGAGCAGGCGCGGGCACGACGGCGACAGGTCGAGCAGGAGCTGGGGCTCGGTCGGCAGCCATTCGGCGACCTGCTGGCGGGTGACCTCGACCCGGAACCGGTCGAGCACGTCCTCGGGTGGGGGAAGTACCACGAGCGGCGTCGGCCGGGTCGACGCACCCTCGTCAGCCGTGCTGGGCGCCGGCAACATGGCGCGAATTCTACCCAGCAGGGCACGAAGTAGTGCGCGGCCGGACATCGGTCGCGGAGGAGCTGGAGACGCCGAGCGGGATCGCGAGGGTGCACCTGTCCGGGGGCAACGGCCGAGGACTGGTGCTGCTCGGTCATGGCGCCGGGGGCGGCGTGGAGGCGCCGGACCTGCTCGCGGTCACCGCTGCCCTGCAGGCCGCGGGCTGGGACGTGGCACGCGTGGAGCAGCCCGACCGCGTGCAGGGGAGGCGGGCTCCTGCGCCGGCGGCGCAGCTCGACGCTGCCTGGACAGCCGTGGCGGCCGCTCTGCGCAGCACCCGGCCGGGCCCGCTCGTGACCGGCGGTCGCAGCAGCGGCGCCCGGGTCGCGTGTCGCACTGCTGCGGTCACCGAGGCGGCCGCCGTCGTCTGCCTCGCCTTTCCGCTGCGTCCGCCCCGGCGACCCGACGTCACGCGCGCCGACGAGCTGTCAGCCGGCGGGCGGCCGGTCCTCGTCGTCCAGGGGGAGCGCGACCCGTTCGGCGGTCCCGCAGCCTTCCCGCCCGGCCCGACGGTCGTGGCCGTGCCCGGAGACCATTCGCTTCGGCGCTCCGCGCCGCTCGTCGCGCGGGCCGTCGTCGAGTGGCTGGACGCTCAGTCGCTCACGTAGATCTTGGCGGCCACGGCGGCGGGGAGCGTCCGTTCGCCGGCGTCGGTGCCCACCCGCAGCGCGTCGCCTGCGCCGGGCAGGACCTCCACGGGGTTGCCCGGCATGAGACAACCCTCTTCGAGCTCGCGCATCACGCTCGGCTGCGCCTCCAGCGCCTCGTCGATGCGGCGTACGACGACCCGGCGCCCCGTCGCCACCGCACTGAGGCTCCGCTGGTCGCTGATGTCGACGACGTTGGCCGATCCGGGGATCGGGTTGCCGTGCGGGCAGGTGCCCGGGTCGCCGAGCGCTTTGACCAGATATGGCTCGAGCGTCTCGCTGATGGCGTGCTCGAGCCGGTGCGCCTCCTCGTGCACCTGGTGCCAGGGCACGTTGAGCAGGTCGACCAGGAGTCGCTCGGCCAGCCGGTGGCGGCGCATGACGCCGGTCGCGGCGTGCCGGCCCCGGTCGGTGAGCCGCAGCAGCTTCTGCTCGTCGAGCTGGAGCAGTCCCTCACGCTCGAGCCGGGCCACGGTCTCGGAGACGGTCGGCGCGGAGACCTTCAACCGCTCGACCAGGCGGGCGCGCATCGGCGGGATGCCGGACTCCTCGAGCTCGTAGATCGTCTCGAGGTAGTCCTCCACCGCCGGGGAGCGCTCCACCACGAGGGAATCGTAGGTCGCGGCGGGCTGTTGCACTGCTCGTGACGGCGACCATGCTGCTGCCCACGCGGCCGGACGGCATAGCATCGCGCCCCATGGCCGAGGAGACGCTCGAGCAGCGGAGCGCTCGCTTCGAGCAGTCCGCTCTGCCGTTCCTCGACCAGCTCTACTCCGCCGCGCTGCGCATGACGCGCAACCCCGCCGACGCCGAGGACCTCGTCCAGGAGACGTTCGTCAAGGCTTTCGCCGCCTTCCACCAGTTCGAGGAGGGCACCAACCTCAAGGCGTGGCTCTACCGCATCCTCACCAACACGTTCATCAACACCTACCGCAAGAAGCAGCGTGAACCGCAGCAGTCCGGTGGCGAGGACGTCGAGGACTGGCAGCTCGCTGCGGCGGAGTCGCACACGTCGAGCGGGCTGAAGTCCGCCGAGACCGAGGCGCTCGAGCACCTGCCGGACTCCGACGTGAAAGAGGCGTTGCAGTCGCTCCCCGAGGACTTCCGGATGGCGGTCTACCTCGCGGATGTCGAGGGGTTCGCCTACAAGGAGATCGCCGAGATCATGGGCACGCCGATCGGCACCGTGATGTCGCGCCTGCACCGCGGCCGCCGCGCGATGCGCAAGGCTCTCGAGCAGTACGCCCTTGACCGTGGCTACATCCGTCCCGACCAGGCACTCGCGGATCGTGAGGCTGACTGATGAGCTGCGGCAACCCGCATGACGTCGACTGTTCCGAGGTCATCGAGCAGGTCTACCTCTACCTCGACGGCGAGATCGACGACGAGGCGCGGACCAACATCCGCCAGCATCTCGACGAGTGCGCGCCGTGCCTACGGCAGTTCGGACTCGAGAACGAGGTCAAGGCTCTCGTCGCCCGCTGTTGCGGCGGCGAAACCGCGCCGGACGGGTTGAAGCAGCGGCTCCTCGTCCGGCTGCAGGAAGTACGCGTCGAGCTCACGACGATCGAGTACCGCGCGGAGTAGCAAGCCACATCGCCTAGCGTGGGGCGATGGCGAACTGGTTGGTGACCGGCGGCGCCGGCTACATCGGAGCGCACGTCGTGCAGGCGTTGCACGCCCAGGGGGAGCGAGCCGTCGTGCTCGACGACCTCTCCACAGGTGACCGCAGCCGGGTCCCGGACGACGCAGTCTTCGTCCCGGGATCGATCCTCGACGAGGACGTCGTACGGCGCACTCTGGGCGACAACAGCGTCGCGGGCATCATTCACATCGCTGCGAAGAAGCAGGTCGGCGAGTCGGTCGAGCAGCCCCTGCACTACTACGAGCAGAACGTCGAGGGCACCCGCCGGCTTCTCGAGGCAGCAGTCGACGCCGGAGTGCAGTCGTTCGTGTTCTCCTCGAGCGCCGCCACCTATGGCATGCCGGACGTCGACGTGGTCGACGAGGACTCGGCAACCGTCCCGATGAGCCCCTACGGCACGACGAAGCTCATCTGCGAGTGGATGTCGCGCGACGTCGCGGCAGCAACAGGGCTGCGGGTGGTTGCCCTGCGCTACTTCAACGTGGCGGGCGCTGCCTCGCCGGAGCTCGGCGACCCCGGCGTCTTCAACCTCGTGCCCATGGTCTTCCGTGAGCTCGCGAACGGCTCGCGGCCGAAGGTCTTCGGCAACGACTACCCGACGCCGGACGGCACCTGCATCCGCGACTACATCCACGTCTGCGACATCGCCGATGCGCATGTGGCGGCGCTGCAGCAGCTCGCCGCCGGCGGGAGTGACGAGCCCTTCCGCGTCTACAACATCGGACGCGGTGAGGGGTCGAGCGTGCTCGAGGTCGTCGATGTCATCGGTCAGGTGACGGGGCTCGACGTCACGCCGGATTTCGTCGACCGTCGCCCGGGCGACCCGGCACGGGTGGTCGCGAGCGTCGACAGGATCGCGAAGGACCTCGGCTGGACATCGAAGTTCGACCTCACCGACATGGTGTCGAGCGCCTGGGCCGGCTGGCAGCACCGGCATGGTGGCTGACGTCACAGTCGGGTGTCGCGCGTCAGGCCGCGGGCATGTCTACGACATGCGACGTGTCTCCGCCGCGGCTGGTGCTGCCCTGACCCTGTTCGCCCTCGCTGCCTGCGGAGGCGGCGGCAGCAAAGGCAAGCCGGCAGCATCTCCGCCGGCGCCGCCGGCGAGGTGTCCGTTGACGGGCCAGCTGCCGGCCGGGCACCAGGACGTCAGCCGCCCGGTGCTGGCGGTGAAGATCGACAACGTCGACATCGCGCGCCCACAGGCCGGCATCGACCGCGCGGACATCGTCATCGAGGAGACGGTCGAGGGCGGGCTCACCCGGCTGTTCACCGTCTTCCAGTGCGACTCGGCGCCGCTCATCGGCCCCGTCCGGTCGGCGCGTACCAGCGATGCGTCCCTGCTGCGGCTGTTCGGCCACGCCGCCTTCGGCTTCTCCGGGGCCAACCCGAAGGCGCTCAAGCCGGTCCAGGCCACGAGCCATGCCGTGCTGCTGTCGTACGACGCCAACGGCTCGCTCTACCACCGTGACAACTCGCGACCGGCGCCGCACAACGTCTTCACGTCGACGCAGACGCTCGTGGACGCGGCGAAGAAGAAGGACAACTCGCTCAAGGCACCCTCGCCGCTCTTCACCTACGCGGCCGCCGTTCCGGCTGCCGCCAAGCCCTCGACGGGGGTCAGCCTGCGCTGGTCGCCCGACGCGAGCGCGGCGTGGTCATGGTCGGCCGGCCGCTGGGTCCGGACGCAGAACGGCTCGCCTGACGTCCTCGTCAACCACCACCGGGTCGGGGCGACGAACGTCATCCTGATGCGCATCAAGGTCAAGGACACCGGCATCCGCGACGTGGTCGGCAACCCCTCACCCGACGACGTCGTCACCGGCTCCGGTCAGGTCTGGGTCCTGCGCGACGGCAAGGTCATCACCGGTCGCTGGAAGCGCGCCGGTCTCGACGCGCCCATCGCGCTGGTTGACAGCACGGGCAAGACGATCCCGCTCGCACCGGGCCGCACCTGGATCGAGCTGCTGCCTCCGAACGCGACGCTTCACCTCAGCTGAGAACAGCAGCGCCCTGCGGCGACCCGAAAGCCGCGTTGCGATCATCGAACGAAGTGATGATCGCAGCGGCGTCGGGTCGCTGCAGGGCGCGACCTGAATGCGCTGGTGCTTGCTAAGCGTTCGGGCGACGGCCGTGGTTGGCCTTGCTCTTCTTGCGGGCGCGACGCTTGCGGGCCTTCTTGGCCATGGCTTCACTCCTCGGTCGGTTCGACCTCCATGACAGCACGACGCCGTCCGCCGCCGGCCACCCGGCGCCGCAGCATGCCCATGACGACGAGCTCGCCGAGGCCGGACGCGACGAGGACGTCGCCGGGGCTCACGACTTCCGGACGCAGCGGCAACGGGAGCGGTATGACGTCGCCGAGGGTCCGCCACTGGGTGCCGGCACCGGCGATGTCGTGGCGGGCGTCGTAGCCGGCCGCGATGTCGGTGATCGGCACGCCGGCTCGCAGCGCGGCGACGATCGACACCGGCATGGCTCCGTTGAGCGTCACCACGAGGGCGTTCGCGACGAGCCCCAGGGTGACCAGCGGGACTCCGGGCACGTGCAGGTTGAGCGCGCAGAATGCCGCCGCGCAGAGCGCCGACGCGGCGAGGCCCAGGACGTAGCCGTGGCGCGCGTCGGTGACACCCAGGACGCCCAGCGCGGCGCCGCCCGTCTGCGCGACAACGGCAGCCACGACCAGCCGGCGCCACCGCAGCCGCAGCGTCGTCAGCCCCGCCCAGGTGCCGTTGAGGGCGTAGCCGACCACAACGGCCCCGACCAGGACGACGATCGTGAGGCCCACACCCGTTAGTCTCGCCACCCGCGAGCCGCTACGTCGGGAAAGGGCGTCGATCGGAGTGTTCGAGTCGCTGCTCGTCGCCAACCGCGGCGAGATCGCCCGCCGCGTGCTCCGCACCGCGACCCACATGGGTCTGCGCACGATTGCGGTGCACTCGGAAGCCGACTCCGACCTGCCGTTCGTCCACGAGGCGGACGAGGCGGTGCTGCTCGGCCCCCCGCCGCCCGCGGAGTCCTACCTCGACGTGGAGAAGGTGCTCGAGGCGGCGCGGCGCACAGGAGCCGAAGCCATCCATCCGGGCTACGGGTTCCTCGCGGAGAGCGCCGAGTTCGCGCAGGCGGTGATCGATGCCGGCCTGGTGTGGGTCGGGCCGAGCCCGGACGCGATCGACGCGATGGGGGACAAGGTCAGAGCGCGCAACCGGATGTCCGCCGCCGGCGTGCCCGTCGCTGCAGGGACGGAGTCGCCCGTCGACGACGTCGAGGACGCCGTGGCCGCCGCGAAAGAGATCGGCTACCCGCTCATGGTCAAGGCCGCAGCCGGTGGCGGCGGGATCGGCATGGGCGTCGCCCGGGACGAGGACGGGCTGCGCGCCGCGTTCGAGACGGCGCGCAGCCGCGCGTCACGTTTCTTCTCCTCGCCGGCGATCCTGCTCGAGCGCTACATCGAGGGCGCGCGACACGTCGAGGTCCAGGTGCTGGGTCTCGCGGACGGAACCGTCGTCGCGCTGGGGGAGCGCGACTGCTCCGTGCAGCGCCGTCACCAGAAAGTCGCCGAGGAGACGCCGTCGCCGGGTGTCTCGGACGAGCTGCGGCGGCAGATGCTCGACGGCGCGGTGCGCGCGGCGCAGGCTGTCGACTACCGCAATGCGGGCACGGTGGAGTGCCTCGTCGACCCCGCTGAACAGACCTATGTCTTCCTCGAGATGAACACCCGCCTGCAGGTCGAGCACCCGGTCACCGAGCTGGTGACGGGGCTCGACCTCGTCGAGGAACAGCTGCGCATCGCTGCGGGCGACGCGCCGTCGCGAGACCTCACCTCGATCCAGCCGCGCGGTCACGCGATCGAGCTGCGGGTCTATGCCGAGGACCCGAAGCGCTTCTTCCCGTCACCGGGCAAGGTGACCCGATGGGAGGAGCCGCCGGACACGCGCGTCGACAGCGGCTACCGGTCCGGCAACACCGTCACGCCCTTCTACGACCCGTTGCTCGCGAAGGTCGCGGTCTGGGGTGACGACAGAGCGGCTGCCATCGAGAAGGCGAGGGCGGCCGTCGACGCGTTCTCCATCGAGGGACCCAAGACCAACCTTCCGTTCTTCTCCGAGCTGTTGGCCGATCCCCGCTTCATCTCCGGCGACTACGACACCGGACTCATCGACAGGATGCGCTCGACATGAGTGATCTCCTGGTCGACCGCGAGAGCGGCGTGCTCTCGTTGACGATCGACCGCGAGGACAAGCGCAACGCCTTGTCGCGCGACGTGCTGCAAGGCCTGCTCGATGCGGTCAGTGCCGCGGGCAGTGACGACGAGGTCAACGTCGTCGTCGTGCGCTCGGCCGGCGAGAAGGTCTTCTGCGCAGGCGCGGACCTCGCTGTCATGAGCAACGACGCCACCGGCCTCGAGCAGCACGAGGGGCGCGGGCTGCTCAAGGATCTGGTCGTCGCGATGCGCACATGCGCCAAGCCGATCGTCGCGCGTGTGCAGGGGCTGTGCCTGGCCGGCGGCATCGGGCTCGCTGCCGGTTGTGACGTCGTTCTGGCGAAGGAAAGCGCGCAGTTCGGGATGCCCGAGGTCGATCGCGGCCTGTGGCCGTTCATGGTCAGCGCGCTGCTCACCCGGCACGTGTCGCCGAAGCACGCGATGGACTACATGCTCACCGGCGAGCGATTCGACGCGCGGACCGCCTACGCGATGGGTCTCGTGTCGCGGGTCATGCCCGACGACGGCTTCGATGACGCCGTGACGGCGTACGTCGCCAAGCTCGCCGGCGCGGCTCCCGTCGCGGTCCGGCTCGGGAAGGCGGCGTGGGTGGCCGCTGCGGAGACGACCCCGCTGCCGGCCGCGCTCGAGGCGATGCAGGCCCAGCTCTCGCTGCTCACCACCACCAAGGACGTCGCGGAGGGGATCGCGGCGTTCTTCGAGAAGCGACCGCCGAACTGGACGGGCCGCTGAGTGAGCGGGACCGCGCAGGCAGCGCTCGGGCTTGCGGTCATCCTGCTGGCGGTCTCCACCCTCGTGCTCTTCGTGAAGCTCCGGGCGGGGGGTCGTCAGCCCGGCGACACCGACGAGCTGTCGCAGGAGGTCGCGAGCGGGCTGCTCGGCGAGCTCCGGAAGTGGCAGGCGGAGGCGGCGCACTGGAAGGCCACCGCTGAGCGGCTGCAGCGCGAGCTCGACCAGCGACAGTGATTGGATGACCCCGCCGCGACGCGGCGCCCAGCCTGAGGAGGATTCGTGGCCGAGGAAGTCCGCGCCGAGATGGTCGCGAATGTCTGGAAAGTCGTGGTCAGCGCAGGCGACAGCATCGAGGAGGGCGACACCCTCGTCATCCTCGAGTCGATGAAGATGGAGATCCCGGTGGCGGCCGAGTCCGGCGGCACCGTCGCCGAGCTCCGCGTCGCCGAGGGGGACGTCGTACAGGAAGGCGACGTCATCGCGGTGATCGACTGATCCGTATGGCGTAACGATCTTGCCGTTCGGGTCAAGACGGGCTCTCGGGGAGCCGAGGAAAACGACGTGACCTCGACTCTCACCATCGAGCCCTTCCTCCGCGCACTCGTCGAGTGCGGCGGTTCCGACCTGCACTGCAAGGTCGGATCGCCGCCCCGGGTGCGGATCGACGGCCGCCTGCGCAAGCTCCAGACGCGCGACCTCACTGCCGCGGACACCGAGCAGATGGTCCGTGAGGTGCTGCGGGCCGACCTGGTCGAGGAGTTCGACCGGACCAACGAGGCCGACTTCGCCTACTCCCTGCATGGCGTGGGACGGTTCCGCGTGAATGCGTTCCGGGCGCGGGGTGCGGCCGGCCTGGTCTTCCGCCGGGTCTCCGTCGGCGCCATCCCACTCGACGAGCTCGGCCTGCCGCCGGTCATCGCCAACCTGGCGCTGGAGCCGCGCGGCCTGGTGCTCGTCACGGGTCCCACGGGTTCCGGCAAGACCACGACGCTCGCGGGCATGATCGACCACATCAACACCAACCGCGAGGTCCACTGCGTCACGATCGAGGACCCGATCGAGGTGCTGCACTTCGACAAGCTGGCGATGATCAACCAGCGCGAGGTGCGCGTCGACACCGACGACTTCGCCACTGCGCTCCGTGCGGCGATGCGGCAGGACCCCGACGT
>DASSEX010000059.1:0-44650 GCA_035695045.1 Mycobacteriales bacterium | reverse complement strand
CCAGCCCATATATTCACCGTTGCGCCCGATTTCACCGCGTGACGGCGGTTCGTTACGTCGCCAGGGGAGACGCGAGTGGTCACACAGCCGCACCAGGCCAATGCCGCCGGGAGCCAGGGCTCCTTCAACACCGCGCCGGGTGATCCGGTCCCTGACTCCTTCTCGTTCGAGACACCGCGGGACCCGAACTGGTACAAGCGCGCCTTGTTCTACGAGGTGCTGGTCCGCGGATTCTACGACTCCAACGGCGACGGCACAGGTGACCTGCGAGGGCTGACCGCCCGGCTGGACTACCTGCAATGGCTGGGCATCGACTGCATCTGGCTCCTGCCGATCTACGCCTCTCCGCTGCGGGACGGCGGCTATGACATCGCCGATTTCACCTCGCTGCTGCCGGACTTCGGGACGATCGGGGACTTCGTCGAGCTCGTGGACGCGGCCCACGAGCGGGGCATCCGGGTGATCGCCGACCTGGTCATGAACCACACCAGCGACGCGCACCCGTGGTTCCAGGCGTCGCGCTCCGACCCGGACGGTCCCTACGGCGACTTCTACGTCTGGAGCGACACCAAGCTCAGGTACGAGGACGCCCGGATCATCTTCGTCGACACCGAGTCGTCCAACTGGACGTGGGACCCGGTGCGCGAGCAGTACTACTGGCATCGGTTCTTCTCCCACCAGCCGGACCTCAACTACGAGAACCCGGCCGTGCAGGACGCCATGCTCGAGGTGCTGCGCTTCTGGCTCGACCTCGGCATCGACGGGTTCCGTCTCGACGCCGTGCCCTACCTGTTCGAGGAGGAGGGCACCAACTGCGAGAACCTGCCGCGGACGCACGAGTACCTGAAGCGGGTCCGCAAGGAGGTCGACGAGCTCTACCCGGACAAGGTCCTGCTCGCCGAGGCCAACCAGTGGCCGGAGGACGTCGTCGAGTACTTCGGCAGCGGCGACGAGTGCCACATGGCGTTCCACTTCCCGGTGATGCCGCGCATCTTCATGGCCGTACGCCGCGAGCAGCGCTACCCGATCTCCGAGATCATGTCGCAGACGCCGGCGATCCCCGACAACTGCCAGTGGGGCATCTTCCTGCGCAACCACGACGAGCTGACGCTCGAGATGGTGACCGACGAAGAGCGCGACTACATGTACAGCGAGTACGCCAAGGACCCGCGGATGAAGGCCAACATCGGCATCCGCCGGCGGCTCGCACCGCTCCTCGAGAACAGCCGCGACCAGATGGAGCTGTTCACGGCGTTGCTGTTGTCGTTGCCGGGGTCTCCGGTCCTCTACTACGGCGACGAGATCGGCATGGGCGACAACATCTACCTCGGTGACCGCGACGGCGTGCGCACACCCATGCAGTGGACGCCCGACCGCAACGCGGGTTTCTCGAGCTCCGACCCCCAGCGGCTCTATCTCCCGGTGATCATGGACCCGGTCTACGGCTACCAGGTCATCAACGTCGAGTCGCAGATGCGCTCGTCCACGTCGCTCCTGCACTGGACCCGCCGCATGATCGACGTCCGCAAGCGGCACCCGACCTTCGGCATGGGCGACTACGAGGAGCTGGGCGCGTCCAACCCGAGCGTGCTCGCCTTCGTCCGTCAGTTCGGCGACGACGTCGTGCTGTGCGTCAACAACCTGTCGCGTTTCGCGCAGCCGGTGGAGCTCGACCTGCGCAGGTTCGAGGGAAGGACTCCGATCGAGCTCATCGGCGGGGTGCACTTTCCGCGGGTCGGTGAGCTGCCGTATCTGCTCACGATGCCCGGCCACGGCTTCTACTGGTTCCAGCTGTCCACGGTGGAGGCGTGATGCTCGACGTTCTCCCTGACTGGTTGCCCCATCAGCGGTGGTTCGGCGCGAAGGGGCGCACCATCCATGGCGTCTCCGTCGTTGCCGACCGCGTGCTGGAGTCCGGCGACCCCGGCTGCCACCACGTCCTGATCGAGGTCGACCTGGGCGAGGACAAGCAGATCTACCAGCTCATCGTCGGTGAGCGACCGCGGCTGCCCGAGCGGCTGAAGCACGCACGGATCGGACGCTCCGGCGACACCGTCCTCTACGACGGCTTGCACGACAACGAGCTCACCAACCTGCTGCTGCAGCTGCTCGCCGTGCAGGCGGACGAGAAGGGGCTGCGCTTCCGCCATCTCACCGAGGTCGACGTACGGACGGATCTGACCGGCATCGTGATGAGCGCGGAGCAGTCCAACACCTCGATCGTGTTCGGCGACGACTACATCCTCAAGCTGTTCCGCAAGGTCTCCCCGGGACTGAACCCGGACCTCGAGATCAGCCGTGCCCTCGCCGAGGCAGGCTGCACCGCGATCGTGCCGCCGGTCGCCTGGCTCGAGACCGACCTGCACGGTGAGACGACGACTCTCGGCATGATGCAGCCGTTCCTGCGCTCCGCCAGCGAGGGATGGCAGCTCGCGGTGACCAGCGTGCGCGACCTGTACGCCGAGGCCGACCTGCACGCCGACGAGGTCGGTGGCGACTTCGCCGCGGAGTCCGAGCGGCTGGGCGCCGCGACCGCAGAGGTGCATGCGGTGCTGCGCGACGTCCTGCCGTCACGACGCGCGGAGGCCGCCGAGAACGTCGCGACCGCCAAGCTCATGCACGAGCGGCTCGACGCCGCCCTCGAGGTGGTGCCGGAGCTGGCGCCGTTCGCCGAGGAGCTACGGGCGGCGTACGACGCCCTCTCGACGCTGCCCGCGGGCGTGGCGGTGCAGCGGATCCACGGTGACTTCCACCTCGGGCAGGCCCTGCGCACCGACAGCGGCTGGGTCATCATCGACTTCGAGGGCGAGCCTGCGCGTCCGCTGGCGGAGCGAACGGCTCTGATGAGCCCGCTGCGGGACGTGGCAGGCATGCTGCGTTCGTTCGACTACGCCGCGCGACATCTGCTCGCAGAGCAGCCGGCGGCCGCTGGTCTCGAATATCGAGCCAACGAATGGGCAGAGCGAAATAGAGACGCCTTCTGCACCGGCTACGCGCACACGGCAGGAAGCGACCCGCGTGACGAGGACGTGCTGCTGCGGGCGTTCGAGCTCGACAAGGCCGTCTACGAGGTGGTCTACGAGGCGCGAAACCGACCGACCTGGCTACCGATCCCGCTCGGCTCCATCGAGCGCCTGTTGAGGTGAGACCGTGACCGACAAGCCCGCCCCCCGCAAGCGCGCGACGAAGAAGACCGCGCCTGCGGCGAAGTCGGCGGCGCCAGCGAAGACCGCGGCCGCCGCGACACAGCCGGCGGCTCACGAGCCGCGAGTCGTGACCGAGGAGGAGCTGGCTCGCGTCATCGGCGGCGTGCACCACGACCCCCACTCCGTCCTCGGCGCGCATCTGGACGGCGACCGACTCGTCGTGCGTGCGCTACGGCCGGGTGCGGAGAAGGTCACCGTCGTCATCGGCGACGAGCGCCATGAGATGACCCACGAGCACCATGGCATCTGGGTCACGTCGATCGACCGCTCGGACGTCCCGGACTACCGCCTCCTCGTCGACTACGGCGACGGCTTCGAGCACCGCCAGGACGACCCCTACCGCTATCTCCCGACGCTCGGCGAGATGGACCTGCACCTCATCGGTGAGGGTCGTCACGAGGAGCTGTGGAAGGTCCTCGGCGCGCACGTCCGCACCTACGACTCCCCCACCGGCCCCGTGACGGGGACGTCGTTCGCGGTCTGGGCACCGTCGGCACGCGGCGTCCGCGTCAGCGGCGACTTCAACGGCTGGAACTCCACTGCCTTCCCGATGCGCGGCCTCGGCTCCACGGGTGTGTGGGAGCTGTTCATCCCCGGCGTCGGCAACGGCGCGAAGTACAAGTACGACGTCCTCGGTGCCGACGGCGTCTGGCGCGGCAAGGCCGACCCGCTCGCGCAGCACACCGAGCACCCGCCCGCCACCGCGTCGGTCGTCTACACGTCGGACTACGAGTGGACCGACAGCGAGTGGTGCGAGAAGCGGTCGTCCACCGACTGGCTCCGCGCGCCGATGTCGACGTACGAAGTGCATCTGGGTTCGTGGCGGCAGGGCCTGTCCTACAAGGAGCTCGCGGAGCAGCTCGTCGACTACGTCGTGGAGAGCGGATTCACCCACGTCGAGTTCCTGCCGGTGATGGAGCACCCGTTCGGCGGGTCGTGGGGCTACCAGGTGACGTCGTACTTCGCACCGACGTCGAGATTCGGCTCGCCGGACGAGTTCCGCTACCTCGTCGACAAGCTGCACCAGGCCGGCATCGGCGTCATCGTCGACTGGGTGCCGGCGCACTTCCCGAAGGACGAGTGGGCGCTCGCGCGGTTCGACGGCACAGCCCTCTACGAACATGCCGACCCGCGACGCGGTGAGCAGCCCGACTGGGGCACCTACGTGTTCAACTTCGGTCGCCGCGAGGTCCGCAACTTCCTCGTCGCGAACGCGTGCTACTGGCTCGAGGAGTTCCACGTCGACGGGCTGCGCGTCGACGCCGTTGCGTCGATGCTCTACCTCGACTACTCGCGCCCGGAAGGCGAGTGGATCCCCAACGAGTTCGGCGGCCGCGAGAACCTCGACGCGATCGAGTTCCTCAAGGAGATGAACGCCACCGCCTACAAGCGAGTGCCCGGCGTGATCACCATCGCCGAGGAGTCCACCGCGTGGCCGAGCGTGTCACGGCCCACCTATCTCGGCGGTCTCGGCTTCGGGTTCAAGTGGAACATGGGCTGGATGCACGACACGTTGGAGTACATGTCGAAGCCTCCGGTCTATCGGCAGTGGCATCACCACCAGATGACGTTCTCCCTCGTCTACGCATTCACCGAGAACTTCGTCCTCCCGCTCTCGCACGACGAGGTCGTGCACGGCAAGGGCTCGCTTCTCGGCAAGATGCCGGGCGACCGCTGGCAGCAGCTCGCCAACTTGCGATCGCTGTTCGCCTTCATGTGGGCTCACCCCGGCAAGCAGCTGCTGTTCATGGGGTCGGAGTTCGGCCAGGAGTCGGAGTGGTCCGAGGCCCGGTCGCTCGACTGGTGGCTGCTCGACCTGCCGGACCACCACGGCGTGTGGCAGCTGGTCCGCGACCTCAACAACGTCTACAAGCAGCATCCGGCGCTCTGGACACAGGACGTCGAGGGCGCAGGCTTCCAGTGGATCGACGCCAACGATGCCGAAGGCAACGTGCTGTCGTTCCTGCGCTGGGGCACCGACGGCTCGGCTGTTGCCGTCGTGTGCAACTTCTCCGGCGTGCCGCACGAGGGCTACCGCCTCGGCCTGCCGTTCGCCGGCGAGTGGCGGGAGGCTGTCAACACCGACGCCGATGTCTACGCCGGCAGCGGTGTCGGCAACATGGGCGTTGTGCACGCGACCGACGAGCCGTGGCACGGACAGCCGGCGAGCGCGACCCTGGTGCTCCCCCCGCTCGGCGTCCTCTGGCTGTCCTCTCCGAGCGCCTAGAAGAGAGCGTTCGCGAGCGCTCGACGACCGGCGGACAGCCGCGGGTCATCCGGGTCCAGCACCTCGAACAGGCTCAGCAGGTGCTGACGGGCCCGGTCGCGGTCCGGTCCGGCAGTACGCCGTACGACGTCCACGAGCCGGCCGACCGCATCGTCGACATTGCCGGTGAGCATGTCGAGGTCGGCGGCCGCCGTCTGCGCGTCGACGTCGTCGGGGGCGTCGGCAGCCCGCCGGCGCACGGCCTGCTGGTCGGCGCCGCGCGTCCGCTGCAGCAGCTCACAGCGGGCAAGCGCGGAGCGCGCCGCCTCGTCGCCGGGGGTGCGTTCGAGCAGCTCGCGGTAGGCGGCGGCAGCCGCGTCGACATCGCCGCGGTCGAGGGCGGCCTGTGCCTCCGCATGCGCGGGGTCACCCGCGGGAGCCGGCGCGTCATCGGTGGACTGCGCTGTCCCGGCTCCCGACGGCCCGGGAAGTCCCTGCTCGGCCGCCACCCGCAGCACCTCGTCGATGACCTGCCGCGCCTGCGCCTCGGACACCGCGCCCTGGAACAGCGGCAGCAGCTGACCGCCGATGACGGCGAACACCGAGGGGATGCTCTGGACCTGGAAGGCGGCGGCGAGCCGCTGCTCGGCATCGACGTCCACCTTGGCGAGCACCCACGCACCGTTGCCCTCGGCGGCGAGCTTCTCGAGCACGGGCGACAGCTGCTTGCACGGGCCGCACCAGTCGGCCCAGAAGTCGATGAGCACCGGCACGGAGGCCGAGCGGTCGAGAACGTCCGCCTGGAAGGTCGCCTCGGTGACGTCGATGACGGCACCGCCGGCGGCGCCGGCAGGTCCGCCGGAGACGGCGGAGCCGCCGGCCGCTCCGGACTGGCTGCGTGCGCGCAGTCCGGAGAGGTCGACGGCTCCCGGGAGCCGGATGTCGGTGGGGCGCATGCTCACACCGACATCCTTACCCACGCCCTCAGCCGATGACGAACCGGTCGACGGTGACGTTCGTGCCCTTGCCGCCCTTGTGGTGCTTGCCGAGGACGACGATCCGGACCGTGTGGACCGTGTCGGTGAGGCCGCGGACCAGGCGGTTGACCTTGGACCGCGACGTCGTCGAGTAGTTGTCGAAGATCGCCTTGCGGACGCCGTCGACGTAGACGGCGGCCTTGCCCTGGGTGCGGTTGCGGACCGTCGTGAAGGTGATCGACGTGCCGCGGAAGGTCAGGCTGATGGCCTCACCCTTCAGGTTCGCCACGACGGCGTGGCGGCTGTAGAAGCCAGAGCTCGTGAGCCGGTGCCAGGTGGTGCTGAGCCGCGGCGACGAGGTGAGCTTCTTGCCCACCGTGAAGGCGTCGATGCCGACCGAGGTGCCGGTCGCGCGGGTGCTGCCCTTGACCCCCAGCACTCGGATGGTCAGAACGTGGCGACCGGCGCCGAGGCGCTTGAACGTCCGGGCGATCCGGTAGCGGGTCTCCGGCGCGTAGTTGTTGACGATGGCCTTGCGGTGACCGTCGACGTACACGGCCGCCTTGCCCTCGGTCGGGCCGGTCATCGTCCACCACGTGATGGATGGGCCGCGGAAGCCGTAGGCCGCCTGCGCACCGGCGAGGTGCTCGGTGGCGTAGCTGTGGCCGTACGCCGTCCAGGCCTTGGCCCGCTGCCACGCCGGGGCGACAGGAAGGACGTTCTCCTGCAGCGTCCGCTGGGCCCGGAACTTGCTCGTGGCGAGGACCGAACCGTTGGACGCGGCGTCCTGTGCAGCGTCCGCCGCAACCGAGACCGTGTAGTGCTGACCCGGGACGAACCGGCCGGCCGGCGTCACCTTGAGGGAGGACGTCGTACCCGCGCAGCTCGCCGGGGTGCCGCCGGAGAGGCACGTGATCTTCGCGGCGACGACCTTGCCGCTGTCGGTCTCGGTCACGACGACCTTCGAGGTGTCGAGAGCCGAGACCGGCTCGCTCCACGTCACGACCGCGGCGCCGGTCAGCGTGCCCGGCGTGGTGATGGTGGCGGTGGGTGCACCGGTGTCGATCGTCCACGTCACGTCACGCACGGGCGACACGTTGCCCGCGGCGTCGGACGCGGTGACGGCGAGAGTGTGCACGCCGTCAGCGAGTGACGGGAACGCACCCGGGCACTCAACGGAAGCGGCGCCGTCAAGCGAGCAGCTAAAGAGAGTCGTGTCGCTGCTCGTGTCGGTGAAGCCGAACGACGCGGTCGAGCTGTTGACGATGCCCGACGGTCCGGCCACATTCGGCATCGCCGGCGCGGTGCGGTCGACCGTGAAGTCCACCGTCACTGTGGACGCCTGGTTGCCGGCTGCGTCTGTGGTGTCGGCCGTGAAGGTGTGTGCACCCTCGAGCACGTTGCCACCCAGGTCGGCGCAGCTGACCGTTGCGCCGTCGAGGGCGCAGACCACGGCGCGGGGGTTGGACTCCGTCTGGGTCACTGTCGGCGTGAACGACGCCCAGTTGACCGACGCGTTCTCGGCCGGCAGCCCGGTCACGTGCAGAACCGGAGCGATGGTGTCCACCGTCCACGTGACCGTGCTCGTGCCGCCGACGTTGCCCGTGGTGTCGGTGGCCGTCACGTCCAGGCTGTGCGCGCCCTGGCCCAGGTTCGGGAAGGAGGCCGGGCACTCGACGACAGGAGCGCCGTCGATCGAGCAGCTGTACGTCGCCACGTCCGGGCTGGTGTCGCTGTAGCTGAACGAGGCGGTGTCGCTGTCGACGTACCCGTGCGTGCCGGAGACGTCCGGGCTCGCCGGTCCGGTCCGGTCGACGCTGAAGTCGACCGTCACGGTGTCCGCGACGTTGCCTGCCGCGTCCGTCGTGTTGGCCGTGAACGTGTGAGCACCCTCGGCGACCGTGCCCAGGTCGGCGCAGCCGACCGCCACCCCATCCAGAGCGCAGACCAGCGCACCCGGGTTGGCGTCGGTCTGGGTCACCGACGGGGTGAAAGAGGTCCAGTTGACCGTTGCGCCCTCGGCCGGCAGGCCGGTGACGGTCAGGGCCGGCTTGACGGTGTCGACCGTCCAGGTGCGAGTGAACTCCGTCGCCGCGTTGCCCGCCAGGTCGGTCGTGTCCGCGGTGAAGGTGTACGTCCCGTCCGCGAGGCCGGTCGCGCCGCTGCAGTCGGTGGACGAGTACCCGCCCGGACCGGTCAGCGAGCAGGTGTAGATGCCACTGCTGTTGACATCGTTGTCGGTGACGGTCGTCGTGATCGACGGCGTGTTCACCACCTTGCCTGCGCCCGGCAGACCCGTGACCTTGAGCACCGGCGCGGTGACATCGACGGTGAAGGTGTAGTTCGTCGGAGTGCCGTTACCCAGCGAGTTGAGGCCGACGACGGTGAACGTGTGCTCACCCTCAGGTTGGCCGGTGAGGTGCATGGTGCCGCTCGGCACGCCGCTGTAGCTCGCCGAGGTGCAGCCCGGAAGCTGGGCGCCATCGAGCCAGCAGGTGAACGACGTGACGACGGTGTGGGAGTCACCCGTGGTCGCGGGGTCGTTGAAGGCGAAGTCAGCGGTGGGGCTGTTGACGTAGCGACCGGGCACCGTCGTCAACGTCGGCGCGGCAGGAGCACCCGCGTCGACGGTCCACGTGAACGACTGCGGCAGTCCGATGTTGCCGGCGTGGTCGACCGCCTGCACGAGGATCGTGTGCGAACCACCGGAGAGGTTGCTGAACGACGGCGACGCGTTGCACGCGGCCGGCAGCGAGGAGTCGAGCGTGCAGCGGTAGCCGACGACGTCACCGTCGGTGTCGCTGAGCGCGAGAGTCGCGGTGGTGCCGCTCGGGTCCGCTCCCGTGACGGTCGGCTTCGCCGGCGGCGTCAGGTCAACGGTCCACGTGTACGACGCGGTCGAACCAGCGCTCGTGTTGCCGGCGGCGTCGGTCGCGGACACCGTGAAGGTGTGCGCACCTTCCGAGAGCTGGGTCACGCTCGTCGGTGTCACACAGGGGAACGACGGCTGAGCATCGAGCTGGCAGACGTAGCTGACGTTGGCCTCGGTGTCGGAGAAGTTGAACAACGCGCCGGTGGAGTTGATGAACAGGTCGGGCTTCGCAGTGAACGTCGGCGCAGGCGGCGGCGTCGAGTCCAGCGTCCAGTTCCAGGTCGCGGGCAGGCTGGTGACGCCGCCGGAGACCTCTTCGACGTACAGCGTGTGCGCGCCGTCGACCGAGACCGGGAAGCTGTCACCGGAGGAGCAGGTCGCGTAGGCGCCCTGGTTGCTCGGATCGGCGGGGTCGACCGCGCAGAGGAAACTCGCGGTGGGATCGTCGAGGGAGAGGAATGTGAAGGCCGGGTTGGCGTCATGCGTGAGCGGCGCCGGTCCGGTCTGGATCTGCGGCGGCGAGACGACGGTGTTGACCGTGTCGACCTTCCACGCCCAGGTGTTCGCCGGACCGGTGTTGCCGGCGGCGTCGGTCGCGCGGACCGAGAACAGGTAGTTGCCGTCGGCGAGCGGACCGAGGTAGGTCGTCGGCGAGGTGCACGGAGCATAGGTCCCAGGCGTCGTGGTCGAGTCCACCTTGCAGGTGAAGGTCGCGGTCGCGTCCACGTCGCCGAACTGGAACGTCGCCATCGTGTTGTCGGTGGTGCTGGCGGGGCCGGTCGAGATGATCGGGGCCGGCGGAGGCGTCAGGTCGACGATCCAGTGCACCTTGCCCGCTGTGCCGACGTTGCCGGCGGCGTCGGTCCCCGTGACGGCGACGACGTGCGTGCCTTCCGACAGGTTGTGCAGCGCCCAGGGGGTCGTGCAGTTGGCGACGGGCGTGTTGTTGTCCAGCTGGCAGCTGAAGCTGACCGCGTCTCCGTCTGTCCAGGTGATCGTGGCGTCGGTCGAGCTGGTCGGACCGACCGGAGTGACGGACACGGTCGGCGAGTTCGGCGCGGTGTGGTCGACGACCCAGGTCACCTTGCCGGGAGTCGTGTTCATGTTGCGCAGGTCGTCGAGCGCGTAGACGTAGGCGGTGTGCGACTGCTCGCTCAGTCCGCTCAAGGGCCAGCCGGAGGTGCAGTCGGTGGCGTCCGCAGGTGCCGGATCGTCCAGCGCGCACTTGTAGTAGGTGGTGGACAGGTCGGTCTTGCTGAACGTGATGTTCGCGGTGGTGCTGCTAGTGGGCGTCGGCAGCGGGTCGACGGCAGGCGGGGACGACGGCGGTGTGTGGTCGACCACCCACGTGTAGATGTAGGTGTTCGGGCGGTAGCCGGTGAGCTTGCCGACCTTGATCGTGAACGTGTGCGTCCCGGAGGTGTTGATGTTGGTGTAGTCGGCGAACGTGGTGCAGTTGGTCTTGTTCGCACCGTCGAGGAAGCAGGTGTAGCTCTCGCCGCTGATCACGCTCCAGGCGAAGTGCGCGGTGTACGACGCCGTGCGGCTTCCCAGCGGTGTGCTGTCCGTCGACGACACCGTCGCCGTCACCGAGGGCAGCGGAGCCTTCTGCTTCTGCGCGGCGAGCGCCGATCCGGCCAAGGGGCCGGCGAACGCAAGGGTGGCGACCACCGACGACAGCGCGGCGGCAGCGGTGAGACGGAGCGTTTGGCTGATGCGCATTGGGACTTCCCCCGGAGACCACGGAATGAGTGACGACCTGCCCGGTCGCTTCACGACCCTTCGGCGCGAACAGCGGTGTTCAGAAGACGTAGTAGGCCAGACGCACGGCAAACAGCCCTTACGTACGAGATGCGGGTCCCGATATGACTACGCCGTGACACCACCCGCCTGGAAGCGCGCCATCACTAGAAGGTCCCGATTCGGACTTTTCGGCGGCAGGATGAGCTCGTGCGCCGGGACCTGAAGCTCGACAGATGGCTGACGCCTGCTGTCGTCGCCGGCCTCACGGGCTGCGGCGCCACAGCGGTGTGGCTGTTCGTCGTCGACGTGGGACAGGCGCGGTACGCCGCCGATCTCGGCCTCAGACAGAAGATGCTCGACTACGGGCAGGGCCGCGGATGGGACCACCGCGTGACGGTGGCCGGTGGCGTCTCGTTCCTCGTGCTCCTGCTCACCGGTGCGCTCTTCATCACGTGGCACTTCCGCGTGTTGCGGCGAATCGAACGCGTGCTGCCGGACCCGCTCCGGCACTCGCCGTACTGGGCGATCGGCGGCTGGTTCGTTCCTCTGCTCAACCTCGTGCGGCCGAAGCAGATGGTCAACGACGCGTGGCGCGGCACCGCCAGCACCGCCAGCACCGCCGGGTTGTCACCGCGGATACCGCTCTACGTGCACCTCTGGTGGGCGTTCTGGCTGCTGTCGTCCGCCGTCACGGGGGTCGCCGGACACCTCTCGCGCACGACGTTGCGCGACCTGGCGTCCGCCGACGAGATCGCGGCCGCGGGCGACGTACTGACTCTGGTGGCTGCGGGGTTGGCGATTGCTGTCGTGATCGGGCTGGATCGCCGGTCGGCGCTCGTCCCGGAGCCGACGCCGTTGGTCGCGATGCCCGGAATGCTGGTGTTCAACCCGCCGCCGGGCTGGCCGGCCCAACCGCCGGGCTGGCAGCCGCCAACGGACTGGGAGCCTGACCCTTCGTGGCCGCCGGTCCCGCCGGGATGGAAGCTGTGGGTCCCGCGCCATGAGCGATGGCTGGGCGGGCTGAACGCGATGCAGGAACCTCAGAACCGAGGCGGTTCGAAGTAGCCGCCCCACTCCTGCCGGAGCGCGTCACAGATCTCGCCGAGTGTCGCCTCGGCGCGCGCGGCGTCGAGCATCGGCACGACCATGTTGTCCTCGTTGCGCGCCGCCTCGACCATCGCGCCCAGCGCGGCCTGAACGGCAGCGTCGTCGCGAGCGGACTTTCGCTCCGCGAGCACGCGCTTCTGTTCGATCTCGACTTCATGCGAGATGCGCAGGATCTCGAGGTCACCGACGACCGAGGACTCGTGCACGTTGACGCCGACGATCTTCTTGTCACCCTTCTCCAGCATCTGCTGGTAGGTGAACGCGGCCTCGGCGATCTCGGACATGAACCAGCCGTCCTCGATGCCGCGCAGAATGCCGCTCGTCATCGAGCCGTCGCTGCCCATGTCCTTGATGCGGGCGAAGATCTCCTCGGCCTGCCGCTCGAGCTCGTCGGTGAGCGCCTCGACGTACCACGCGCCGCCGAGCGGATCCGCCACGTTGGTGACGCCGGTCTCCTCCATCAGCACCTGCTGCGTGCGCAGAGCGATCTCGGCCGCTTTCTCCGACGGCAGCGCGAGCACCTCGTCGAGGGCGTTCGTGTGCAGTGAGTTGGTGCCGCCGAGCACCGCGGCAAGAGCTTCCACGGCAGTTCGCACGATGTTGTTGTCCGGCTGTTGGGCCGTCAGCGAGACGCCGGCCGTCTGGGTGTGGAACCGGAGCCACTGAGCGCGCTCGTCGGTGGCGCCGTACACATCACGCAGCCAGCGGGCCCAGATGCGCCGCGCCGCACGGAACTTCGCGATCTCCTCGAAGAAGTCGATGTGCGCGTCGAAGAAGAACGACAGCCCCGGGGCGAACTTGTTGACGTCGAGGCCGCGCGACAAACCGAGCTCGACGTAGCCGAAGCCGTCGGCGAGTGTGAACGCCAGCTCCTGCGCTGCGGTCGAGCCCGCCTCGCGAATGTGGTAGCCCGAGACCGACAGCGGCTTGTAGCGCGGGATCTCGTTGTAGCAGTACTCCATGAGGTCGCCGATGAGGCGCAGGTGGGGCTCCGGCGGGAAGAGCCACTCCTTCTGCGCGATGTACTCCTTGAAGATGTCGGTCTGCAACGTGCCGTCGAGCTTCGACAGGTCGGCGCCCTGGCGCTCCGCGGCGACGAGGTACATGACGAAGACCGGAACGGCAGGGCCGCTGATCGTCATCGACGTCGTCACGTCCTGCAGGGGAATGTCGGCGAACAGCACATCCATGTCCGCGGCGCTGTCGATCGCGACACCGCAGTGGCCGACCTCGCCGAGCGACCGCGGGTCGTCGCTGTCGCGACCCATCAGCGTCGGCATGTCGAACGCCACGGAGAGCCCGGTGCCGCCCGCACCGAGGATCATCTTGTAGCGCTCGTTGGTCTGCCGGGCGTTGCCGAAGCCGGCGAACTGCCTGATCGTCCACGTCCGGCCGCGGTATCCGGTCGGATAGAGGCCGCGGGTGAACGGGAACTCCCCCGGCCAGCCGATGCGCTCGAAGCCGTCGTACGCCGCCTCGTCGGGCGGCCCGTAGACCGGCGCCACCTCGACGCCGGACAGTGTCGTGAAGTCCGCGTCCCGCTTGCGGGCGGCGTCATAACGCTTCTGCCAGCGGTCGCGACCTGTTTCACCCATAGGCGAATGGTACGGCGACCCGTCACATCGGGCAGACTCTCGGCATGGACTGGAGCCTGCGCGGGTGCAGCCGACAGGGTCATGCCACGTACGCACCGGACGAGCCTGAGCTGCGCGACCGCTTGACCGCCGAGACCCAGCTCGGCACGGCGTGGCGCTGCCTGCGCTGCGGTGACTTCGTGCTCGGCGAGCCGCACGGCCAGGGGCCGGCCGACAACGCGCCGATCGTGCTGCGCGGCAAAGCTCTGCGCGAGGCGTTCATCCTGCGGCTGCTCGCGGTCGAGCGGTGGGTCCGCGCGCTCATCCTCGCGCTGGTGGCGGCGGCCGTCATCAAGTTCGAGACGTCACAGACCTCCCTCCAGCAGTTCTTCGACAAGGAACTGCCGAGGCTCAAAGGCGCCGCGTCCGCGTTCAACTACGACCTCGACAAGAGCCCGACGATCGCTCACATCCGCAGCCTGCTGCACTCCAGGCACCAGACGCTGCACCTCGTCGAGGCCTTCCTCGTCGTCTACGCGCTGCTGCAGATCCTCGAAGGCATCGGGCTCTGGAGTCTCAAGCGGTGGGGTGAGTACGTCGCGGTGATCGGGACGAGCCTCTTCCTGCCGCTGGAGATCTACGAGCTGACCAAAGACGTCACGTACTTCAAGGTCGCCGCCTTCGTCATCAACCTCGCGCTGGTCGCCTACCTGATCCTGAGCAAGCGCTTGTTCGGCGTGCGTGGCGGTCGCGCCGCGTTCGAGAGCAAGCGGCACGGAGAGTCGTTGCTCGAGGTGGAGGCGGCCGCCGCGCGCAGCGACATGCGTCAGACGCCTATCGCTGCGCCCGCGGGGACCCCGCAGGAGTAAGCAATCAGCCCGTCGAGCCGATGTGGACCGGACACGACTCGTGCACGTAGCCGTCGTCGCCGGTGAGCCGGGCATCGCTGCCCGCTTCGATCGGGTTGCCGCAGCGTCGGCAGGTGAAGCCGGCCGCCACCGTCAGCTCGTTGCTCTCGACGTCGGCCCCGGGCTCGAGCGTGACCTCGTCGACCTCGGTCGCTTCCTCGAAGTGCTCGGCCGCGTACTCGGCGACGCCCCCCGTCTTTCCGTAGTCCGGATGTTCCTTCGTCGCGATCCGTTTCATGACACGTCCTCCCGTCGACGTCGCCCGGTACCCCAAAGCTGTCGCACGACGCACCGACCGTCGTCATCCGACCGGGGTGATCGAGCGACCCCGGCAGGCACACGGTCAGCGGGGGGTGGGCAATCAGGCAGTGACGCCGGCCACCAGCTCGTCCGCGGCGGAGTAGGGGTCGATCTCCCCGGCGACGACACGACCGGCGAGCTGGTCGAGCAAGGACCCGCCACGCAGGTCCCCCATCCTCTCGCGCAGCGACGCCACGGCGATGGACTCGATCTCGTCGGCCGCACGCAGCCGCCGTCTGGCGTCGAGCCGCCCTGACTCCGCCAGCCACGATCGGTGCTTGTCGAGCGCGTCCACCAGCTCGTCGACGCCTTCGCCCTTCGCGGCGACGGTCTTCACGATCGGCGGCTGCCACTCACCGGGTCGACGCCGCTCGCCGAGCGACAGCATGTGCCGCAGGTCGCGCGCGGTCTGGTCGGCGCCGTCGCGGTCCGCCTTGTTGACGACGAACACGTCGGCGACCTCGAGGATGCCGGCCTTGGCCGCCTGGATGGCGTCGCCCATGCCGGGCGCGACGAGGACGACGGTGGTGTCGGCGAGGGAGGCGACCTCGACCTCCGCCTGGCCGACCCCGACCGTCTCGACCAGTACGACGTCACATCCGGCTGCGTCGAGCACCCGTAGCGCTTGCGGCGTGGACCATGACAGTCCACCGAGATGCCCCCGACTGGCCATCGACCGGATGTAGACGCCGTCGTCGAGCGCGTGCTCCTGCATGCGCACCCGGTCGCCGAGCAGCGCACCCCCGGAGAACGGTGACGAGGGATCGACCGCGAGCACGCCGACGCGCTTGCCGGCGCGGCGGAAGGCGGACACGAGCACCGACGTCGACGTCGACTTGCCCACCCCGGGCGAGCCGGTCAGCCCGATCACCCACGCGTTGCCGGCATGCGGCATCAACGCCGTCATCACCTGGCGAAGCGACGGCGACGCGTTCTCCACGAGGGAGATCAGCCGCGCGACGGCACGTGCGTCACCACGCCGCGCGCGGGCGACGAGGTCGTCGATGTTCAAGCCGGGACGCGGAGGATCAGCGCATCGCCCTGGCCGCCGCCGCCGCACAGCGCAGCCGCTCCCAGGCCGCCGCCACGACGACGGAGCTCGAGGGCGAGGCTGAGCGCGATCCGGGCGCCGGAGGCGCCGATCGGATGACCGAGGGCGATGGCCCCACCATTGACGTTGACCTTGTCCATGTCGAGGCCGAGCTCGCGGGTAGACCAGATGGCAACCGATGCGAAGGCCTCGTTGATCTCCACGAGGTCGAGCGCGTCGACGGCGAGGCCCGCCCTGCCCAGCGCCTTCTTGATGGCGTTGGACGGTTGCGCCTGCAGCGAGGCGTCCGGTCCCGCGACCACCCCGTGGTGGCCGATCTCGGCGAGCACGGGTGCACCGAGCTCCTCCGCCTTCGCCTTCGACATCACGACCACGGCGCACGCGCCGTCGGAGATCTGCGACGCCGAGCCGGCCGTGATGGTGCCGTCAGCCGCGAACGCGGGCCGCAGCTTGGCGAGAGTGTCGACGGTCGTGCCGGGGCGGACGCCTTCGTCCTCCGTCACGAGGATCGGGTCACCCTTGCGCTGCGGGATCGGGACCGCGACGATCTCGTCGTCGAAGGCGCCGTTCTTCTGCGCCGCGGCCGCGAGCTCGTGCGAACGAGCAGCGAACTCGTCCTGCTCGGCACGACCGATGCCGAGCTCGGCGTTGTAGCGCTCGGTCGACTCCCCCATGGCGACCTGGTCGAAGGCGCAGAACAAGCCGTCGTGCGCCATCGAGTCGAGCAGGGTCCCGTTGCCGTACTTGTAGCCCTTACGCGCTCCGGCCAGCAGATGCGGCGCGTTGGTCATCGACTCCATGCCGCCGGCGACGACGACGTCGTACTCCCCCGCGGAGATCAGCTGGTCGGCCAGAGCAATCGCGTCGAGGCCGGACAGGCACACTTTGTTGATGGTCAGAGCCGGAACCGTCATCGGGATTCCGCCCTTGACCGCGGCCTGCCGCGCGGTGATCTGGCCGGCTCCGGCCTGCAGCACCTGGCCCATGATCACGTAGTCGACCTGCTCGCCGGTGATTCCGGCCCGGGAAAGCGCGTGCTCGATGGCGACGCCGCCGAGGTCCACGGCCTGGAAGCCGGCGAGCGATCCCAGAAGCTTGCCGATCGGCGTGCGAGCGCCGGAGACGATGACCGAGCCAGGCATGACGGAGGCCTCCACAGGAGCAACGTTGGTCCGGCTGAAACGATAGTCGGCGTGCCTGAGTCAACTGCCGCGCGGAGCGCCCCCCTGCTGACGCGCATCGACCATGTCGGGATCGCCTGCCGTGACCTCGACGCCTCCATCGACTTCTACGTCGCCACCTTCGGCCTGACCGTCGCCGGACGCGAGACCAACGAGACGCAGGGCGTCCGAGAGGCGATGCTCCACGTCGCCGACTCGCCCGCGGGAGCGTCGTACGTCCAGCTGCTCGAGCCCCTCGCGCCGGACACCCCCGTGGGCAAGTTCCTCGACGTTCGCGGTGAGGGCGTGCACCACATCGGCTACGGCGTGGACGACGTGGCGGTGGCGCTCGAGCAACTGCGAGACGACGGGGTCCGCCTCGTCGACGAGCGCCCCCGGCACGGCTCGCTCGGCGCCTCGATCGCCTTTCTGCATCCGAAGAGCGTCGGCGGTGTGCTCACGGAGCTCGTCCAGGCAGCCGGTCGCTGACCCGGGCGATCTTCGCGGACCGTCCGGCGGGGTAACGGGCTAGCACCAAGATCGGTGGGAGGCTGGCCAAGTGGACGACGCGGACGAGAAGGCGCAGCGCGCCGCCAGCCGCGCCGAGCAGGCAGAGCAGGCGGCGCGCGACCAGGCGAAGCGCGCCGAGCAGGCGGAAGAGTCCGCCGAAGCCGCGGAGGAGTCGGCCGAGGACGCGGCCGAGCAGGCGCAGGAGGCGATCGAGCTCGTCGCTCCGCCCGAGGACCCGGTCCTCGACACCGGCGTACGACGCATCGAGGCGCAGGTCGACGAGGAGAACCCGTGGGGGCGCCCCGGGGAACGAATCTCGCGCAACCATCCGTTCGTCATCGGTTTTCTCGCAGCGCTGGGCGTCGCTGCAGCCGCTGCCCTGGTCGAAGCCGTCCTCGTCGCGCGTCAGGTGCTGGTGCTGATCCTCGTGTCGGCGTTCCTGGCGGTCGGTCTCGACCCCGCTGTCCGCTGGCTGGTCCGTCAGGGCCTACGCCGCAGCATCGCGGTCTTCATCATCACCGTGGCTGCGCTCGGCTTCTTCGGCGGCTTCGTCGCCGCCGTCGCGCCTCCGATCGCGACGCAGTCCACCCAGCTCGTGAAGAAGGCGCCCGACTACGTCAAGAAGTTCGACAACAACTCGACGTTCCAGCGCCTCGACCGTCGTTACCACATCGTGAGCAACCTGGAGAAGCGCGCGAAGAAGGGCGTCAGCGTCGATGCCCTCGGCGGCGTCTTCGGTGTGAGCAAAGCGATCCTCGGCATCGTCGCGTCGACGCTGACGGTCGTGATCCTGACGATCTACTTCCTGGCGAACATGCCAGGTATCAAGCGCGTGCTCTACCGGGCGGTTCCCCGAACCCGGCGCGCCCGGGTCGGTCTCCTGACCGACGAGATTCTCGACCGGGTCGGCGGCTACGTGCTCGGCAACCTCGCCACGAGCCTGGTGGCAGGAACCGCAACGTTCATCTGGCTCATCGCCTGGCGAGTTCCCTATCCCGTCGCGCTCGCCATGTTCGTCGCGATCACCGATCTGATCCCGCTGGTCGGTGCGACGATCGGCGCCATCGGTGTGACCGCCGTTGCGTTGTTCCACGGCGTGCCCGTCGGCATCGCCACCTTTGCGTTCTACATGGCCTACCAGCAGTTCGAGAACTACGTGCTGCAGCCGCGGATCATGAAGAAGGCGATCGACGTCGCGCCGGTGGTCACCATCGTGGCCGCGCTGCTGGGGGCCGCCATGCTCGGCATCCTGGGCGCGTTGATCGCGGTCCCGATCGCGGCCGGCGTCCAGCTGATCATGACCGAGGTCCTCTTCCCCCGGCAGGACGAGACCTGACGCGTCCTGACCGCTGAGCGAGGGCGTTGACGCTTTGCGCAGGTGTGGTGACGCACCGCACAAATGCCGGTTTCGACGCGTTACCACACGGGAATCGACTGTGCAAGTTGCGAGGGCCGGTTTGGCCGGATCGCGACGGATACATCCCACCGGGGCTCACGACGAGGCGGAGGACTGTGATGCAGCCCGAGAACGACACCCAGGCAGTACGACGCGTGCTCGCGCGAGCCGGCATCACGGCAGCTGCCCTCACCCTGACCTTCGGCCCGGCCGCGCCCGCGCTCGCGCACGGCGGCGGCGCGGCGGCAGACCGCAGCGGCAGCCATCGCGCGGATGCTCAGCGCACGGACGGTCAGAGCACCAGCGGTCAGAGCACCGACAGCCACAGCACCAGCGGTCAGAGCAGCAGCGGTCAGAGCAGCAGCGGTCAGAGCACCAGCGGTCAGAGCACCGACAGCCACAGCACCAGCGGTCAGAGCACCAGTGGTCGGAGCGAGGGCGCCGCGCACAGCAAGAGTGGTGACCACGGCGCCACCGGCGGCAACGGCGCCAGCAGCCAGGATCCGGCTGGCAACAACGGCACGGTGAAGATCCACGACGTCGCCGGCGATCTGTCCCACCACAACGTCCCGCATGTCGACTGCGACTTCTGGGTCCCGATGTGGGGCTTCGACGCAGGGCAGTCGATGACCGTCTCCTTCGCCGGACAGGCCCCCACCGGCAAGGACCAGCCGGTGACCTTCACCGCGCCCGACGGTTACACGCTCACCTCCACGACGCCGGCCGGCGGCGGTAACGACTACGACGGCGAGCTCGGCTTCAGCACCACGGCGGAGTCGCTGCAGTCGCAGCTCGGCGCCCCCCAGCCGCAGCAGGGCTACCACGTCAAGATGACCGTCTCGACCGGCGCGCCCGGCGGCTACAAGTACAAGGTCTTCTGGATCAACTGCCCGGCCACCACAGGCGGCGGCGGTGAGCTCGGCGGCGGCGGCCAGCTCGGCGGCGGCGGCGGCCAGCTCGGCGGCGGCAGCGGTGAGCTCGGCGGCGGTGGCCAGCTGGGCGGCGGCGGTGGCGCCGGTGCCACGGTGGCGGGCGAGAGCGCCGGCCAGGGCCAGGTCGGCACGGCAGTCCTCGGCGAGAAGGTGACCCGCGCCACGACCGGCACGAGCGCGACCGCGGCGACGGCCGCCGCCCCCGGCGCCGGCAGCCTTCCGTTCACGGGCGCCGAGATCGGTGGCCTCGCTGCAGCGGGCGCGGCAGCACTCGGCGGTGGCGCGTTCCTGACCGTCGCGGGTCGGCGGCGCCGTCGAGTCGGCGGGCACCGCGCCTGACCTTGCTCAGTCCGGCAGCGTCGCGAGAAAGCGCAGCACCGCGGCGTTGAAGTCCTCCGGACACTCCAGCGCGGACAGATGACCGGCGCGCGGCAGGATCTCCAGCCGCGCGCCGGTCACTGCTTCGGCCATGGCCTGTGCATCGTCCACAGGCGACAACGTGTCCTCGGCCCCGACGAGGACCAGCGTCGGGACCGACACGGTGTGCAGCGTCTCGAACGAGTCCGGGCGAGCGGCCATGGCTCGTTGCGCCCACGCCACCGCGGGACCCGGGGCGGCCTGCACCAGCGCCTTCACCCGGCCGGTGACGAGCGGCCGCTCAGCCACCGTGGTGTCGCCGAGCAGCGTCGGGAGGACTTCGTCGACGAGCACCATCGACGCGGGGTCGTCGACGACTGCAGCTGCGATGCGCTCCCGGTTCTCGCGAGCCTGCGGCGGGTCCGCCGTGGCCTTGGTGTCGGCCAGGATCAGCGCCGCTACGCGGTCGGCGTGCCGCCGCAGGAACGCCATCGCGACGTAGCCGCCCATCGACAGGCCACCGAGCACGACGCGATCGATTGCCAGCTGGTCGAGGAGTACGGCGACGTCGTCCGCAGCCGCGTCGAGCGACGGCGGATCGTCGCCGAGCGGACTGCCGCCGAAGCCGCGCTGGTCAGGAGTGACCACGCGGTGCTCCCCGGACAGTCCTTCGCGCTGCGCGAGCCACATCGCTGACGAGAGCGGGAACGCATGCAGCAACACGACGGCTCGACCCGAGCCGGTGTCGCGGACGTGCAGCGCGACGGGCACGACCGGACGCTACTCCTGGCCCGTGGGCCACTGTCGCGGTAACGGCGCGGTGCCCGGCACCACCGCATCCGCCATCGCATCGAGCACCGTCTCGGTGTAGCCCACGAACAGATGCTTCGCGTTGGCCACGGGGATCACCTTCGCCTGCGGCACGACGGCGAAGCGCTCTTCCGCTTCGGCGGGCCGAAGGTAGTCGTCCAGCTCCGGCACGATCGCCACCAGCGGCTTGCCGGACTCCGCCCACCGCGCGAGGTCCTCCTCGCTCGAGAA
The DNA here is from genome assembly GCA_035695045.1 of Mycobacteriales bacterium. Classification (GTDB taxonomy): domain Bacteria; phylum Actinomycetota; class Actinomycetes; order JAFAQI01; family JAFAQI01; genus DASSKP01. The sequence continues at coordinate 23,310 of DASSEX010000059.1, read as the reverse complement.
CCGCAACGGTGGCGAGATGAGTACGGCGCCGACGACGCTGGGATCACAGCCGTAACGCAATGCAAGGTCGGTGCCGAAGGACCAACCGACCAGCCAGGGTGTCGGTAGGTCTTCGTACTCGACGAGATCGAGGGCCGCTGCGACGTCGTACTTCTCCGCGTCACCGTTTCCGAACTCGCCCTGGCTACGACCCCGCTCCGACTCGGTGCCCCGCGTGTTGAACCGAAGGACTGCGAACTTCGCGAGCGCCGGCAGCCGGTTGGCGGCCTTGCGGAACAGGTGGCTGTCCATCATTCCGCCGTGCGTCGGGAGCGGGTGCAACATCACCAGCGTGGCGACGGGCGGCTCGCCTTCGGGCAGCGCGAGCTCGCCGACGAGTTCGAGTCCGTCGGCCGTGTGCAGGACGACGTCCTTCCGCAGCGCCGGCAGAACTGTGTTGGCGCGGATGTCAGCCATGCCGGGGCGCATTCTTCGATCGGAGCAGCTTGGCGCCGCGACGGTCACGTGCCGACCAGCAGGGTGTGTGCCAGTGCCGGCGCTCCTCTTCCGCCCCGACCGGCCACGCGACGACGTGCGGAGTCACCGGCCGGATCTCCTGGTCACATCCGGGGCAGCGGTAGGACTTCCCCGCCGTCGATCCGGTGACGGGTCGCACCATCCATTCTCCGTCGGCGTGCTCCTCCATCGCGGCGCCGACGGTGCGCAGCGGGCGCGCCTCGTCCATGCGTCGCTTGGCGCGACGAGGGCTCACAGGTCGGCCAGCTCTCGCAACAACGGTGACGGCGCGGTTGCGGCCGAGGGCATCGCCGCCGCGATCGAGAGCAGCCGTTCGGCGACGAAGCCCGCTCCGACAGGCGCCAGCATCTCGAACGGCCCTTCGGGGTAGCCGCAGCCCATCCGCATGGCCGCATCGACGTCCTGACGGCTCGCATACTCCTCGTCGACCATGCGGACCGCGTCGTTGAGATGCGGGAACAGCAGTGCTTCGACGAGATACCCGGGCCGGTCCTTGCACACGACGACGGTGTGGCTCGCGCCCTCGAGCGCTGCGCGGACCCGAGCGAGTGCAGCGCGCCCAGCAGCTGTACGCGGCGCGAGTTCGACGACGACACTCTGCCGCGGAGCCGCCGGCACGTGCACCACGAGATCGGCGTCGCTGCCGGCTCGGCTGACGTCGAGGCCGGCGGTGTTCAACAGCTTTGCGACGCCCTCGGCCGCACCTGTATCTGCACCGATGACCTCGATGGCCGCGGCTTCGCGGCCGCCTGCAGCCGGCGCGGCGACATGGTTCGCCGTCACCGCGATCGGCACCGGCGTCTTGGCGTCGTAGGAGTAGTAGCCACGACCGGTCTTGCGGCCGAGGTGGCGCGCCATGACCAGCCGGCGGAGCAAGGGTGCGGCGGCGTACCGCTGGTCCCGCGTCTCCGCGTACATGACCTCGAGCACCTCGAGGCAGACGTCGAGCCCGATGAGATCCATCAGCGTCAGCGGTCCCATCGGCAACCCGCAAGCACTCGTCATCGCGACGTCGATGTCAGCGATCGTCGCGTGCCGCGTCTCTGCCATCCGCGCGGCCTGGTTGAGGTAACCGAACAGCAGTGCGTTGGCGACGAACCCGGCGCGGTCGATGACGACGACGGGAGTCTTGCCACATCGTTCGGCCAGCTCACGGATCGACTCGACGGCGTCCGCATCGGTCAGCACCGTGTGGACGACCTCGACCAGTCGCATGACCGGCGCCGGGTTGAAGAAGTGCTTGCCGACGACGCGACCTGGTCGGCCCGTCGCCGCCGCGATCTGGGTCACCGGCAGCGACGACGTGTTGGTCGCCAGGATGGTGTCGGGTGGGCAGATGCGGTCCAGCTCGTCGAACAGAGCGGCCTTGACCTCGAGCCGCTCAGGCACCGCCTCGATGACCAGATCGGCGCCGGCCAGGCGCGCCCGCTCGTGCGTGAAGGTCATCCGACCGAGGACGGCGTCACGTTCCGCGCCCTCGAGCCGGCCCCGGTCGACGGCGCGGGCCAGCGACTTCTCGATCCGGTCGCGACCGACGGCGACGAGCTTCTCGTCGAGCTCCACGGCGACGACCGACAGCCCGCTGCGGCCGAAGACCTCAGCGATGCCGGCGCCCATCGTGCCCAGCCCGACCACGCCCACGGTGCCAATTGCCACGTAGTCAGTGTTTCGCATCGCTAGATGATCTATCTTCCGTGCATGGACGGGGGGATGGACGGGCGGTCCCAGTCGGGCGACGTGGTCGCGCTCGCCGAGGCGCTGGAAGCGCGCTCGGACGAGGTCGCGCTGGCAATGCACGAGCTCGCCCAGCTGCTCGTCGCCGAGGAGGGCGTGGACAGCACGCTGCAGCGGATCGTCGACCTCGCCAAGCGGGTCATCCCGGGCTGCGACGCCGCCGGCGTGACGCTCTTTCTCGACGGTAAGTACGCGACCGCGGCGTACACGGACCAGCGGACGCTGGAGGTCGACGAGGGCCAGTACGTCCGCAACGAAGGCCCGTGCCTGCAAGCGATGCGCGACCGAAAGGTGCTGCGGATCGACGTCGCCGAGGCGTCCGAGCGCTGGCCGGAGTTCCTCGAGGATGCTCACCGGTCGGGCGTCAGGAGCTTTCTCGCGGGGCCGCTGCTGCTCAAGGACGAGGCCATCGGGGCGCTGAACCTCTACAGCGGCGACCACGACGGATTCACCGACCTGGACGACGTGCTGATCGCCCTGTTCACCGGGCAGGCAGCGATCGCCGTGGCCAACGCCAAGACGTACGGCGACGCCGTCGAGCTGACCCGCCAGCTCCAGGAAGCCATCTCCTCGCGCGCGGTGATCGAGCAGGCCAAGGGCGTGATCATGGCGAGGGAGTCCGTGGACGCGGACGGTGCGTTCAGCCGGTTGCGCACCTGGTCCCAGGACCGCAACGTCAAGCTGCGCGAGATTGCCAGGGAGGTCGTGGACTCCACCCAGGTTTCGTGACCTCGGCTATACATGTAGGTCAGTAGGGCAGCGGTTCAGCAGCAGCCGGTGGGTTCAGCCCGCACGTGCTGTTGAGGAGGAACCGCCGGTGGTGGCACCACATGCTTTCCCGCTCCTGCTGGTGAGCGTCGAGCGCGCGGGCGACTCAGCGACGCTGCGACTCGACGGCGAGCTCGACTGCGCAACCGCGCCGGACCTGGACGCAGCGCTGACGGAGCTGCAGTCGTCGCCTTCTCCGCCGCGGCGCATCTACATCGACGCCGACCGGCTCACCTTCATCGACGTCTCCGGACTGTCGCCGCTCGTCGCCGCCGTCCATCGTCTGCCCGACGGGGGGCATCTCCAGCTTCGCAACGCACGCCGGCAGGTCGTCCGGGTCATTCGGCTGCTCGAGCTCGCGGACGACCTCGGGCTCGACCACTGACCCGTCGAGCATCGGCACACTCACCAGAGGCGTGGGATGTCCGGCTCGAGGCCGCGCAGCTCGTCGTAGTCGAGCACCACGCAGTCGATGCCGCGCTCGGCGGCGAGCACCCTCGCCTGCGGTTTGATCTCCTGCGCGGCGAATATGCCCCGGACAGGACGGAGCAAGGGATCGCGATCGAGCCGCTCGAGGTAACGGACGAGCTGTTCGACCCCGTCGATCTCCCCGCGTCGTTTGATCTCCACGGCGACATGCCGGCCATCAGCGTCACGGCAGAGCAGGTCGACCGGGCCGATGTCGGTCGGATACTCGCGGCGGACGAGGCTCCAGCCTTCTCCGAGGACGTCACAGCGGTCTGCGAGTAGCTGCTGGAGGTGCGCCTCGACCCCGTCCTTGACCAGTCCCGGGTCGACTCCCAGCTCGTGCGCGCTGTCGCTCAGGATCTCCGCGACCGTGATGGCGAGCGTCTCGCCTGCCTTGTTCGTGACCGTCCAGCGACCAGGCTCTTCGCGCAGGACGCACGGCGGGGTCATCCACATCAACGGCTTGTAGCCGCCGGCGTCGGAATGCACGAGCACACTCCCGTCCGCCTTCACCACGAGCAGCCGGTTCGCGAGCGGCAGGTGCGCTGTCAGCCGACCCGCGTAGTCGACGGAGCACTGCGCGATGACGAGACGCATGGTGCTGCAAATTTACCGGCCCGCGCCGACCGGCGCGGGCGGTCAGTCCGCGTTGCGCTGCTCGGCCGCGGCGCGACGGTCATCGCCGGCCCGGTCCCGGTCCTTTCGCGCCTGCTCGCGGTCGGCTTCGCTGGCGACACGGTCGAGGGCTGCCTCGGTGCGGTCTTCCGCCGCGTGCTCGCGACCCTCCACGGCGCCTTCGCGGACTCCGGCCAGCTCGAGGCGGTCTTCCGCCGCAGAATCGCGGTCGCGGCCGGCCCACGCGCGATCGATGGCCGCCTGCGCCCGGTCGAAGGCAGGGTCGCCGGCTTCGGCCGCGCGGTCACGCGCTTCGGCGGCCCGGTCCCGCTGCTCCGCCCGGGCGTCACGACGATCGGCGCGGGCGAACACGGCGTCGACCCGGCTCTCGCGGGCGCCCAGGGATACCTCGCGGGCGTCGGCCGCGGCGTCGCGGCGGTCCGCCAGGCGGTCGCGGCGGTCGGCGATCCGGTCGCGTTCGTCGGCGAGCTCGTCGCGGCGGTCGCCGGCCCGGTCCCGCTCGTCCGCCGCACGCTCACGGTCTCGCTCGCGCGGTTCCATCACGGGCCCACCCCCTGGTCCGGTCCCGTCTGCGCGATCATGACTCGCCGCCGCCGGCGAATCCATCCGCACCGGAAATCCTCCTACCGAAGGGGATTCGGTACGAAGGAATATCGTGGCTAGCCCTTGCGGACTAGACATTCCGGTGTTGTGCTTGAGACTCGCGGCAAGAAGCGTCCGTGAGGTGGTGGTCGTTGGCCTGCGACCAGTTGCTCAGCGACCGGTCCCTCGTGGCCGGAGACACCGTCGTTCACATCCACGCGGACTTCACGGCGTCTCCGCGGGCAGCCGGGCAGGCTCGCGCGCTCGTCCTCTCCGCGCTCAGCGGCGCGGGAACGCGCACGCTGGGCGACGACGTCGTCCACACGGCCCAGCTCGTGGCCAGTGAGCTCGTGACCAACGCCGTCCTGCACGCACGGACCGACCTGCACATCGGGCTGTGCCGTGACGAGCACAGCCTCCTCATCGCGGTCTCGGACGGCGTACCGCTGGACGACGATCCCACCGATCCCGTGCCGTCCGCCGACGAGGACGAGTCGGGCCGCGGGATGCTCATCGTCGCAAGCGTCGCGACGGACTTCGGCTGGCGCCGCCGAACCGATCGCCCCGGCAAGGTGATGTGGGTGCTGCTGTCCCTCGATCGCGACAGCGACTGAACCGTCTCCTCGGGGGGTCCGTGGTGAGGACAAACCGACGGGAAGGGGACGCACATGCGCCGGACTCGCCGCTGTGTGCTGCTCGTCGGAGCCTTGGTGACCCTTGCCGCTTGCGGTGGCAGCCAGAGCGCGACCGTCAGCGACCCGCCGGTGCCCCTAGCAGGCGCGACCTCCGCGAGCCCGTCACGGACTCCACCGCCGGCACCTCAACGGCATCGGCACGTCCATCAGGCCGAGAAGCAGGCGGCCGCTCCTGCTGTGCGCACCGCCTCCCCCGTCGCCGCTCCTGTCCCTGCCACGACGACGAGCCCGCCGGGGACGCGCAGCCCGGCAGCCTCGCATTCACCGTCGCCGACGCACTCGTCGTCCAGCAGCGCGACGGCGTCCTGCGCAGGCAACAGCGGGACCACGACGACGATCCAGGAGGAGACCGGCGACAAGTTCGTGCCGGCAACGGTGTCGATCTCGCGCTGCGACTCCGTCAGGGCCGTCGACGTCGACTCGACCGTGCCACACACGTTCACCGGGCAGTTCTGGAACTCCGGCCAGATGACGACCGGCTCCAACTCGTCGTACACCGTGCGTTTCACGACTGCGGGCAGCTTCGACTTCTACTGCAGCTATCACCGGTCAGTCGGGATGACCGGCACGATCACGGTGAGCTGACCGTCAGGCGCTGATCGGCTCCTCGAGGCGGATGACGGTGCGGTCGATGAAGAGAACGCGGTGCAGACGCGTCGCGAGCAGCAGTCTGTCGACCCGATCGGGGATCCTGCGCAGCACCAGACGCCGGCCTGCGCGGTCAGCGCGTCGGTGTGCTCCGACCAGCACACCGAGCCCGGTCGCGTCGACGAGGTCCACTCCGTGCAGGTCGACGACCAGGTCGCCTTCGCCGTGCTCGATCGCGTGGGCCAGTGCGTTGCGGACGTCCGCCACCGTGGTCGCGCCCAGGCGACCGGACAGTGCCAGCAGCGCGCCCGGGCAGAGCACGGAGATGTCCATCGTGCCCTCCGCTGCCGACGTCGGAACGGTCATACCGTATGGACGCAACGAGGAGCGTCCCGGTTGCCACGCCGAGCGGTGCATGCGGAACGTCGGGTCCGAAACCGGGCGCGACCTGCGCTTTCAGACGAGGGTGGCGTCGTCCTTGCGCTCGATCCGCGCACCGAGAGCCTGCAAGGACTCGACAAAACGCTCATAACCGCGGTCGACATGGTGAACGTCGCTGATGGACGTCACGCCGTCGGCCACCATGCCGGCCAGCACGAGCGCAGCACCGGCCCGGATGTCCGTCGCGCGAACGGGCGCCCCCGACAGCCGCTCCCGCCCGCGCACGATCGCGTGGTGACCGTCCGTTCGCACATCGGCGCCGAGACGCAGCAGCTCGTCGATGAACATGAAGCGGCCTTCGAAGATGTTCTCGGTGACGAACGCCACGCCGTCGGCCACGGCGTTGAGTGCGATCGCCATCGGCTGGAGATCGGTCGGGAACCCCGGATAGGGCAACGTGACGAAGTCGACCGCCCGCGGCCGACCGTCGATGCGGACGCGGAAGCCGTCGTCGACCGGGCTCACCGTCGCCCCCGCTTGCACCAGCTTGTCGAGTGCGAGCTCGAGATGCTCGCTCCGCGCGCCGTGGACGACGACGTCACCGCCGGTCATGACCGCCGCGAACGCGAACGTGCCCGCGACGATGCGGTCCGGAACGACGTCATGATGAGCCGGTTGCAGCCGATCGACGCCATCGATCTCCAACGTCGACGTGCCAACCCCCCCGATGTGCGCGCCCATCGCGGTGAGCATCTCGCACAGGTCGACGATCTCCGGCTCACGCGCGACGTTGTCGATCGTCGTCGTGCCCTCGGCGAGCACCGCGGCCATCAGGATGTTCTCCGTCGCCCCCACGCTGGGGAAGTCGAGCCAGATCTGCGCTCCGGACAGCTTCGGGGCCTCGGCGATCAGATAGCCGTGCGCATTGGTGAAGGTGGCGCCCAGACGTTCGAGCCCCATCACGTGGAGGTCGAGCGCGCGTGAGCCGATGGCGTCACCACCGGGCAGCGCCACCCTGGCCTTGCCGGCGCGGGCAAGCAACGGACCGAGCACGCACACCGAACCGCGGATGCGACGGACGTGGTCGTAGTCGGCCTCATGGCCAATCTCGCCCGGGACGGTGATCGCGATGTCAGGAGCGTGGCCGGTCACCTCGGCGCCGAGACCGCGCAGGACCTCGCTCATGATCGGCACGTCGATGATGTCGGGGACGCGCGACAGCGTGGTGGTGCCCTCGGCCAGCAGTGCGGCGGCCATCACCTTGAGCACGCTGTTCTTCGCACCCGTCACCGTCACCTCGCCGGTGAGCCGGGCGCCGGAGCTGACCTCGAACGTCTCCACGCCTCGATCGTAGGCGGCGCCAAGTAGCCTCGCGGCATGGCAGCACGTGAGCGCCGGGGTGAGGCGGCCGACAGCTCAACGGTGCATCTCACCCGGATCTACACGCGGACCGGTGACGACGGGACCACGGGCCTCGGGGACATGAGCCGGGCCGGAAAGACCAGCGCCCGCGTGACGGCGTACGGCGAGGTCGACGAGGCCAACTCGACGATCGGTGTCGCGATCGCGCTCGGTGCGTTGCACGAGGATCTGATCGCACTCCTCACGTCCGTGCAGAACGACCTGTTCGACGTGGGCGCCGACCTGTGCACCCCCATCGTCCCCGACCCGCAGTGGGAGATGCTGCGCATCGACGACAGCTACATCCAACGACTCGAAGCCGCCTGCGACGAGCACAACGCAGCATTACCGAAGCTCGACTCCTTCGTCCTGCCGGCGGGCACGTCCGGCGCTGCCCTGCTCCATGTCGCGCGCACCGTCGTGCGACGGGCAGAGCGGGCAGCGTGGGCGTTGCTCGACGCCGAGCCCGCCGCCACCAATCCGCTGACCGCGACCTACCTCAACCGTCTGTCGGACCTGCTGTTCATCCTGGCCCGCGTCGCGAACACTGAGCGCGGCGACGTCACCTGGAAGCCACGCGGGGCCAAGACCTGACGGCGCTCGTCAAGGGAGCTTCAAGGCGGAGCGCGACTTCACGAGGATGCTCGCGTCATTGACCTCCGGCGGCTGATCCGGGGCGCAGCCTCGACCCAGGCCAACAGTCCGGGAAGCGCAATGGATGGCACGGCGAGCTCGAAGACCTCGTCGTCGTGGCCGCAGTCCACGATCGTCGCGTCGGCGATCACAGCCACCGACTCGGCGCCGTGCGGGCGCCGTCGTGCACCCATGACGAGCGCCGAGCGGAAGAACACATGCTTGGGGCGCGGCGACAGACTGAAGGTCTTGAACCACAGCAGCCGGTCGCCGTCGTAGCGCGCAACTCCGAACGACCAGCCGAACGTGCCCGCCACCTTGTGTCCGTCGCGACGTCGTCGCAGCGAGACATCGATGGTGCCCCCGTCACGATCGAGCAGCCGACGTCGTACGACGAGCAGGATCAGAACGCTGCAGACGACGACGAGGGCCAGACCGACGACCTCGACCGCCTCCACCCCCGCGAGCCTGGGATCAGACCGTCTCGCCGACGGTGCGCAGCCGGGCTGCCGCACGTCGCTCGGCGGACTTCGCGTCCTCGTCGTCGCCGCCGCGTGCGCGCTCCAGCGCCTGGCGTGCGCGAGACGAGTCGATCTCCTCGGCGAGCTCCACGACCTCGGCGAGGACGGACACGCTGTCGCGGGTCACTGACAGGAAACCGCCGTGCACCGCCGCGACCAGCTCGTCCTCGCCGCTGCGCTTGATGCGCACCGGGCTCGGGACGAGGACACCGAGGGTGGGCTCGTGGCCCGGCAGGATCCCGATGTCGCCGTCGGTGGTGCGGGCGATCACCATCTCCGCCTCGCCGGACCACACCATCCGGTCCGGCGCCACCAGCTCGACGTTCATCGTTGCCACGACTGGAATTCTACGAAGTCGGCCAGTGCCGGCCAGCGGCGGGTCATGCCGGCCTGGCCCGTCCGGGGGGTTCATTGCTCCGTTCGGCCCAGTCCTTTGTGCCTGGTGGCCCTATGTCTGCCGCAGGCCAGTGCCGATCCCGTCACCGGACATCGCGGGAGTCGTTGCATGACACGTCCGGCGAGCAGCAGAAGGCGGGGGATCGAGGCTGATGCGTATCTCGCTCATCCTCGCCCTGACCTTGCTGGCGAGCGAGCTGCTCCCGGCTCGGGTCACCCGCGCGGACCGCGAGGACTGTGACCTCGCCATCTCCAGCACGTTCGCCATGGCGCTCGTCCTCACCGGGCCGATCGGCTTCGCGGTCTCCCTGCGCGCCGTCATGTCCCTCGTCACCGGCGTGCGCAACCGTTGGGGTGCGCGCAGAACGGCGCTCGAGGTCGCCCGCTGGGCTGCCGCGATGGTGGCGGCCCGGGCCTTCTACGCCGTGCTCACTCAGCGGCCGGTCCTGGGGACGGATGCCGCGTTTACGGCTCGCGACATCCCGTGCGCGCTGGGTGCGGCCGCCATCTTCTTCGCCCTGCACCATGGCTTCGGCTTGCGTCGCCCGGCCGAGGACGGACGACGCCGACGGGTCCAAAAGCTGGTCTTCGAGCTGTCCACCTCGGGCCTGCTCCTCGCCTTCGCGCCGGTGGTCGTCGCCACAATCGGCATCACCGCGTGGCTTCTCCCGCTGCTGCTGTTGCCGATCGCCACCATCCAGAAGAGCGCCGAGCTCGCCGCCGAACGCGAGCGGCAAGCCGTCTTCGACGCGCTCACCGGGCTGCCCAACCGCGCCCGTCTGCAACAGCGTGCGTCGGTCGCCCTGGCCGAGGCCGCCCGGACCGGTTCGACCGTTGCCCTCATGCTGCTCGACCTCGACCACTTCAAGGAGATCAACGACACCCTCGGACATCGGGTTGGCGACAACCTGCTCCGGGCGGTCGGCGAGCGTCTTGCCGGCGCGGTTCGCGAGACCGACGTCGTCGCGCGGCTGGGAGGCGATGAGTTCGGCGTCCTGACCTCGAGCATGACGACCGCGGATGACGCCGTCGTGCTCGCCGAGCGGCTTCTCAACGTCCTCCGCGAGCCGTTCTTCGTGGACGGCGTACGACTGCAGTCGCAAGCCTCGATCGGCATCGCCGTGAGCCCTGACCACGGCAACGACGTCGACACGCTGGTGCAGCGGGCCGACGTGGCGCTCTACACCGCGAAGGAAGAGCGCGGCTGCTGGTCGATGTACAGCCCGGAGGCCGACCGGTACACGCCTGAGCGACTCGCCATGCTGGGAGAGCTCCGAGCCGGTCTGGAGACCGGTCAGCTCGTGGTCTTCTACCAGCCGAAATCGGACGCCGAGACCGGCGTCGTCGTCGGCGTCGAGGCGCTCGCCCGCTGGCAGCACCCAACGCGCGGCCTCCTGCCGCCAGATGAGTTCATCCCCCTCGCGGAGAACACCGGACTCATCGGTGATCTGACCTTCGAGGTCCTGCGTCAGGCGCTCGCGCAGGTCCGCACCTGGCATCGCAAGGGCATGCGTCTCGGAGTGTCGGTGAACCTGTCCGTGCGGCAGCTCACCGACATGAACCTGCCGCGCGACGTCGCTGCACTGCTCGCCGACTTCCATCTGCCGGCGTCCGTGCTGACGCTCGAGGTCACCGAGACCACGATCATGGCCGATCCGTCACGGACGCTGCACGTCCTCCGGATGCTGGCCGACATCGGCATCGACCTGTCGATCGACGACTTCGGCACCGGCTACTCGTCGCTCGCCTACCTGCGCCGGCTCCAGGCCGACGAGCTGAAGATCGACAAGTCGTTCGTCATGGGCATGAGCCGCAACAGCAACGACGCGGTCATCGTCCGGTCGACCATCGAGCTCGGCCACAACCTCGGGCTTCGCATGGTCGCCGAGGGTGTCGAGGACGCGGAGACCTGGCACCTGCTCCGCAAGCTGGGCTGCGACGTCGTGCAGGGCTACCACCTGTCGCGGCCGCTTCCCCCGCAGCAGATCACCGAGTGGCTCAGCGAGCGGAAGCTGCGGGTCGCCCTCGACCCGCAGCCGCTCTCGGCTTAGCTCTCCGACTCGAGGCGCTTGGCGTTGGCCTCGACGTCCTCGACACCGCCGCACATGAAGAACGCCTGCTCCGGGTACTCGTCGAACTCGCCGTCGCACAGGCGGCGGAAGGAGTCGATGGTCTCCGCCAGCGGGACGAACTTGCCGGGAATACCGGTGAACTGCTCGGCGACGAAGAACGGCTGAGACAGGAACCGCTGGATCCGCCGCGCCCGGTTGACCAGGATGCGGTCCTCTTCGGAGAGCTCGTCGATGCCCAGGATCGCGATGATGTCCTGCAGGTCCTTGTAGCGCTGCAGGATCTCCTGCACCCGGCGCGCGACGTTGTAGTGCTCGTCGCCCAGGTAGCGCGGGTCGAGGATGCGCGAGGTCGAGTCGAGCGGGTCGACGGCTGGGTAGATGCCGAGCTCGGAGATCGACCGCGAGAGCACCGTCGTCGCGTCGAGGTGGGTGAACGTGGTGTGCGGCGCCGGGTCGGTGATGTCGTCGGCGGGCACGTAGATCGCCTGCAGCGACGTGATCGAGTGACCACGCGTCGAGGTGATGCGCTCCTGGAGCTCACCCATCTCGTCGGCCAGCGTCGGCTGGTAGCCCACGGCTGACGGCATGCGGCCGAGCAGCGTCGACACCTCGGAGCCCGCCTGGGTGAACCGGAAGATGTTGTCGATGAACAGCAGCACGTCCTGCTTCTGCTCGTCGCGGAAGTACTCCGCCATGGTGAGCGCTGCGAGCGCGACGCGAAGACGCGTGCCCGGCGGCTCATCCATCTGGCCGAAGACGAGCGCCGTGTCCTTGAGGACGTCGGCCTCTTCCATCTCGAGGTAGAGGTCGTTGCCCTCACGAGTGCGCTCGCCGACCCCGGCGAACACCGAGCGGCCACCGAACTGCTGCGCGACCCGGCGGATCATCTCCTGGATGACGACCGTCTTGCCGACACCAGCACCGCCGAACATGCCGATCTTGCCGCCTCGCACGTACGGCGCGAGCAGGTCGATGACCTTGATGCCGGTCTCGAACATCTCGGTGCGCGGCTCGAGGTTCTCCAACAAGGGAGCAGCACGGTGGATCGGCCAGCGGGTCTTGACGTCGATGTCCTCGGCCTTCGCATCGAGCGCGATACCGAGGGCGTTCCAGACGTGACCGAGGGTCGCGTCGCCGACGGGCACGCTGATCGGCGCGCCTGTGTCCTCGACGGGTGCGCCGCGGACGAGGCCGTCGGTCGGCTGCATCGAAATCGCGCGGACCATGTTGTCGCCGATGTGCTGGGCGACCTCGAGGGTCAGCGTCCGGGTGTCGTCGCCGAGGGTGCGCTCGACGTGCAGCGCGAAGTAGATCTCCGGCATCTCGTCCGGAGCGAACTCGACGTCGACGACGGGACCGATGACGCGTACGACGCGCCCCGTGCCGCCCTGCTTGCTCGACGGCGTCTCTTCGACTGTCGCGGTCATCCTTCACTTCCCGTCTTCGCCAGGGCTTCGGCGCCGCCGACGATCTCCATGATTTCCTGCGTGATCTCCGCCTGGCGGGCGGAGTTGGCGTCACGTGTCAGTGACTTGATGAGCTCGTCCGCGTTGTCGGTCGCGGACTTCATCGCCCGTTGCCGGGCGGCCTGTTCGCTCGCCGCCGCGTCGAGCATCGCAGCGTAGATGCGCGCCTCGATGTAGCGGGGCAGCAGCGCGTCGAGCGCACCTTCTGCACTCGGTTCGAACTCGAAGTTGAGCTGCGGGCGTTCCTCGTCGCTCTCGGTGTACTCCACGACGAGCGGAAGCATCCGCTTGGCGACCGCCTTCTGCGAGGCGAGCGACTTGAACTCGGTGTAGACGATGTGGATCTCGTCGACGCCCGGGCCGCTGTCACCGTCGCTGTCGGAGCCGCGGACGAACTCGTCGATCAGCGCGTCGGCCACGGCCTTCGCATCGGAGTACGCCGGCTGCTCGGTGAAGCCGGTCCACTGACGCGACACGTCCCGGCCGCGGAAGCGGTAGTAGCTGACGGCCTTGCGCCCGACGAGGAAGGGCACGGTCTCCTTGCCCTCTTCGCGCAGCTTCGCGTTGAGCTGCTCACCGGCGCGCAGCACGTTGGCGCTGTAGCCGCCGGCGAGACCACGGTCGCTGGTCAGCAACAACACCGCGGCCCGCGAGGGGTTGTCGCGCGGCGTGGTGAGCGGGTGGTCGACACTGCCGGTCTGCGACGCCACCGTGCTCACGACACCGGTGATGGCGTCGGCGTACGGCCGGGCCGCCTGGATCCGCTGTTGGGCCTTGACGATGCGCGACGCGGCGATGAGCTCCATCGCCCGGGTGATCTTCTTCGTCGACTGCACCGACCGGATCCGCCGGCGGTACTCGCGAAGCTTGGCGCCCAACGGACTACTCCGATTCCGACACGGTGGCCGCGGCGGTCGGTTCGGCGGTGTCGTCGCCCTCGGTGCGCGACTCCTTCTCGTCCTTCTTGCCGCGCCGCTCCGCGGTGAGCGTCTCCTGACCTTCCTCGCCCTCGGCCATCGGCTTCGCCGGGTGCTCCTTCTGGCCGATCGGGTCGCCGGTCGAGGTCTCGAACTGCTTCTTGAAGTCGCCGAGCGCGCTCTTCAGCGTCTCGATGGTGTCGTCGGAGAGCTGACCGCTGTTGACGATCGTCTCGAAGACGCCCTTGTGCTGGTGGGCGACGTACTCGAGGAAGTCGCGCTCGAACCGGCGGATGTCCTGCACGGGGACGTCGTCGAGCTGACCGCTGGTGCCGGCCCAGATCGACACGACCTGACGCTCGACGGAGTACGGCGTGTACTGCGCCTGCTTGAGCAGCTCGACCAGACGCGAGCCTCGCTCGAGCTGAGCCTTCGACGCCTTGTCGAGGTCGGAGCCGAACGCCGCGAAGGCCTCGAGCTCGCGGTACTGCGCGAGGTCGAGACGCAGCCGGCCGGCAACCTGCTTCATCGCCTTGATCTGGGCGTTGCCGCCGACCCGGCTGACCGAGATGCCGACGTTGATGGCCGGACGCACACCGGAGTTGAACAGGTCGGTCTCGAGGAAGATCTGGCCGTCGGTGATGGAGATGACGTTGGTCGGGATGTACGCCGACACGTCGTTGCCCTTGGTCTCGATGACCGGCAGGCCGGTGAGCGACCCGCCGCCGAGCTCGTCCGAGAGCTTCGCGCAGCGCTCGAGCAGCCGCGAGTGCAGGTAGAAGACGTCACCGGGGTAGGCCTCACGACCAGCCGGGCGACGCAGCAGCAGCGAGATGTTGCGGTAGGCCTCGGCCTGCTTCGACAGGTCGTCGAAGATGATCAGCGCGTGCTCGCCGTTGTACATCCAGTGCTGCGCGATGGCTGAGCCGGAGTAGGGCGCGATGTACTTGAACGCCGCCGGGAACGACGCGGGCGCCGCGACGATCGTGGTGTACTCCATGGCGCCGGCCTCTTCGAGCGCGCTCTGCACCTGCGCGATCGTCGAGCCCTTCTGACCGATGGCGACGTAGACGCACTTGACGGCCTTCTTCTTGTCGCCGCTCTTCCAGTTGTCGCGCTGGTTGATGATCGTGTCGAGCAGCACTGCGGTCTTGCCGGTCTGCCGGTCACCGATGATCAGCTGACGCTGGCCGCGACCGATCGGCGTCATCGCGTCGATGGCCTTGATGCCCGTCTGCAGCGGCTCCTTCACCGGCTGCCGCTGGACGACCGACGGCGCCTGCAGCTCCAGCGGGCGGGTCTCGGTGCTCTCGATCTCGCCCTTGCCGTCGAGCGGGCGGCCCAGCGGGTCGACGACGCGACCGAGGAAGCCGTCTCCGACCGGCACCGACAGGATGTTGCCGGTGCGGCGGACCTCCTGGCCCTCCTCGATGTGCTGCGCGTCGCCGAGGATGACGCAGCCGATCTCACGCACGTCGAGGTTGAGCGCGATGCCGAGGACACCGCCCTCGAACTCCAGCAGCTCGTTGGTCATGCACGAGTGCAGACCCTCGACCCGGGCGATGCCGTCACCGGTCTCGGTGACCACACCGACCTCGTCGCGCGACGCACCGGCGTCGTACGACGACACGATGCTCTCCAGCGCGTCCCGGATCTCCTCGGGACGGATCGTCAACTCGGTCATGCGGCGAGCTCCTTCGCTTGCCTCGTGGTGCGTGTTCGGGAAGTGCACGTCAGGTGGGTGCAGCTGGAGTGGTGCAACGTCATCGCGACTGGCCGCTGAGCTGACGCCTTGCCTCGGTCAGGTGCCGGATTACGCTGCCGTCGATCTGCTCGTCGCCGATGCGGACAGTGACGCCGCCGATGAGAGCCGGGTCGACGACGAGCTGCAGCCGGATGTCGCGGCCGTAGGCGTCGCGAAGCTTCTCGATCAGGCGCTCCTGCTGTTCGTCCGTCAGCGGCACTGCACTGGTGACGCGAGCGATGAGTCGCTCGCGTCGCGAGGCGGCGAGCTCGGAGAACTCGCGCAGGACACGCTCGACGGTGCGACCGCGCGGCGCGATCACCGCACGCTCGACCAACGCGAACGTCGTGTCGGCGACCTTGTCGTCGAGCAACCGGTGGAGCAGCTCGAGCTTGCGATCCGCGGGAAGCAGGCGGTCGGTCAGCGCCGCTCGCAGAGCGTGTTCGGAGGCGAGGATGCGCTCGAGGCGGAACAGCCCGTCCTCGACCTCGTCGAGCTGGTCCTGACGCTCGGCTCCGACGAGAGCGGCCTCCACCGCGAGGTTCTCGAGGGCGTCGACGACGTCCCTGGGCTCGGCCCAGCGGGTGCGCGCCACCTGCTTGAGCAGCTCGGTGGCCGTCGCGGAGACGCGCTCACCGAAGAGCGTCTCGACGAAGCGCTCCTTGCGCGCAGCATCGATCGCCGGGTCGGCGAGCGTCCGTCGTACGCCCCCGGGGCCGGCGAGGACGCTGACCACGCCGAACAGCTCGTCGGAGAGCTGGACGAGCCCCGCGTCGTCGACGTCGTCGGTCAGCTCGGACAGACGCTCACGCAACGCGGTGAGCGAGCCACGACTGGCGCCTTGCACTAGGAGCGCTCCGTCCCGGCGCTCTCCAGACGGGAACCCGCCTCGACGCCGCTCCCGACGCCCGCGATGAAGTCGTCGACCAGCTTGCGCTGCCGATCCTCGTCGCGCAGCGAGTCGTGCACGATCTTCTCGGACAGCGTGATCGCCAGCTCGCCGATCTCGTTGCGCAGCGACAGCAGGATCTGGTGCCGCTCGGTGGCGAGACGCTCGCGGTTGGCCTCGAGAATCTCCTCCGCGCGGCGGGTCGCCTCGCTGCGCGCCTCTTCGATGATCGTCGCGCGCTCGGCCTGCGCCTCTTCGCGGAGCCGGGTGGACTCCCGCCGGGTCTCGGCGAGCGCCTCCTTGTACTCCTTCTCGGTCGCCTCGAGGCGGGCCTTGGTCTGCTCGGCCTCCTCGAACTGCCGGCGGATCGTCTCCTGGCGCTCCTCGATGCGCTGCGTGATCGGCGGCAGCACCTTCTTCCAGAGGAAGATCAGCACGAGCACGAAGACGATCAGCTCGAAGAAGAACGTCCCGTTGGGGATGAGGAAGTTGTTGGTCTTCTCACCCGCGGCGACGACAAGTGGATGCATGCGTCGTCAGCTCACTTGCCGAGGACGAAGGCGAACAGCGCGGCGAAGGCGAGGTTGATGAAGTACGCCGCCTCGACCAGGCCGACCGTCAGGAAGAACTGGCCGGTGAGCTGGCCCTGCGCCTCGGGCTGCCGGGCGATGCCGCTGATGAGCGCGTTACCGGCGATGCCGTCACCGATGCCCGCGCCGATCGCGCCGCCGCCGAGCGCCAGCCCGCCGCCGATGAGGCCGCCGGCCGTCGCAACGGCCTGCGTCATGTCTTTTGCTGCCATGTTCGTCTCTCTCCTTCGAGGACGGAGGGTCGGTCAGTGCTCCTCGGCGGTGGCGAAGCCGAAGTAGAGGATGGTCAGGAACGCGTAGATGAAGGCCTGGATGGGCGCGATGAGGCCCGAGTCGAACAGCCGCCAGAAGAAGTCGGCGACGCCGTACAGCGGAAACAGGTAGAACGGCAGCAGCGCGATGACCGCGAGCATGATGCCGCCGGCGAAGATGTTGCCGAAGAGTCGGAGCGACAGCGAGAGCGGGTTGACGATCTGCTCGAGCACCAGGATCGGGCGACGAATCGCCGGCTTGGCGGTGAACCAGTCGCCGACGTAGCGGACGCCCTTCCGCTTCACGCCGAGGTAGGTGTAGAGGATCACGACGACCGCGGTCATCGCGTAGACCGTGTTGACGTCCGAGGTCGGCGGGGCGAGCCGCTCCGGGTGGTGACCCGAGGGGAACCAGCCGAGCCAGTTGCAGAACAGGATGAAGAAGAACAACGAGACACCGAGCGGCACGAGCCACGACGGCACGTCGTGGCCGACTGCGTCCTGCACGTAGGTGCGGGTCTGGTTGATCACGACCTCGGTGATGACCTGCGTCTTGTTGGGCACGTGGCTCGACGCCTTGCGCGCCACCCACCAGAGGAACAGGCAGGCCAGGACCGCAGCGATCACCGTGGTGTACATCGTGTCGACGTTGAACGTCATGCCGAGGAAGTGCCAGGTCGGGTGCTCGCCGACGCTGATCGACGCTGCGAGGACAGGGCTGCTCACGGGCGCACCACCTTGCGCAGCGGCGCGGCGAGCAGTGCCATCAACAGCACCTGGAAGACGAGCAGTCCGAGGAACACGGTCCAGCCGAGCGGGCGGTAGGCAAGCGCCACCAGGAAGGCGATCATCGTGATCAGCCCGAGCCGCTTGGCCGTCGACGTCGCCGCCGGGCCTTTCCACTGGGTGACCGGCCGCACGGCGGTCGGCTCACCCTCCTCGACGGGAGCGGCCGACGAGCCGTCCACCAGCTTCTCGGTGTCGGTCCACAACCGCCGGGAGTTCCAGCCGCCGAGCCCGAGGCCCACACAGATGAACAGGCCCGCGAGCGGGTAACCGGCGAGCGTGCAGGCGACGACAGCCGCCACGCCGACCACGGCCGAGGAGACCAGTGCGAAGCGATAGCCGCGCGCGACGGCGCTCCATTGAGCGTCGAGGGCCACGATCAGTCCTTCGGGTTTCGACGCCCCCCGCGGGCGCCGGTGACATACGGCCGGAGCAGGTAGAACGCTCCGTACGCTGCGCCCAAGATACCAATGGCCAGACCGACGAAAGTGAGCAGGGGTGAGGTCCCCAAGGCTCGGTCCACGAGGTATCCGAGAAAGACGCCGAGCCCGATGCAAACCCCGCAGGTGGCGCCCAGCTGCAGCAGCTGGGCCGGCCCGGCGGTCTGGCTCGGACGGCTCTGCGGGTCAGGCACGAGGGGTGTGCCGCAGTCGGGGGATGTTGCTCGCGACCAGCAGTACGGCGGCCGCGGCGAGATAGCCCGCGATGACGATCATCGGGCGCCCCCGCGCAAGTGCGATCGTGACGGCGCCGCCCGCGACGAGGGCCGACCAGAGGTACATGATCACGACGGCCCGGGCGTGTGAATGGCCGATCAGCAGCAGCCGGTGGTGCAGGTGGAGCTTGTCCGGCGCCCAGGGCGCCTGCCCGGTGCGGGTGCGGCGGACGACGGCCAGCATGAGATCGAAGAACGGCACCGCGAGCACGGCCACCGGCAGCAGCAGCGGCAGCAGGGCCGGGAAGTACCCGGTCGTGCCGACGATCGCGTTCGGGTCGATCCTGCCCAGCAGGCTGATCGATGCCGCGGAGAGCATCAGACCCAGCAGCATCGAGCCGGAGTCACCCATGAAGACGCGCGCCGGGTTGAAGTTGTGCGGCAGGAAACCGATGCAGGTCCCGGCCAGGACCGCCGTGATGAGCGTGGGCGCCGCGGCCCGGTCGAAATGGTGCACGACGGACAGCTCGTAGGAGTAGGCGAAGAACGACAGCGCCGCGATCGCGACCACTCCGGCGGCCAGGCCGTCGAGCCCGTCGATGAAGTTGATCGCGTTGATCGTGACGACGACGAAGATGATGGTCAGCGGCACGCCGATGTCAGGCGTCAGCACCAGCGCCCCGGTGCCGGGGATGGGCAGGTAGAGCAGCTGGACACCCTGCAGCACCATCACGCCCGCCGCGAGGATCTGCCCGGCGAGCTTGCTCAGCGCGTCGAGGCCCCAGCGGTCATCGGCGGCGCCGACCACCACCAGCAGCAGGCCCGCCATGAGGACGCCACGGGTCTCGCTGGTGTCGAAGACCCTTTGCAGGGTCGGGAGCCTGCTCGCCACGCCGATCGCCGCCGCGATGCCGGCGTACATGCCCAGGCCGCCGAGCCGCGGCGTCGGGATCGTGTGCACGTCACGGTCGCGGACATCGGTGTAGGCACCGACGGCTTCGGCGAAGCGCCGGACGAACGGCGTGAGGAGGAAGCAGACGGCAGCGGCGACTGCGCCCGTGAGGACGTACTCGCGCATCGCTCCCCGCCGCCCGTCCGCCCGTCAGCCGCGCGAGTAGGCCGGGTGGCGCGCGACGAGCTCGCGGACGGACGCCCGGATGTCGGATGCGCCGGTGCCATCGGAGTCGCGGACCGCTCTCGCGATCAAGGCGGCGACGTCCTTCATGTCCCCTTCGGTCATGCCCTGCGTGGTCGTGGCCGGCGTGCCGACGCGGATGCCTGAGGCGACCGCGGGCGGCTGTGGGTCGAACGGGATGGCGTTCTTGTTCAGGACGATGCCGGCCGCACCGCAGCGGGCCTCGGCGTCCTTGCCGGTGACGCCGGCGTCGCGTAGGTCGATCAGGGCGAGGTGGGTGTCCGTGCCGCCGCTGACCGGGCGCATTCCCTCGGCGGCAAGGCTCTCGGCGAGCGTCTGCGCGTTGGCGATCACCTGCCGGGCGTAGGCCTGGTACGACGGCTGCAGAGCCTCACGCAGCGCCACAGCCTTCGCAGCCACGGCGTGCATCAAGGGCCCGCCCTGCGTGAACGGGAAGACCGCCTTGTCGATCCGCGGCGCGAGCTCTTCGGTGCAGAGCACCATGCCGCCACGCGGCCCGCGGAGCACCTTGTGCGTCGTGAACGTCACCACGTCGGCGTACGGCACCGGGCTCGGGATCGCCTTGCCGGCGACCAGCCCGATGAAGTGCGCCGCGTCGACCATCAGCCAGGCGCCGACCTCGTCGGCGATCGCCCGGAACTTCTCGAAGTCGATGAGTCGCGGGTAGGCCGTCGCGCCGCAGATGATCATCTTCGGCTGGTGCTTCAGCGCGAGGTCACGGACCTCGTCGTAGTCGATCAGCTCGGTGTCCTCGCGAACGCCGTACGGCACGATCGAGAACCACTTGCCGCTGAAGTTGACCTTGCTGCCGTGCGTGAGGTGACCGCCGTGGGGCAGCGACATCGCGAGAACCGTGTCGCCGGGCTCGCACAGGGCGGCGTAGGCGGCAAGGTTGGCGCTCGCCCCGGAGTGCGGCTGGAGGTTGGCGTGCGCCGCGCCGAACAGCTCCTTGGCACGCGCGATGCCGATCTCCTCGGCCCGGTCGACGACCTCGCAACCGCCGTAGTAGCGCTTGCCGGGGTACCCCTCGGCGTACTTGTTGGACAGCGTCGAACCCAGGGCGGCGAGCACCGCGGGCGAGGTGAAGTTCTCGCTCGCGATGAGCTGCAGACCGTCACGCAGGCGGTCGAGCTCGTCGAGGACGACGCCGGCGATCTCGGGATCCTCCGCCTGAAGCGCGTCGAAGTCGGGCCCCCAGAACGGCGTGCTGTCAGTCATCGCAGATCGTCCTCAACAGTGCGGCGGCGGCGGTTCGTTCACTCTAGTGCCGGGCTCCGCACCGCCCCGGCTCGCGCCGCGCCGTCACAACCCGCTCCGCAAGCGAACGTGATCGTCCGTGTGACGCGCGAACACTTGTGCCCGGTTTGCGGCCGCGAGTGGATCAGGTTCGCTCAGGAACCGTCGGTCTCGAGGGCGGGTACGACGCCCCGCAGACGCTCGGCGTCGAGGGCACCGGCGCGCAGCAGCCGCGGCTCCTCCCCCGTGACGTCGACGATCGAGGACGGCAGGGCCGCGGCGGATGCGGGACCCGCGTCGAGATAGACCGCGATGGCCGAGCCCAGCTGAAGCCGGGCGTCCATCGCGGTCAGCGGCGGCGGGTTGCCGGTGCGGTTTGCGCTCGACACCGCGAGCGGCCCGGTCTGCTCGATCAAGGAGATGGCGAGCGGATGGTCCGGCACCCGCACGGCGACGGTGCCCCGCGTTTCGCCGAGATCCCAGGCCAGGTGTGGGGTGTGCCGGACGACGAGCGTCAGCGCCCCCGGCCAGAACTCCTCCGCGAGCGCCCGGGCCTCGTCGGACATGCTTTCCACCACGGCGTCGGCCATCTGGCGTGACGCGACGAGGACCGGCACCGGCATGTCGCGGCCGCGCCCCTTCACCGCGAGGAGCAGGTTGACCGCGCTCGGGTTGAAGGCGTCGGCTGCCACGCCGTAGACCGTGTCGGTCGGCATGACGACGAGATCGCCGCGGCGGATCGCCGAGCCGGCCTCCACCAGCCCGCCCGCGCGCTCGGCATCCAGCGAGCAGTCGAACATGCGGCCGCTCACGGCTTCCGTCCCCACGCGACCCGAGGCCGCCCGGTGAGATCGAGGTCGTCACGCACGTCGACGAATCCTGCCCTGACGAGCACCTCCGGCGCCGACTCGCCCTGCCGATCCGAGTGCTCGACCACGACGAAACCGCCGGAGCGCAGCAGCCGTGCCGCGCTCGCGGCGACACTGCGGATGACGGCGAGCCCGTCGTCGCCGGCGACCAGGGCGACGCGTGGGTCGTGGTCGCGCACCTCGGGATCGACCGCCGACATCTCGTCCGCCCCGACGTAGGGCGGGTTGGACACGACCACGTCCACGAGCCCGTCCAGCTCCGGCAACGCCTGGATGGCATCGTCCTGATGGATGCCGATGCCGTGGTCACCGGCCCGCCGCCGATCGTTCGCGTTGCGGGTCAGCCACTGCAGCGCACCGGGGTCGAGCTCGACGGCGTGCACCTGCGCCTGTGGCACCTCGTGCGCGACGGACAGCGCGATCGCGCCGGAGCCGCTGCACAGATCGACGACCACCGGGCTCGGGCCCGCCTTCCGGGCGAGGTCGATCGCGACGCCGGCGACGACCTCCGTCTCCGGACGCGGCACGAAGACTCCGGGGCCGACGGCAAGATCGAGGTAGCGGAAGCCCACGACGCCGGTGATGTGCTGGAGCGGCTCTCTGCGCGCCCGGCGACGTACGAGCTCGTCGAGATCCGCACCGGTGGCTGCGGCATGCGCCTCGAGCACTCGTGCGTCGTGCTCCGCGGAGTCGACGCCGGCCACGCCGAGGAGCCGCGCGATGTCCCGCGTGCTCATGCGTCTGCACCGCCGAGCTGAGCGGCGGTGTCCGCGTCGACCAGCGACTGGACGACGGCGTCGAGGTCACCGTCGAGCACCTGGTCGAGGTTGTACGCCTTGAAGTTCACCCGGTGGTCGCTGATCCGGTTCTCCGGGAAGTTGTAGGTGCGGATGCGCTCGCTGCGGTCGACGGTGCGCACCTGGCTGCGTCGCGCGTCGCTCGCAGCGGCGTCGGCTTCTTCCTGCGCCTTCGCCAGCAGCCGCGCGCGCAGGATGCGCAGCGCCGACTCCTTGTTCTGCAGCTGGCTCTTCTCGTTCTGGCAGGACACCACGATGCCGGTGGGCACATGGGTGATGCGTACCGCCGAGTCCGTCGTGTTGACGCTCTGGCCGCCGGGGCCGCTGGAGCGGTAGACGTCGATCCGCAGGTCGTTGGGGTCGATCTCGACCTCGACCTCCTCCGCCTCCGGGAAGACGAGCACGCCGGCGGCGCTGGTGTGGATGCGCCCCTGCGACTCCGTGACGGGCACGCGCTGCACGCGATGCACGCCGCCTTCGTACTTCAGTCGGCTCCAGGGCATCACCTCACCGCGTCCACGCACGGCGATCGTCACGTCCTTGTAGCCGCCGAGGTCGGACTC
>DASSEX010000058.1:0-55650 GCA_035695045.1 Mycobacteriales bacterium | reverse complement strand
GTAATACGTTACGGTCCCTAACGTAAGTTCCGTCTCGAGGGGAAACAGACGATGGAGTTCGGACTCTTCATCCAGAACTACGTGCCCAACCACCGGCGCGAGCACGACCCGGAGGCGGAGCACCACGCCATCTTCGAGGACCTCGAGGCGGTCATCGCCGCCGACAAGGCGGGCTTCAAGTTCGTCTGGATCACCGAGCACCACTTCCTCGACGAGTACTCCCACCTGTCGGCGAACGACGTCGTCGCCGGCTACCTCGCGGCGCGCACCGAACGCATCCACATCGGCGGCGGCATCTTCAACCCGCTGCCCGCGGTCAACCACCCGGCGAAGCTCGCCGAGCGCGTCACCTACCTCGACCAGGTGTCGAAGGGACGCGTCGAGTTCGGCACCGGTCGCGGCGCCGGATCGCACGAGATCCTCGGTTTCCTGCAGCACCTCGGTGTCACAGACACCAACACGACGAAGGAGATCTGGGAAGACGTCATCCGGGAGTTCCCGAAGATGTTCACCCAGGAGACCTACGAGGGCTACCAGGGCAAGTACTGGTCGCTGCCGCCGCGGAAGATCCTGCCGCGTCCGTATGGGCCGGCGCACCCCGCGATGTGGTACGCCGCCGGCAACCCGCCCTCGTACGAGATGGCCGGCCGGATGGGCCTCGGCGTGCTCGGCTTCTCCCTCGACCGCTGGGACAAGGTCGAGAAGCTCCGCAAGTCCTACAAGGACGGCATCGCCAACGCCGAGCCGGTCGGCGCGTTCGTCAACGACAACATCATGTCGTGCATTGCGGCGTACGTCGCCGAGGACCGTGAGAAGGCGTTCGAGTCCTACGTCAACGCGCGACCCAACTACCTCGTGAGCAACGTCTACCGCTACCACGACACGTTCCCGCGCCCTGACTGGGTGCCGGCCTGGCCGGAGACGCTGCCCGAGCCGGACATGGAGATGGCGAAGCTCGCCTCGCAGTTCGGCGGCATCGTGATGGGCGACCCGGACGACGCGCTCGCGCAGTGCAAGAAGTGGGAGGAGACCGGCATCGACCAGCTGGTCTTCGGCATCGGGCCGGCGCCGATCGAGGAGACCATCAAGACGATCGAGCTCCTGGGCAAGCACGTCATCCCGAAGATCGACACCGACCCCGAGGTGTCGACGACGCGCTACCGGCGGTTGGCCGCGGGCGGCTGACCTTCTAGGCGTCGGCTGCGACGCGCAGTACGGCGACACCGTTGACGCGGTCGTCCGCCAGGTCGCTGAGCGCCTGTTCGGCCTGCGCGAACGGATACGTCGTCACGGTCGGCCGCAGCTGCAAGGCGGCGGCGAGGGCGAGGAACTCCTCGCCGTCCCGCCGGGTGTTCGCCGTGACACTGCGGACGACCCGTTCGCGGAACAGGTGGTCCTGGTAGTTCAGCGCCGGAATGTCGCTGAGGTGTATGCCGGCGATCGCGAGTGTCCCGCCGGGTGCGAGCGCGGACAGCGCGGCGGGCACGAGCTCGCCGGCGGGCGCGAACAGGATCGCGGCGTCCAGCGGTTCCGGCGGCGGGTCGGCGGCGCCGGCAGCAGAGTCGACACCGAGCTCCAGCGCGAGTCGCTGGGCGTCCGGGGACCTCGTCAGCACATGCACGCGATGACCCTGGTGCAGCGCCAGCTGCGCGGTCAGGTGCGCGGATGCGCCGAACCCGTAGAGGCCGATCGCGCTGCTGGGCCGCGGCTGGCTGAGCCGGTAGGCGCGGTAACCGATGATCCCGGCGCAGAGCATCGGCGCGGTCGTCAACGGGTCGCTGTCGGACGCCAGGTGGTAGGCGAACTGCTCGTCGATGACGGCGTACTCCGCGTACCCGCCGTCGTCGTCCCACCCGGTGAACTTCGGATGCTCACAGAGGTTCTCGTCACCGCGGCGGCAGAAGGCGCATCGACCACAGGTGTGACGGAGCCAGGCGATCCCCGCGAGGTCGCCCACCCGGAACCCGATGACGCCGTCGCCGACGGCGTCGACCTGGCCGACGACCTCGTGCCCGGGGATGACGAGCGGGCCGCGTGGCGAGAGGTCGCCCTCGGCCAGGTGCAGGTCGGTGCGGCAGACGCCGCAGGTCAGCACCCGGACGCGGATCTGTCCTCGGCCCGGTTCGGGGTCCTCGCGTTCACCCTGTCGGAGCGGATGGGTGCGCATCGGTCCGGGTGCGTCCACCCACCATGCGTTCATCGGCAGCTCCTGCCCCTACCGATGACCAGTCTGGTCGGCGTGCCACGTGGCCAGCAACTCCCGTTCCCGCGCGGCGGAGAGTCCGGCTCGCCGGTCGCGGTCCAGCCCTTGCTCGCGTTCCCACGCCAGCACGTCCGTGACGAGCTCGCGGCGTGGTCGGTGCCGCAGCCCGGCCGCCGCAGCGGCCGCGCCCGACCTGGCCGACCAGCCCTCGTAGCCGGGCTCGACTAGCCACATCGCCAGTGACTCGTCGCCGGAATACTGCGCCACTTCGCGGGCGACGAGCCACTCCGCCGGGACCGCGACGACCTCGCCACTGTGACCGCCCGCCTCTCGGGCAAGCGCGATCCACTCCTTCCACGGCACGACGGGCCCGACCGCGTCGTACGCGCCGTCGACCCCCCGCTCGGCGGAGTCGACCAGCCACGCCGCGAGGTCGCGCGCGTCGACGACCTGGGTCGGCAGGTGCGGCGTGTCCGGCACGAGCATCGGGTCCTGCGGTGCGCGGGCCGCGCGTGCAGCCCAGTACCCGCTTCGGCCGGACCGGTCGCCGGGCCCGCCGATGAGCCCCGACCGCGCGACCAACAGCCGGTCGCCGACGACCTGCTCGCAGGCCTGCTCGCACGCGACCTTCGCCGGTCCGTAGTCGTCCATCCCGACCCGGTCCAGGCGAGTCGGGGTGAGCAGTGCCGCCGTCTCGTCCGCGCCGATCTCGGCGGCCGACGCGTACACGTTTCCCGACGAGACGTACGTCCAGTGTCCGGCGCGCGCCGCGAGCGCCCGGAGCGCGCCGCGGACGAATCCCGGCTGCCACGTCACGTCGACGACCGCGTCCCACGACCGGCCGCTGACCTCGTCGTACGCGTCGGGCGCGTCCCGGTCCGCGGCGACCAGCCGCGCGCCCGCCGCCACCGGACCCGACTCGCCGCGAGCGAGGCACGTGACGGCGTGCCCGCGCGCCAGGGCCGCCGCTGCCACCTCACGGCCGAGCCACGCAGTCCCGCCGAGAACGAGCACGTCCACGCCGGCAGCACACCACGCCGCTGCCTTCGAGCCATTCCGTTTCGCCGCCGGCGTAACGATCGTCCGTCGCCGCGCAGGGATGGGGTCGGACATCCCGAAACAACTACGGATGGGGTGGGGCCGGGCCGTAGCTGCTGCCTGCACTGCTGCGGTGCTGTCGTCCTGCACCGGACAGGTGGGGCCGGTCACGTCGTCCGGCGGAACAGCGCGCGCTGCGGTCACCGATCTGCATCTCGCCGATTTCGTCGCGCTCGACGCGTCGTTCGTGTCCGATGCGCGCGGCTTTGTTCTAGGTAGCGCGAGGTGCGCGGGTGCGCCGTGCGTCGTGCTGCTCGGTACGACGGACGGCGCGCGGCACTGGACGACGTTGTCGAGGCTGCCGGTGGCGCCGTACGACGACAGCGGCTTCTGCCGGGTCGAGGCGCGCTGCGTGGGGAGCGTGCGGTTCGCGACGGCTGAGGTCGGCTACCTGTTCGGACCCGCGCTGCTCATGACGACAGACGGCGGCCGAACCTGGAGGCACGAGCGAGGCTGGACGTGGTCGCTCGAGGCCGCGTCGGGCACGGTGCTGCGCGTCCACGCGTTGTCGGACGGGTGCAACGCGCAGCCGTCGCGGCTCGAGTCGTCGACGCCGGGGTCGTCGACCTGGGCCTTGGTGCGCACCCTTCCGGCGGAGCGCAACTGCCCGCCGACCCTCTACCGCCAGGGCCCGTCGGCCCTTGCCGTCGTCGACTACGGCAACCCGGCGGGCACCGAGCCATGGTCCGACGTGCAGACCTCGACCGATGGCGGCCGCCACCTCGTCGGCCGCGGCAGTCGGTACGACGACATCTGCTCCCGCGACACCGGGCACACGGCATGGGTCGCACTGGCGCCCGGTGGCGTGCTGGTGCAACTGTGCGCGGGCAACGCGGCGACCAGTCGTGCGGACGACAGCTGGCTGCGCATCTCTGCCGATCTCGGACGGAGCTATCGCCCGGCGCCGCGGGTCGTGCACGGCGACCCTTCGTACCCGGTACCCACGACCGTCGCGGCAGCATCGGCCACCCACCTGGTCGCGCTGCTGAACAGTCCACACGTCGGTGTCCTGCAGGTGACGTTCGACGGCGGCCGGTACTGGCGGACCACTCAGGAGATGCCACCGGGTCTGCGCACGCTGGTGGGCTTCGAGGGTGCGAATACCGCGCGAGCGCTCGACGGCGACCAGATCTACACGACGACCAACGGTGGCCGCACCTGGCGGATCAACACGTTGGTCGCTGAGTCCTGACCGCGCGCAACAATGCGGCATGGCGCACATTCACAACACGACCATGTCGCCGACCAAGCTCGAGCTTCTCGACCGCTGGCTCCCGCAGCAGGCCTGGTACGCCGGCACCGGGAAGCCCGACCTGAACAGAGTGGGTGGCTTCCGGCTCGACGATCCGGACGGTGAGGTCGGGATCGAGTTCATGGTCGTCCGTGACGACGCCGACGGCGGGACGGCGTACCACGTGCCGATGACCTACCGCGGCGAGCCGCTGGAGGATGCGCCGGACTCCGCTCTCATCGGGACGAGCGAGCACGGGGTGCTCGGCGAACGCTGGATCTACGACGGCGCGCAGGACCCTGTGCTCGTCGCCCAGCTGGCCGCGCTGCTGAGAGGCGCGGTGACGGCGCAGCACCAGTCGAAGAGCGACACGGCCGAGCCGAGAGTGCGGATCGACAGCACCGCCGACGACACCGAGCCCGCTGGCGCCGAGACGGTCACGGCCGCGGACGGCACAGTCATCCACCTGTTCCGGGTCTTCGGCGACAGCGGAGGGCCGGAGGCTGCGACCGGCCTCGCGAGCTTTGAGGCAGAAACCGGACACGGCACGCTCAGCATGTCCGGACTGGACGTCAGAGTTCGTAGCTAGTGGGGGTGGCGGCGGAAGTGGAGGACCTGCGTGTCCTCCTCGACGTGCGCCTCGGTCAGCCGGTCCGCGTCCTCGTCCGCGACGGTCATCGTCACCAGCCATGAGCCGCCGGGTGCCTCGTCGACCTGGAGCGCCTGCACGCGGACGCCGCGCTGCTCGGCACGCGAGCGCGCGAGGTACCCCGCCTGCGCGGCGTTGCGTGCGGTGATCGCGAACGGTCCGACCTCGGCCATCAGCTGCCTCCCGACGACGTCATCCCCGACCCGCGGCCCCTCAACCCGGCAGTCCGAACCAGCGCTGGATCCGCGACGTGCCGAAGCTCTCCTTGTCGGCCGCGAGCTCGAGTGACGGCGGCGTGAACGGCCCGCCCTGCACCCCCTGCGACGTGATGAACGTGACCTCCACGCGTGCGACCGTGCCGCCGCCGAACTCGATGTAGCAGGCGCCGTACCCGTCATACGGCGTGACCTCGCGCCCGTCGAGCATCGCCAGGATCTGCTCCGCGACCACCGCGCCCGCCCGCTCCGCATAGACGCCGGCGCGCGGCACCGGTGCATCGGCCACGTCGCCCAGGGCGAAGACGTTCTCGTACGACGTCCGCAGCGTGTAGGGGTCGACGTGCACCCACCCGTCGTCACCCGACGGCAGTGACCCGACCACCTCCGGTGCGCGGTGCCGGGGCACCCCGAGGAGCAGGTCGAAGGGCAGGTCGTCGCCGTTGTCGAGCCGGATCGTCCGCCGGCCCGGATCGACTTCTGTCATCCGCGTCGCGGCCCGGAAGGTGATCCCTCGTTCGGCGAAGGCGTCGTACAACGCCGTGGTGGTCGCCGCAGACGGTGGCACCGGGGACGGCAACGGGCTGATCACGGTGATCTCCGCGCTTCCTCTGCGTCCGCTCGCCGTCAGCACGTCGTGGAGCATCAGGGCGGTCTCCGCCGGCGCCGGCGGGCACTTGTACGGCGTGCCCGCAACGGCAACGACGGCGTGACCGCCGGTGAACTCCCGCACCGCGTCCGCCGCCCGCTCGGCACCCGCGACCGAGTAGAACTCGTGGCCGCCGTCGGTGAGCCCGGGGGTCGCCGCGACGTCGAGGTCTGCGCCGAGGGCGACGACGATCACATCGGCGTCGTAGGAGCCCTGGTCGGTCTCGACCTTCTTCGTGGTCGGGTCGATCGCAACGATGCGTTCCTGCCGGAACGTCACGGAGGGTCGGTCGAGGTCGCGGTAGTAGGTGCGCCACGTCTCCGTCACGCGACCGAACAACCGGTCCAGCTTCGAGAAACCGAAGACGAACGAGTCGCTCTGGTCGATGAGCGTCACGTCGACGCGGTCCGCTGCTTCAGCCGACAGACGTGATGCAACCTCGAGCCCCCCGAAGCCCGCACCCAGCACGAGGACGCGCAGCTTGGCCACCATCCGCCGACGCTAACTTGCCGACAGACCCCGGGTGATCGCGATCGCGGCAGTGAACGCGCGATATGCGTCGAGTGCGTCCGTCGTCGCAATCGTCACCGTCCGCTCACCCGTGCGTTCGACACCGCGCACCCGCGCAGCGAGGACGGCCATGTCGGTCGTGAGCACGTCCACCTCGAGGTCGCCCCGCACAGGCGGCGGTCGCAGTTGGGTCAACCTGCCCAGCGACGACGTCACGCCGTCGCGGATCGCCGCACGCGCAGCGTTGGGATGGAGCGACTCCGCGGACTCGCGCCCGAGCGAGCGCTTCACGACGACGGCGGAGATCCCCGGGCAGAACGGCTCCGCCTCCGGCCCGACGTGCTGGTCACCGGTGACGACCGCGATGGGCACACCGTGACCGGCCGCGGCGAGCGCGTTGATGCCGCTCTCGCCGGCGCGCACTCCGCCGATGCGCGCATCGCTGACGACCCGCGGGTTGTAGGTGTGCGACAGCACCGACGGCGACGGCATCGCGCCGTGGTAGCCGATGAAGAGCACGGCGTCGTACGACTCGTCGAGCCCGGCCATCATGTAGTCCGGTTCGTTGCGTCCCGACCGGTACGACGCCCTCGCGGTGAGACCGTCCGGGGCGAGGTTCGCCATCAGCCCGTGCGCGTCGGTGACGGTGATCGCGTCCGCGCCGGCAGCAAGCGCGCCCTCGATCGCTGCGTTGACCTCACCGAGCAGCAGCCGGCATCCGACGTCGTAGCCGGCTCCGCCGGGTCGGCACTGCTCCCAGTCGACGACTCCCGCGACGCCCTCCATGTCGGCGGAGATGAAGACCTTCACGGCTCAGCCCGCCGTCATGCCGCCGTCGCTGCTCACGACGGCGCCGTGGATGTTGCGCGCCTCGGTCGACGCGAGGAACGAGAACAGTGCGGCGATGTCGTCCGGCTTGGCGAGCCCGCGGGCGCCCGTGTAACGCATGACCAGGTCGAAGTCGACGTCCGGCGGCATCTGGTAGCCGTGCACCAGGCCGGTCTCGACGCCACCCGGCGCAATGGCGACGACCCGCAGCGGGGACTTGAGGTACTCCATCGCGAGCGCCTTCGTCAGCTGCACCACCGCGCCCTTGGTCATGCAGTAGACGACGGTGTAGGCCTGGCCGATCAGACCCGCGTTGGACGCGATGTTGACGATGACCCCGCCGCTCTCGGACTCCAGCAGGTGCGGGATCGCCGCCTGGGCCATGAAGAAGTAGCCGTCGACATTCACGCCCATCATCTGCCGGTACGACGCCTCGGTGACCTGTGTCATGTGCTCACCGCGCGCGATGCCCGCGACGTTGCCGAGGATGTCGAGCCGCCCGAACCGGTCGACCGCTTCGGCGACCGCGGCGCGGCACTGGTCGGCGCTGCTGACGTCATAGACCCCCGCGACGACCGAGTCGCCGCCGGCCGCGCAGGTCTCGGCGAGACCGTCGCTGTTGATGTCGACCGCCAGCACGCGGGCGCCTTCGCCGGCGAGGCGCAGGCTCACCGCCCGGCCGATGCCGGAGCCGGCGCCGGTGACCAGCGCCACGCGATCCTCGTGGTTCACGACGACTGCCCGAGCCGGGCGAGGTAGTCGTCGTCGTCGCGCGGCGCGATGAAGAGGCCTTCCGCGTCGGACAGCACGACGCCGTCGAGGCTGCACTCGCCCTTGACCAGCCGCTTGCGTCCTTCGACGCTGTCGACCCACGCCTTGATGTGCAGCGTGGTGTTGAGCGGCGTCGGCTTGCGGTAGTTGACGTGCAGGTAGGCCGTGAAGCCGGGCGCGAGCTGCGCGAAGCCGAGCGCCTCGTCGAACATCGCCGCCACCCAGCCGCCGTGGCAGTGGCCCGGCGGACCTTCGTACGCCGCTCCGAACGTGACCTCTCCTTCGATGACGACCTGTCCCTCGTCGCCTTCGGCGACGTGCAGCTTCACCGGTGGCGACATCGGGTTGCTTCGGCCACTGACCGGGCTGAACGCGACGAAGTCCCGGGGGAGCAGGCCGGCCTCGCTGATCTCCCACGACCGGGTGCGCTGCGGCAACGTGTCGAGCCGGTCGGCGAACGCGGCCGCGGCGTCGGCGGCTCGGTTCAGCTCCTCGGCGGGCGGCCGGACGACGGCGAGCCGGGCGATGATCCGCCGCATCTGCTCGGCGAGCCGGTAGGAAGCCTGGCGGGTCTCGTCGTCCACGCGTCCTTTCTACTGGCTGCACCCCAGGCCGTCGACGATGACGTGCTTCCGGACATCGGTGGCCTTCAACGTGACGGTCTCCACCACCACCCGTGTGCGCGCCTCGACGAGCAGCACCTGATGGCGCGTATGCGCGGCGTACGTGCTGACGGTCTTCCAGTAGTGACCGTTGAGGTAGATGGCAACGTGGCCGCAGGTCGCGCACTTCGTGACGACGAGGGCGAGGTACCGGAAGTGCGCGCCAGTGGCTTTCAGCGTGGCGCCCTTCGTCGTCGTGGACGTCACCGTGCCGAGGTAGGCATAGCGGTCGTGCCCGCGGGTCCAGCCCTTCGTCGCCGTCGCGAGCCCACGGTCGTCCAAGGGGCGAGCTGTGCACCGCTGGCTGCTCCATGTCGACGTGTTGCCGGGGAAATCTCGTGCGCGCACCTCGAAACAGAGCTCGGAGCCCGCCGCAATCGACAGAGTCTCCGACTTCTTGGTGGTGGCTTGCCAGGCCTGCGGATAGGTCCATGAGCCGAAGCGGCCGTTCCACTTCGCCATCCGGTAGCGCACGTCGTAGCTGGACACACCACTTGTGTCGGTCGCCGTGTAGGTGGTCTTCGCGTGCGGAGTCAGGTCGAAACGCGAGGTCGGCGAGGTGACAGACACCTTGGGCGCGGTTGCGTCGGCCACGGCGCCGACCACTGACGACGCAGGCGACTCACCGTTGGCGTTGGAGGCCGTCACGATGCAGTAGTAGCGAGTGCCCGAGGTCAGTCCTGTCACCGACGTCGATGGCGCGCCGGCCGCGATCCCGGCCACGGTGGGCGAGCCGGTAACCGTCGGATTGGGAGAGGTGGAGCAGTAGACGTCGTAGCCCGTGATGGCCGAGCCACCGGTGTCTGTCGGAGCCGTCCAGGTGACGGCGAGGACTCCATCCTTCTGCGCAACGGCACCCGTGGCGATCGGGTTGGCCGGCGCTCCGGTGAAGAGCACGTTGCTCAGGCACTCGAACCGGTCGTTCAGACCGCTGCCGGTGGCCGTGCCGTCGTGCGTCGCGCCGCTGCAGGCCGGATCGCCGTTCGTCTCGGTCACTGTCGCAGGGCCGCTCGTCAGGTCGAGGGTGTCGACGCCGCCGCCGCCGGCGACGTCGAAGCTGCCCGGAGACCCCTGCGTGAACGTGTCGTCGACCGGCGTGCCGCTGATCGCCTGGATGCCGGACAAGACGTCTGAACCGCTCGGGCTGAACTGTACGGCGCCGGTGGACAGATCCACCGAAAGGCCGTTCGCCACCTGGCTGAAGTCGATGGAGTTGCCGGTGCCGACTCCCTGGAAGGTCAAGCCGGGCGCAGGGCCGGCGACGAATCTCGTGTTACCGGCCGAAGATCCGACGAAATTGGTGATGCCGGCGAAGGTGTCGGCGTTGGACGCGCCCAGGTCAGCCTGGCCGAGGGCGGCATTGACCGTCGGGCCCGAGGTTGTCGGATGGAAGTCGAGCACGTTGCTCGCGCCGAGGCCTTGGAAGTCGAAGCCGCCGGCGGACCCGGCGACGAAGTGTGTGCCACCGCCTGATGAACCCACGAGGGTCTGCATCCCGGAGAAGGTGTCGGTGAATGTTCCGTCGTTCACGGACGTCACCTGCCCGCTGTCGGCGTTGATCGTGAGCTGCCAAGGCACCGCGTTCAGGTCGAGAATGTTGCCGGATCCGCCTGCGACGAAGTTCCGGGCCGTCGTGTCTGCGAGGAACGAAGCCTGGCCGGCTGCCGGGCCGTCGACTGTCCTGAACCGGTTTGCCCCCTGGGTGAAGTCGTAGATGTAGCCGTCGTCGGTGGCGGTGCTGCTCGCGACGCCGTCGGCCGGGCCACCGGTGAGGTTCACGATGAGCGGATGGGCACTGCTGCTGCCGAGCTGCGACAGGTCCAGGGTGGCGAATGGCCCTGAGCTGCTCGGGTCCACGAACGTCTCGTTCGCCTGCGGCGCAGCGGTGTACGTCGTCCCGCCGGCAGCTGAGCCCACGACCGTGGTGATCCCGCTGATCGTGTCGGCCGCGGCGTTCGCCACCTGCGCCGTGCCCTGGGCGAGGTCGACGACCGGGTCGGCGGGCGCCGCGCTGAGGTTGAGCGTGTTGGCGTGGCCCTGGCCACGGAACGTGTAGCCGCCGACGGAACCCGCGCCGAACTGTGTGTAGGCGCTCGCGGCGCCCTTGAACGTCGTGAACAAGCCTCCGCCGCTGGTGAAGCTGTAGGTCGACGCACCTGCGGCTGCTGTGTCGTTCGCGACCGAGCCTTGCGGCACACCCGAGACGTTCACCACCAGTGCAGCCGTGCCGCTCGTGGCCACGGAGGAGAAGTCGATGCTGTCGCCACCTGTTGACCCGTGGTCGGCAAACGACTCGCTGCCGGATCCGGCGACGAATGTCGTGCCGCCGGCGCCGGAGCCGATCACCGAGGTGATGCCGCTGAACGCGTCTATCGCAGAAGCGCCCACAACTGCGGTGCCGGTCGCCAGATCTGCGATGGGGCCGGCTCCGATGGAGGACAGGTCGAGCGTGTTGTTGGACCCGAGACCCTGGAAGGTGTTGCCTCCGGCGTTGTCCGCGACGAAGACCGTCTGCCCGCTCGCGGACCCGACGACCGTGTTCAACCCGCTGACGGTGTCAGTCGTGGCCCCGATCTGCACGCTGTCATGAGGGACGTCGACCCTGACGGCACCGAACGCGTTGGACAAGTCCAGCACGTTGCCGCCACCCTGTTCCGTGATGGTGTAGCCGGTGGTCGAGTCGGCGTACACCGACGTGTTTCCATTGCTCGCCCCGACGACTGTCGTCTTCGCCGGGCTGCCGCTGGTGAACGTGTAGGTGATGCCGTTCTGCGTTGCCGTGCGTGAGGCAACACCGGCTACGGGCGAACTTGCGAGGTTGATCCGCAACGGCGTGCCGGCAGTGGCGGCGACCTGCGAGAAGTCGATCGTCTCGAGGGCGTTCGGATCGAGGAAGGTCTCGCTGCCTGCGCCGGCGACGAACGTCGTGCGCGCAAAGTTCGACCCGGTCGCGGTGTTGACACCGGTGATCGAGTCGAATCCGCTGCCGATCTGCACGGTTCCGCCAGCGAGGTCCACGATCGTCGCCGAGCTCGAGCCGGACAGGTCGAGGGAGTTGCCGGCGCCGGAACCCGCGAAGGACCATCCCGTCGTCGCGTCCGCGACCACGTCCGTGAAGCCTGTGCTCGGTCCGACGAAACCGGTGAAGCGTGCGGCACCGCTGCTGAACGAGTAGGTGGTCGCTCCGACCGTCGCCGAATGAGCCGGCGTGCCGGCGCCCGCCGGGGCGCCGGAGAGGTTCAGCACCATCTGGGTGCCGCCCGACGTCGGGACCTGCGAGAAATCGACGGTCGAACCGGTGCCGGCGCTGCGCGGGTCCACGAAGGTCGCGGAGCTGCCGCCGGCGACGAACGTCGTGCCCACCGACTGCGAACCGACGACGGTGGAGATGTCACTGATGCTGTCGGTCGCACTCGGTCCCACCTGTGCGGTGCCACTGGCGAGGTTCGCGGTCGGCGACGTCGTGCTGGCGCTGAGGTCGAGCACGTTGCCGGCACCGAGACCGCTCAGCGTCCAGCCGCCGCCACTTCCCGCCACGAAGTCGGTGCCGCCGGAGCTGGCGCCGACGACGGTCGCGACGCCGCTGAACGAGTCGCTGAGTGCCGACCACGACACCGTGCTGGTGGCCGTGGAGTAGGCGGCGCCGCCGAGATGGACGGTGGAGCTGCCCTGGCCGCTGAGATCGACGATGTTGGTGGCGAGCGGGTTGCCGAGGAAGCTGACGCTGCCGTCGGCGCCGGGAGCGAATGTCGCCGGCACCTGCACCTGTGTCGACCCGGTCACCTGGATCGTCGGATCGGCAGTGTCGGACCACGACTGACCGGTGCAGACGGCTCCGCCGTTCAGCGAGATGACGTAGTCACCACCGCTTGTCGTGATGCGCAAACCGTCGGAACCGGTGGCCGTCCCGGACAGCGTGACCGTGACGGTTCCGGCCGCTGCGCTGCAGGTGACCGTGGGGGCGGCGTCTGCGGAGCTCGCTGTCAGCGCGAGGAGCAGCGTCGCCGTGCCTGCCGAGCCGACGATGGTCGTGATGAGATATTTCCTGGGTCCCACCTGGCGAACGTATGCCGTGCCCGCGTGGGCCGAAGGGTTTTGCCCAGATGCCCGGCCTTGTCGCTGATGTCGTGTTCGTCCCTCTTACAGCTCGGCGACGCCTGAGGCGTGCCGGCGGGCGAGCTCCTGGTAGGCGGTCGGGTTGTTGTCGATCCAGAACTTCGCTCCCGGCGAGAGCGGTCCGGCGGGCTTGCCGGCAGCTCCGCGGAAGAGGGTGCCCGGCTCGACGACCGTGTTGGGCGGCACCAGCGCGCCGGCCGCGACCATTGCGCGGTCGCCGATCCGCGCGCCGTCCTGCACCGTCGCGTTGTTGCCGACGAGCGCCTCCGCGCCGACGGAGGCCCCGTGCATGACGACGCAGTGCGCGATCGTCGCGCCGGATCCGATCTCGAGCGACTCGGCCGCGTGCAGGACGGCGCCGTCCTGGATGTTGGCTCCCGCTCGGATGACGATCGGTCCGAAGTCCGCGCGCACCACGGCGCCGTACCAGACCGACGCTCCGGCCTCCACCGTCACGTCACCGACGATCGTCGCGGTCGGGGCGATCCATGCGTCGGGGTGAACGGTGGGCGAGTTGCCTTCGAACGAGAACAGGGGCATGGCTCAGTCCTTGAAGTCGGGTGTGCGCTTCTCCTTGCGGGCAGCGACCGCTTCCTCGAAGTTGCGCGTCGTCAGCCGGACGAACAGCTGCGCCACGCCCTCGTGGTCCATGTGCGCCTGCATGCTCGCCGCGTCGAGGCTGGCCCAGAGCATGCGCTTGGTCAGCTCGACCCCCGGTCGGCTGAAGCCGAGGATCCGGTCCGCCACTGCATAGGCAGCGTCGAGCAGGTCGTGGCTCACCGAGCTGACCAGTCCGATCCGTTCGGCCTCGTCCGCCGCGACGTCTCTCCCCGTGAGCATGATCTCGGCGGCGCGGGCGCTGCCGACCGCGCGGGGGAGCAGGTAGCTGATGCCGAGCTCGCTCGCGGTCAGTCCGTTGACGATGCCGGCAGCGCGGAAGTACGCCGCAGGTGCGGCGAGCCGGATGTCGCAGACGAGCGCGAGGCAGAAGCCGCCGCCGATCGCCGGCCCGTTGACGGCGGCGATCACCGGCTGGTGCATGCGACGGATCGTGAGGATGACGTCGTCGAGCAGCTGCATCGACCGCAACGCGATGGTGGGAAGGGTCAGTCCCTCGATCCCCGGCACCCGGCCCGGGTCCTCGAGGTCGGCACCGGAGCAGAAGGCGCCGCCGGCACCGGTCAGCACGACGACCCGGACGCCGTTGTCGCGGCTGACCTCCTCCAGCGCTTCACGCAGCGGGATCATCACGTCGAACGCCATCGCGTTCATCCGCTCCGGTCGGTCGAGCGTCACGAGCGCAATGCCGTCCCGCGGCCGTTCCACCCGTACGAAGCTCACGAGGGAGCGTCCTTCAGCCCGGTGAGGAAGTAGCTGCGCTCCTGCTTGCGCGACGCGAACCGCCAGCCGTCCGCGGTGCGCGTGAACTCGTCGTCGTACCAGAGCCCGATCAGCCACACCGACGTCTCGCCGTCGGGGCCGTCGATGACCATCGGGTTGTTGCACGACGTTCGTGCCGTCGCTCGGTCACCCGACAGCGTGATCGCCGGCAGGCCCATCATGTGCTGCGTCCGGCGGAAGCCGCCGAGCGCGTCGCGCAGGAAGACCTTGATCGACGCGAGGTCTCCCGCGGGTCCGCCGAACGCGGTGAAGTCGATCCGTGCATCCGCGGTGAACAGGTCGTCGAGCGCGTCCCAGTCACGGCCGTCGACCGCGATCGGATAGCGCGCGATCAGGTCCTGGATGGCGAGACGGTCCGCCAGTTCGGTGACGGGGTCGCTCACGCCTGGCCGGCCTCGGCGGCGGCCTTCTCCTTCGCCCACTTGTAGTCGGGCTTTCCTGCCGGCGTCCGCTCGAGGTGGTCGACCAGCACGAGTGCCCGAGGCAGCTTGTAGCCGGCCAGCGATGCTCGGGCATGTTCCTGGAGCGACTCCAACGTCGGCGTCGCGCCCGCGGCCGGCTTCACGACCGCGACCACCCGCTCGCCCCACCGCTCGTCCGGCAAGCCGACGACGACCGCGTCGGCGACGTCGTCGGACGTCATCAGCGCCGTCTCGACCTCTTCCGGGTAGACCTTCTCGCCACCGGTGTTGATCGAGGTCGAGCCACGGCCGAGCAGTACCACGGTGCCGTCCTCCTCGACGAGAGCGTTGTCGCCGGGCAGCACCCACCGCTCGCCGTCGATCTCGAGGAAGGTCGTCGCGGTCTTCTTCTCGTCCTTGTAGTAGCCGAGCGGCACATGTCCTTTGCGCGCGAGCCGGCCGACCTTGCCGCTGCCGGGCTGGACCGGCTTCCCGTCCTCGTCGAGGACGTTGGTCTGCGCGTTGACGGTGAACCGCGGTGACGTCGACGTGTCGCCGCTCGCGTGCAGCTTGTTGCCGACCACGCCTGTCTCCGACGAGCCGAACCCGTCGACGATCATCAGGTTGGGCAGCAGCTCGGCCAGTCGCGCCTTCGCCGCCGTCGACAACGTGGCGCCGCCTGACCCGATGACGATGAGCGAGGAGGCGTCGTATGCCGTCCCCGACTCCTTGGCTCTCGCGTAGGCATCGGCGAGCGGCCGGGCCATCGCGTCGCCGACGATCGTCAGGATGTTGACGCCCTCGTCGGCGACCAGCCGCCAGATCGCATCCGCGTCGAAGGCCCCCTGTGGCGGGAACACGATGCGGCCGCCCGCGAACAGCGAGTGGAAGACGCCCCACTGCGCACTGACGTGCATCAGCGGTGGCGTCGTCAGGATCGTCCCGCCGACCTCGGGGATCCGTTCGACGATCTCGTCCGGCGTCTTGATGAAGTTGCCGGACTGGAAGACGTCGCCGCCGCCCATGGCCGCGAAGAAGATGTCCTCCTGCCGCCAGACGACCCCCTTCGGCAGACCGGTCGTGCCGCCGGTGTAGGCGATGTAGCGGTCGTCACCCGTGCGGCCGCTGCCGTTCGGCCGGGCGGCGTCGGCCCCGGCGAGCGCCTGCTCGTAGTCGACCGCACCGCCCGACACGTCCTCGCCGCTGTCGTCGTCGACGACGAACAGATGCTTCACCTTGGGAGCCGAGTCGGCCGCCGCCGCAACCCTCGGCGAGAACCGCCGGTGGTGGACGACCGCGACGAGGTCGGCGTCGTCGTAGAGGTGGCGTAGCTCGTTCTCGACGTACCGGAAGTTGACGTTGACCGGGACCGCCGAGAGCTTGAAGGCGGCGAGCATCCCCTCGAGGTACTCCGAGCCGTTGAGCAGCTGGAGGCCGATGTGGTCACCCGACCCGATGCCGGCCGCCGCGAAGACGTTGGCCAGCCGGTTGGCGCGGTCGTCGAGCTGCGCGAAGGTCAGCCGGCGCGCAGGCGAGACGATGACCTCGCGGTCAGGGACGGCGTCGGCGACTCGTTCGAACAGGTCGGCCAGGTTGAAGCCACTCACCGGCCGAATATATGACGACCCGTCAGATCAGCACCCGGGCACCGGCTTGCCATTGGCCCCGAGCAGCACGAGGGTGCAGAAGCTCGTCTTGCTGACCTTCCAGGTGCCGTCGACGAAGACCGCGACGCCGCTCGCCGACGGCAGGAGTGCGGTGTTGCCGTTGAGCAGTGCATAGGTGACGTTGGCGTGGGTCGCGTCGGTGAAGGTGATGACCTTCACCTGCACGTTCTGCCTGATGTGGCTCTTCGCCTGCTCCTGCCGGGCGAAGGCGAGTGCGCCACTCATCTGGTCGCCGTCCTCCAGCAGTGCGGCGGCCTGGGCCGGAGTTGTCTTGTAGGCGTAGAACTTCGTCCAGTTGGCCTTGATCTCCGCCTTCGCCGCGGTCGGGTCGGCCGGCGCGGTCGCCGAGACCTGCGGCGTGCCCGGCGTCGTCGGCGGGGGAGTGCTGCCGCCCTTGGCGCCGCCGCTGCTGCCACCGCCGCACGCGGAGACGAGAGCGGCCAGAACGAGGCCCGGGACCACAGCGCGAAGTCGGATCATGGTCGCGACGCTAACGCCGCGCGGCGGCTTGCACCGGCATTTCCGCGCCTTCGCCCAGGGTCGGCCACGACAAATCTGACGGGTCGTCACATAATGCTGGTCGACCCCGGTGGAAGGACGCGCATGACCACGACCTACGACGAGCTGCTCATCGGCGGCGAGTGGACCAAACCGTCGAGCGGCCAGCGGATCGAGGTCCGCTCACCCGCGACGCTCGAGGTCGTCGGGTCGGTCCCGGAAGCCCTCGAGGCGGATGTCGACGCCGCCGTCGCGGCGGCCCGGCGCGCGTTCGACAGCGGCCCGTGGCCGCAGACGCCGCCGCAGGAGCGCGCGGCGGTCCTCAAGCGGTTCGCCGAGCTGCTCACGAGCCGGATCGACGACGTCAGCGGCATCATCACCTCGGAGATGGGCGCGCCCACGTCGACGGTCCAGATGATGA
Organism: Mycobacteriales bacterium; assembly: GCA_035695045.1. Taxonomy (GTDB): domain Bacteria; phylum Actinomycetota; class Actinomycetes; order JAFAQI01; family JAFAQI01; genus DASSKP01. The sequence continues at coordinate 38,330 of DASSEX010000058.1, read as the reverse complement.
TGTGGACGCCGGCGCAGGCGGTGCTCGGTGTCTATGACGGCCTCGCCGAGACCTTCCCGTGGGAAGAGACACGCCACGGCATGTTCGGGGAGACCCGGGTGCGGCGGGAACCGGTCGGCGTCGTCGCGGCGATCATCCCGTGGAACGTCCCGCTGTTCATCGCGATCAACAAGCTGATCCCCGCGTTGCTCGCGGGGTGCACGGTCATCCTCAAGCCCGCGCCGGAGACACCGATCGACGCGCTCTGGCTCGGAGGGCTGTTCCAGGAAGCCGGTCTGCCCGAAGGCGTGCTGTCGGTGCTGCCGGCCGACCGCGAGGTCAGCGAGTACCTCGTCACCCACCCGGGTGTCGACAAGGTGTCGTTCACCGGATCGACCGCCGCCGGCCGCAAGGTCGGCGCACTCGCGACCGAACGGCTCAAGCGGGTCTCGCTCGAGCTCGGCGGCAAGTCCGCGGCGATCGTGCTCGACGACGTCGACCTCGCGTCGTCGGCGTACATGCTCGTGATGTCCGGTCTGATGAACACCGGCCAGGCCTGCGTCGCGCAGACCCGCATCCTCGCCCCGCGCACCCGCTACGACGAGGTCACGGAGGCACTGGTCGAGGCGGCGAAGACGTTCACCGTCGGCGACCCGACCGACCCCGCGACGCAGCTCGGCCCGCTGGTCGCGGAGCGCCAGCGCGACCGGGTCGAGAGCTACATCGAGAAGGGCAAGTCCGAGGGCGCGAAGCTCGTGCTCGGCGGCGGCCGGCCAGCCGGTCTCGACGTGGGCTGGTACGTCGAGCCGACCGTCTTCAAGGACGTCGACACGAAGATGACGATCGCCCAGGAGGAGATCTTCGGGCCCGTGCTGTCGGTCATCCCTTACGACACGGAGGAAGAAGCCGTCACGATCGCCAACGACAGCGACTACGGCCTTGCCGGCTCGGTGTGGACGGCGGACGTGGACCACGGTTACGAGATCGCCAAGCGCGTGCGCACCGGCACCTACGGCATCAACTGGTACGCCTTCGACATGGGCTCTCCGTTCGGTGGCTTCAAGTGCTCGGGCATCGGCCGCGAGGACGGTCCCGAGGGCCTGTCGGCGTTCTGCGAGCTGAAGAGCGTGCTGATGCCGTTGGGCTACACCTCGGCCTGACCCTCCGGGGCCGAAGCGCCCGGTGACCATCATGGAGGTCATGGCGGCGCCGGTGTTCGAGCTGGATGAGGTCACGGTGACCCGTGGCTCCGGTGCGACGCACAGCCACCCGCTGTCGCAGGTCACGCTGACGATCGGCACCGGAAGGTGCACCGCGATCGTCGGTCCGAGCGGAGCGGGCAAGTCGACGTTGCTGCGGCTGCTCAACCGGCTCGAGGAGCCCTCGACCGGCACGGTGCGATACCGCGGCGCGCCGATCGCGACGTACGACGTCCTGTCGCTGCGCCGGCAGGTGGGGCTGGTGCAGCAGCGGCCGGTGCTGCTCGGCGACACCGTGCTCGACGACCTGCGCGTGGCCGACCCCGCACTCGCCGAGCAGGCGGCGACCCACCTGCTCGCCGAGGTCGACCTGCCCGTGGAGTTCCTGCACCGAGAGACCCCTGGCCTCTCGGGCGGCGAGGGACAGCGGGTCTGCCTGGCGCGGGCGGTCGCGGTCCGACCCGAGGTTCTGCTGGCCGACGAGCCGACGTCGGCGCTCGACGCGTTCGCGGCCAACGCGGTCGAGCAGGTGCTCCGCGGCCTGCTCGACCGCGGGCTGACCCTCGTCCTGGTCTGCCACGACCTGCGCCAGGCGCGCCGGCTGGCGGACGACGTGGTCGTCGTCGTGGCCGGCCGTGTCGTCGATGCCGGGCCCGCTGCGCGCGTCTTGGATGAGCCGTCCTCATCGGAGGCCCGGGCGTTCCTTGCGGGTGTTTCGTGACGGTCGCGCAGGCGGTCGCCGCTCACCACGTCTACGTGCCGTCGTGGCCCGCTGTCGCGGCGAGCGCGCTGCTCGTCGCCGCATGCATCGCGGTCGTCGCCCGCGAACGGCTCGGGCTCGCGCGTGAGGTCGCCGTCGCAACGGTGCGCGCGGCCGTGCAGCTCGTCGCCGTCGGGGCGCTGCTGGCGTGGCTCTTCGAGCATGCCGGGCTTGCCGGCTCACTCGGCTGGGTCGCGGCGATGGTGCTCGTCGCCGGGGGAGTGTCCGCCCGACGCGGACGCGGGCTGCGCGGTGTCCGCGCCGTCTCGACGACGGCCGTCGCCGTCGCCGTCGCCGTGACGCTCGGACTGCTGGTCGTCACCCATGCCGTGACGACCGAGCCGCGGGTGCTGGTCCCGATCGGAGGGATGGTCGTCTCGGGTGCTCTGCAGGCGACGTCGTTGACGTTGCTGCGCATCCGGGACGCGGTGAGCGAGAACCGGCCGCAGGTCGAGGCGCGCCTCGCGCTCGGACAGTCGGCGAGGCAGGCTTTCGCACCGCAGCTGCGCGCCGCGTTGCGAAACGCGCTCGTGCCGACGATCGACACCACGAAGGTCGTGGGACTCATCTCGTTGCCGGGCGCGATGACGGGCCTGATCATCGCCGGCGTCCCGCCGCTGGACGCCATCCGCTACCAGATCGTCGTGATGTACATGTTGCTCGGCGCGTGGGCGGTCGCCGGTCTCGTAGCGGGGCGGATGGTCGAGCACACGATCTTCGACGAGGCGCATCGTCTGCGCCCGTTGCTACGTCACGGGATGACGACAGCACGGCCCTCGAGGCGGCCGGCACGCAACCGCTCGTAGGCCGTCGGAGCGTCGTCGAACGAGAACTGCTCGACGTCGTGCCGCAGCTCGTGCTGCTGCGCGAGCGCGACGACCTCGTGCAGCTCGGCGATCGCCGCGCCCTGCGGGATGAAGACGTCGCAGTCGTGGCGGAGCTGACCCCAGCGGACCTGCGCGGTGCCGAAGCCCTGGCCGACCATCGCCACCGCACCCATCGTCGCCGCGTTGCGGATGGCGGCATTGAGCGTCGCGTCGGTCCCGACGAAGTCCAGGACCCCGTCGGCGCCGTCGACACCCACCGCCTCCCGCAACCGCCGCGACAAGCCGTCACCCGCCTCGACCACCTCGTCGGCGCCCATCGCGCGCGCCGCCTGCATCCGCGACTCGCGCGCCTCGACCGCGACGATGCGCGCCGACGTCTGCAAGCGCAGCCACTGCACCGCATAGCCGCCGAGCCCGCCGACGCCGATCACGACGACGGTCGCGCCTTCGGCCGGCAGCTTCGCGCGCACCCGCTGCACGGCGTGGTACGACGTCGCTCCCGCATCGGTCAGCGGCGCGACGACACGCGGGTCGAGGCCGCCGAGTGGCGCCAGCTCACGTCGGTGCACGGCGATGAGCGGCGCGAGTCCGCCGTCGAGACCGAAGCCGCGGCCCCGCCACGAGTTGACGCAGTAGTTGTCGGCACCGCGAGTGCACCATCGGCACGTCCAGCACGGCGACATGCACGCGACGGCGACGCCGTCGCCCACCGCCAGGTCGTCGACACCCTCACCGAGTGCCTCGACCCAGCCCGCTGTCTCGTGGCCCAGGGTGAAGGGGACGTCGTACGGCAGGACGCCTGCAGGCGACTCGAGGAACAGCACGTCCGAGTGGCAGAGCCCGACACCGCCGACGCGGACGAGCACCTCGCCGGCGGCTGGCTCGGGTTCGGGGATGTCGTCGAAGCCGGGCTGCTGCCAGTCGAGCAGTCGGTAGGCGCGCACCGCGGCAGCCTAGATCGCCTGCACTTAGAGTCTCGGCGTGCCTTCCACCGGTCGCCGGGTCGCGCTCGTCACCGGCGCGAGTCGCGGCATCGGCCGCGCCTGCGCGCATGCGCTCGCCGACTCGGGTCTCGACGTCGCCGTCACTGCGCGAACCCGCACCGAAGGCACCGGCATCGACGACTCGGACGTGGGTGCCGGAGCGTCCGTCGAGGGCAGTCTGGAGCGCACCGCGGCCGAGGTGGAGCAACGAGGCGTCGACTCGTTCGCCGTCGTGGCGGACCTGCTCGACCACGACTCGCTGCGCGCGGCGGTTGCGCAGACCGGCGAGCGCTTCGGTCGGCTGGACGTGCTCGTCCTCAACGCGGTGCACACCGGCGCCGGCAGCATGCTGCGGCTGGCGGACACGACGCCGGAGATGCTGACGACGAAGCTGATGGCCAACGTCGTCGCGCAGCTCGTCCTGGTCCAGGCCGCTCTGCCGCTGCTCAGCGCCTCGGGCGACGGCCGCGTCATCTCGATGACGTCGTACGCCGCCACCCATGAGCCGACCGCACCTGTCGGCAGCGGCGGCTGGGGCTATGCGTACGCCGCTTCGAAAGCCGCATTCCACCGGCTCGCCGGCCATGTCGCCGTCGAGTACGGCGACGCCGGGATCGTTGCCGTCAACGTGGACCCGGGGCACGTGCTGACCGAGCGGATGCGTGCCAACGCCGAACGACTCGGCCTCGAGGGCCGCTACTCCGGCGCCCCGCCTTCCGCCCCGGCCGCGGCTGTCGCGTGGCTCGCGACCTCGAGCGAGGCGTCGGCGCTCGACGGGCAGACCGTCTCCGGCCTCAAGCTGGCGCTCGAGAAGGGTCTGCACCCGGACTGGCGCTAGTCGACGGGAAGCGTCGACTGCCACTGCACGTAGAGCTCGCGCCGGGCGAACCGCCAGCCGTCGGTCGTGCGCGTGAAGGTGTCGAGGTAGCGAAGGTAGAGCACCTTGTCGGTGCGCTTGCCGTTCGCCTCTACCACGTGATGTGCGGTGCACAGGGTCTCGCCGTTCGCGTGCATCCCGTCGACGACGCTCGTGTGGCTGGAGATCGTGTGGTGCGTCGCGACGTACCGGCTGAGGCCGTCGCCGACGGTCGCGATCTGCTCGTGGCCGACGCGTTCGCCGGTCTGCTCGTCGCTGCTCGGGTCCATCCACAGTGCGAGGACGCCGTCGTCGGCGAAGAGCTCCGCCACCGCCTTGCCGTCCGCGCGGTCGACAGCCTGTGCGTAGCGCTCGACCAGGTCGTGGAGCTCCCGTCGCTCGGCCTCGGTCAACGCGTCACCTCCTGCAGCGCGGCCACGACGAGCGGGAGGGCCCGGGCGGCTGTGGTCGGGTCGGCGCCGATGGTCGCCGCGTTGAGGTACACGTTCGTCACGCCTGCAGCCGCGAAATCGGTCACCTGCCGCATGGTGGCATCGATGTCGAGGGACTTGTCGTCGCGCCGCACCGGCGCCAGGGGAGCCTGTACGTCGACAGGGCGACCGGCGGCCGCTCGCAGCAGCTTCGCGCCTTCACGGATGTCGTCGAGTGAGGCACCCATGATCGGGATCCAGCCGTCGCCGAGCGAGGTCACCCGGCGCAGGTTGCGGTCGTTGAGAGTGCCGGAGAACCAGACCGGCAGCGGATCCTGGGTCGGCTGCGGCGAGCAGTAGACGTCGTCGAACGAAACGCTTCTCGACGAGTACGACGCCGGCATCGAGGTCCACAGCCGGCGGCAGCCGCCGATCGTGTCCTCCAGGAGGCGTCCGCGTGCCGAGAACTCCAGCCCCAGGGCGTCGTACTCCTCCTTCTGCCAGCCGACGCCGACACCGAGGTCGACCCTTCCGCCGGACAGCACGTCGAGGGTGGCGACCGTCTTGGCGAGCAGCGGGGCGCGCCGGAGGGGCGCGATCAGGATGCCCGTCGACAGCCGGACGCGCCACGTCACCGACGCGAACGCGGTGAGGCAGGTCAGCGGTTCGAGCCAGACCCCATCGGGGCCGGTGGGGAAGCGGCCCCAGCGGTAGGCGTCGAGGTGAGTGCCGAGCACGACGTGGTCGCTGACCACCAGCCGGTCGACGCCGGCGTCATCGGCCGCCCGCGCGAGGTCCAGCAGGCTGCGCAGGTCGCCGCCCGGCCAGCTGCCGAAGTTGGGGATGCCGAGACTCAGCTGCACCGCCGTCCCCCAACCTCCAGAGAGTTTCTGACACCCTTTCAGATATCGTCGCGGCATGGCTACAGCGACTGATCTGCCGGCGGATCTGCACCGCCCGGCGTTCATGCCGGACCTGCTCGTCGCGGCGCTCAACAGGCACGCCGACAAGCCCGCGGTCTATCTCGGCGACACCGTCCTGACGGCGTCCCAGGTGGCGGCGGAGATGAGCCGCTACGTGCAGGCCTACGCGTCTCTCGGCATCGGCGAGCACCACCCGATCGCGATGCTGTCGAAGAACCGGCCCGAGGTGCTGTTCACCATGGGCGCCAACATGCTCAACCCCTGCCGGTCGACATCGCTGCATCCGATGGGGTCGGTCGACGACCAGGCCTACGTGCTCGAGGCCGCCGGCGTGGAGACGCTCGTCTACGACCCGACCGCCTTCGACGAGCGAGCCGGTGAACTGCGTGACCGGGTGCCCGGCCTCAAGACGCTGCTCTCGCTCGGCCCGTCCGAGAACGGCACCGACCTGATCGCCCTGGCCAAGACGTTCGAGCCGAAGCCGTTGCAGGCGCCGGTCGTCGACCCCGAGGACGTCAGTGGTCTGACCTACACGGGCGGCACGACCGGCAAGTCCAAGGGCGTCATGCAGACCTACCGCTCCGGCGCGACGCTCTGCCAGATCCAGATGGCTGAGTGGGAGTGGCCGGAGGAGACCCGGTTCCTGATCTCGACTCCGCTGTCCCACGCCGGTGCTGCGTTCTTCGTGCCGACGCTGCTGCGCGGTGGCTCGATCGTGGTGCTGCCCGGTTTCGAGCCGACGGCCGTCCTCGAGGCGATCCAGAAGTACAAGATCACCGCGACGATGCTCGTGCCGACGATGCTCTACATCCTGCTCGACCACCCCAAGCTGGCCGACTACGACCTGTCGTCGCTCGAGACCGTCTACTACGGCGCCTCCGCGATGTCGCCGACCCGGCTGAAGGAGGCGATCGACAAGTTCGGATCGATCTTCTTCCAGTTCTTCGGCCAGTCCGAGTGCGGCATGACGATCGCCGTGCTGAAGAAGGAGGAGCACGACACCTCCGACATGGCGCGCCTCGCAACCTGTGGCCGCCCGACGCCGTGGCTGAAGGTGGCGCTGCTCGACGACGACCTCAACGAGGTGCCGGACGGCGAGCCCGGAGAGATCTGTGTGCGGGGCTCGCTGGTGATGAAGGGCTACTGGAACAAGCCCGAGCAGACCGAGGAGGCGTTGAAGGGCGGGTGGCTGCACACCGGTGACATCGCCCGCAAGGATGCCGACGGCTTCCTCACGATCGTCGACCGCAAGAAGGACATGATCGTGTCCGGCGGCTTCAACGTCTTCCCGCGCGAGATCGAGGACGTCATCGGCACCCACCCCGGCGTCGCGCAGGTCGCGGTGATCGGCGTGCCGGACCAGAAGTGGGGCGAGGCCGTCAAGGCCGTCGTCGTACGCCGCCCGGACGCCAGCGTCGAGGCGGACGAGCTCATCGCGCTGGTGAAGGACCGCAAGGGTGCGGTGCACCAGCCGAAGTCGGTCGACTTCGTCGACGCGATCCCGCTGTCGGCGCTCGGCAAGCCGGACAAGAAGGCGTTGCGGGCGCAGTACTGGCAGGGCAGCGACCGGCAGGTCGGCTGAGACGTCAGCTCATCCGCAGATGGTGCGAGAGGTCTCCGACGTGGTCCACGGCGTAGCGCCGTTGCGTCCAGTGCCAGGTCCCGTCGTCGTGGCGCGTGAACACGTCGAAGTAGCGACCGGTGATGATGGGCTGCAGCGGCAGCGCATCGGTCTGCTGGAAGACGACGTACGACGACGAGACCTCGGCGATGCCGGTTCCCTCGTCGAGGTCGATCACAGGGTTGGCCGTGACGTGCCGGGTCCGCGGACTGCCGTCGTACAGGGTCGTCTGGGCGGTCCACATCGCGAGCACCTCCGCCGAGCCGGTCGCGAAGACGTTGCCGTGCTCGTCGGCGAGCGTTGCGTGGGCGAACAGCTCGGCAAGGCCGGCGAAGCGGCCGGCGTCCATCAGCTCGCAGTAGCGGCCGAGGAGGTTGCGGATCTGTTCGTGCGCGTCCGACATGCCGGTGACCCTGACACATCGCCTGCTGATCGCGATAGAGCGCCATGAGCACGCAATCGGTGTCGTTCGAGACCGTCCAGGAGGACGTGCTCGGCCATCCCATGACGGTGTTCCGTGACCGGCACCGCTCACTGCGCGCGTTGCTCGACGCCTCGCTCGCGTTCGGTGAGCGTGACTACCTGGTCGAGGGCGACCGGCGCATCTCCTTCGCCGAGCACCACGCGGCGGTCGGGCCCGTCGCGACCTGGCTCGCGCAGCAGGGCGTCGGCAAGGGCGACCGGGTCGCGATCCTCGGCCGGAACTCGATCGAGTGGGTCGTGACGTTCTGGGCGACGGTGTCGCTGGGAGCGATCGCTGTCGGGCTCAACGCCTGGTGGTCGAGAGAAGAGCTCGACTTCGGCATCGCCGACTCCGAGCCGAAGCTCCTGGTCGACGACATGTCCGTGATCCGCCCGCTGGTCGACCCTGACCAATCGCCACATGTCGGCCATAGAAGGCCGCTATCTGGCGATTGGTCGGGGGTGCCGGACGTCGAGGTCGCGGAGGACGACCCGGCGGTCATCATCTACACGTCCGGCACGACCGGCCACGCCAAGGGCGCCACCCACTCGCACCGCAACCTGGTCGGGCTGGTGCAGGCGCAGCAGGCGGTCGCCGCGAGTCGCATCCCACCGGGCCTGACGCTGCCGCCCGCGCGGATCCTGTCGACGACGCCCCTGTTCCACGTCTCGGGTCTGCACAGCGGCGTGGTCGCCGCGCTGAGTGCCGGTTCGACGGTCATCTGGCAGCCCGGCCGGTTCGACCCGGACGCAACCCTCGCGACGATCGAACGCGAGCAGGTCACCAGCTGGACGAGCGTGCCCACGACCGTGTGGCGGGTCGTCCACCATCCCCGCGTCGGCGACTACGACACCAGCACGCTCCGGCACATCGGCGGCGGCGGCGCCTCCTGGTCGCCGGCGCTGCGGGAGAAGATGCGCGAGGTCTTCGGCGAGCAGCTCGCCTACGGCATCGGCTACGGCCTGACCGAGAGCAACGGACTGGCGACGTCGACGTCCTACGTCGAGCTGTTGCAGCACCCGGAGACGGTCGGCCGGCCGGCGCCTACGGTCGAGATCAAGGTGGTTGATCCGGATGGCGTCGTCTGCCCCGAAGGGGAGACCGGCGAGATCTGCATCCGCGGACCGCTCAACATGCTCGGCTACTGGCGCAACGAGCCCGCGACGAGGGCGATGATCGACGACGAGCGATGGCTGCACAGCGGCGACCTCGGCGCGATGCGGGACGGCCTGCTGTATCTCACGACCCGGCGCACCGACCTGATCCTGCGCGGCGGTGAGAACGTCTACCCGGTCGAGATCGAGAACTGCCTGGAGCACCACCCGGGCGTCGCGGAGGCCGCCGTCGTCGGCGTGCCGGACGACGAGCTCGGACAGCAGGTCTGCGCTGTCGTCGTACCGCTGCCGGGGACCGCTCTCGACGAGGCCGAGCTCGCCGCGCACGTCAAGGAGCGGCTGGCCTACTTCAAGGTGCCGTCGCGGTGGGTCGTCCGCGACGAACCACTGCCACGCAACGCGTCGGGCAAGGTGCTGCGGGCGCAGGTTCTGTCGACGCTGGAGGAGAGCTCATGACGCTGCCGGACAACTACCCGCTCACGCCGCGGGGCGTCGACGACTACCCGGTGAAGGTCGGCTCGATGCTGCTGACGCTCGTCGACCCGCACAAAGGCTTCGAGAGCGCCTACAACCGCTGGTACGAGCGTGACCACTACATCGCCGGCTGCCTCATCGGGCCCTACAACTTCGCCGGGTCCCGGTGGGTGGCGACGCGCGAGATGAAGGCACTCCGCTGGGGCGTCCCCGGCGCGGTGGCCGACCCGATCGACGCGGGCTCGTACGTCGCCATCTACTGGATCGAGGCCGGTCACCACGAGGACTGGGACGCCTGGGCGCTGAAGCAGGTCCGTTGGCTCTACACCAACGGGCGCGGGTTCGGTGAGCGCTCGCACGTCCACACCGTGACCTTCGACCACGTCGCCGACGACTACCGCGATGCCGACCCGGTGCCCGTCGAGCTGGCGCTCGACCACGGTTACGACGCGATCGTCGGCGTCTGGCTGGACGGCCGCGACGGTGATGCCGAGGCACTCCACACCAGGCTGCGCGACAGCGGAGCCCTGAAGGAGCTGCTCGCGGACAGCAGCATCGAGATCGCGTCGTCGTGGACGCCGCGGCCGGAGTTCCGCAACTCTCGCGACAGCGCGCCGATGTCGCTCGGCACTCCCGGCGGCCAGGAGAACCGGCTGTGCCAGCTGTTCTTCGTCGGTGGTGACGTCCGCGACAGCCTGTCGCGCTTCCGCACCTACACGGACCGGCTCGCGGCCGACGGCGTCGCGGACACGTTGCTCGTCGCGCCGTTCCTCCGGACGAAGGTCGGCACGGACACCTACGTCGACCAGCTCTGGTGAGAACCGCCGTCATCACCGGCGCGGCCGGCGGACTCGGCTCGGCGACTGTCCGGCGTCTGGCCGGCGACGGCTGGCGGGTCTACGCCGCGGACCTCGACTCGCCCGCGCTGCACGCGCTCGCGAGTGACCGGGTCGTGCCGGTCGCCGTCGACGTGACGTCAGGCGAGAGTGTCGCTGCGCTGGCCGACCGGGTGCGCGCCGACACCGACCGCGTCGACGCGCTGGTGACGTTCGCCGGCATTGTCGGCATCGGGCCGATGGTGGAGATGACCGAGGCCGACTTCCGCCGCGTCGTCGACGTCAACGTGGTCGGGAGCTTCCTCGCCGTGCGCGAGATGTTTCCGCTGCTGCATGCGGCGCACGGCCGGATCGTGCTGCTGTCGTCCGAGACCGGATGGCAGACGGCGATGCCGTTCAACGGGCCGTATGCGATGTCGAAGCACGCGATCGAGGCGTTCGGCGACGCGCTGCGCCGCGAGCTCGCGCTGCTCGGCGTCTCTGTGGTGAAGATCCAGCCGGGCGCGTTCAAGACCGGCATGGTCGCCTCCATCATGGGCAAGTTCGAGAAGCTCGCGGCCGAGTCGCAGCACTACCAGCGCGTGCTGCTCGCCGCCCGCAAGCGGGTGCCGCAGGAGGAGCGCAGAGCGGGCGATCCTGCCGACCTGGCGGCGCTCGTCGAGCGGGTGCTCGACGCCAAGCGTCCGAGGACGGCGTACCGGATCAACACCAACCCGCAGGCGGCCGCGCTCTCGCGAGTGCCCACGCCGATTCTCGACCGGCTGCTGCAGGCGGCGCTGAAGCGCGCATGACCGACCTGCGCGACCGGCTCGGCATCGACGTCCCCGTCGTACAGGCGGGAATGGGTGGGGGGCTGTCCCGGGCCGCGCTCGCGGCTGCCGTCTCGTCCGCCGGCGGCCTGGGCACGATCGGCATCCTCCCGCCGGCGCTGCTGCGCGCCGAGGTCCGCCAGGCACGCGAGGTGTGCGGTGGGCGGCCGGTCGCCGTCAACCTGCTCATGCCGTTCGTCGATCGCGAGCACGTCGAGGTCTGCGTCAGCGAAGGGGTGCCGGTCGTCACGTTGTTCTGTGGCCATGGCCGCGACATCGTCGAGCGGTTGCACGCGGCGGGCGCCTTTGTGTTCCATCAGGTCGGCTCCGCAGCCGCCGCAAAGCGCGCGCTGGCCGACGGCGCCGACGGATTGGTCGTGCAGGGAGTGGAAGCCGGCGGTCATGTGCTGGCCGAGCAGCCGCTCCGGGAGACGTTGCCGGCGGTGCTAGCCGTGGCTGGTGACCGGCCGGTGCTCGCCGCGGGGGGCATGGTCGAGGCCGCGGACGTTCGCGCGGCACTCGAGCGGGGTGCGTCGGGGGCGGTGGCCGGGACACGGTTCCTGCTCACCGAGGAGTGCCACGCGCATCCCGACTACCAGCGCCGAGTGCTGGGTGCGACCGACACCGTGCTGACGACGTTGTTCGCCGCGGGCTGGCGCGATCCGCATCGTGTCGTCCGCAACGCAGCTGTGCGGCGTTGGTGTGACGCGAGCGGGAGCCCACGCGCCTTGGCGCGGGCGGTGACGGCGGCGACGATGCCCATCGCGCGGCGAGTTCCGATGTCGGCAGCGGGCAAGCTCGTGGCGCGGCAGCGCGTCGGGATGCCGATGTTCAGCCCCGCGGCACTGCTGCGCGGTGACGAGCCGTCGCTCGTCGAGGTGACGCCGCTCTATGCCGGCGTCGGCGCATCGCGCATCGCATCGATCGTGCCGGCGGCCGAGGCCGTCCGGTTGTTGACTCCCTGACTGGCACGGCGTGGAGGCCGAGATGAGCGAGCAGTACGACGTCCTGGGCAAGACCGTCACCATGCCGGTCGAGGTGCGCGACGCGACCGCGGCGACGGCGATCTTCGACGTCGATGTCGAGGCAGCGCGCGCGGTCGCGCCCGACGGTTACGAGGTGATCGAGTCGGCGCCCGGCCAGGCGCAGCTGGCCATCGCCCTCATCGACTACCGCGACAACGACCTCGGGAGCTATCACGAGGTCGGCACGATCCTGTTCGTCCGACCGGTCGGGGGCGGACCGGACGGCACCTTCATCACCCACCTGCCGGTCGACCAGGAGTTCACCTGCGCGGCGGGCAACCGGATCTGGGGCTTCCCGAAGTCGGTCGAGCGGATCGACGTGACGGACACCGAGACCTCCTCGCGCTGGGTGCTGACGATGGACGGCGAGCTCGTGCTCGACCTGACGGTTCCGCGGGGGAGCGGCACGGACGAGATGCCGGTGATGCCGATGACGGCGTACACGCTTCTCGACGGCCGACCGCACGCGACGACGTTCACGCAGGGCGGCACCGGCTTCGCCATGTCGTTCGGGGGCGACGGTGTCGAGCTGCGCCTCGGCGAGCACCCGATCGCCAAGGAGCTCGCATCGCTCGGGCTGCCGAAGGAGCCTTCGGTCGCGACCTGGCTGCAGCACATGCGCGGATCGTTCGAGACGCCGCAGCCGATCTGACCTGTTCAGGACCTCGCGAGCCCGTCCGAGGCGCACGCCGGCGCGTCCGCCTCGTCGCGCAGCGGCGCGTCGGCCGGGAGGATGTACGTGACGTCGAGGACGACGGGCTCGGCACCGTAGTTCGCACCCATGTGCACAGCGTTGGCGCCCGGGGTCTCCTCGAACGCGTCGCCGGCGTGGTACGTCGCCACGTTGCAGTGCCGGTCGTAGTGGGTCAGGGTGCCGGACTCGACGACGACGAGCAGCGGCCCAGGATGCGTGTGCCAGCCGGTGAATCCGTTCGGCTGGATCGTCACCCGCTGGTAGACCATCCGGGTCGCGCCGGTGCTCTGCACGTGCACCTGGTCGCCAGTCGTTCCTTGTGCGACCACCGTGCCGCTGGCGCCGCTGCCGGGGCTCGCCGTCGCCGGAAAGCAGCCGAGCGTCGCGGTCACGACCGCGGACAGGCCGATCGCGGCGCCGGCGAAGAGCGCGTAGGTGATCCTCGACATCGTTCCCCCTCGGAGGTAGGTCGGACCGGGCGTATTGCCCATGTCCGACATTCGACCGCCGCCGGGGTGTTGCGTCCAGTGAAACTATCGCGACACTGTGTTGCACTATGCGCATGAGGGCGCTCGAGGATCTGCGGCTCTACGACCACCTGGCCCGCACGCTGCACTTCGGCCGGACGGCGGCCGAGTGCCACGTGACGCCGTCGACGCTCAGTCGGACGATCGCACGGCTGGAGGCCGATGCCGGCGCTCGGCTGTTCGAGCGGGACCGGCGGAGCGTGGCGCTGACGCCCGACGGGATCCGCTTTCTCGAGTTCGTCCACGCATCGCTCGCGGAGTGGGAGCGGTTCGCGGAGCCGGACGAGCACCCCGATGGGGCAGTGGTTGGCTCTGTCTCGATCTTCTGCACCGTGACGGCGAGCCAGACCCTCGTGCCGACCGCGCTGGACCGTTTCCGGCAGGCCTATCCGGCGGTGCACCTCGCGATCGAGACCGGGTACGCCGCGGATGCGCTCGAGCGGTTGTCGACGCCGACCGGCGGCGTCGACGTCAGCATCGCGGCAATGCCTGCCCGTCGCCCTCGGCAGGTTCTCTCACACGTCATCGCCACTTCGGCGATGGTTCTGGTCACGAGCGCCGACAGCTCGATCCACCTGTCCCCGTCGGTCTCCCCGGAGTGGTCGACGCTGCCATGGGTCCTACCCGCCGGCGGGCTGGCACGCACGCTCGTCGACCGGTGGTTCCGGCGAATGCGGGTGAGACCGACCATCGCGGCCGAGGCGACGGGACACGAAGCGATCCTGACCCTGGTGTCACTCGGCTGTGGCGTCGGCATCGTGCCCGATCTCGTTGCCCGGCAGGGACCGCTCGTTCATCGACTGCGTGTGTTGCCGATGCCCGCTCCTGCCGTGACCTTCGACATCGCGGCGTGCACCACACCCGAGCGGCTGCAACATCGCCCGACGCGGGCGCTCTGGCAGTCGCTTACCGCTGACGCGACTCCGGGGGAGTCGACGCGCTAGAGCACGAGCTCGATGCTCGAGCTGATTCGACCGGGGGCGGCCCGCGCCCACGTCGTGAGCAGCTCGTCGAACTGCTCCGGAGCGCCGGCCAGTCCGATCTGACGGTCGGCGGTCCATTCGGCGGGCTGCGGCCGGTGGTCATGCGGCGTCTCGTCGCCCTCACTGCATGCCCGGCAATAGACGTTGATGCTGGAGGTCCAGTCCTCGGCGGCGAGGCCCGACGCCTCGATGGTCCGCAAGAGTGCCTGCACATCGGCTTCGGTCGGACTGGTGACTGCGACGCGGCATGTCGGTTCGGAGGACTTGGTCAGGCGGGCCAGCTCGTTGAACACGGCGAACGTCCGATCGCCGAACGCCCGCTGACCGACGGGCTCGCCATCGTGCAGGACGACGTCACCGCGCCGATGTCCGGACTCGGGCAACGGAATGTTCGCGATCTCGGCGCGGGCCGGACACAGTCGACGGCACCAGACCACCTCGGACTGCCAACCGCGACCGTCCAGCTGCAGCGGCGTCTCGCCTACGTGACGTGGTGGCGGGTTCAACCGGACCGGCGTGGATCCGAAGTTGGCGAGGATGGGTCCCTCACCATCCGGCACCGGAATGCCGTAGGCGGTCCACGCCTTTCGAGCCAGTCGCCAGTCCGCCATGGCAGTGGCGGCGATGCCAAGGTTCCACGCGGCCGGGTTCTCCGCCGCTACAGGTGAAAGGGCAAGCGCTCGCTCGTTCAGCCGAGCGGCTTCGCTCCAGTCGCGACGGCGCTTGGCGAAGAGCCCAAGGTCGAACCATGCCCATTCGATCGTGGGATCCAGGTCGATCACCTTGCGGGCGAGGCGCTCGGCCTCAACGGCGTCGCCGGCCTCGAATGCACGGGCATACTGCCCGCGAAGTTCGTGTACGGACTGGCCGGGATGTCTCGGCTGCCGCCGCCACCTGCTCACACCGCTCAGTCTTGCCCCTCGGTCCTGGACAGCGCGGCCTCACCCCACCATGCTCGGTCCGCTCTTGTTCTCAGCCGCGACGGGGGTGCCGACCATGCCGGCAGATGTCACGTGGCACGAGTACCCAGCCGACGTCCCGGTCGGGGATCGCGCTCCCTGCTCATCGCCCGGTTGCCACCAGCCGGCTGTCGCCGTCCAGACCAGGACCTGGCTGCCGACGCTGACCAACCCTGGTCCCAACTTCATGCCCGAGACGACGATGCGGCCTTTCTGCGCCGAGCATGCGACCGCTCTGGGCTGGGACGGCAACCGCGTGCCCATGCCGCCGCAACACCTGAACGCGTTCCAGCGATGGGTGGTCCGCGTCCTGGAGCACCGGGACGACAACGTCGCTCGTGCGTAGCACTTATTGGGCGTGCGTCCGCACCGGCTGTCGCCGTACGGTCTAGCGCGTGGTGCTGCCCTATCCGCCGTTCGACATCACGGTCACGACGCCGCGGCTGCGGCTGTTGGGTGCGAGTGACGAACAGCTCGAGCGGTTGGTACCGGTCGTTCGCGAGGGTGTCGTGGCGGACGGCGAGGTCCCGTTCGACGATCCGATCTCCTTCTACGAGCCGTCGCCGGAGCGCGAATGGCGGTGGATGAAGGCGATCTGGCGCGGTCGCTCGCGGACCGAGCGGGAGTGGTGGCGGCTGTACTTCGTCGTCGAGGTCGACGGTGGGCTCGTGGGCATGCAGGACCTGATCGCCGAGGACTTCACGACGTACAAGGCGGTGTCGACGTTCTCGTGGCTGGCAGCGAGTGCCCGAGGACGCGGGCTCGGCCGCGAGATGCGATCGGCGATCCTTCATCTGGCCTTCGCCGGCTTCGACGCGAGCGAGGCGCAGAGCGAGGCGTTTGTCGACAACGACGCGTCGAACGGCGTCTCGCGCTCTCTCGGCTATCAGGAGAACGGGACGACCTGGGCAACGAGGCGCGGACGTCCTTGCGAGCTGCGGCGGTGGAAGCTGTCGCGTGCGACCTGGGAGGCGGTACGACGAACGGACATCGAGCTGACCGGCGTCGAGGCCTGCCGGGCGTTCCTCGGTGTCGCGTCAGGCGGGGATGAACCGCACATGGGCTGAGCGCAGCCCGAAGACGAACGCGTTGGGCATCTCGACCGGCTCCGACAGCAGTCGCATCTCCCTCACCCGACGGACCAGCTCCTCGAAGAAGACGCGGATCTCCATCCGGGCCAACCCGGCGCCGAGGCAGAAGTGCGTGCCGACGCCGAACGCGAGGTGGTCGTTGGGATGCCGGGTGACGTCGAAGCGCTCCGGATCCGCGAAGTGCGCGGGGTCGCGGTTGGCCGACCCGTAGAGCAGCACGACCTGCTGCCCCTTGCGGATCGTCACGCCGCCCAGCTCGTAGTCGCGCGCAGCAACCCGGCACATGTTGTGGATCGGCGACACCCAGCGGATGAACTCCTCGGTCGCCGTCGCGATGTCCGCGCCGTTGCGGAGCAGCTCCCACTGGTCGGGCCGCGCGATCAGCTCGAGCATGGCGCGCGCGATGACGGTGCGGGTCGTCTCGGCGCCGCCGTCGAGCAGAGCAAGACAGTCGCTCGCGACGTCACGCTGTGACACCGGTACGCCGTCGATCTCTGCTTTCGTCCAAAGCGTCATGACGTCATCGGCCGGGCAGCGCTGCCGTTCCGCGTAGAGCTCCAACGCGACCTGCATGAACTCCATCGCGCGCTCGACGCCATCCCGGTTCAGGTAACGAGGGCCACCGCCGAGCATGATCGTCTGCTCCGACCAGTCGCGCAGCTTCGGCCAGTCGTCGTCGGGGAAGCCGAGCAGCCGGCCGATCATCCTGGCCGGCAGCACGGAGGCAACGTCCTCGACGATCTCGACGTCGTCCTTGGCCAGCGCCGTGTCGAGGAGTGAGGTGACGATGCGCCGTACCTCTTCCTCGTGCCCGACCACGGCTCGCGGCGTGAAGCGACGGCTGACCAGCTTGCGGCGCTTCGCGTGCAGCGGGTTGTCCGTCCCGAGCAGTGCGGGGTCGGCCGGGATGTTCGGCCGGTAGCCACCCTTCGTCGTGTCGGAGCTGATGAAGACGTCGTCGCGGGTCTCGACGTGCTGCACGTCGGCGTACCGGAACACGCCCCAGAGCTCGTTTCCCTCGTCCCAGGCGACGGGCTCGTGCTCGCGGAACCAGGCAAAGCGCTCAGCCGCGCCGTGGACGTAGGACTCGCCGTCGAGCAGGTCGAGAGCCGGCCGCGCCATTGTTTCTGACATCGCGTCAGAAACTACCCGGCCGGCCACGCTCGGTCACGCCGTGGCTGGCTAGCCACGACGGGGGAGGTCCTCATGGCATGCGTGGTGGCCTGGGCGCGCCGGTTTGCTCCCTGACTGGGCGGGCTCATGGCATTTCCCTAGTCATTCTTCGCCATGGCCAGGGGGCCCGGGGATGTCGCACCATGCCGGGCGGTCCTCAACTGTGCGCGTCTGCCTGAACACGGAGCGTGAAGAAGATGTCTCGCCGGGTCGCCCTGCCCCCGCTCCTCGCGGCCGGAGCCGCTGCGTTGCTGCTCGCCAACCCGGCGTCTGCGGGCTCGACGGCCAACCGCTTCACCCCCGGCCTGCACCTCACGGCTGACTTCCCCTACGGGCTGGTGCAGGCCGAGCCGAGCGTGCAGGTGATGCCGGACACCGGCGCGATCTTCGTCGCGGCGCCGGCTTCGACGCCCATCGGCTGCGAGGTCTGGAAGCTCACGCCGGACGCCAGGTCGTTCAGCTTCCGTGGCGCTCCGGACAACGGCGTCGGCGGCGGTGACTGCGACCTTTCGGCGATGCCCAACGGCACGAGCGAACCGACGATCGCGTACTCGAGCCTGACGCTGCCGAACCTGACGGTCGGCAACTCGACGGACGGCGGTCAGACCTGGAGCACGCTGAACCCGCTCGCGAGCCAGATCGTCGGCACGGACAGGCAGTGGATGACCACGGCGTCCGACGGCACGATCTACATGAGCTACCACATCATCGAGACGAACAACATCGCCGTCGCGGCGTCGACGGACGGCGGGTTGACCTATCTCGACCGCGGTCTTGCGATCGACACGAACCACATCGCACAGGCGCTGTACAACAACGAGCTCGGTCCCATCGTCGAGGACCCGACGTCGGCACTGTCACCGAAGCCGCTCTACACGATCTTCACTGCGCCGAAGTCAGCGCTGGAGAACGCCAACACCGTCGCGGGGACGACCTACACCGCGAACGACGGCGTGTATCTCGCGGCGTCGTACGACGGCGGACGCACATGGACAGACACGCCGATCTACGAAGGCGACGGCAGCGAGACCTACGACCACATCTTCCCGGCGATCTCGGTCGACAAGGAAGGTGGTCTGTGGGCGGCGTGGGCAAGCGTGAAGCACGTGTACGCGTCGTACCGCGCCCCCGGCTCGCTGACCTGGACCGATCCCATCCAGGCCGACAACGGCAGTACGGCGAACGTCTACCCGTGGATCGTCGGTGGGAAGGGCGGCCGCGCGGACCTCGTCTGGTACGGCGGCACCGGCGTGGACAACAACGACCCATCGAACCAGTGGAACGTCTACATGGCGCAGCTGCAGGTCAACCACTTCGGCCCCGCCACGAAGAGCGTCACGGTCGCCAGCGACCACGTCATCCATTACGGCGCGATCTGCACCACGGGTGTGACCTGCACGGGTAACACGCGCGCCCTGCTCGACTTCTTCCAGGTCGACCTGACCGCTGACGGACGAGCGGTGATCGCGTGGGCCGACGACTCCCTCGACACCACCGGTAGCGGCGCGTCGCAGATCTACGTCACCGAACAGTGCGCAGGCATCAGCGCGACGACCGGCACACCGCTGACCTCGACCTGCTGAGGCTCACCGCCAGGCCCAGGTCGGTTGCTCGAGCCCGTCGACGCGCGTTGCCCGTCCGAAGAGTGCGAGCTCGCGGAACTGGTAGAGCACTGCAGCCGTCGGCGCGTGGATGCGGGTCCCGAGCATCGGCAGCTGGATCACCGGCCGGTCCGACTCGGGGATCGTCAGGAAGATCGGCTCGACGGCGAGCATCTCCCACGTCGCGACGTGGACGCTCGCGACCTCGGCGGGGTTGGGATCGATCGCTCCGAGCCCGCCGTCGAGCCACATGACGACTGGCGTGATGCGGTAACCGGAGCGCGTCGGATAGTCGTCGAGCTCGCCGAGCACCGTCGTGTCGTCGAGGTGCAGTCCCAGCTCCTCGTGCAGCTCGCGCAGGGCGGCGCCGCGCGCGGTCTCGCCGCTGTCGAGCCGCCCACCGGGCAAGGCCCACTGGCCGGGATGTGCCCGCATCCGCGCCGCCCGCTTGGTGAGGATGACGCCGCCGTCCTCGTCCGTCGCCGGCGAGCCGATCACGACGACGGCGACGGCGGCGGCCTTGCGGCCGTCGAGCGGGTGCTGTTGCCGCTCGTGCGCCGCGATCTGCGCCGCGAGCTCGTCGCGGTCGACTGCCGGGGCGTCAGGAAGCGTCACGCCGGCCACGCTAGCGACCAACCTCCCTTGAGCAGTTGACGCCGGATCGCTTGGATCGTGACGAATCGGCCCTTCGGAAGGATCCCCATGCGTCGTCGCCTCGTCCTTGCCTCGGTCGCGGTCGCCGTGGCCGGCTTCTCCGCAGTGCCGGCCATGGCCAAGCCCGACATCCCGGTAGGCGTCGGTGGCAACGGCAACGGAGGCGTCTGCGTGTACGCGTTCAGCTGGGTCCCCCAGTGCGTCGACACCGGCCAGATCGGCTCCGCGGTCCGTACGCCGTCCGCGCCCGCGTCGACGCCGCGAGAGAGCCGGATCTTCTGCCCGTACTTCCAGAACCCGACCGTGCAGACTGTGGCGCACACCGTCTGCACTCGCTAGGGGACTAGTCGGACCCTGGGTCCGCTCCCAGGGGGTAGCCGCTCAAGCCCGCTTCGGCAAGCCGGGTCTCCAGCAGTCGCCGTACCAGCTGCGACGGCAACGGCTGATCGACGGGGAAGTGCAACGACCCCTTCGTCCCCTCGTAGGACGTCAGCTCGTCCGTGAGCTTCTCCAGCACCGAGCCGCTGTGGGGCAGGTAGCTCAGGTGACTCTTGAACGCAGCGAAACCGGCGATGGTCTTGCCCTCGACCTTGTACGCCGGCATCCCGTACGAGATCGTCTCCTCGGCTCCGGGGAGCAGCTCCAGGATCGTCGCCCGCAGCTTCTGAAGCGTCGAACGCTTCGGCTCGTCCAGGCGCAGGAGATAGGCGTCGACTTCCGCGGTCACCCGCACATTCTGCCGCCCTAGAGGAGGGGGCCGACCTCGGCGCCGAAGGCTTCGATCTGCGCGACGAGCTCGTTCACGTCGCGGCTCGGGAAGCGCACCTGCAGGTGGTTGACGCCGACCTTTCCCCAGGCCCGCAGCGAGTCGGCGATCTCCTCCGGTGACCCGGTCACGCACGGACGGTTGACGTCCCAGGACGGCGTACCGACATAGAGCCACTCGGTGATGGCCCCGATGTCTCCGGTCTCGTCACCGCGCTCCGACCGATAGAGGTCGACGAGCGGCGGCATCTGGTCGATGGGCGTGCCCTGGGGGAGCCAGCCGTCGGCCAGGCGCGCTGCTCGCCGCACCGCGGCCGGCGCGGACCCGCCGACCCAGAACGGAATCCGCGGCGTCTGCACCGGGCGCGGCGCGAGCTGCATGCCGTCGATCTCGCCCTGCGTCAGTACGACGTCGAGGACGCGCAACGCGTCGTCAGTGAGCCGACCGCGGGCGGCGAAGTCGACGTACAGCGCGGCGAACTCCTTCTCCACGTGACCCGCACCGACGCCGAGGATCGCGCGACCGCCGGAGATGACGTCGAGCGTCGCGAACGACTTCGCGGTGACGAGCGGGTGGCGATAGCTCAGGTTGAACACGCTCGAGAGCAGCCGGGTCTGCGTCGTCAGGCCGGCGAGCCACGACAGCGTCGCCACGGTGTCCCACCACACCGCGCTCATCCGCGGCGCCAGATCGTCGGGAATCACGACGTGGTCGCACACCGCGACGTAGAAGAACCCACTGCGGTCGGCGGCCTGCGCCACGGCGGCGAGCTCCGCCGGCCCGGCCTCGAGCTCCCAGGGCTCGACGAAGTACTTGCTCTGGGCCTGCACCGGTAGCTGGATGCCGAAGACGAGGTCTCCGGGCGGGACGATCGGCGGCATGCGCGCCCCCAGGCTGGGTCCGGTAATCTGACGGGGTGTCAGATTCTTCCACATCTGCCCGGCCCCGCGTCCCGGCGGTCGACGGCTGGTTCACGACCGACGACGAGCCGGGACTTCTCGGCAACCGCTGCACCACGTGCAGCACGGTGTTCTTCCCGAAGGCGTCGTTCTTCTGCCCCAACCCGGCATGCGCGGGCGAGGAGTTCGAGGAGACGAAGCTGTCACGGCGCGGACGGATCTGGAGCTACACGGACGCGCAGTACCAACCACCGCCGCCCTACGTCCCGCGGGGTGAGTCCTACACGCCCTTCGCGATCGCGGCGGTGGAGCTGGCCGATGAGCAGATGGTCGTGCTCGGCCAGGTCGCCGATGGCTTCACCGTTGACGACCTCGAGGTCGGGCAGCAGGTCGAGCTCGTGATCGAGGCGCTGTTCCGCGACGAGGACAAGGACTATCTCGTCTACAAGTGGAAGCCGGTCGCGTGATGAGTGATGTCGTTGTTGCCGGTGTCGGCATGCACCCGTGGGGCAAGTGGGGGCGCAACTTCGTCGAGTACGGCGTCGTCGCTGCGCGCGCGGCGCTGAAGGACGCCGGCGTCGACTACAAGGATGTGCAGTTCGTCTCCGGCGCCGACACCGTGCGCAACGGCTATCCGGGCTACGTCGCCGGCGCGACGTTCGCGCAAGCGCTCGGCTGGACGGGAGCGCGGGTCGCGTCGTCGTACGCCGCCTGCGCGTCCGGCGCGACAGCGCTCGAGATCGCGCGCGCGGAGATCCTCGCCGGTCGTTGTGAGGTCGCCCTCGTCGTCGGTGCGGACACGACGCCGAAGGGGTTCCTGGCTCCGAACGCCGGCGACCGACCGGACGACCCCGACTGGCTGCGCTTCCGGCTGCTGGGCGCGACCAACCCGACCTACTTCGCGCTCTACGCGCGTCGCCGGATGGCGCTGTACGGCGCCACGGAGCGCGACTTCGCCGAGGTGCGCGCCAAGAACGCGCGGCACGGACTGAGCAACCCGAACGCGAGATATCGCAAGGACTTCTCGGTCGAGGACATCCTGGGCTCGCCCATGGTCGCCGATCCACTGCGGCTCGTGGAGATCTGCGCGACGAGCGACGGCGGTGCGGCGGTCGTGCTGACCTCGGCCGACTACGCAAAGCGCAAGGGGATCACGCAGCCGGTCAAGGTGCGCGCGGTGTCGACGGTCACGCCGGCCTTCCCCCAGACCGTCATCGAGATGCCGCATTTCGCCACCGACAGCGGCGCGGCGGTCAACGACGCGGTGACGCCGTTCAAGGACTCGATCGCGCAGGCCGCCTACGAGGAGGCCGGCCTCGGACCCGAGGACCTGTCGCTCGCCGAGGTCTACGACCTGTCCAGCGCACTCGAGCTCGACTGGTACGAGCACATCGGGCTGTGCAAGGCCGGTGAGGCAGAGCGGCTGCTGCACGACGGCGACACCACAATCGGCGGCCGCATCCCCGTCAACCCGAGTGGCGGCCTCGCCTGTTTCGGCGAGGCGGTGCCGGCCCAGGCGCTGGCACAGGTGTGCGAGGTGACCTGGCACCTGCGGGGTCAGGCGGGGGAGCGCCAGGTCGAAGGGGCGAGCGTCGGGATCACCGCCAACCAGGGCCTGTTCGGGCATGGCTCGTCGGTGATCCTGTCGACGTAGTTGCCGCACCTCGCGTCTGCTCGCGGCTAAGGTCGCCGCATGTCGACGATGATGGTCGTGACGACCAATGACCTGCCCGGCTACCGCATCGACGAGATCCTCGGCGAGGTCTGGGGCCTCACCGTGCGATCGCGCAACGCGTTCTCGCAGATGGGTGCCGGCCTGAAGTCCATCTTCGGCGGCGAGCTGAAGGGCATGACGAAGGCGCTCTACGACAGCCGCAACGAGGTGATGAACCGCATGGTCGAAGAGGCCCAGCGGCGCGGCGCCAACGCCATCCTCGCGATGCGCTTCGACACCTCGGAGATGGGCGAGACCTGGACCGAGATCTGCGCCTACGGGACAGCGGCCAGAGTCTCCAAGCTCTGACCCTCAGCCCTCGGCCTCAGCTGTCGGCGCGTTCCAGCAGGAAGACGGGGATCTCCCGCTCGGTGCGCTGCTGGTATTCGGCGTACGGCGGAAAGGCGTCGACGGCGCGCGTCCACCACTCCTCGCGTTCGGCACCGCTGAGCAGCCGCGCCGTCATGTCCCACTTCGCTGCCTTGTCCTGCAGCTCGACATGGGGGTCGGCGACGAGGTTGTGAAACCAGGACGGGTGCTTCGGCGCGCCGCCCTGGGAGGCGACGGCGAGGTAGCGACCGTCGTGCTCGACCCGCATCAACGGAGTCTTGCGGAGCTTTCCGCTCTTCACGCCGCGGCTCGTCACGATGACCACCGGCAGGCCGGTGTCGCGCAAGGTGTTCGCCCGCTCGCCGTCGGACGCTTCGTACGCCTCGACTTGTTCACGGACCCAGTCGATCGTGCTCGGCTCGTACTCACCCTCGAGTGGCATGTCCCCGGAGGCTACTTGACGGCCACCGGTGCAACCGGAGCGCCGCACGCCCCCACGAACGGTTCGGGCGTCGCCATGAGGAAGAACGCGTAACGGCCGTCGTCCGCGCAGTCGGCCGCGAGTGCCTCCAGGTCGAAGTTCTGTCCCTGCAGCAGGCCCATCTCGACGATGTGCAGCATGTGCACGGGCAACATCACATCGGTCTCACCGGGGAAGACCTCGAAGGACAGGTTGTCGGTCGCGACCGCAGCGACGTCGCGCTCGTGGAACCACTCGACCGTCTGCATCGAGGGTCCCGCCGTGCTGATGGCATAGCCGAGCTTGTCGCCGTCGTGCAGCAGCTGCATCTGACCGGTCCGCAGCAGCACCAGGTCGCCCGTGCCGACCTTGACCCCGGCGGCGTCCTCGGCGCGTTCCAGGTCCGCCACGGTGAGCGCGGTCCCGCCCTCGAGCCGCTCGACGCCTGCTGCGCGTGCGAGGTCGAGCAGGACGCCGCGTCCGGCGACGGCGCCGATCTGGTCGGCGCCGAGCCGGGACGCGCCCGCTTCGTCGACGACGCCCGGCGGGAGACCGTTGTACATGCGGCCGCCGTAGCTCACGTGCGCCAACGCGTCCCAGTGGGTCGCCGCCTGCAGGCCCATCTGCACCGCATCGTCGTTGAAGCGGACGCCTTCGACGTCGTCACCGAGGGGCTCGTGCACCGCCACCATCGTGCGAGAGGGATTCGTGCGGCCGCGAACGAACCCGAGCTGTGGCCCGTCTTCGGACAGTGGGATCGCGAGGTCGATACGGCGTCCCTCGCGCACCAGGCCGGCGGCGGCCCGCACGTGCTCGGCGGTCAGCAGGTTGAGCGTGCCGCGCTGGTCGTCGGGACCCCACCGACCCCAGTTGTTCACCTTGCGGGCGAGTTCGGCGAACTGCGCGTTGTCGGCCGGAGCCGTCACCGGCCCTCGTCGAGCGGGTCGCAGATCCGGCACGGCGCCAGGCCGTCACGTTCCGGGTCGACCCGGCGCAGGTCGCTGCGGCCGGCGACGACCGTGCAGTCCTGGCGATGGAAGATCGAGCCGTTGGCCGTCGCGACGAACGTCGTCATGACCGCCGTGTCACTGCCGGCGACGGCGGTCGACTGCAGCATGGCCTCGAGCCGCCCCAACGAGGCGACCAGCTGCTGGGTCTGCTCGCGCGACTCACGGATGCGCACGGTCTGCCAGTACGCGAAGTAGACGAAGCCACCGGCGAAGACGAGTCCGAGGCCGAGAAGACCGCCCGAGATGAGGTATGGCGTCTGCTCGAACGGAAGCGGCGTGCGCGAAGCACCCACCCAGCCGAGAATGATGAGCAGGATGCCGAGCGGCATGAGTACGCCGCCGACGACGAGCAGCCACTTGTCCGGCGAACCGAACCAGTCGCGGGTGCGCAGCTGGCGCACCTGTGCGGTCAGCCGCGCGAACCGGCTCTCACCGTGCAGTCCGCCGACGTGTGTCGGTGTTGTTGCCGTCATCAGCTCTGCCCCCTGAGTGCACAGGACGTGCCCGTCGACGTCAGCACCTCACTCGGCAGCCTACGCAGGCCGGCAGCGACCAGACCTGCGCCGAGGAGAGTGAGGATGATCCAGCTGGCCGCGATCCCGCCCGGCAGCGGCGAGCCGTGAGCCGCCAGCACCGGCGAGCCGGCCACGACGGGCGGAGTGTCGGCGCCGACCGCTGCCGTGCCGGGGGTGCCCGGTGTGCCCGGCGTGCCGGGAGTGCCTGGGGCGCCGGTCGACGTACCGGTCGCGGGCGGGGGTGGCGGGAAGCTGATGTTGCCGAGCAATCCGAAGCCCTTGCCGGTGTTGGCCTGGATCGAGGCACCGCCGAGGACCAGCATCGTCCCGGTGTCGTTGGCGTTGTGCGTGTACTGGCCGTTGGTCTGCAGCAGCACGAGGTTGCCCGAGTCGAGCGTGATCGCCGCCCCCTTGACCTGCTTGCTCGGCTTGGCGACGTAGACCTGGAAGCCGGACTGGGCGAGCGCCTGGTTGAGCTGGTCGACCGGAGGCAGCGAGCCGCCCTGCCCGTTCACGTGGATCCCGTTCTGGTCGACGGTGACCGGGACGCCTGCGATCTTCATGCCGTTGACCGTCGTGTGCGCCGTACCGGTTGCGGTCACCGTGTTGCTGACCGCGTGCGCCACAGAGGTGATGGAGTCGATCGTGATGGCACCGCCACCGATCGACACGTTGTGCATCACGCTGGTCGCGTCGATGACGACGCTCTTCGGGCCAACCTCCCGCACGTTGGTCGTCACCGTGGTCTTGCCGAACTGGCTGCCGGCCTGCGGAACGATGGAACCGTCCATCGTGGTCGTCGCCGATGCGTTGGTGTCGTGCGCGGCGGCGTGCATGGCGACGCCTTGGCCGCCCTCGTCGTCCACGCCCTTGCCGCGGCCGCTCTGCGCCTCGGCCTCGTAGGGGTCGTTGAGCGGCTGGTAGGCGCTCGGCGGTGGCTGCGGTGGCTGGTAGATGCACGGCGGGTCGACGGGCAGGATGCCCTGCGGGTTCTCGAGGATGCAGGGCGTGCCGAGCAGGTAGAGCGTGTCGCCGCCATGCCCGCCGGTGTCGCCGGGCCAGTAGACGGAGGTGAGCGAGTGCGACACACCGCCGGTCTGCAGCGTCGAGGTCGACCACGGAGCCTCGCCGGCGACGTCCTCGCCACTGTTGCTGTACATCGGGACGCGGACGCCGGACGCGCTTGCCGTCACGTTCACGGCACCCAGGTCCGAGCCGACAGAGGTGGCGGACGCCTCGGCGACCGCGAGCCCCGCGACGCCGCTGCCGACCGTGGCGACCCCGAACAGCATCGTGGCGACCGCGGTGCGGCGGCGCCAGGGGCGGTGGGTTGCATGACGGGCTGACCTCATGCGGCTCCTCCGAGGTACGCCGCCGACACCTGCTCGGCGATGTCTTGTGGCTGTCCGACCGCGGTGATCCGGCCCTGCGTCATCACTGCCGCATAGTCGGCCACAGCCAGAGCAGTGTTGGCGAACTGCTCCACCACGAGCATCGTGATGCCCTCCTCGGCCAGCTGCCGGACCAGCTCGTAGAGACCCTGGACGATGATCGGCGCGAGGCCCATCGAGATCTCGTCGAGCAGGAGGATGGCCGGGTCGGCGACGAGCGCACGTGACATCGCGAGCATCTGCTGCTCGCCGCCGCTCATCGTGCCGGCGCGCTGGTTGCGCCGCTCGGCAAGTCGCGGGAACCGTGTGAACGCCTTCTCGCGCACCTCACCGTGCGAGAGGCCGGCGGCGTAGGTCCACATCCGCAGGTTCTCGTCGACGGTCAGGTTGGGGAACACGCCGCGGCCTTCGGGAATCCGGCTCACACCCGCGCGGGCAAGCGCGTCCGGCCGGGCGCCGTTGACATGAGTTCCGCTGATGTGGACGCAGCCGGACTTCGGCGCGAGCTCACCGGAGATGACCTTCAACGTGGTCGACTTTCCGCCGCCGTTCGGACCCAGGAGCGCATAGACGGTGCCGACGGGGATGGCGAGGTCGACGCCGTGCAGCACCTCGATCCGGCCGTAGCCGGCGCGGACGTCACGAAGCTCGATCGCGTGGGTCATGCCGTCGCCTCCGCCGCGTCGGTGTCGGCGCCGAGGTACGCCGCCTGAACGTGCGGATCCTGCTGCACCTGCGCGGGCGTTCCGGTGCAGATGATGCGGCCGAAGTCGAGGACGTGGATCAGGTCGCAGACCGCCATGACCAGCTCCATGTCGTGTTCAACGAGCAACACGGAGATCCCGTCACGGGCAAGTGAGACCAGCAGCTCGCCCAGCGCCTCGGTCTCGTCGTGGTTCAGACCGGAACCGACCTCGTCGAGCAGCAGCAGCTTGGGCCGCGTCGCCAGCGCGCGACCGAGCTCGACCAGCCTGGCCAGGCCGGTCGGCAGCGCGTCGACGCGGGCCTGCGCGACGCTGCCCAGTCCCACCCGCCGGATGACTTCGCGTGCCACGTCCCGCGGAGGTGTGTCGTCCTCGGACCAGCTCCGGTGGAACTCCGCCGCGGCCAAGACGTTCTCGTACGCCGTCAGCGAGCCGAACACCTCGAGGCGCTGGAAGGTGCGGGCCATGCCGAGCCGCGCCCGCTTGTGCGGCGACAGCCGGCTGATCTCGCGGCCGTCGATGTAGACCTTGCCCTGCGTCGGTTCCTGCAGGCCGGTGATGACGTTGAACAGCGTCGTCTTGCCCGCGCCGTTCGGGCCGATCAAGCCGGTGATCTCGCCGTGCGCAGCCGTGAGGTTGACGTCCGTGAGCGCGTTGACACCGCCGAAGCGCACGGCGACGGACGAGACCTCGAGCACCGGGTCACCGGACGGCGCCCGGTCGTCGTACGGGGAGAGCAGGTCAGCTGCCGACGTGGACAAGGCCTGCCTCCTCCTCGAGGAACACCGCGGCCGGCCCGGTCGCCTGGGTGGGGACGTCCGGCGTCTCTGACGCGGAGCGATCGGGACGGAGCCGCTCGGCCAGCTGTGCAACCCGCCCGCCGAAACCGTTGGGGTCCCGGCCGACGCTGATCGCCGCGAGCCCGGTCAGGAGGTAGGCGTTCTGCAGCAGGTGCGGCAGATGCGGCGAGTACCCCTGGTAGACGGCGTAGGTGAGCGCTCCGAACAACGCGCCGGTCGCCGTGTTGATGCCGCCGACGCGTGCGATGAGCAGCATGACGAGGCTGAGGAGTGCGGCGAAGTCGATGGCCGACGCCGACTGCGGGACGCCGCCGAGCAGGACCCCGCCGAGGCCGGCAATCCCCGCCGATGCGGTGAAGGCGATCAGCTTGGTCCAGTTGACGTTGACACCGAGCGTGGCGCAGGCCGCGGGCGAGTCGTTGACGGCGACCAGCCGCCGGCCGAACGGGCCACGGCGCACCGCGAGCAAACCGATCGCGGCGAGGGTGAAGACCACGGCGGTGACCACGAAGAACGCCCGGTCCGACGTCGTCGGGATCCCCGGGATGCGCAGTCGGTCGACCTGGATGCTGCCGCCGGTGCCGAGGATCTGCTGGAACACTGCCTGGTCCATGACCGTCGCGAACGCGAACGTGGCCAGCGCGAGGTAGAGCCCGCGCATCTTCAGCGTCGGCAGCGCGATCGCGGCGCCGACTGCGGCCGAGAGCGCGACAGCGGCGACGACGCCCACGAGCGATCCGCCGTGGCCTAGGTGACCCATCATCGTCGCGCCGAGGCCGACGAAGGCCATCTGGCCACCGCTGACCATCCCGCCGTAACCGGTGAGCAGGACGAGAGACAGGAGGATCAGCGCGAACGCGAAGACGTTGGCGCCGATCTTGAGATTGGCGATCGACAGGTGCGCGGAGAGGACGAAGACGACCCCGACGAGGACGACACCGGCGACGAGCGATGAGCGCAACGAGGCCACCCGAGGAGGTACGGCGCCGCTGAAGCTGGCCGTCCGCAGCCGGTCCTGTGGCAGCACGATCAGGGCGACGAACAGCACGACCATCGGGAGGATGTTGTAGATGCGGGAGAGGAACCCGCCGCTGCCGCTCGCGAACTCGATGATGTAGTTCTGGCCCAGCCCGATGCCGATGGCTCCGCCGATCGCGATCGGCAGGCTGCGCAGCCGCCCGATGATCGCTGCGGCGTAACCGTCGACCACGAGCAACGTCAGCAGGATGACGTTGAACTGGTAGATCGGCGCGATGAGGATGCCGGCGAGTGCCGCGAGTGACGACGACAGCGCCCAGGAGCTCTGCTGCACGAGGGTCGGTCGCCCGCCCGCCATGGCGAGCAGGGGCGGGCTGTCGACGGCGGCCCGCATCGCGATGCCGAGCCGGGTCCGCTTGAACAGGAGGGCGATGAGGAGCGCGGCGACCGCCGTCGCGACGATCGCGATCACCTGATGCCAGGACACGCGCACCGCGCCTAGCGGAAAGCCGCTGCCGTTGAAGAACTGCGGCAGGCGGCGGAACGTGTTCGGGTCCCAGATCAGCTGCGCGGCGCCGACCAGTGCCAGCAGCAGACCGAGGGCGACGACGATGAGCACGTCGGGCGGTGCACCGTGCAGCGGCCGCATGAGCAACCGCTCGATGACCAGACCGATCGCCGGTGCGATGACGAACAACGTCAGCACCAGGGACACGACCGCGTTGACGTGCCAGCCCTGCCAGAGCTGCCAGAACGCGAACGCGGCGAACATCCCGACCGCGCCGTGCGCGAAGTTGAAGATGCCCGTCGTCGTGTAGGTCACGACCAGGCCGGTGCCGATGAGCGCGTAGATGCAGCCGGTGACCAGCCCGACGACGGTGAACGACACGAACTCCGACATGTCAGCTACCCGTTGACCGACACGAACTGGCCGTCACAGCGGTAGCTGGTCG
Source organism: Mycobacteriales bacterium (assembly GCA_035695045.1). Classification (GTDB taxonomy): domain Bacteria; phylum Actinomycetota; class Actinomycetes; order JAFAQI01; family JAFAQI01; genus DASSKP01. The sequence goes on along the minus strand of DASSEX010000058.1, from coordinate 7,827 downwards.
TGGGGTCGTCGAGTCGGCCGAACTTGCCCTGGTGAATCTTCCAGAGGATGTAGCAGGTGACTCCGCCAGACTTGTTCGTCGGCGTGAACGGCGCCATGGCGCCGTACGTCGTCCAGTTGCTCACCTTGCGCAGCTGGGCCATCAGGCTCGCTCGCGTGACGTTCGGGGCGGCCGCCTCGAAGGCGTGCTGGAACAACCGACCACTGCACCATGCGAACAGCGCGTAGAGGTTGGCCGGCTGGTTCGGGTACGCCTTCTGGAACCAGGTCTGGAACAGCTTGACCTCGGGGATTCGTGCGGCCTCGTCCTGGTTGAAGAACAACGAGTACTCGTTCCAGCCGTACAGCCCCTCGAGCCGAGGAGAGTTGCCGACGTCCTGGATGAACGCCTGGTCGTAGGCGATCGGGATGATGTTGATGAGGTCCTTCGGGCAGCCGGCCTGGTCCTCGTCGTTGATCATCTTCGCCGCGTTCGCCGCGTTGGTGGCCGAGGTGAAGAAGATCTTGATGTGGTCCTGCTGGCACATCTTGACGAAGTCGCTCGTCCAGTCCGACTCGGTCGCGTCGTTGCCCCGGCTGTAGACGAACTGCCAGCCCGCCTTCTCCGCTGCCGCGACCATCGAGTGCTGCTTCGGCACCGCGCCGCCGACGTTCGCGTACATCGTCCCGACGTGCTTCACGGCGTCGCCGAGCGTCTTCGTGTAGTACGCGAACATCCCGGTTGCGTAGCCGAGATGACCGGTTTCCAGGTCGAAGTGGTTGCTCGGCGTGTCGGCCTTCGGGTCGAGCGCCACGTGGATGTCCGGGACCTCCGAGTGCTGCTGGAAGTACTGCGCGCCGCAGCCGTCGTACAACGAGAACGAGCCGACGAAGGCGAAGACCTTGCTGCCCATCTCCTGCGTGGCGTTCTGGTTGTTCGTGCAGTTGGTGCTGTCGTCCTGGAAGTTGACCTTCACCTGGTGGCCGCAGAGCCCGCCCTGGCTGTTGATGTACGCGGCCCACGCCTGGATGCCCTGGACGGCGCCCTCGAACAGTCCGCTGACGGGGCCACTCGTGCTCGAGACGTTGCCGATGTTGACCTGGGTCGACGTCAGGCCGACATCGGTCGAGGTGGCCTTGCACCCGCTCGACCCGCCGGTCGTGCTGCCGCCGGTCTTCGTGCCCTGCGTGCCCTGCGTTCCCTGGGTGCCCTGCGTGCCCTGGGTCCCGCCGACGACGGCGCCGGGAGCGTTGCTGGCGGCCACGCCGCCAGGGGTGCCGGCCGGGAGTCCGTTGTTCGTCGTCGTCGTGACGCCGGACCCTCCTCCGCCGTTCAGGATCGCGGCAGCGGCCTGGCGGCGCTCGCTCGAGGGCAACCGCGCGCCGCAGGCGCTCGCGATCAGCCCGAAGAGCAGCACGAGCACGACGGTCCGGGCGTTGCGCATCAGGATCCTCCGCTGGGAAACGGCGACATGAACGACTCGCCGCGCAGGTGACGGGGGTGTAGCGAGAACGTTAAGAGTGGTCGCCTTCGCGCACAAGGGACGTCCCTAGCGAACCTAGACATGAGGGCTTACTCTTCGCGGCGATGGCGTCGCGCGTGGGACTCGACCGGGCAGCAGTGGTGCAGGCGGCCATCGACATCGTCGACCGCGACGGGGTCGACGCCTTGACGATGGCGCGGCTGGCCGCATCGCTGGGCATCCGCGTGCCCTCGCTCTACGCACACGTGCCCGGGCAGACCGGGTTGCGGCGCGAGCTGTGGATGTGGACCGTCAACGACCTCGGCGAGCGGTTGCGGGAGTCGGTGATGGGGCGCAGCGGCCACGAGGCGCTCGCGGCGTTCGCGACGGCGTTCCGCGACTACGCGCAGGCCCGGCCCGGCCGTTACCAGCTGACGCTGTCGCCGCCGCAGCCCCTCGACGAGGCGGCGCTCGAGGTCGGTCGCCGGGCGAACTCCGCGTTCGAGGCCGTGATCCGCTCGTTCGGGCTCACCGGAGCGGAGGCGGTGCATCTCGGCCGCGCGGTGCGGGCGGCGATCCACGGCTTCGTCGCGCTGGAGTCGCGCTACTCGCTCGGCCCGGAGAACGTCGACGAGAGCTTCGACCACCTGCTGACGCTGCTGGCGCGTGGGCTGGTCCCGTCCACCGTCGCCGCCGCAGGCTGAGCTCGCGGTCATCGCGGTCGGCGTCCCGGGACACCGACGGTGCTGCCGGCGGGGTCGCCGGTCGAGCCGAGGCCGAGCTTCCGGTGGTCCCACGACCGGATCCGCTCGGTCTTCACGCGGACGGCGACCCGCTTGTTGAGCATGGCCTCGACCATCGGCTTGAGGTCGTCGGTGTAGGGGCCGTAGTAGCGCTCCCAGATGTTGACGCCGATCCGCCACAGCAGGTCGGGGTCGTCAGTGACCTCGGCGGTGCCTTCGATGGCGGCCCCGCGCAGGTCCTCGTACGTCGTCCCGTCCTCGACAAGGCAGGTGATCCGCGGATCGCGCCGGAGGTTGACCGCCTTCTGGCTCTTCGCCTTGGTCTCGAAGCAGACGTCGCCGTCGATCAGCGCGAACCACATCGCGACGAGGTGCGGCTGACCGTCGGCGCCGATGGTCGCCATCGTCATCGTCCTGCTGCCGGCGAGCAGCTGCTGGAGCTCGTCGTCGGTGAGGACGATCTGACCGCGCTGGTTGACGCCCACGGCGCGCGTCAGCTCTCGGTGTCGATCAGCCCGCACATGCGCTCGACGGTCGCGATGCACTCCTCGACGAGCTCGAGCACGACCTCCTGTGTCGGACGGATGCGGTCCATGCGGCCGACGATCTGGCCGACGGGGAAGCCGGCCAGCTCCTTGTTGTGTGCCCGGGAGACCCGGCGGGCCATCTCGCCGTACAAGATGCCCTGGAGCGGCATCGGCAGCGTCTTCGGCGCGCCCTCCGCCTCCCATGCCTCGGTCCAGGCGGTGCGCAGCTGACGAGCCGGCTTGCCGGTCATCGCCCGCGACCGGACGGTGGCCCGCGAGTCGGCGGCGAGGATGTTCTGCTGCGCCTCGGCCGGAGTGTCGGCCTCGGCGACAGTCAGCCAGATCGAGCCGGTCCAGGCGCCCTGCGCGCCGAGCGCGAGCGCTGCGGCCATCTGCCGGCCGGTGCCGATGCCGCCCGCGGCGAGCACGGGCACGTCCTTGCCGACCGCGTCGACGACCTCCGGGACGAGCACCATCGTCGCGATGTCACCGGTGTGGCCGCCGGCCTCCGTGCCCTGCGCGACGATGACGTCGACGCCGATCTCGACCTGCTTCTCGGCGTGCCGCTTGCTGCCGACGAGCGCCGCGACGAGCACGTCGTGCTCGTGCGCCTTGTCGACGACCTCCTTGGGCGGCGGGCCGAGCGCGTTGACCAGTAGGCGCACGTGCTCGTGCTTGAGCGCGACCTCGACAGCACGGGTTGCCTGGTCGTCGACGCCGAGGCCCGCGGCCCGCGCACGCTCGTCGAAGCCTTCGGGCAGCGGCGGGATGCCGTACTCGCTGAGGATCTTCTCGGTGTAGTCCCAGTGCTCCTGCGGGATCATCGCGCGCAGCTCGTCCGCACTCGGCTGGACGCCGCCCTTGCCGATGTAGTTGGCCGGCATCACCAGGTCGACGCCGTACGGCTTGCCGTCGCAGTGGTCGTCGATCCACGCGAGCTCGATCTCGAGCTCCTCCGGGGTGAAGGCGAGTGCGCCGAGCACGCCGAGGCCGCCGGCGCGGCTGACCGCGGCAACGACGTCGCGACAGTGCGAGAAGGCGAAGATGGGGAACTCGATACCGAACTTGTCGCAAACAGGCGTGCGCACGAGCGAGCCTCCGGGCCGGTTTCTGACGGGTCGTCAGGTCTGAGAGTACGGTGCCTGCTGTGACGTCACAACCGGCAGGGCAGGGGGTCACGGCGGAGTTCCAGACGCCGACGCCCGAGCAGATCGTGAAGATCAGTGGAAAGCACGTGGCGTTGATGGAGACCTCCGACGCCGACGACACCTGGATCTGGGTCGGCATGGAGCATCTGCTGCTCCGGACCATCGGTCGGCGAAGCGGCAACGAGCACAAGGTCGCGCTGCCGTTCTGGCGCGATGCGGCTGGCGAGCGCGTCGTGGTGGCGTCGTTCGGCGGAGCGCCGACCGACCCGGCATGGTTCCTCAACCTGTCCGACCGCACGGCAAATCCCGAGGTGCTCGTGCGGGTGCAGCGCGGGCTGTTCTGGTCCGACCAGCAGATCCTCGACGGCGACGACTACACGTCGACGTGGGCCGGCCTCGTCGCGGACCGCCCCTGGTACGACGACTACGTGCGCAAGGCCGGCGGGCGGCGGATCCCGCTCGTGCGGCTCCCCGAAACCCGCTCGGCCTGACGTGCAGGTCGCCGTCACCGGTGGCACCGGCTACGTCGGCGCGCAGTCGGTCGCGGCACTGCGTCGCGACGGCCATCAGGTGCGGCTGCTGCTGCATCCGTCGGAGGCGACCCGGCCGCTGTCGTCGTACGGCGTCGACGCGTCGGGTCTCGAGGTCGTCGAGGGGGACGTCGCGGACCCGACAGCGATCGCCGAGCTGCTCGATGGCGCCGATGGTCTGCTGCACATGGCGGGAATCGTCGCGGTCGACGACCGCCGCGAGGCCGACATGTGGCGCGTCAACGTCGAGGCGACGCGGGCGCTGGTGGCGGCCGCGGTGGATCGCGGCGTGGACCCGATCGTCCAGGTCTCGAGCTACGTCGCGCTGTTCCCGTCGGCGACCGGGGTGATCGGGCCGGACACGCCGACGGCCGCGGGCCGCAGCGCCTATGGCCGGACCAAGGCTGCGGCGGACCGCTTCCTCCGCGGTCTGCAGGAGCAGGGGGCGCCTGTCGTCGTCGTCTACCCGCCCGGCATCGTCGGTCCCGCGCTCGGCGACCGGCCCGGCATCGCGGCCGAGGGATGGGCGCCGTTGCTGCGACACCGCACGACGGTCACCGTCCGCGGCATCATGCCGATGGTCGACGTGCGCGACATCGCCGAACTGTTCGCGGCGGTGATGAGCCCCGGCGGCGGGCCGCGACGGCTTCCGTGCGGCGGCCAGGTGCTCACCTTCGACGAGGTCCTCGACGTCCTCGAGGGCGCGACCGGCCGCACGTTCCGGCGGGTACGGGTCGGGCCGCGCACCTTTCGCGGGATGGGACGGGCATTCGACGCGGCCGCGCGGGTGCTGCCGCTGCCACCGTCGTTCAGCTACGAGGCGGCCTGGCTGCTGACGCAGGGACAGCGCGTCGATGACTCGGCGGCTCTTGCGGCGCTCGGTCGGCCGTGGCGGGACGTCCGTGCGGGGCTGGTCGAAGCGGTGCAGACGGTGTCGAAGGCGGCCGAGGAGTGACGGCCGCTCACCGGCTCGCCGCCTAGATTCGGGACATGACCTCGGCCGACCTCGAGCTGCCTTCGGTCGTGGTCTTCGACCTCGGCGGGGTGCTGGCCGACTTCGGCGGGCTCGGCCCGTTGCGGCAGATGTCGGGCATCGAGTCTGACGAGGAGCTGTGGCGTCGGTGGCTCACGTCGGAGCCTGTCCGGCGCTTCGAGAGCGGCCTCGGCAGCGACGAGGAGTTCGCGGCGGCGCTGGTCGTCGACTGGCAGCTCCCGATCACACCGGACGAGCTGCTCGAGATGTTCCCCGGCTGGCTGGTCGGTGCGTACGACGGCGCCGTCGAGCTCGTGCGGGAGACGGCGCAGCACGCCCGGGTCGCGTGCTTCAGCAACAGCAACCGGCTGCACTGGGAGGCCGGTGTGGAGCGGTGGCCACTGCTGAAGGAGTTCGACCGGGCGTTCGTGTCGTTCGAGATCGGCGCGGTGAAGCCGGACCCGGAGGCCTTCGAGATCGTGGTTCGCGAGCTCGCCGTGCCGGCGTCGCGGACGCTCTTTCTCGACGACAACCAGCTGAACGTCGACGCGGCGTTGTCCGTCGGCATGCGGGCACAGCGAGTGCGCGGCGTCGATGGTGCCCGCGCCGCCTTGGTCGACGTCGGCCTTCTCTCCATGTGACATCCCCTGCGTGGTCGAGGCTAAGTCGAAGCTGTTCAACGCCTGGTCAGGCTGTGCCGGCAAATCTGTTGCTGTGCAAGGAAAACTGTCGGAGGTGGGGGTTAGCGTCCGGTGCATGTTCTTGATGGTCGAGTGTCCGGATGAGTTGTTCATCGATGGCCTGATCCCGGCGGTGATGACCGGTGCCGGGGTTCGGTTGGAGGCGGTCGAGGACGTGCCGGCCGGCCCGTGGCTGGCTGCTGTGATTGACGGGATCGACCCGCCGTCGTTGTCGGAGTGGGACCTGCCGGCGTATCTGCGGGTGTGCGAGCGGATGCAGGCGTGGGCGGCAGCGCGGGTCTGCGACGGGGTGGCGGAGCTGGCGGCGCGCCCGGGTGGCTTCGGCGCCGACAAGGAAGTCGCATTGGCGTTGCGTGAGCCGGTCGGTGCCGCCCAACGACGGATTCATCACGCCCGCCGGCTGTTGCGGTTGCTCCCCACCACCCGGCGGTTGTTCCGCGCCGGTGCGCTCTCGGAGAAGCAGGTCGACGCGATCGTGGAGGCAACGGCCGGTGTCGAGGACGCCGAGCTCGCCGCAGCGGTCGAGGACAAGGTGTTGACCGCTCAGGGTGCGTTGGCGAAGACGGCGCGCGAGTTGGCGCGTGCCGCCCGGCAGGCGCTGATGCGACTCGACCCGGCCGGGGCAGAAGACCGCTCTCGCGCCGCACGGGAACACGCCGACGTCGTGTTCATCCCCGGCGAGGACGGGACGGCCACCACGGCGCTCGACGGCCCGGTCGAGGAAGCGCTCATCGTCAAGAACGCGGCCGACGCCTACGCCGCGACCTGCAAGGCGGCCGGAGACACACGCCGCATCGGCGTCCTGCGTTCGGAAGGGCTCGCGCGGATCTGCGGCGACTACCTGCGCGGATTCAGGGGCGGGCTGCCGCCTCGCTCGGGTGGGCTGCCCATCGAGATCGGCATCGTCGTCGGCGTCGACACCGCGCTGGGACGGCGCGAGCTGCCGGCGGAAGTACCCGGGCTGGGCATCGTCCCCCGCGACGTGATCGCGCGGATGATCGACGAGGAACGCGCCCGGCTCAAGCTGTGGGTCATCGACGAAGGCAACGGTCGGCTCGTCCACCGCGCGGTCACCGGCTACCGACCCACCCCCGAACAGATCGCGCAGGTCCGCGCGCAATACGTCTACAGCGTCGGACCTGGCAGCCAAGTCCTCGCCGGCCGCACCGACACCGACCACGCCGTGCCCTACCCGGACGGCCCCACCGCGATCGGCAACCTGCTGCCCAACGACCGAACCTGGCACAACGGCCACACCCGCCAGCAACTGTCCGTCACCGTCGATGACAGAGGTGCCGTCAAATGGACCAGCGTGTTGGGCCAGTCACGCACCGTCACGCCGCATGACTACGGACTGCATCTCGCGGAACCCGACGGCGCGGAACCCCCGGCAGCCCAACCCCTCGTCGACGAGCCACCACCGTTGCAGGCCCACGGATAAAGGGCACTGACAAGGTGGATCCGAGAGGCACTGACAAGGTGGATCCGAAAACTCGGGCCGGCGCAGGAGATCCGGCGTTCTCCACCACCCGTTGTGTGAGCGAACGTGATCGTTTAGCGCTGTTCACGCAGCGGTGCACGCTCAGGAACCGGAGAAGTTGATCACGTTCGCTCGGTGAAGAGGTGCCGTTCTCCGACACCTCTATCGCCCCTCATCGTCGCAACCGCAGATTCAGCTTTCGGCGCCCGAGCACAGCAGTGCGCCAACAGAGCCGTTACTCGACGGGGGCCTTGCGGATGGGGGCAGTCGTCAGCCACGCGAGG
>DASSEX010000057.1:0-35161 GCA_035695045.1 Mycobacteriales bacterium | reverse complement strand
GGATCCCGCCGCCGCTGCCTACGTCAACAAGCACTTCGTGCCGATCAAGGTCGATCGCGAGGAACGTCCCGACGTCGACGCGGTCTATATGGAAGCGACGCAGGCGATGACCGGTCACGGTGGCTGGCCGATGACGTGCTTCCTGACGCCGGCCGGCGAGCCGTTCTTCTGCGGCACCTACTTCCCGCCGACTGACCGTCCGGGCATGCCGTCGTTTCGCGCCGTCTGCCAGTCGGTCACCCAAGCCTGGGTCGAACGGCGGGAGGAGATCGAAGCCGCCGGCGCAGACGTGGTGCGACAGCTGGCGGAGCAGGCACAGACCAGCGCCCACGATGCCGTCGGCATCACCACCGAGCAGCTCGACGCGGGCGCTGCGCGACTCGCCCAGGAGCACGACGATGCGTACGGCGGTTTCGGCGGAGCCCCGAAGTTCCCACCCTCGATGGTGCTCGAGTTCCTGTTGCGGCACACCGCTCGCAGCGGCAACGCACCCGCGCTGGAGATCGTGGCGACGACCTGCGAACGCATGGCGCGCGGCGGCATCTACGACCAGCTTGCGGGCGGCTTCGCTCGCTACAGCACGGACAACCGCTGGGTCGTGCCGCACTTCGAGAAGATGCTCTACGACAACGCGTTGCTCGCTCGCGTCTACGCGCACTGGTGGCATGCATCAGGGTCACCGTTGGCGCAGCGGATCGCCTTGGAAACCTGCGACTGGATGCTCGCCGAACTGCTCACCCTGGAAGGTGGCTTTGCCTCCGCACTCGATGCCGACAGCGAGGGCGAGGAAGGCAAGTACTACGTATGGACGCCGGCCGAGATCGGTGCCGACGCCGCGCAGATGTTCGGTGTCACCGAGGAAGGCACGTTCGAACACGGCCGATCTGTGCTGCAGCTCCCGGTCGACCCACCCGATGTCGCGCAATGGCAAAGCGAGCGGCGACGGCTCTTGGACGTACGACGATCGCGCATCGCGCCCGCCCGTGACGACAAGGTCGTGGCGGCGTGGAACGGCCTCGCGATCGCAGCGCTGGCCGAGTGCGGGGTGCTCTTCGATCGCGAGGACCTCGTCGCCGCAGCCACGCGGTGCGCGCAGCTGCTTGTCGACGTACATCTCGTTGATGGGCGGTTGCGTCGCGTGTCCCGCGAGGGCAAGGTCGGGGCGCCGGTCGGTGTGCTCGAGGACTACGGCGACGTCGCCGAAGGGCTGCTCGTGCTGCATCAAGTCACCGGTGATGCACGCTGGCTCGACACGGCGTCGGTGTTGCTGGACGCCGCGCGAAAGCACTTTGCCGACGGTCGCGGCGGCTTCTTCGACACCGCGGACGACGCGGAGCGGTTGGTCCGGCGACCGCAGGATCCGACCGACAACGCGACACCGTCGGGACTCGCTGCGGTCGCCGGTGCGCTCGTCACCTACGCCGCATTGACCAGCGACGTCGACGCACGGGACGCCGCCGAGCGAGCACTCGGCAACGTCGCCCCGCTCGTCGTCCGCTTCCCCCGATATGCCGGCTGGGCGGCCGCGGCAGCAGAGGCGCTGGCCGCCGGCCCGCTCGAAGTGGCAGTCGTCGAATCACCGGAGCTTGCGCGGCTCGCGCGCCTGACGACCTCACCCGGAGCCGTGGTCGTGACCGGAGGATCGTCGCCGCTTCTGGACGACCGGCCGGCGGGTGCGGCCTACATCTGCCGAGGGTTCGTCTGCGACGCCCCGACGCGCGATCCGGCGACCGTTGCAGACCGGCTCGGGGTGGTCGTCCGCTGACGGCGAACAGGTCTTGCCCCGCTGATGTAACAACGTAATCATGTAATCATGAGTGCAGAGAACATCAACGGTTGGCTCGCCGGGCGGCTGCCCGACGACTGGTTCGAGGCAGAGCCGGAGATCACGACCGACCGCGACGAGGTCCTCGTCGTCGGGCGCCTGACCCGGCCCGAAGGAAGCGACACCGACGTCGAGTCGGGCCGCATCGCGCGGTTCCGCGAGGACACCCGCGAACGGCGGATGCGTATTGCTCGGGAGACCGAGCAGCGGTTCGACCGGAAGGTCTCCTGGGGCGCGGTGTGCGGCGAGACGCGCGAGCTGTTCACGACCCTGTCCGTGCCGGTGATGACCCGGCTGCGGCAGCCGGAACGGCAGGTGCTCGACACCCTCGTCGACGCCGGCGTCGCACGGTCGAGGTCGCATGCCCTCGCCTGGTGCGTGCGACTCGTCGGGCAGCACAGTGATGACTGGTTGGCGCAGCTGCGATCGGCGATGGAGGAGGTGCAGCGGGTCCGGGAGCAAGGACCTGCGGCCTGACGCAAGATCGTGCGGTTACCTGGGCCGGAGCAGTGGGAATTGTTGTGCTTGTTATAGTTTTCACAATCCCTTTCTCGCCCAGCCGCACGACCTTTGCGAGTGGAGTTCTCCATGACGAGTGCCGCGACCATCCCCGGGCTCGGCGACGCGCCCACCAAGCACACCAAGCTGGTGGCGTGGGTCAGGGAGATCGCGCAACTCACCAAACCCGAGCGGGTCGAGTGGTGTGACGGGTCGGAAGAAGAGTGGGATCGACTGACCACTCAGCTGGTCGACGCAGGCACTCTCATCAAGCTCAATCCGAAGAAGCGGCCGAACTCGTTCTATGCGAAGAGCGACCCCGCCGACGTCGCCCGCGTCGAGAGCCGCACCTTCATCTGCAGCGAGAAGCAGGACGATGCCGGCCCGACCAACAACTGGGTCGCGCCAGGCGAGATGCGCGAGACGCTGCGGCCGCTTTTCGACGGCTGCATGCGTGGTCGCACGATGTACGTCGTGCCCTTCTGCATGGGGCCGCTCGGGTCGAAGATCTCCGCCCTCGGCGTCGAGATCACCGATTCGCCGTACGTCGCGATCTCCATGAAGATCATGACCCGGATGGGTAAGGCCGCCCTCGACGAGCTCGGCGAGGACGGCTTTTTCGTTCCTGCGGTCCACACCGTCGGGGCTCCGCTCGAGCCGGGCCAGCAGGATGTCGCCTGGCCGTGCAACGAGACGAAGTACATCGTGCACTTCCCGGAGAGCCGGGAGATCTGGTCCTACGGTTCCGGCTACGGCGGCAACGCCCTGCTCGGCAAGAAGTGCTACGCGCTTCGCATCGCCTCGGTCATGGCGCGCGACGAGGGCTGGTTCGCCGAGCACATGCTCATCCTCAAGCTCACGTCGCCGGAGGGCGACGTGCGCTACATCACGGCTGCGTTCCCCTCGGCGTGCGGCAAGACCAACCTGGCGATGTTGCAGCCGACGATCCCCGGCTGGAAGGCCGAGACGGTCGGCGACGACATCTGCTGGATGCGCTTCGGCGACGACGGCCGGCTCTACGCGATCAATCCCGAGGCCGGGTTCTTCGGTGTCGCACCGGGCACCGGCGAGTCGACCAACAAGAGCGCCATCGACACGCTGCACGCCAACTGCATCTTCACCAACGTCGCGCTGACCGACGACGGTGACGTCTGGTGGGAGGGTCAGACGGACACGCCGCCGGCCCATCTCACGGACTGGAAGGGCCGCGACTGGACGCCGGACAGCAAGGAGCCGGCCGCCCACCCCAACGCCCGCTTCACGGCGCCGGCTTCGCAGTGCCCGACGATCGCCGCCGAGTGGGAAGACCCGCAGGGCGTGCCGATCGACGCGATCCTCTTCGGCGGCCGTCGCGCCACCAACGTTCCGCTCGTCACCGAGTCGTTCGACTGGCAGCAGGGCGTCTTCCTCGCATCCAACGTCGCGTCCGAGGGCACCGCGGCCGCCGAGAACAAGGTGGGCGAACTGCGTCGCGACCCGTTCGCGATGCTGCCGTTCTGTGGCTACAACATGGGCGACTACTTCGCCCACTGGCTGGCCACGGGTGCGCAGGCCGACGCCAGCAAGCTGCCGCGCATCTACTACGTCAACTGGTTCCGCAAGGACAGCAACGGCAAGTTCGTGTGGCCGGGCTTCGGCGACAACAGCCGGGTGCTCAAGTGGATCGTCGAGCGGCTCGAGGGCAAGGCTGACGCCACCGAGACTCCGATCGGCAACGTTCCGACCAAAGACGCTCTCGACGTGTCCGGTCTCGATCTCAGCGACGAGCAGCTCGAGACGCTGCTCACCGTCGACAACGAGGCCTGGCGCGAGGAGGCCGAGGGCATCACGCCGCACTACGAGCGCTTCGGCGACCACCTGCCGAAGGCGCTCTGGGACGAGCTCGAGAACCTCCGCCAGCGTCTGGCCTGACGGCCGACGACGCCTTCGCGGCGTCCGTGCACTGCCGGAGGAGCCATGACCCGCTCGGAGGCCGAACGTCGCAGTCCGACGTGGACGCTGCTCATCCTGAGCATCTCCGCGCTGAGCTACGCACTTGCGCAGACGACGGTCGTGCCGGCGATTCCCGACCTGATGCGGGGTCTGCACACCGACGCGAGCGGAGTGACCTGGACACTCACCGGTTACCTCATCGCGGCGGCGGTGGCGACGCCAGTCCTGGGCAGGCTCGGCGACATCTACGGCAAGCGCCGGATGCTGGTCGTGGCGCTCATCGCGTTCGGGCTCGGCTCGATCGTCGCCGCCCTCGCGGGCCAGCTCTGGCTGGTCGTCGCCGGTCGCGTGGTGCAGGGTGTCGGTGGCGGCATCTTTCCGCTGTGCTTCGCCATCATCCGCGACGAGTTTCCTCGTGACAGGGTCGCGCGCGGCATCGGCCTGATGTCCGCACTGGCCGGCATCGGTGGTGGCGCCGGCCTGATTCTCGGTGGCCTGCTGGTCGACTACGCGTCGTACCACTGGATCTTCTGGGTCGGCGCGCTGATGGCGACGGTCGCCGCGGTGGCGACGTGGCTCTACGTTCCGGAGTCCCCGGTGCGCACTCCTGCGCGGGTCGACCTTCGGGGAGCGATCGTGCTCGCCGTCGGCCTGACGCTTCCGCTGCTCGCCGTGTCGGATGCCGCGACCGTCGGGTGGGGAAGCGGGCGGACCATCGGGCTGATCGTCGCGGGCGTCGTCGTGCTGACGCTGTGGGTGCTCCTCGAGCGGCGCACGCAGGAGCCGCTCGCCGACATCTCCGCCTTGCGCCGTGCGCCCGTGCTGATGACCAACATCACCACGCTGCTCGTCGGCTTCGGCATGTTCGGTTCGTTCATCCTCATCCCGATGCTGGCTCAGGCGCCGAAGTCGACCGGTTACGGCTTCGGCGTGGACGCGACCCGCGCCGGCCTGCTGCTCCTGCCGGGATCGTTGGGCATGCTGGCTTTCGGCCCGCTCTCCGGCGTCATCGGCGCCCGGCTGGGCAACAAGGTGCCGCTCACGATCGGGTCCGTGATGACTTCTGCCGGCCTGGCCCTGCTGGCGGCGTGGCACGACACCCAGCTCGTCGTCCTTCTCTTCACCTTCCTGATGTCGGCGGGCATCGGCCTGGCGTTCGCTGCTATGCCCAACCTGATCCTCGAGGCTGTGCCGGCGCACCAGACCGGCGAGGCGACCGGCTTCAACGCTCTCGTTCGCTCGGTCGGGTCCTCCGTCGGTTCGCAGGTCTCCGCGACGGTGCTGGCGGCCAGCGCGGTCGCCAGGGTGGCGACGCAAGGCGGCTTCACCGACGCATTCGCCGTCTCGTCGGGCGTCGCGGCCTGCGCCGCGATCGCCGCCGTCTTCATCCCGCGCGCGGATCTCCGCGCGCACGCAGCCGCGCTGGATGAAGTCGGGGCCGCATCGCCGCTCGCTGACCCCGCGCTGTCGCGCGAGCGGTTCTGACCCGTCAGACGAGCGACCACGTCACGTTGACGCGGACCGTCAGTGTCTGTTGCCCGGACCGCAACGGCACCGCGGACTTCGCGCCGCTCCCTGCGGCGTCGAGCAGCCCAGCTCGCTGGTCGTAGGTAATCGGTTGCGGTGTTGCGTCGACGACCTCGGTCACCTTCTCCACGCGGCCGAGGCTTCGGCCGGAAAGGGCGGCGTACTGCCGCGCTGTCGACCTGGCGTCGTCAAAGGCGTTGACCCGGGCCGAGGTCACCACCGCTGCGTCATTGGTGAGGTCGAACGCGATGTCGCCCACCTCCACCGCATTGCCGGCGCTTGTCGCTGCCCGGCTGATCACCGCGCCGGCGTGCGTCAATGGCTGCACCTTCGCGCGCACCGTCTCGTTGGCGTCGTACCCGGCGACGACTCCGTGGTCGTCGTAGTGACGGTCCAGCGAGAGATCGGTCGTCTGCGTCCGATCGCGGGGGATGCCAGCCGCCTTCAGCGCATCGAGCACGTGACGCACCGCCGACGCCTGCGCGTCGAGCGCTTCCTGCACGCCCGGGCGGGTGACGTGCACGGTGAAGTCGACGGTCAGCGTGTCCGGTGCGGCGTCTGCGGTGCCGATCCCGGTGACCGTCACGGTGTCGCCGCCACCGGTCGCTGCATGGACAGACGTGCCACCCGGTCGTACGACGCCGACGACGACCCCGGCGACGAGGATGGCGGCTCCTGCCGCCAGCCGGCCTGCCCACCGCTGCGACCATGCGTTCATCCGGGTCTCCTGTCCCACCGCCGGCTCGTGCCGGCCTCTCATGGGACGCCCGGAGTCGCGCGCCGGTTCGGCGAAGCGGAAGATCGCCACAAGCTCTCCCGTACGCTGGCGGTGAGGAGGCGGTCGGTGGGACTTCGGGACCTCGCGTACGGCGTCTACGAACGCCGGCTCAGCCGTGCGCTGACCGGTACGCCGCTGCCGCGTCATGTCGGCGTCATCCTCGACGGCAACCGCCGGTGGGCCCGGGCCGCCGGAGCGAAGCACGTCAGCCACGGGCATCAGGCCGGTGCCGACCACATCGCAGACCTGCTCGGATGGTGTGACGAGGCGGGCGTCGAGGTCGTCACGCTGTGGCTGTTGTCGAGCGACAACCTCAGCCGCTCGTCCGACGAGCTCGTCCCGTTGCTCGCCATCATCGAGGACACCGTCCGGGACCTCGCCGCACCCGGCCGGCCATGGCGAGTGCATCCGGTCGGGGCTCTCGACCTGCTACCGGACACCACGGTGCGCGTGCTCAAGGAGGCCGAGGAGGTCAGCCGCGACAAGACGGGGATCGTGGTCAACGTCGCCGTCGGCTACGGCGGACGCCGCGAGATCGCCGACGCCGTGCGCGGCCTGCTGCATGAGCATGCCGCCAAGGGTGCTTCCCTCGAGGAAGTCGCGTCGCTGCTCGACGTCGAGCACATCGCGGAGCACCTCTACACGCGCGGCCAGCCGGATCCCGACCTCGTCATCCGAACATCGGGAGAGCAGCGCCTCGGTGGCTTCCTGCTGTGGCAGAGCGCGCACTCGGAGTTCTACTTCTGCGACGCGCTCTGGCCGGACTTCCGTCGCGTCGACTTCCTTCGCGCCTTGCGGAGCTACGCGCAGCGCCACCGGCGTTTCGGCAGCTGACCCCCGCCGTGCCGGCCGAGCCGACGATCTTCGCCACCTCGGGCGGGTTCTCGTCGTCCGGACGAGGCCCGATCGCGTGGCGCCGCGGCCCGTTGATCGACTACGCCCTGCATCTGAGCGGCGTCGAACGTCCGCGGATCTGTTACCTGGCCACCGCCCAAGGTGACTCGCCGCTGTACGTCGCGGCGTTCTACAACGCGTTCGCGGGCAGCACCGACGCGGTCGCCAGCCATCTCGCGCTCTATCCCATGCCGAGCGCGGAGGACCCGCGCGCACATCTGCTCGCGCAGGACGTGATCTGGGTCGGGGGAGGCTCGGTCGCCAACCTGCTCGCCCTGTGGCGCGTGCATGGCCTGGATGTTGTTTTCCGCGAAGCGTGGGAGCGCGGGATCGTGCTGGCCGGCGTCTCGGCTGGTTCGATCTGCTGGCATGTCGGCGGCACCACGGACTCGTTCGGTCCCGAGCTGCGGCTCGTCGACAACGGACTGGGCTTGCTGCCGTTCGCGAACGGCGTGCACTACGACGCCGAGGACCAGCGCAGGCCGCTGTTGCAGAGCTTGGTCGCGAGCGGCGCGCTCCCCACCGCTCATGCCACAGACGACGGCGTCGGTCTCGTCTACCGCGGGACCGAGCTCGTCGACGTCGTGAGCGATCGGCCGGACGCGGCGGCGTACAAGGTCGAGGCCGATGGCGCCGGCGGCGTGACAGAGACCGTGCTGCGACCGCGCCTCCTCACGGGCTGAACGCCGTCGCGACGCCTCGCGAACCTCCCTCGCCCGATCCGTCACTCTCTGCGACCATGGCGTTCCGGGGGGTGTTCACGATGCGGCGACTCGCTGCTGTCGCTGCCGTGCTCGTCATGACGAGTGCGTGCAGCGGGACGTCGTTGCGCACGGCCGGCGCCCCGATCCCGGCGGGGACTGCTGCCGCGCCCTCCGCGAGCGAGTCGACGTCGCCCTCCGCGGCCGCGTCCGCGCCGCTCCGCGCGCCATCCGTGCACACCTTCACGCCGGCGGCCTCGGTGCCCTGGTGGAGCGTCGGACCGGGCTGGTTCCTCGTGTCCGTGGACTCGCCCGCGAGGCACCTGCTGCTCGTCGATCCGGACGGCCGGCACTTCCCCGTCTTCGACGTGTCGTCACACAGTTGGCAGGTCGTCGGCTGGTCCGGCGACGGGCAGCGCGTGTTGCTGCAGGCGGACACCCGTCGCTTCCCCGCCGCGACGGAGGTCGTCGACCTGCGGACCGGCCGCATGTGGCGACCGATCCTTCCGCACGGCGTGGGCGTCGTCGGTTTCACCCGGCCGCTCGGGCTCGGGCTCCTGACGGCCGTGGTCTCGAAGCAGGAGGACGGCAGCGACACGCATTACCGCGTAGAGCGCCGTTCGCTCTACGGCGCGGATCCGGTGGTGCTGTCTCGCGACGTGGTGCCGGACATGTACGCGCAGCACCTGGTCTACACGCCGGACGGCGCACATGTCGTGACCACGATCGCGGGCCAGCTCTCGTTGGTGTCCAACGCCACCGGCGCCGTCGTCCGCACCCTCGGCCCGGCGCAGATGTGCAGCAGCCCTGTTCGGATGTGGGACGTGACGCATGTCCTGGCGTTGTGCTCGACGGGGCTCTATCTCCAGCCACTCGACGGGGGCAGCCCGGCGCCGCTGGTGTCGCCGGACACTCGACACGGGCCAGACGACGTCGACATCAACGTGTTCCGCACATCGGGTGGTGGGCTCTACACCGATTCCCTCGGCGCATGCGGGTACGAGTTCGTGGGTCGCGTCGGGCGCAACTATCGCGTCCATGAGACGAAGATCCCGAACGTCACCCAGAACTCCAAGCCGCTGGCGGTGCGTGGCAGCACGGTGGCCGTGGAGGCGGTCCTCGGTTGCGAGGAGCCTCAGAAGCCGCAGGCTCCGTCGCTGTTCTGGTGGGATCCGAAGACCGGGCACGAGCAGGTGATCTGGGCTCCGAAGCAGGGCGATCAGGATGCGGACTTCATCCCGTTCCAGTCGCCGTACGCCGCCCCGCTCCAGGCATGGCTGCCCTGACCGCGTGACGGCCGGGTCCACCCGTCCGGATGGTCACGGATCACCCGTTCATCCGCCGCGTGTCGCCGCTGCCTGTTGACCTTCCGGTCGTACCTTCGGCAGAAGTGGTCGTGACCACGGCCACTCCGCCTCGGAGGCCCAGTGACCGCAGCGCGACGCAAGTCCAGTCACCGCACCTACGTCCTGGACACGAGCGTCCTGCTCGCGGACCCGGCCGCGATGGCGAGATTCGACGAGCACGAAGTCGTCCTGCCGATCGTCGTCATCACGGAGCTGGAGGCCAAGCGCAACCACGCCGAGCTCGGCTGGTTCGCGCGACAGGCACTGCACCTTCTCGACGACCTGCGCATCGAGCACGGACGTCTCGACGTGCCGCTGCCGGTGAACGCCGCGGGTGGCACCGTCCGAGTCGAGCTCAACCATGCCGACCCGACGATCCTGCCGCAGGGTTACCGGCTCGGCGACAACGACAGTCGGCTGCTCGCCGTCGCCCGCAACCTGTCCGCCGAAGGTGCGGACGTCGTGCTCGTCAGCAAGGACATGCCGCTGCGCATCAAGGCGGCAAGCATCGGCATCGAGGCACAGGAATACCTCGCCGAGCAGGTGGAGTCCGGCTGGACCGGCACCACCGAGTTGGAGATCGACGCCGACGATCTCGACTCGCTCTACGGCGACGAGGTGATCGACCTCGAAGCCGCGCGTGACCTGCCCTGCCACACGGGGCTCGTGCTGTTGTCCGAACGGGGCAGCGCGCTCGGACGGGTGACGCCCGACAAGCAGGTGCGCCTCGTTCGTGGCGACCGCGAGGCGTTCGGCGTGCACGGCCGAAGCGCTGAGCAGCGCATCGCGCTCGACCTGCTGCTCGACCCGGACATCGGCATCGTGTCGCTCGGTGGCCGTGCCGGCACGGGGAAGTCCGCGCTCGCGTTGTGCGCGGGGCTCGAGGCTGTCCTCGAGCGACGTCAGCACCGGAAGGTGATGGTCTTCCGCCCGCTATACGCCGTCGGCGGCCAGGACCTCGGCTATCTCCCCGGGACCGAGGCCGAGAAGATGTCGCCCTGGGGTCAGGCCGTCTACGACACGCTCGGCGCGTTGGTCTCGCCGCACGTGATCGACGAGGTGCTGCACCGCGAGCTGCTCGAGGTGCTCCCGCTGACGCACATCCGTGGCCGCTCCCTGCACGACGCGTTCGTCATCGTCGACGAGGCCCAGTCGCTCGAGCGAGGCGTGCTGTTGACGGTGCTGTCCCGAGTCGGACAGAACTCACGCGTCGTGCTCACGCATGACGTCGCGCAGCGCGACAACCTGCGCGTCGGGCGGCACGACGGAGTGGCGGCGGTGATCGAGGCGCTGAAGGGTCATCCCTTGTTCGCGCACGTCACGCTGACCCGATCGGAGCGTTCACCGATCGCCGCCCTTGTGACCGAGATGCTCGAGGACCTCGGCATCTGACGGTCACCGGGGTTCACGCACAAGGTGGACCTGGCGTTCGGCGTCGGCGAAGCCCAGTGCGCGATAGAGATCGATCGCGACGTAGTCGGGATCGGCGACGATGACGAGAGTCTTCGCACCGAACCCGGCGAACGCGGCTTCGGCTGCGGCGACGAGCAAGGCGCGGGCCAGGCCACGGCGGCGGTAGCCGGGGTGCGTTTCGACGCTTTGATAGCGCGCGAGCCCACTGCCGTCCGTGACGATGCCGAGTGAGGCTCGGAGTCCGCCGTCGACGAACGCACCGAAGTACCGCCCGTGCCCCTCGTCGACCAGCCGGCGGGCTTCCGCGGCCTTTCGTTCGATGAACTCACGATGGCCGAGTGGTCTGTCCTCGTCGATGTCCAGCCGTACGGCGACCATCTGCCGCCAGTCCTCGTCGGAGACGAGTGGGCGGACGTCGACTGTCGTCCCTCGCCCCGGTGGGTCCAGGCGCTCCGCGGTGAGCACGACGCTCGTCTCCAGCTCGAGGCCGGCAGCGACCAGGTCGGCGACGTCACCGGTCTCACCGTCGACACCGTCGACGCCGATCGCGACATGCGTCGCTGCAGGGAATTCGCGCTGAAACTCGTCGAGCCATCGCGCCGATCCGTCTTCGGGGGGATCGATCAGCAGGAAGTTGCCCCAGTAGAACGTCGGATTGGCCGGTGTCCGAACGAGGACGTGGCTGCCCCGGTCGACGACTTCGGCACCCGCCAGCCTGCGGAGCATGAGGTCGGTTCGGAAGCCGAGCGAGCGCACCTGCACGGCGTGACCTTAGTCAGCGGAACAGGAAGTAGACCCCGACCAGGACGACGAGGGACGCGACGAGCGGCCACATCGGGACGAACGCAAGCTTGCGACGCTGATTGCGCTCTGCGCGTGCCGGGCTGGGCATCGACTCCATGTCCGCTCTGTGCCCACGGGGGAGTGCGCTCGAACCGGTCGGGCAGACTGCTCGCGTGGTGATCCCGATCCATGACGACAACCCGGTCCGGCGGACGCCGATCATCACCTATCTGCTCATCGTCCTGAACTTCGTCGTCTTCCTCAGTGAGCCGGTGGTCTCGCAGATCGGTGTCGGCAGTCAGACAGTGCCGCAGGTCTGCTCGCAACAGGCCTACTTCGACAGGTGGGCGGCGATCCCCAAAGAGCTGACGTCCAACGAGCCGCTGCCGGCGCATCGCTATGTGGTGCAGACCACCGGCGGACGCTTCGCATGCCCCGTCATCCACGACACGCAGAAGAAGCCGTATCTGTCGGTTCTTTACTCGATGTTCCTGCACGGCGGCTGGCTGCACCTGCTGGGCAACATGCTGTTCCTGTGGGTCTTCGGCAACAACGTGGAGGACCTCTTCGGCCGGCTGAAGTTCCTGGTCTTCTACCTGGGGTGCGGTTACGTCGCGGCGTACGGCTTCGCCTTCGGCAACGCGAGCTCGACAACGACCCTCGTCGGCGCGTCCGGGGCGATCGCCGGAGTCCTCGGCGCCTACCTCGTGCTGTTCCCACGCGCTCGAGTCACCAGCTTGATTCCGATCGCCATCATCCTGATCCCCCTGCGGTTGCCGGCATGGCTGGTCCTCGGCGGCTGGTTCCTCCTCCAGTGGCTGTACTCCAGTGGTGCCGGTGTCGCGAGCGGCGCGGGAGTCGCCTACCTCGCGCACGTGTTCGGGTTCGTGGCCGGCGTGCTCGTCGCACTCGCAGCGCGACCGGCCCTGGACACCGCGCGGCGTCGTACGTCCATCGCGGGCCGGCCCTACGGCTACTGAGAGTGACCACGCCGTCGCTGCGCTGTGACTGCTGAGAGACCTGCCGTGTGGTGAGCCGCTGAGCCGGCCGGTGTGAGGTTAGTCACGGGCGGATTGGGCACTTTCGGCTTGTCAGGTGCTTGCTTCAGTTAGCACTGTGGAAGAACAACACCGAAGAGCGGCCAAGCAGATGCCGCCTGCCCCTTGAGCGCCGGGAGTCCGGCGCATGCGCTGCCGTTGACGGGGGTCGACGGGATGGGAGCGCGGGGGAACCCCCGAGGGCCGCTGTCCCAGGGCTGCCCGAGAGCTAGGAAGGCACGTTTTTTGTGAACCGGACCACGATCCGGGGGATGTCCGCTGTCGTCGTCGTGGGGGGAGCCATGGCGGCGGCGCTGGTTGGGCCGGCGATCGCACGCGGTGCGGAGCCGGACCGTTTCGAAGCACAACCGATGTCCGTCTCGCAGCAGCAGGCGATCATGCAGTGGACGCTGCCTGATGTCAGCTACCTGCGGCACGTGCACAAGCCGCAGCCGAAGCCGAAGCCGAAGCCGCGCGCGACTTCGACAGCCGCCTCCCGGGGGACGACTCGCGCACCTCTGACGACCGGCGATCCGCGCAGCATCGCTCACGCCATGCTGCTCCGACAGGGCTACAGCGAGAGCCAGTGGACCTGTCTCGACGCGCTCTGGACCCGCGAGAGCAGCTGGAACGTCTACGCCTCGAACGCGAGCTCCGGCGCCTACGGCATCCCGCAGGCACTGCCTGGGGACAAGATGGCGACATATGGCGCAGATTGGCGCACCAACCCGATCACCCAGATCACCTGGGGTCTGGCCTACATCCGCGCCAGCTACGGCACGCCGTGCGGGGCGCTCTCTCACGAGAACGCCTACGGCTACTACTGATCCCTCCGCCGCCCTGTGATCGGCGCGGGCTAGGGCGCACATGGTCCCAACGGGCCATGTTCCGTCGCTCCGCTTGTGCCGATCACAGGGTCGGAGGTGCAGGTGACACGCCTCAATCGCGGACGCATGTTCGACGTCGTGGTGTTCGTCACGGGCACCGCCGTCAGCTTCGTGTTCGCGCTGCCCTGGATCACCCACCCGACCGGTGTCCCGATCGCGAACGTGATCGTGCCGATCAGCGTGGTGCTGCTCGCGCAGTTCCCGCTCTCCTTGCCCAGCCGGGCGGGCGACGTGGTCATCGGGTTCGAGGCTGCTGCTCTCGTCTACCTGGCCCTCGTCTGTGACCGAGGGCTGGCCGCCTGCCTCTGGTTGCTCGCGATGGTTCTTGCGCACGGGCTGGTGCAGCGCAAGGACTGGAACGTCCGGCTGTTCAACATCGGCTGCACGTCGCTGTCCGGCGTCGTACTGACCTGGTGTGTCGCGTTCGGCCACTCGCGTGGCGGCTGGACCGAACTCGCGATGATCGCGATGGGCTGCGCGGCCTACTTCGTGCTCGACCTCGTGGTCACGGCGTTGTCGCTGGCGGTGCTGGAAGGCACATCGGTCAGCGAAGCGCTACCCCTGCGCACGGCTGCGCTTCCGCTCGTGGTCTTCATCGGTATCGACACGCTGGGCTACCTCGCAGCCTTGGTCTACTGGGCCTACACGCCGTGGGCCCTCCTCCTGCTCGTCGTCCCCATTGCGACCATTCTCGTCGCCGCGCGCGCTGTCACCCGCGCGCGGGACAGTGAGCGCCGCAGCGGTGGATTGTTCACGATTGCCAGCGCGGCTGCGCACCTCGAGGGCCCGATGGACGTGGCGAGCCTGCTCGTCGACCAGCTGACGGAGCTGATGCCGACGCGTTCGGTGGAGCTTCGTACGACGCCACCGGGGGTCGGCGAGATCGGTGCCCCCGTCGCGGGGAGCGGCGGGGCCGGCCGCTTCGTCGTGGTCGGGATGGGTCGCAGCCACACCCGTTTCCGCGACGTCGAGCGGCGCACGCTTGACGCTCTGGCTGCGGTAGCCGGAGAGACGCTCGAACGGCAACGGCTGGTCGCTGAGATGACCCGGATGGCCCGTTTCGATCCGCTGACGGGCCTCGCCAACCGCGCGCGATTCGGCGACCGGCTCGAGCATGCTCTGGCCCTGTCCCGGCGCGGTCACGGGACCGTCGCCGTCCTCTACTGCGACCTCGACGGCTTCAAGGGCGTCAATGACCGGTTCGGTCACGACGTCGGCGACCAGGTCCTCGGGGAGGTCGGGCGGCGCTTGCAGAGCCTGCTGCGCTCGGCCGACACCGCGGCCCGGCTCGGTGGTGACGAGTTCGCCATCCTGGCGGAGGACCTCCTCGACGGAGAGGAGGCCATCACGATCGGTGGGCGCATCGTCGAGGCCTTCGCGACGCCGATCGAGGTGCAGGAGCAGTCCATTCAGCTCGGCGTCAGCGTCGGTGTCGCGATCAGTCATGGGGACCTCGGCTCGGACGAGCTCCTTCGCAACTCCGACATGGCCATGTACCGCGCCAAGGCGTTCGGAAAGAACCGGGTGGAGTTCTTCGACCCGGAGATGCGCCGGACGAGCGAGCAACGCATGCGGCTCGAGGACGAGCTGTGGGTTGCCCTCCAGAACGAGACGCTGTCCCTTCACGTGCAGCCCGTCGTCGCTCTGAACTCCGGCCGCATCGACGGTTACGAGGCCCTGTTGCGCTGGTCTCACCCGTCACTGGGGAATGTCCCCCCGGACGTGTTCCTGCCGGTCGCCGAGCAGCTCGGTGTGATGAAACAGCTGGGCCGCTGGGTGCTCCACACCGCGCACGCGATGGGCGTCGAGCTGGCCGAGCTCGCGGGACGCCAGATCACGATGGCGGTGAACGTCGCCGCCGAGCAGCTGCACGAGCAGCAGTTCCTGGACGAGGCGGCGCAGCTCGCCGCCGACCCGCGCGTTCACCTGGTGCTGGAGTTGACCGAACGTGCCCTCGTCGACGACCACATCGCGGATGTCGCGCTGCGGCAGCTCCACGAAGCCGGCGCCGGGATCGCGATCGACGACTTCGGGATCGGCTACTCGTCGATCGGCTACCTCCATCGCTACGAATGCATCGACATCGTGAAGATCGACCGTTCCTTCGTGTCCTCGGTCGCGACGGACGAGCGCACACTCGCCCTGGTCGAGTCGATCATCGCGATGGCCAACGCCTTCGAGGCAGTGGTCGTCGCCGAGGGCATCGAGGACCGCGCGGCGTGTACCGCGCTCCGACGAGCCGGCTGCGAGCTCGGCCAAGGATTCCTGTTCAGCCCTGCCGTCGGGATCGAGCAGGCGCGTGAGCTCATGGAAGCCGACGGCTTCGAGCTGGTTCAAATCGATCTGCCGCGCCGGGACGTCATACCGCTGCGAGCGACCGCGCAGTCCTGATCCGTGGCTATGAGCCGCGTCTACCGCCCGTGCGGGTAGGCCATCGACAACACGTCGAGCGTCTCGTCGAGCTGCTGCTCGGTCAGGCGTTCGCCGTCGACGAAGCCGAGATCGATGACGGCCTGACGGATGGTGATGCCGTCGGCGAGCGCCTTCTTCGCCGCTTTCGCTGCGTTCTCGTACCCGATGAACTTGTTCAGAGGAGTCACGATCGACGGCGACGACTCGGCGTACTCCCGGCAGCGCGCCTCGTCCGCGGTGATGCCGTCGACGCAACGGTCGGCCAGCAACCGCGACACGTTTGCCAGCAGGCGGATCGAGTCGAGCAGGTTGCGCGCGATGACAGGCAGCATCACGTTCAGCTCGAAGTTGCCGGCCGCGCCGCCGAACGCGACGGCGGCATCGTTGCCCACCACCTGCGCGACGACCTGGCACACGGCCTCGGCGATCACCGGGTTGACCTTTCCCGGCATGATCGACGACCCCGGCTGAAGGTCGGGGAGGTGGATCTCGCTCAGCCCCGCCCGGGGACCGGACGACATCCAGCGCAGGTCGTTGGCGATCTTGTACAGACCGACGGCGATGGTTCGCAGCTGCCCGGAGCACTCGACGAGCGCATCCCGCGCGCCTTGCGCCTCGAAGTGGTCGCGGGCCTCGGTCAGCGGCAGGTCGAGGCGCTCGCTCAGCAGGGCGATGACAGCCGATGCGAACCCGTCCGGCGTGTTGATGCCTGTCCCGACCGCCGTGCCTCCCAGCGGCAGTTCGGCGACGCGCGGCAGCGTCGCCTCCAGCCGTTCGATCCCGTAGCGCACCTGCGCGGCGTAGCCGGCGAACTCCTGGCCGAGGGTCACGGGCGTCGCGTCCATCAGGTGCGTCCGGCCGCTCTTGACGACCTCGCCGAACTGCTCGCCCTTCGCTTGCAGAGCGACCGAGAGGTGACGGAGGGCGGGGATCAGCCCGTGCACGATGCCCATCGCGGCTGCGATGTGGATGGCTGACGGGAACGTGTCGTTCGAGGACTGTGACGCGTTGACGTGGTCGTTCGGGTGGACGTCGCGGCCGAGGCGTTGCGACGCGAGCGTCGCGATCACCTCGTTGGCGTTCATGTTGCTCGAGGTGCCGGATCCGGTCTGGAACACGTCGATCGGGAACTGGTCATCGTGCTTGCCGTCGGCAACCTCGAGCGCGGCGTCATGGATGGCGTCGGCGACGTCGGCCGGCAGCACGCCGAAGGTGTTGTTCACGGCGGCCGCCACCGCTTTGATGCTGCCCAGGGCGCTGATCAGCGCCGAGTCGATCGTTCCGTCGCTGATGGGGAAGTTCTCCACGGCCCGCTGCGTCTGTGCCTTCCACAGGGCGCCCGCCGGGACCCGGACCTCGCCCATCGAGTCGTGCTCAACCCGCCACTGGTCTTCGGCCATGGCCCCAGGCTAGGCCGGGGGACCGACCGGGATCGTGGTCGCCACGGGACGGAGCGTGTCGGCGAAGAAGTCGTTTCCCTTGTCGTCGACGACGATGAACGCAGGGAAGTCCTCGACCTCGATGCGCCAGACGGCTTCCATGCCGAGCTCGGCGTACTCCAGGACCTCGACCTTGCGAATGCAGTCCTGGGCCAGGCGCGCGGCGGGGCCGCCGATCGATCCGAGGTAGAAGCCGCCGTGCTGCTGGCAGGCCTTCGTCACCGCAGCCGACCGGTTTCCCTTCGCGACCATCACCATCGAGCCACCGGCCGCCTGGAACTGGTCGACGTAGGCATCCATCCGTCCGGCTGTCGTCGGACCGAACGAACCGCTCGCGTATCCCTCCGGCGTCTTCGCCGGGCCGGCGTAGTAGACAGCCATGTCGCGCAGGTACGACGGCATGGGCTCGCCCGCGTCGAGCCTTTCCTTGATCTTCGCGTGCGCGATGTCACGCGCGACGACCATCGGTCCGGTGAGGGACAGCCGCGTCTTGACGGGATAGCGAGACAGCTCCGCGCGGATCTCGTCCATCGGCCTGGTCAGGTCGATCCGTACGACGTCATCGGACAGGTGCTCGTCGGTGACGTCAGGCAGGTACTTCGCCGGGTCGGTCTCCAGCGCTTCGAGGAACACGCCTTCGGCCGTGATCCGGCCGAGCGCCTGCCGGTCCGCACTGCAGGAGACCGCGATGGCGACGGGGCAGGATGCGCCGTGGCGCGGCAGCCGGACGACGCGCACGTCGTGGCAGAAGTACTTGCCCCCGAACTGTGCGCCGATGCCGAACGACTGGGTCAGCTCGAGGACCTTCTTCTCCATCTCGAGGTCGCGGAAGCCGTGACCCGTCAGGTCACCGCTGGTCGGGATCGAGTCGAGATAGCGCGCGCTCGCATACTTCGCCGTCTTGAGCGCGAACTCCGCGGACGTCCCGCCGACGACGATCGCCAGGTGGTACGGCGGGCATGCCGCAGTGCCGAGCGAGCGGATCTTCTCGTCGAGGAACTCGAGCATCCGCTTCTCGTTCAGGACCGCTTTGGTCTCCTGATAGAGGTAGGACTTGTTGGCGCTGCCGCCGCCCTTCGCCATGAACAGGAACTCGTAGGCGTCGGCGTGCCCGTGCGGATCGGTGGCGTAGAGCTCGATCTGGGCCGGCAGGTTCGAGCCGGTGTTCTTCTCGTCCCACATCGTCAACGGCGCCATCTGCGAGTAACGCAGGTTGAGCGTCGTGTAGGCGTCGTACACGCCACGGCTGATGTGCTCCTCGTCGCGGCCGTCGGTGAGGACGTGCCGGCCTCGCTTGCCGGCGACGATGGCGGTGCCGGTGTCCTGGCACATCGGCAGCACCCCGCCGGCGGCGATGTTCGCGTTCTTGAGCAGGTCGAGAGCGACGAACCGGTCGTTGGGCGACGCGTCCGGGTCCTCGAGAATGCGGCGGAGCTGCGCGAGGTGCCCCGGCCGCAGGAGGTGGGCGATGTCGTGCATCGCCGTCTCGGTCAGGAGCCGCAGGGCTTCGCCCTCGACCTCGAGAAAGCGCCGCCCGGCCGCGTCGACGACCCGTACGCCGTCCGACGTCAGCAGGCGGTAGGGAGTGGGGTCTTCACCGAGCGGCAGCAGCTCGGAAAACGCGAACTCAGGCACACCACGAGGGTAGGCGTCCTGTTGAGTGCGACGTAATCCCCCTAACCGGGCCCTGCCGAAGGGGGATTACGTCGCACTCAACCGGATCAGTGGCGTTCGAAGTCGATGGCGCTGTAGGCCCGGAGCTTGGTCAGCCGGTGCTCGCTGTGGATGTTGCGGATCGTCCCGCTCTTCGACCGCATGACCAGCGAGTGCGTCCTTGCCCCACCCGCGCGGTAGCGAACGCCGTCGAGCAGCTCGCCGTCCGTGACGCCGGTCGCGACGAAGAACACGTTGTCGCTCTGCACGAGGTCGTCGGTGGACAGGACGCGGGAGAGGTCGTGTCCCGCGTCGATCGCCTTCTCGCGCTCCGCGTCGTCCTTGGGCCACAGCTTGCCCTGGATCACGCCGCCCAGGCACTTCACGGCGCAGGCCGTGATGATGCCCTCGGGTGTGCCGCCGATACCGAGCAGCAGGTCGATGCCGGTGCCGTCGCGGGACGCCATGATCGCGCCGGCGACATCGCCGTCGGTGATGAACTTGATACGGGCGCCGGCGTCTCGCACCTGCTGGACGAGGTCGCTGTGCCGTGGCCGGTCGAGAACGACGACCGTGACGTCCTCGGCGGAGCAGTGCTTCGCCTTCGCGACCGCCTGGATGTTGTGCTCAACCGGAGCCGTGATGTCGACGAGGTCGGCGGCTTCCGGCCCGGTGACGAGCTTCTCCATGTAGAAGACCGCGGACGGGTCGTACATCGAGCCGCGGTCGGCGACGGCCATCACCGCGATCGCGTTGTTCATGCCCTTCGCGGTGAGCGTCGTCCCGTCGATCGGGTCGACGGCGACATCGCAGTCCGGTCCGTCGCCGTTGCCGACCTCCTCGCCGTTGTAGAGCATCGGCGCTTCGTCCTTCTCGCCTTCGCCGATGACGACGATGCCCTTCATCGACACCGTCGAGACGAGCTGGCGCATCGCGTTGACCGCTGCGGCGTCGGCGCCGTTCTTGTCGCCGCGTCCGACCCAGCGGCCGGCCGCCATCGCTGCCGCCTCGGTGACCCGGACGAGCTCGAGCGCAAGGTTGCGGTCGGGACGCTCGCCACCCACCCGTAGTGACCCGGGAACGCTGGAGTCCGACATGGACGCGATCGTAGCGACGTCGTCGCTCACAGGAGAACGACCGTGACCTCGGTCGCCTTCGCGCTGGCCCAGACCTGTTCGCCATCGCCCAGCCGCAGGTCGGCGACGGCCTCGGAGGTGACCTCGGCCACGACGTTCGGCCGTCCCTCGCACTGCACGCGGACCCGGGCGCCGGCGGGCACGAGCTCACGCACGACGACCGGCCAGGCGTTGCGGGCACTGCCGCGCGGTCGTTCGCGGTGCAGCGTCACCGCATGGGCCGGTACGACGCCCAGC
Source organism: Mycobacteriales bacterium (assembly GCA_035695045.1). Classification (GTDB taxonomy): domain Bacteria; phylum Actinomycetota; class Actinomycetes; order JAFAQI01; family JAFAQI01; genus DASSKP01. Next base: position 14,663 of record DASSEX010000057.1, on the reverse strand, counting down.
GCAGGCCCGGCGGTCGCGACCGGCTCGGCCAAGGCCAGCGTCCCGCCGCCGTCGATCGCCAGGCTGGCGCCGGTTGCGCGGCCGGCGAAGGCGTTGGCGCCCATGAGCTGCGCGAGCCACCATGTTCGCGGCGCGCGGGTGACCTCTTCCGGCGCTGCGTCCTGCACGACGCGGCCGGCCTCAAGAGCGACCACCCGATCGGCGAACGCCACCGCGTCGACGGCGTCGTGGGTGACGATGACCGTCACGCCGTCGTAGTCGGCCAGATGCGTGCGCAGTGCCCGTCGTACGTCGACCCGGGCGCTGACGTCGAGCGCGGAGAGTGGCTCGTCGAGCAGCAGCAGCCGCGGTCTACGCGCCAGGGCACGGGCGAGAGCGACGCGCTGGGCCTGGCCTCCGGAGAGCTGCGCAGGCTTCCGCGTCTCCAGGTCGGAGACGTCGAGGCGGCGCAGCCAGTCGCGGGCGGCGTCTCGGCCGCGACGGCCGCCGATGCCGTAGGCGACGTTGTCCAGAGCGGTGAGGTGAGGGAACAGCGCGGCGTTCTGCGGGACCCAGCCGACGTTGCGCGCTTCCGGCGGTGCGGCGGCGAGATCCCTGCCGTCGACGTGGACCGAGCCGGTCATCGGAACGAGGCCCGCGAGAGCGCGGAGCAGCGTCGACTTGCCCGAACCGTTGGGTCCGACGAGTGCCAGCACCTCGCCGTCCGCGGCCGACAGCGCGCTCGTCAGGCGAAACTCGCCGACGGACACCTCGACGGTGCACTCCAGGGTCATCGACCGGCCACCCGCCATCGACCGCGAAGTGCCACCAGGACGCCGACCGAGAGCGCGAGCAGCACCAGCGACAGGGCTACGGCCGCGTCTGGGTCACGGTCGAGGGTCGTGTAGACGTCGAGGGGGAGCGTCTGCGTCTGGCCGGGCAGGTTGCCGGCGAACGTGATGGTCGCGCCGAACTCTCCGAGCGCGCGCGCCCACGCGAGCGCGGACCCGGCGGCGATGCCGGGCATGACCAGGGGCAGGGTGACGCGCCGGAACGCCGTCAACGGTGACGATCCCAATGTCGCCGCGACCTGCTCGTAACGATCGTCGACCGAGGCGATCGCCCCCTCGACCGTGAGCACGAGGAAGGGCATCGCGACGAACGCTTCGGCCGCGATCGCCCCCCATGTCGTGAAGGCGAGATGCAGGGGCACCAGGCCGCGCCGCCCGAACGCCAGCAGCAGGGCGACGCCACCCACGACCGGCGGCAGGACGAGCGGCACCGTCACCAGAGCGCGGACGAGACCCTTGCCCGCGAAGTCGCGTCGGGCGAGCAGCCACGCGATCGGCACCCCGACAACGAGCGAGATGGCGAGGGCCCCGAAGGAGCACTCCATCGACAGGCGGAGAGCGGTGAGTGTCGCGTCCGACGGCAGCAGTCGTCCGAGGTCGCTCCACGGCGCCCGGACGAGAATGCCGAGCAGCGGCAGTGCCAGGAAGCACACGCCGACCGCGGCTGCGACTGCCATCGGCGCCGGGGTCCGCGACTTCACGGCGGCAGGAACCCGTAACGCGCGAGGATCTGCCGGCCGGCGCCGGACAGCACGAAGTCGACGAAACCGCGCCCGTCGTCGTCGACCGCGCCGATGGGGTACGTCGCGATCGGAGCGTCAGAGATCGGCACCGTCGTCACCTTGCTGCCGGCAACCAGCGCGTCGGTCGCGTAGACGATGCCCGCATCCGCCTCACCCAGCTCGACCTTGGTCAGGACGCCGCGCACGTTGTCCTCGAGCGACTTGGGATGGACCGTGACGTGCGCCGCGCTCAACGCCTGCCGGGCATAGTCGCCGGCGGGAACGCCTTCCGCGGCCAGCACGACGATCAGATGCTCGTCACCGAGATCGGCGAGTGTCGAGATGTGCTTGGGGTTGCCAGGCGCGGTCACGATGACCAGCTTGTTGCGGGCGAAGGTCTTCGCCGTTCCGGCGAGCTCCTTCGTGACCTGCGCCATCGTCGTCGTCGACGCGGTGGCGATGACGTCAGCAGGCGCGCCTTGCTGCACCTGCTGCACCAGATCGGACGACGCGGCGAAGGAGAACGTCACGGACGCTCCGGCATGAGTGTGCTCGTACGCCTTGCCGATCGCGGTGAACACATCGGTCAGGGACGACGCGGCGAAGACGGTCACGTGGTGAGACCGTTCGCCGCTCGTCGGGTTGTCGCCGGAGCCGCTGCAGGCCGTGGCGAGCATCAGCAGGCTTGTGACGATGAAGAGCCGCGCCGCCCTCATGACGGAAGCTCGACCGCGACGTTGGTCGCCTTCACGACCGCGACCGCGCGGTCGCCTTCCTGGAGATCGAGCTCGTCGACCGCCTCTCGGGTGAGCAGCGACACGAGCCGGTGCGGACCGGACTGCACCTCGACCTGTGCCGCCACGTCTCCGCGCACGACCCTCGTGACGATGCCGGCGAACCTGTTGCGCATCGACGAAGCGGTCCCCGGACGGTCGCTCTCGCCGGCGAGCGCAACTGCGAAAGCCGCGAGCTCGCGGCCGTCGACGGCCTTGCGGCCCTGTTCGTCGGCGACTGCCGACAGCCGCCCCGCGTCGACCCACCGGCGCACCGTGTCGACGCTGACGCCGAGCACCGTGGCCGACTCGCGAAGTGAGTAGTGCGGCATGTGCGGCAGCCTAGCCCTTGATCCAGCCGCATATGCGTCCAACAGCCGCTGCAGACTGGCGCAGATGCGCTCCTGGCCGCGCCGCGGCGCGCAGCGGGCAAAACGTGGCAGAGTTGGCGTCGTGACGACGACTACATCTGCCCGCGGCGGGGGCCGTGCGCAGGCGACCCGCGCGACGCTGCTCTCGGCGGCGCGCGACGTCTTCGCCGAGTCCGGCTTCGCCGAAGCCAACATCGCCGACGTGGTGGCCCGGGCGGGCGCCAGTGTCGGCAGCCTCTACCACCACTTCGGTGGCAAGGCCGACCTCTATCTCGCGCTGTTCGAGGACTACCAGAGCCGGCAGGAGGATCGTGCTGCCGCAGCGGTGCGCGATGCCCGGCTGCAGGGCGTGGCGGACCCCGCCGAGCTGTTCCTCGTCGGCAGCCGCGCCTATCTGCGGGGGTGCTGGGACGAGCGCGAGCTGGCTCGTATGTTCCTCGCCGGCGGTGGGCCGCCGGGCTTCGAGCTCATCGCGCGTCGTCGCTACCGCGAGTGGATCCGCGTCAACGCCGCGCTGCTGCATGCCGAGGAGCAGCCGCTCGGCGACACGTTGGTCCTCGTCCTGACGAGTGTTGTCGCGGAGGCGGGTAGCGAAGTCGCCGTACAGGACGATGCGGATGAGGCCTATCGCCTCGCGGACGAGGTGCTCGAGCTGATCAGCCGGATCACCAGGTCACCCTGACCTGTCGTCAGTGCTGGTGCCCCTCGCCGAGCCTGGCGACGAAGGCGGCGGCCTGCGTGCGTCGCTCCATCCCGAGCTTTGCGAGCAGGTTGCTGACGTAGTTCTTGACGGTCTTCTCAGCGAGGAACATCCGTTCGCCGATCTGGCGGTTGGTCAGACCCTCACCGATGAGCTCGAGAATCCGCCGCTCCTGCTCGGTGAGCCCGTGCAGCGGGTCCGATGCCGAGGCGTGGTCCCGCAGCCGCTGCATCACCATGGCCGTCGTACGAGGGTCGAGAAGTGAGCCGCCGTCGGCGACTGTGCGCACCGCGCCGAGGATGTCCGCGCCGCGCACCTGCTTGAGGACGTAGCCGGACGCGCCGGCCATGATCGCGTCGAAGAGTGCTTCGTCGTCGGCGAACGACGTGAGCATCAGGCAGGCCATGTCCGGCAGCTGCGAGCGCAGCTCCCGGCAGACGCTGACGCCATCGCCATCGGGTAGCCGCACGTCCAGCACGGCCACCTGCGGGCGCACGGCCGGGATGCGTGCCATCGCCTCGGCGGCGGTGCTCGCCTCGCCGACGACCTCGATGTCGCCCTCGGACTCCAGGAGGTCGCGCACACCGCGACGTACGACCTCGTGGTCGTCGAGCAGGAAGACCCGGATCTTCGTCACGTTCACAGTGTCTAACAGGAGGGCCCCTTCGAGCAGGGACTTAGGTCCCAGGTCAATGGGGCCGGTCGGCTCTGCGGGCGGGACGTTCTGCTCTGCCGCCGGCACCTCTCGGCGGCCGATCGTTGCTCCATGAAGCGGAGCCGACCGGCACCGCAAGCGGCGAAAGGAGACGGTCATGCGCCGCAGGACGTTTGATGCATTGCTCTCTAGTGGTGGGTTTGTTCTGGCGATCGTTCTCGCGATCGCCGGCGGTCTGCTCCTGTGGGGGCACAGCTTCGCGGACAACAACGTCCGCAACCAGCTGGTCCAGCAGAAGATCAACTTCCCCACCACCGAGGGGATCGCTGCTCAGAAGAACGCGGAGATCACCAAGTACGTGACGCCGTACGCCGGCCAGCAGGTCGTCAACGGTCAGCAGGCACAGGTGTTCGCCGACCACTACATCAAGGTTCACCTGTCCGAGGTTGCCGGCGGCAAGACCTACAGTGAGGTCTCGGGCGCGTTCCTCAAGATGGACCCGAAGGACCCCAACTACGCGACGGTGGCCCAGCAGCGGCAGACGCTGTTCATGGGTGAGACGCTGCGCGGGATGCTCCTCAACGCCTACGCGTTCTGGAAGCTCGGTCAGATCGCTCTGGTCGCCGCGTGGGTGTCGTTCATCGGCGCCGGTGTGATGCTGCTGCTGTCGGCGCTGGGCTTCTGGCACCTGCGTCGCGTGTCTCCCGAGACGGAGGTGCTCGCCAAGCTGGGTGCGCACGCGCCGGCCCCGGTCGAGCTGTAGCACCAAACCGGTCGGAGGTCCCTCACCCCCGGGTGAGGGACCTCCGTTCGTGTTCCAAGAGCCAGCTCTTGGCGTCGAGCCCGTAGTAGTAGCCGCCGAGGTTTCCGCCGGCCCGCACGATGCGATGGCACGGCACGATCGGCGCGACGAGGTTCTGCGCGCATGCGCTTCCCGCCGCGCGCACGGCGCGCGGGTTGCCCGCGCGTTCCGCGAGCTCGCCGTAGGTGATGACCTCACCGGGTCGGATCTCGCGCATCACCTTCCATGCCGCCTGGCGGAACGGTCCGCCGGGTTGGCTCACGGGCAGCGTCTCCATCGCGCGGACGTCGCCGTCGAAGTACGCCGTCATGGCGTCGGTGAAGCGACCGAGGTCGTCCACGAGTCGAAGGGGCGGCGCGTCTCGCAGCCGCGAGTACTGGTCGCTCACGGTGCTGAAGCCCGCGGCCACCAGCACGTCGTCGTGGACCAGCATCGCGAGGTCACCGATAGGTGTCGCCAACGTCGTCCCGAGCACCGCGTCGGTCATGTCGTCTCCTTCGTCGTGGTTCCGTGCCAGAGGTGCATCGCCGCATAGGCGCGCCAGGGGCGCCATGCGTCGGACTGGACTGCGTCGGTGCCCAGCGCTCGGCGCAGCACCAGGTCGGTGTCGGGAAACGCGTCCGGGTCGCGCAGGGCTCGCATGGCGACGTACTCGACGGTCCAAGGTCCGATGCCCGGTATCTCGAGCAGGCGCGCCCGGGCTTCGTCGCGGTCCGCGGTCACGTCGAGCCGCAACTTTCCGGACGCGACGGCAGCGGCGAGGGCGCGCACGGTCGTGATCCGTGAGCGAGTGAGCCCGATGGTGTCCAGCGGATGTTCGGCAACTGTCTCCGCGACGGGGAACGTGTGCGTCAGTGTTCCGCGGGGCGCGTCGAGCGGTTTGCCGCACTGCTGCACGAGGCGGCCGGCGAAGGTGCGCGCGGCCGTGACCGAGACCTGCTGGCCGAGGACGGCTCGTACCGCCAGCTCGAACCCGTCGACGGTGCCGGGCACGCGCATGCCCGGCGCACGTCGTACAGCGGGGGCAAGCAGGGGATCGGCGCCGAGGACCTCGTCGACGGCTGACGGGTCCGCGTCGAGATCGAGCAGCCGCCGGCAGCGGGCGACGAGGTCGGCGATGCGGCCGACGTCGCCGACCTGCACGCGCGCGAGCACGTGTCCGGCCTCGGACGCCGGCTGCAGCTCGACGATGCGCCCGTCGATGACCCGCCGATAGACATTTCCGTCGAGCTCCTCGACGCCTTCGACGGCTCGAGCGCCGAACCACTGCAAGAGCGGAGCAGCGGCGTACGGGCGGCGATGCTGCAGCCGCAGCGTCAGGGTGCCCTCGGCCTCGCCAGCCGGGCTGGGGCGGCGGCGGAGCTCGCTCGGCGGACACCCGAACTCGGCACGCATGACGTCGTTGAACTGGCGGATGCTTGCGAAACCCGCGCTGAACGCGATGCTCGACAGAGAGAGCGATGTGTGGTCGATGAGCACCCTGGCCGTCTGCGCGCGGCGGGTCCGTGCGAGAGCGAGCGGGCCGACCCCCACCTCGGCGATGAGCACTCGGTGCAGATGCCGCTCGCTGATGTTGAGGCGGCGCGCCAGCCCGGAGATCCCCTCGGCATCGACGACGCCCGCCTCGATCCCGCGCAGCGCCCGGGCGGCGAGGTCCCCTCGGACGTCCCACTCCGGGCTGCCCGGTGCGGCATCGGGACGGCACCGCTTGCACGCGCGGTAGCCCGCCGCGGCCGCAGCAGCGGGCCGCGGGAAGAAGCTGACGTTCTCGCGCTTCGGCGTCTGGGCGGGGCAGCTCGGCCGGCAGTAGATGCCGGTCGTTCGCACGGCCGTGACGAACCTGCCGTCGAACCGCGCGTCGCGGCTGCTGACCGCCTTGTAGCAGGTGTCGAAGTCGTCGTGCACAGAGTCGAGGATGCCCCAGCCGGCGCGCGGTTCCTAGCGGAAATCGGACCACTCCGTCCGCGTACACGCGGCGTTGCGCTTTGACCTGCATGGGCGGGGTCTGGCTACCGTCGGCCGAGTAGTCACACGGGGGCACGGGGGACTAGCACCTGTCCGTTGTCCGGCAACCGGAAAGCCCCAGATGCCCACCTTCCGACCGGCTCTTCTTCGCCATGCCCTGCTCGTGTCCGCGGCGCTCAGCGCCCCTCTTCTGATCCCCTCCGGCGCGCCCGCGCCGGCAGAGACCGATGTGGCCAGCACGACGCCCGCGTTGTCGCAGTTCGACAGCCGGCTGCTCAGCGACATGAACCGGGCCCGCGCGTCCCGTGGCGTGCGCAGGCTCGCGCTCGTCGCCGGCACGACCGATGTCGCGCACCGATGGTCCTGCCACATGGCGCGCTACAACATCCTCGCCCACAACCCGAGCCTGCGGTGGGCGCTGGAAACGCACGGGTCGATCGACTGGACGACGTACGGCGAGAACGTCGCCGAGCAGCCGACGGGGTACGGCGCCGATCATCTCTTCCGCAGCTACATGCGCGACCCGGCGCACCGCGCGAACATCCTCGACCGGGCCTACCGCTACGTCGGCGTGTGGTCGAAACGCGGCTCCGGCCGACGTTGGAACACCACGGATTTCGTGGGAACGCCCGTGGACTCCTACCTCTTCTCCTACGGCGCCACGCAGGTCACCTGCTGACCGCGTGACATCGTGGCGGCGTGCACGACGACCTGTTGGCGCGCCGTGAGGACTACCCGATCCTCGGCCGGTCGACGTACCTGATCAACAACTCTCTCGGTGCGATGCACCGTGACACCCGCAAGCGGTTGCAGGACTTCGCCGACCTCTGGGACACGGAGGGCGTCGTCGCGTGGAACACCTGGTTTCCCGAGATGACGCACGTCGCGAACCTCGTCGGCGCGACGATCGGCGCGGCACCGGGGACGACGGTCCTGCGCCAGAGCGTGGCGGATGCGATCGTCGCGGTGGCGTCGTGCTTCGACCTCCGGCAGCGCCGCAACCGCGTCGTCACGACCGCGGCCGACTGGCCGGGAACGCACTACTTCTGGACGGAGCACTGTGCGAGGTACGGCGGCGAGCTGGTCGTGGTGCCGTACGAAGCGGACGGTCTGACCATCGATGCGGAGCGGGTGGCCGCGAGCATCGACGACACGACGCTGCTGGTGTCGGTCAGCCTCGTGCAGTTCCGTACGTCCGCACTGCTCGACCTCGAGCCGGTCGTTGCCGCAGCGCGACGACACGGCGCGCTGGTGCTGCTCGACGCCTACCAGGGTGTGGGAACCGTCCCGATCGACGTGGTCGCCTCCCAGGTCGACTTCTGCGTCGGCGGGTCGGTGAAGTTCCTCTGCGGCGGCCCCGGCAACGGTTGGCTCTACGTCCGCCCGGACCTGGCCGAGACGCTGCGGCCGGCGGCCGTCGGTTGGATCTCGCACGAGCAGCCTTTCGAGTTCGACTGGGGGCAGATCCGTTACGCGCCAGGCGCCATGCGGTTCGCCGGCGGCACGCCGAACGTTCCGGCCGCGTACGCCGCCGCGCCCGGGTACCAGGCGATCGTCGACATCGGCGTGCAACGCATTCGCGAGCGGTCGATGTCGCTCACGCAACCTCTGCTGGAAGGCGCACTCGATCGTGGGTTCACCGTGCGCTCGCCCCGTGATCCGAGCCGACGCGGGGGGCACGTGACGATCGACCCGGGCGACGCCGAACGCGTCCACGACGAGCTGATCCGCCGCAAGTTCGTCGTCGACTACCGTCCGGGCAGCGGCCTGCGCGCCGCACCGCACTTCTACAACACAGCCGACGAGTGCACGGCGCTCCTCGAAGAGATGGTGTCCATTGTCAGGTGACGCACCCGCGAGCGACGCCGCGCACAGCGCCGACGTCGTCGTGCCGGTGCGGCCGGCGAAGACGTTCAGCGACATGGCGCGATCGCTGGGACTCATGGCCGTCGTGATCGCCGCCCTGCTGCTCCTCGGTCCGGCGCGGACGCTCGTCTTCCCTGGCAGCGCAAGGATGAAGCCCGTCGACTTCCGTGACCAGGTATCGGCGTTCGCCAAGGTGGCGGGCAGCGTTCTCGCGCCTGTCGGTGTGCCACGAAGCTGGCGGGCCAACGCCGCGACGTTCGACTCCACAGGACACACCGCTCGGCTGCACATCGGCTTCGCGACGCCCGGCTCACGGTTCGCCGGGCTCGACGAGACCAACGGGGCGGCTACTCCCCTCGTCTCGCGCGTGCTCGGCGCCCGTGGATCGACAGTGAGGGGGACTACCAGCATCGCCGGTCAGACATGGCAGCTGCGCCGATCCGACCGGGGCGAGGAGGCCCTGACCACCACGATCGGAGGTCTCACCGCCGTCATCACCGGCAGCGCGACGGATCAACAGCTCCGGACCCTCGCAGCGTCACTCAGCTGACGCGTCAGCCTCACGCGCGGCGGACTCCAGGCGGGCTCGCGCACCGTCGAGCCAGTCCTGGCAGATCTTCGCGAGGGCCTCGCCGCGCTCCCACAGCTGAAGCGACTCCTCGAGCGTGACGCCGCCTGCCTCGAGCCGGCGGACGATCTCGACGAGCTCGTCGCGGGCCTGCTCGTAACCCGGTCGCTCGCTCACTGCGGGATCACCTCCAGCGGGATCCGCCCCGCGGCGACGCGACCGGTCAGTCGTTCGCCTGCGGTCACCTCGGCCGGGTCGCGGACGGCGGATCCGTCAGCGCGCTGGAGCACGGCGTAGCCCCGGTCCAGCGTCGCCTGCGGCGACATCGCTGTCACGCGCGCCGCGAGCCGCGCGATGTCGGTGCGAGCCTCGCCGACGCAGGCGAGCGCGGCCCGGCGTGCTCGCTCGCGCACCGCGCCGATGTCCGCGGACCACCGTTTCAGCTGTCCGGCCGGGTCGGCGATCGCGGGTCGCGAACGCAGTCCGTCGAGTCGATGCTGCTCGCTGTCGAGACGCCCGGCGATCGAACGCCGAGCCCGCTGCTGCAGCACCCGCACCCGCTGCTGCTCCTCCGCTACGTCCGGCACGACCAGCTTCGCCGCGTCGGTCGGTGTCGAGGCACGGACGTCGGCGGCGTGGTCGACCAGCGGCACGTCGCTCTCGTGACCGACTGCGGTGACGATCGGCGTCAGCGTCGCCGCGACCGCGCGGACGAGCGACTCGTCGGAGAACGGCAGCAGGTCCTCGACAGAGCCACCTCCGCGCGCGACCACGATGACGTCGACCTCCGGGTCGCGGTCGAGCCGCTGCACGGCGGCGATGACCTCCGTGACGGCGTACGCGCCCTGGACGGCGACGTTCTCGATCCGGAACCGCACGGCCGGCCAGCGTCGGCGCGCGTTGTCGACGACGTCACGCTCGGCGGCGCTGGCCCGACCTGTCACCAGGCCAATTGTGTGAGGAAGGAAAGGCAGCGGCCGCTTGCGGTCCGCGGCGAAGAGGCCTTCGGCCGCCAGCGTCTTGCGCAGCTGCTCGAGGCGCGCCAGCAGTGCACCGACACCGACCGGTCGGACGTCGTACGCCGTCAAGGACAGGGTGCCGCGTTGCGGCCGGAACTCCGGCTGCGCCCAGACGACGACCCGGCCACCCTCGGCCAGCGGTGGGTCGAGCGCGTCGACGAGCGATCGGGGCGCGGCGACCTGCAGCGACATCTCCGCGGCCGTGTCGCGGAGCACGAGGAAGCAGGTCGCCTGGCCCGGGCGACGGGTCAACTGGGTGATCTGACCTTCGACCCAGACGCGGCCGAGCCGGCTGACCCACCCGCCGATCGCCATCGCGACGGTGCGGACGGGCAGCGGCGACTCGGCGGTGGACTCCAGCGGCACGCCGCCAGACTAGGGACGAGCAGGGACGGAGACGGCGTACCGGTCCCGCCTGTGGGTGCGCCGCTCAGACGCGGAGCGTCCCGCCCTCGTCTTCTGCGGCCTTCTCCGCCTGGTCCGCTGCCTGTGCGCCCGTCGCCGTCGCCGACTCCGTGGCCTGGGTCGAGCCGGACCCGTTGGTGGTGTTCTGCTCCGCGGACACCTTGGCGATCCGGTTGTCGAGCAGCGTGATCACCGGCAGCCGGTGGGCGTGCGCCTGCTCCCACTCGCGCAGGACGACCAGCTGCTCGAGCGACAGCGAACGCAACCGCCCGCGCAATGAGCCGAGCGAGACGTTGTCGAAGTCGGGGATCGGAAGGTCTTCGCGCGACTCCGGCTCCTCGACGTGGAGCTTCTCGGTGACGGCCTCGACTTCTTCGGTGACGGCACCCGGCGCGCCGACCTCACGAGCTGCCTCAGAGACCTCCGCTGTCTTCGCCTGCGCAGGCTTCTCCGGCGTCTTCTGCGCGGCGGACTTCGCGGGTGCCGGCTGCGCAGCCGCTGCCTTGGGCGCGGCCTGCGGTTTGTCGGCGGGTTTCGCCGCCGTGTCGGCGACGGAGACCAGCCGGGCCTGACGGGCCTGCGAGGCGATCCGCTCGGCCTCGTCGTCGGCGCCGTCGTCGAGAACCGGCTGCGGCAGGAACCGCCCGATCGGGGTGTGGGCGGCGATCTGCAGCGCCTCGCCGCCGTGTCGCAGCACCATCTGACGCAACCCGCTCGTGCGCTCCCACGCCTGCAGACCCACGCTCAGCGCGAACAGCGGCAGCCGTGTCGCCTCGCGAGTGACCAGGCGGAGAGCCTGGTCGGTGAGGCCGCCGTTGCGGCTGGAGCTGGGATGTGCGGGCGTCATCTGGGTGCCTCCGATGTGCGGTTGGGTTCGTTAGCGACCCTGCCCGGTGGACCAGGGCCGCTAACGCAAGCCACGTAGCATCGCATTGTGAGCGCAGAAGCTGAACGGACGCACCGCCGGGTGCTCCTGGCCAGCCCGCGCGGCTATTGCGCGGGTGTCGACCGTGCCGTGCAGACGGTCGAGAAGGCGCTCGAGCTGTACGGCGCGCCCGTCTACGTGCGCAAGCAGATCGTGCACAACTCGCACGTCGTGCGCACGCTCGAGGAGCGCGGCGCGATCTTCGTCGACGAGACCGAAGAGGTGCCCGAGGGGTCGATCGTCGTCTTCTCGGCACATGGCGTCGCGCCCGTCGTGCATGACGAGGCCGCCAAGCGGCAGCTGCGGACGGTCGACGCGACGTGTCCGTTGGTGACGAAGGTGCACGCGGAGGCCCGACGGTTCGCGCGCGAGGACTTCGACATTCTGCTGATCGGCCACGAGGGTCACGAAGAGGTCGTGGGCACGACGGGTGAGGCGCCGGAGCGGGTCATCCTCGTCGACGGGCCGGACGCGGTCGACGACCTCGTCGTGCGCGACCCGGACAAGGTCGCCTGGCTCTCGCAGACCACCCTGTCCGTCGACGAGACGCTCGCGACGGTGCGCGCGCTGCGCCGGCGGTTCCCCAATCTCGTCGACCCGCCGAGCGACGACATCTGCTACGCCACGCAGAACCGCCAGGTCGCGGTGAAGCAGGTCGCCGCCGACGCCGAGCTCGTGCTCGTCGTCGGGTCCGGCAACTCGTCGAACTCGGTGCGGCTCGTCGAGGTCGCGTTGGACTCCGGCGCGGCGGCGGCGTACCTCGTGGACGACGTCTCCCATGTCGACGAGCGCTGGCTCGACGGGGTGTCCACGGTCGGTGTCACCAGCGGGGCGTCCGTGCCGGAGACGTTGGTCCGCGACGTGCTGACGTGGCTGGCCGCTCGTGGCTACGACGAGGTCGAGGAAGTGACGGCGGCCGAGGAGCGGCTGGTGTTCGCTCTACCGCCGGAGCTCCGCCGCGAGCTCCGCGTCACCCCCGCCTGACAGGCGCGGCAATCGCGGGCTGATCGCGATCTGTCGCCATGAGCCACGCGATTGACGTCGTCAGCCGGTCGCGCGGTCGGCGGCGGACTCGTCGGTCGACGTGAGCAGGCCGTAGTCCTCGGGCCGCTCGAGGTCAGCCGCCGGCGCGGGAAGTGAGACGACGGCCCGCTGCTCCTCGACGGCGGCCACGAGCTCTGCAGCCGCGACCTGCCGGATCGGCTCGTCGACGGTCACGGGGGTCTCGAGCTCGAGATCGGTGACGTCGAGTGCGTTGAGCCGGCGCGCGGTGACGAGGACGTTCTTCTCGAACGAGCCGATCGTCTTGTTGTAGTTGTCGACCGATGACGTCAGCGACCGGCCGAGCTTGTGCATGTGCCCGCCCATGACGCCGAGCCGTTTGTAGAGCTCGCGACCGAGCTCGAAGACCTCGCGTGCGTTGTCGGCGAGCGCTTCCTGCTGCCAGACATAGGCGCAGGTGCGGAGCGTCGAGATCAGCGTCGTCGGGGTCGCGATGTGGATCCGCTTGCCGAACGCGTAGTCCAGCAGGTCGGCGTCGCGGTCCAGAGCAGCGGCGAGGAACGCGTCGCCGGGAACGAAGAGCACGACGAACTCGGGCGCCGGCGAGAACTGTGACCAGTAGGACTTCGCCGCAAGCTGGTCGACGTGGGTGCGCAGGTGTCGGGCATGCGCATTGAGCCGCTCGTCGCGCACGGTGTCGTCGACGGCGTCGTGTGCCTCGAGGTACGCCGCCAGGGTCACCTTCGAGTCGACGACGATGCTCTTGCCGCCGACGAGCTTCACCACGAGGTCAGGACGCAGGACGCCGTCGGCCGTCGAGACGCTCTGCTGCTCGATGAAGTCGCAGCGGTCGGTCATGCCGGCGAACTCGACGCAGCGGCGGAGCTGCAGCTCGCCCCACCGGCCGCGGGCCTGCGGCTTGCGCAGGGCGCTGACGAGAGCCGCGGTCTCGTGCTTGAGCTCTTCGCCGGACAGCCGGACCCGCTCGATCTGCTCGACGAGCGCCTGCTGAGCACCGGCCCGTGACTTCTCGATCTCGCGCAGCTGGAGCTCGACCTTGCCCAGCGTCTCGGTCAGGGGCGCGCCGGCCTGCTTGAAGCGGCTGTCCGCGAGCTCCAGGAACTGCTGGTTGCTCCGCTGCAACGCCTCCGCCGACAGTCGCGCGAACGCATCCTTCAGCTGCTCCTGCGCCTGCTGGAGCAGCGTGATCTTGTCGGCGGCCGCGGCCCGCTCGCTCTCCAACCGGGCCGTGGCGTCGGCGGCCGCGGTCTGCGCCTCGCGCACATGCGCCTCCGCCCGGTCGCGCTCCGCACGCAGCCGCTCGACGTCGGACCTCGCAGCGTCCCGCTCGGCGATGGCGGTGGCGTTGCGGCCGCGCGCGAGCGCCCAGCCGACGGCGAAGCCGGCGGCCAGGGTGAGGAGAGAGATCAACAGGGCGATGGCGTTCATGTCGAGCATCGTCCCGTCCGGTGCCGACAATTTCCCCGTACGACGCGCGCCTTCGCGCGTCCACCGCTCCGGGACGGCCGACAACGCCATGATCACGATGACGGGTCGGCGGCCGGTCGGCCCGGCTAGCCTCGTTCGCGTGGGGCTTTCGATCGGGATCGTGGGACTGCCGAACGTCGGCAAGTCGACGCTGTTCAACGCGTTGACCAAGAACGACGTGCTGGCGGCCAACTATCCGTTCGCGACGATCGACCCGAACATCGGCGTCGTGGGCGTGCCAGACCGCCGATTGGACGTGCTGACCAAGATGTTCGCCTCGGCGAAGACGGTTCCGGCGACGGTGTCGTTCGTCGACATCGCCGGCATCGTCCGCGGCGCGAGCACTGGTGAAGGGCTGGGCAACAAGTTCCTCGCCAATATCCGCGAGGCGGACGCGATCTGCCAGGTGATCCGCGCGTTCAGCGACCCCAACGTCGTGCACGTCGACGGCAAGGTGGACCCGGCGAACGACATCGACACGATCAACACCGAGCTGATCCTCGCCGACCTGCAGACGATCGAGAACGCGCTGCCGCGGCTGCAGAAGGAGGCGCGGCTGAACAAGGACAAGC
>DASSEX010000056.1:0-3885 GCA_035695045.1 Mycobacteriales bacterium | reverse complement strand
ACATCGGCCAGAAGAAGCCGTGCGACGTGACGGCCCAGATGGCGATGAAGAAGGCGTTGAACATGACATACACCAGCGCATGCGCCGCCAGGTCACGCCGCTTCTTCAACCGCTTCAACGCCTTCGCCCGCAGTTCGGCCTCGCGCGACTGGCGGTCGGCGTCGTGCTGGGTCGAGGAATCCTCGGGAAGCGATGTCTTCGCGATGTCCACCATGAGGGCACCTCCTCGCCACGTCCGTCAGCTCAACCCTCGGCCCACCTGCGCGGATCAACCAGGGGCGGTGGTCACGGGGGCGCGGCTGCCAACGACACGCCCCGGGGCGGGCATGTCGGCCCGGCTCCGGCGAGCCCTCCGGCCCTGGCCTGCGCGGGCGTCGCTGTGGACGGTGAAACGCAGCCGACCCGGAGGAGATCGTCATGAAGTCCATCGCCGAGCTGCTTGACCTGACCGGCAAGATCGCCGTCGTCACCGGCGCCGGCAAAGGGATCGGGCAGGCCATCGCCTACCGGCTCGCCGAGGCCGGGGCCGAGGTCGTCGTCGCGGACGTCGATTACCCGGCCGCGACGCAGACCGCGAAGGAGATCGTCGCGCGGGGCTGGCAGGGCGTGGCGTGGCAGGTCGACGTGGCGTCCGAGCGGGAGATCCGCGACCTCGTGCGCGAGGTCGACGGGGAGTTCGGCTCGCTGGACATCCTGGTCAACAACGCCGGCATCTACCCGTCCGTGCCGGTCGCCGAGATGAGCGAGGAGCTGTTCGACCGGGTCATGCGGGTCAACCTGCGCAGCGTCTTCCTTGCCACCAAGTACGCCGCCGAGGTGATGCGGCGGCACGGCGGCGGCAGCATCGTGAACGTCACGTCGATCGACGCGCTGCACCCGTCGATGGTCGGCCTGGCCCACTACGACGCCTCGAAGCACGGCGAGTGGGGCTTCACGAAGAACGCGGCGCTCGAGTACGCGAAGGACGGCATCCGCGTCAACGCCATCGCACCCGGCGGCATTCTCACGCCCGGCACGACCGGGCCGCAGGTGTCGGGCGACCTGACGGCCGGCGTCGAGCAGTTCCTCGCGAAGATCCCGATGCACCGCATGGGCGAGCCGGACGAGATCGGCACGGTGGCGCTGTTCCTGGCCAGCGACATGGCGACCTACATGACGGGCGCGCAGATCGTCGTCGACGGCGGTGCGCTGCTGTCCTGACCGGTCAGATGAACAGCAGCTGCGCGCCGTTGGTCTTCTCGATGAAGTCGGACGCGCTGATGATCCCCTCGACGTCCTCGCGCAGGTCGGTCTCCGTCAGGTGATTCATGTCGGCGGACATGCGGCAGGCCCACAGGTGACCGCCGGCGGCGACGATCTGGTCGAGGAACTCGGGAACTTCCGGCACGCCGAGGTCGGCGATCGACTTCTTCAGCATCCGGGTGGCCATCGCGGTCATGCCCGGAACCGGCGTGAGCGCCTGCGGGATGTGGCCCGACCCGGACCCGAGGTGCATCGCGGTGTTGCCGACCGGGCTGAACTGCAGGTCGTGCATGCGCGACTTGGTGATGAGGTCGAAGCCCCAGAACGTGAAGAACAGGTGCGTCTCGACGCCCTCGCCGAGCGCGGCGTTGGCCAGCACCAGGCCGGGGTAGGCCATGTCGAGGTTGCCCTTGGAGCAGATGATCGCGAGCGTGCGTCCGGTCTCGGTCTCGTCGTCGAAGTTCGGGACGAGGGCTGGGGCGGAATCCGTGAGCGTCATGGCGGGAACCTCCTCACACGCAGCCGTGCGGCTTGGGCAGCCCGGCGACGTAGGCGGACTTCTTGGCCGGCTTCTTCGGGAACAGCGCGAACTGCTCCTTGACCGGCACGCCTCCCGCGGTCTGCACGCGGCGGCTGGTGGCGGTCTCGCCGGTCGTCCGGAAGTCGTCGCGCAGGAAGTGGATGACCTTCCAGTGTTCGTCGGTCAGCTCGATGCCGATCTGGGCGGCGAGCCGCCTGGCGAGCTCCTCGTCCCACTCGTCGTAGCGGGTCAGGAATCCTTCGTCGTCGACGTGGATCTCGCGGCCGTCGATGTGGGTGACGGGCATGGGGACCTCCTTCAGAACCGGCGTCAGGACCGGGCGGATGCAGGGTGTTTGCCGGGGTGGTTGCCGGCGCGTTTGCCGGCCATCGACATCGCGGCCGGCACCGGCAGCGGACGACCGCGGAGCAGCAGGTGCCAGTAGGCCCAGCGGAAGCCGAGCTTGCCCCAGTGGTTGCGGCGGCTCTCCTCGAGCAGCGTGAACGGGCCCGCGACGGGAACCGGGTACCGGCCGGGCAGCGGCTCGGTGTCGTAGTTGAAGTCGATGAGCAGGCCCTTGCCGTGGCCGGACTCGATGAAGCAGTTGGCGTGGCCGTCGAACGAGTGCCGCATCGGCCGGCCGGCGACGTGGTCGACGAAGTTGGCGACGAACGCCTCGGCGGCGAAGTGCGCGACCGAGCCGGCCTTCGAGGCGGGGATGTTCGACGCGTCGCCCAGCACGAAGATGTTGGCGTACTTCGTCGACTGCAGCGTGTGCTTGTCGACCGGGACGTAGTTGAGGTCGTCGCCGAGGCCGGATCGCGCGAGGAAGTCGGCGCCCATGGTGAGTGGCACCGTGACCAGCAGGTCGAACGGCACCGTCCGCTCGTCCATGGAGATCAGCGTCTTCGCGGCGGGGTCGATCCGGTCGACGACGAAGTCGGGTTCCAGCCCGATGTGGCGCTCCGCGAGCATGCCGCCGAGGTGTTGCGAGGCGACCGGCTTGGTGAACGCGCCTTCGAGCGGCGTGACGTAGGTGATGTCGACCTTGTCGCGGATGCCCTTCTCGGCGAAGTACGCGTCGGCCAGGAACGTGAACTCCAGCGGCGCTACGGGGCACTTGATCGGCATGTCGACGATGTGCACGACGAGCCGGCCGCCCGGCCACGTCGCGAGCTTGTCGCGCAGCGCGGTGGAGCCGTCCAGCGTGTAGAAGTCGAAGATCGACTTCTGCCATTCGTCGCCGAGCATGCCGGGTGTCTGGTCCGGTCGGGGCGACGCCCCGGTGGCGATGACGAGGAAGTCGTAGGGCAGGCAGCGTTCGTCGGTGAGCACGACGCAGTTGTCATTGGCGTCGACGCGCTCGATCTCGCCGACGACGAAGTCCACGCCCTCGGGCAGGAACCGGTCGCGCGGCTTGACCAGCTCCGTCGGCTGGTATTCACCGAACGGCAGCAGCAGCAGGCCGGGTTGGTAGAGGTGCTCGTCGTCGCGGTCGACGACGGTGATCGCCCAGTCGCGGCGGTCGAGTTCGTGGCGCAGCTTGTTGGCCGCCATGGTGCCGGCGGTGCCGGCGCCGAGGATCAGCAGTCGTCTCACGTCCGCTCCTGACGTCGGGCGGGTGCTCAGGCAACCATCGTTCGTCAGCGGGCGCGGCGTGGTGGAGAGACGAACGGCCTGCCGGGCGGAGGCCCGGTCCTAGCAGCGTCGGGACCGGCGTCTCAGGCACGCGGTGAGCCCGACGCCGACGGTGGAGCTGTGCCTGCCGTCGCCTCGGAAGGGAGCGCGGGATGAGTGACCGCATCCACGTCGACCACGACCGCAACGACCGGTTCACCGTGCAGGTGCGCGGTCACACCGTCGCCGTCGACCAGCCCGTCGACAATGGCGGCGACGACACCGCGGCCACGCCCACCGAGCTGTTCCTCGCCGCGTTGGCGGCGTGCGTCGCCTTCTACGGGCGGCGCTTCCTCGCGCGGCACGGCATCGCCGCCGACGGGCTGGCCGTCGACCTGGACTACACCGCAGGCGGCCGGCCGAACCGCGTGACGGGCATCGAGATCCGGGTGACGCCGCCGCCCGGCCTGCCGCCCGAGCGTCGCGCGGCGTTCCTCGCGGTGGCC
>DASSEX010000055.1:0-40761 GCA_035695045.1 Mycobacteriales bacterium | reverse complement strand
GGCCCGAGCTCGCGGACGATGTAGGCGCCGCTGCCGTGCAGCACGAGTTGCTGCACGTCCTCAACGGCCGCCGGAGCACCGTCCGGCCCCACCGACACCGTCAGGTCCTCCGTGTTGCGAACGGGCCCTGGGACGACCGATGTCAGCAGCCGGTCCTTGCGCAGCCCGAGCGCCGAGGCGCCCGCCAGCGGGTCGACGTTACGCACGGGAGCCGCGAGCGGGATAGCGTCGTTCGCTCGGGTACCTGCGCCGGCGGCGTCGAGTGCAGGCGCGGCGACGGCGAGCAGGCCGGCGACGGCGACCGCGGCCCGGCGCATGCGAGCAGAGTAGCCGCGGCTGCACCGGGGTAGTGGCTGCGACGACGACGAGGAGGTGCTGGTGAACGACAACGAGGCCCGGCGACGGCTCGAGGACCTGTTGAGCGAGCTGGAGCGGTCGGCTGCGGTGCTGCAGCGCACCGACGCCGATGACACGTCGGAGCTGTCGACGTTCGACCAGCACCCGGCGGACAGCGGGACCAACCTCGCCGACGCCGACCGTGAGGAGGCGACGCTCGAGGTGCTGCTCGCGCAGCAGGAGCGGGTGCGGGAGGCGCTCGCACGCGTGGAGGCCGGCACCTACGGCCGCTGCGTCGACTGCGGCCGCGAGCTGCCGGACGAGCGCCTGGAGGCGCGGCCGGAGGCCGAGCGCTGCGTGGAGTGCCAGCAGAAGGTGGAAGCCCGCCGCTGACGGCTCAGCGGCGGGTGGCGCTCGCGACCAGCTGCGCCCCCACCGACTCACCCTGGCGCCGCCGGGCGAGCGCGAGCTCGGTGTCGACGAGCGACGCGAGCTTGCCCGGGTCGACGCGCAGCGCACGAACGACGGTCTGCTCCGCGAGGACCGTGCGCGGGCGCACCCAGTCGACGTCGAAGCCGGCGTCGGTGAGCATCGCGTGCAGTTCCTCCGGCCAGAAGCAGCGGGAGACGTTGTCGCCGTCCGTCGGCACGAGCACGACGTCGGCCGCGGGCACGTCGGCGAGCTCGGCCCAGCGGCCCTGGTCGGCGAGGCGGGACAGCCCGTTGACGAGGCTCTCGACGCACAGCAGCAACCGGCCGCCCGGGCGGAGCACCCGGTGCACGTCCTCGAGCGTCAGCTCCGCCGCGAGCGCCTCCGAGAGCGCGCCGCCTTCGGCGACGACGGCGTCGACCGTGGCGTCGCCGAGCCAGTCCAGGCTGCGCCCGTCGCCGCGGACGGTCAGGAGCCGCCCGTTGTCGTCGGCGCCCGGCGCCGGCACGATGTCCGGCCGGGTGGCCATACGGTCGGCGTGCACGACCGTGTGCCCGTGCCCGACCATCACGCCGACCAGTCGCGGGCAGCGGCGGGAGAGGTCGAGGATGAGGCTCGGCGTCGTCGGCAGCCACTCCGTCAGCTGTGCGCGGGCGACCTCGCCGGCAAACCGGTCGAACAGCGCGTGGTCCGGCTCCGAGCCGAAGCCAGGATCCCCCAGCACCCGCGGCACGGCCATGACAGGAGGGTACCGAAATCACACCTTTGGGTTTCATGTCCGACGAGGGCGAAACGGTGCCGACGCCGGTCGGAACCGCCCGGGTCCGGATGCGGCGCCCGTCCGTGCCGCGAGGGCTGGTGTGCCTCGGTCACGGCGCCGGCGGTGGCGTCGGGGCACCTGACCTCGTCGCGGTTCGTGACGCGCTTGTGGCCGGCGGGTGGGCGGTGGCCCTCGTCGAGCAGCCCTACCGGGTCGCCGGGCGCAGGGCGCCCGCGCCGGCTGCGCAGCTCGACACCGCGTGGCGCGCCTCCGTGGAGGCGGTGCGGCCCGAGGCGCCGGGGCCGCTCGTCGTCGGCGGGCGCAGCAGCGGAGCCCGCGTCGCGTGCCGTACGGCGACCGACGTAGGTGCCGCGGCCGTCGTGTGCCTCGCGTTCCCGCTCGTGCCGCCGCGCCGGCCGGACGTGACCCGGCTGCCGGAGCTGCTCGCCGTGGGCGTCCCGTGCCTCGTCGTCCAGGGCGACCGGGACCCGTTCGGCGCCGCCGGCGACTTCCCGGCGGGGCTGCAGGTGGTCGAGGTGCCCGGCGACCACTCGCTGAAGCGCAGTGCGGCCGCCGTCGGGGCGGCCGTCGCGGAGTGGCTCGCTCGTCAGCGGCTGGCGTAGACCTTCGCCGCGACCGCCCTCGGCAGCTGCACCTCGCCGTTCTCGCCGCGCAGCGTGACCGGGTCGCTCGCCGCGTCGACCCCTTCCACCGGGTAGCCCGGCATCAGCGCGTGCTGCTCCAGCGCCCGCATCGCCGCCGGCTGCGCCTCGACCTCCTCGTCGACGCGTCGTACGACGGCTCGTTCACCCCGCGCGAGCTCCACCAGCGGGACCTGCCCCGTCAGGTCCTCGACGTTGACCGAGCCCGGGATCGGGTTGCCGTGCGGGCAGGTGCCAGGGTCGCCGAGTGCCTTCACCAGGTAGGGCTCGAGGGTCTCGCTGATCGCGTGTTCCAGGCGGTGCGCCTCCTCGTGCACCTGATGCCACGGCACGTGGAGCAGGTCGACGAGCAACCGCTCCGCGAGCCGGTGCCGCCGCATCACGCCGGTGGCGGCGAGCCGCCCCCGATCCGTCAGCCGCACCACCCGCTGCTCGTCCAGGCTCAGGTAGCCCTCGCGCTCCAGCCGGGCGACGGTCTCGGAGACCGTCGGCGCCGACACGCGGAGCCGCTCGACGAGCCGCGCGCGCATCACCGGGATCCCGGACTCCTCGAGCTCGTAGATCGTCTCGAGGTAGTCCTCCACGGCGGGGGAGTGCTGCGGGGCGCCCATGCCCTGAGCGTAGGTGCGGCGTATGCCCCCCGCGGGAATCGACGGCCACAGCGGGGCGTTCCGACCAACGTGAACGCAGGCGCGATGGTCCTGGAGCGGCCGATAGAGTCGCGGATCATGCCCGAGGAGACCCTGGAGCAGCGCAGCGCGCGGTTCGAGCAGACGGCGCTGCCGTTCCTCGACCAGCTCTACTCGGCGGCGTTGCGGATGACGCGCAACCCCTCCGACGCCGAGGACCTGGTGCAGGAGACCTTCGTCAAGGCGTTCGCGGCCTTCCACCAGTTCGAGGAAGGCACCAACCTCAAGGCGTGGCTCTACCGGATCCTCACCAACACCTTCATCAACACCTACCGCAAGAAGCAGCGTGAGCCGCAGCAGGCGGGGGTCGGCGAGGACATCGAGGACTGGCAGCTCGCCCAGGCGGAGTCGCACAGCTCGACCGGGCTCCGCAGCGCCGAGATGGAGGCGCTCGACCACCTGCCGGACAGCGACGTCAAGGAAGCCCTGCAGTCGCTTCCCGACGACTCCCGGATGGCGGTCTACCTCGCCGACGTCGAAGGTTTCTCCTACAAAGAGATCGCCGAGATCATGGGGACGCCGATCGGCACCGTGATGTCCCGGCTGCACCGCGGCCGCCGCGCACTGCGCGCCGCACTCGAGCACTACGCCCTTGACCGTGGCTTCATTCGTCCCACCTCCGCCGTGGAGGCTGAAGAAAAAGGGGCACAGTCGTGAGCTGCGGAACACCCCACGACGTCGACTGTTCCGAGGTCATCGAGAAGGTCTACCTCTACCTCGACGGCGAGATCGACGACGATGCGCGCCACCAGGTCCGGGAGCACCTCGACGAGTGCGCGCCCTGCCTGCGGAAGTTCGGCCTGGAGCAGGACGTGAAGGCGATGGTCGCCCGCTGCTGCGGCGGTGAGACAGCGCCGCAGAGCCTCCGCGAGAACCTCATCGTGCGACTTCAGCAGGTGCGGGTCGAGCTCGCCTCCATCGAGTTCAGGGCCGAGTAGGCGTTGTCCTGGCTGGTCACCGGCGGCGCCGGCTACATCGGCGCGCACGTCGTGGAGGCGCTGCACGCGCGGGGTGAGCGGGCGGTCGTCCTCGACGACTTCTCGACCGGTGAGGACGGTCGCACCGGGGACGCCACCGTCGTACGCGGTTCGATCCTCGACCTCGACCTCGTCCGGCGGGTGCTCCGCGAGCAGGAGATCCGCGGCATCATCCACATCGCCGCGAAGAAGCAGGTCGGGGAGTCGGTCGCCGACCCGCTGAAGTACTACCGCGAGAACGTCGTCGGCACGATCGGGTTGCTGGAGGCGGCGGCCGACGTCGGTGTCGAGTCCTTCGTCTTCTCGTCGAGCGCCGCGACCTACGGCATGCCGGACCTCGACGTGGTCACCGAGGACGCGCCGACGCAGCCGCTGTCGCCCTATGGCACCTCGAAGCTGGTCGGTGAGTGGGCGGCGCGTGACGTGGCCTCCGCGACCGGGCTGCGGGTGATCGCCCTCCGCTACTTCAACGTCGCAGGTGCGGCGCGGCCGGAGCTCGGCGACCCGGGCGTGTTCAACCTGATCCCGATGGCGTTCGAGCGGATCGAGGCCGGAGAACCGCCGCGCATCTTCGGCGACGACTACCCGACGCCCGACGGCACGTGCGTGCGTGACTACATCTCCGTCGTGGACATCGCCGAGGCCCACGTCGCGGCGCTCGAGGACCTGGCGGCCGGCCGCAGCGACCAGCCGTTCCGGGTGTTCAACATCGGCCGCGGCGAGGGGTCCAGCGTCCGTGAGGTGCTATCGACAGTCGCCAAGGTGACCGGCGCCGATCTGGAGCCGGTGGTGGTGGCGCGACGGGCGGGTGATCCCGCGCGCATCGTCGCCAGCGCGGACCGCATCCGCGCCGAACTGGGATGGACGGCCCGCCACGACCTGCACGACATGGTCACCAGCGCCTGGGACGCGTGGCGACTGCGGCACCCGTGACGGGCCGGTCCCGGTAGCTGCTACGCGTTCGGGCGACGGCCGTGGTTGGCCTTGCTCTTCTTACGCGCCCGACGCTTGCGCGCCTTCTTCGCCATGGTCGCCCCTTTCCAGGGATTCGGCGTTGCGAGATCCGCGGTGTCGCGAACCCGACCCCATCATGCCCAACACGAGCAGCTCGGCGAGCCCCGCGGCCACGAGCACGTCGCCGACGCTCACCACTTCGGGCCGCACGGGCAGCGGAACCGGCACCACGTCCCCGAGCGGGCGCAGCCGCGTGCCGACCCCGGCGATCTCGTGGCGCGGGTCCGAGCCCTGAGCGATCGAGAGAATCGGCACCCGCGCGTGGTAGGCCGCCACGATCGAGACGGGCATGGAGCCGTTCGCAGCCACGACGACGGCGTTCGCCGTGAGCCCCAGCGTGACCAACCCGATGCCGCGCACGCCGAGGTTGCGCGCGCAGAAGACCGCGACCAGCACCGCGGACAGGGCAAGCCCCGCGGCGTACGCCGTGCGGGCGTCGCTGTAGTCGGCGAACAGGGCGCCGCCGGCCTGCACGAGCAGCGCGATCGGCACCAGCCCCCGGCTGCGCAGGCGGAGCGCCGAGAGGCGTGACCAGCGGCCGCCCAGGAGGAGCGCCACCCCGACCGCGGCGACCAGCGCGACAACGGTCAGGCCCACGCCACTAGTGTCGCTGCTCGTGTTCGATTCGCTGCTCGTTGCCAATCGCGGGGAGATCGCGCGTCGCGTCCTCCGCACCGCGTCGCGGCTGGGGCTCCGGACGGTCGCGGTGCACTCCGAGGCCGACTCCGACCTCCCGTTCGTGCGTGAGGCGGACGAGGCGGTGCTGCTCGGACCCGCGCCGCCGGCACAGTCCTACCTCGACGTCGACAAGGTTCTCGAGGCCGCGCGCCGCTCCGGTGCCGACGCGATCCACCCCGGCTACGGGTTCCTCGCCGAGAGCGCCGCCTTCGCCCAGGCGGTGATCGACGCGGGTCTCGTCTGGGTCGGGCCGTCGCCCGACGCCATCTCGGCGATGGGCGACAAGATCAGCGCGCGCAACCGGATGGCCGCCGCCGGTGTGCCGGTGGCGCCGGGAACGCCGGACCCGCTGACGGACGTCGACGCCGCCATCGAGGTCGCGCGCGACCTCGGCTACCCGCTGATGGTGAAGGCCTCCGCGGGCGGCGGCGGCATCGGCATGGGGATCGCGTACGACGAGGTGCAGCTGCGCACGTCCTTCGAGACGGCACGCACGCGCGCCGAACGGTTCTTCTCGTCGCCGGCGATCCTGCTCGAGCGCTACATCGAGCACGCACGGCACGTCGAGGTGCAGGTGCTCGGGCTCGCCGACGGACGTGTGGTCGCGCTGGGTGAGCGCGACTGCTCGGTGCAGCGCCGGCACCAGAAGGTCGCCGAAGAGACGCCGTCACCGGGTGTCTCCGACGACCTGCGGCAACGGATGCTCGACGGCGCGGTCCGCGCGGCCGAGGCGGTCGGGTACCGCAACGCCGGGACGGTCGAGTGCCTCGTCGACCCGCGCGACCAGAGCTACGTGTTCCTGGAGATGAACACGCGGCTGCAGGTCGAGCACCCGGTCACCGAGCTGGTCACCGGCGTCGATCTCGTCGAGGAGCAGCTGCGGGTGGCGGCCGGCGACGAGCCGGCGGCGGACCTGGACGCCGTGACGCCGCGAGGACACGCGATCGAGCTCCGCGTCTACGCAGAGGATCCGAAGCGGTTCCTCCCGTCGCCGGGCACGATCTCGGCGTGGAAGGAGCCCGCCGGGGACGGCGTACGCGTCGACGCCGGCTACGCGGACGGCAACACGGTCACGCCCTTCTACGACCCGCTGCTCGCCAAGCTGTGCACCTACGGCGCGGACCGCGGCGAGGCGCTGGAGCGGGCGCGGCGCGCCGTCGCCGACTTCGTCGTGGAGGGTCCCAAGACCAACCTGCCGTTCTTCGCCGAGCTGCTCGACGACCCGGCGTTCGTCTCCGGCGACTACGACACCGGCCTCATCGACAGGATGCGCGCATGAGCGCCGTCCGGTTCATGGCGAACGTGATCGTTTTCGCACGACGGCCTCGACGGCCGAGCGCGCCTGCCGCGAAGTTGATCACGTTCGCTGAGAAGGGGACGCCGCTGTGAGCGAGCAGCTGAGGGTCGAGCGCGACGGCCGAGTGCTGCGGCTCGTGATCGACCGCGAGGACAAGCGCAACTCCCTGTCGCGTGACGTGCTGCAGGGGCTGCTCGACGCCGTCCGGGCGGCCGCCACCGACGAGGCCGTGGGGGCGGTGCTCGTCGCGTCGGCGGGCGAGAAGGTGTTCTCCGCCGGGGCCGACCTGTCGGTGATGTCCAACGACGCGACCGGGCTGGAGCAGCACGAGGGGCGCGGACTGCTCAAGGACCTCGTCGTCGCGATGCGCCAGTGCCCGCGACCGATCGTCGCCAGGGTGCAGGGGCTTTGCCTCGCCGGTGGGATCGGGCTCGCTGCCGGTTGCGACGTCGTGCTGGCGAAGGAGACGGCCGCGTTCGGGATGCCGGAGGTCGACCGCGGTTTGTGGCCGTTTATGGTCAGCGCGCTGCTGACGCGGCACGTCTCACCGAAGCACGCGATGGACTACATGCTCACGGGCGAGCGCTTCGACGCGCGCACGGCGTACGAGATCGGGTTGGTGTCGCGGGTGCTCCCCGCGGACACGTTCGACGCCGACGTCACGGCGTACGTCGAGAAGGTCGCGGACGCCGCGCCGGTCGCTGTCCGTCTCGGGAAGGCGGCCTGGGTCGCCGCCGCGGAGACCGCACCGCTGGCGGCGGCGCTCGAGGCGATGCAGGCCCAGCTGTCGTTGCTCACGACCACGAAGGACGTCGCCGAAGGCATCGCCGCCTTCTTCGAGAAGCGTCCGCCGCAGTGGAGTGGACGGTAGGACCGAGCGATGAAGGTGGCGCGGTGACCGGGGCGCTCGTCGGCCTCGGGATCCTGCTCGCGCTCGGTCTGCTCGTCGGGGGTGCCTATGCCGTCGCGCGCCGCCGGTCCGGCGGTCGCGAGGTCGGCGACGCCGACGCGAACACCGCGGAGGTCGTCTCCGGGTTGATGGCGGAGCTGCGCAAGTGGCAGGCGGAGGCAGCGCACTGGAAGGCGACGGCGGAGCGCCTGCAGCGCGAGCTGGACCAGCGATAGCGTGACGCCGCACGTCCGGGACCCGGCAACACCGAGAGGCAGGCACAGTGGCCGAGGAAGTTCGCGCCGAAATGGTCGCCAACGTCTGGAAGGTGGTCGTCAGCCAGGGCGACACCGTGGGTGAAGGCGACACGCTCGTGATCCTCGAGTCCATGAAGATGGAGATCCCGGTGGTCGCCGAGTCCGGCGGCACGGTCGCCGAGCTCAAGGTCGCCGAGGGGGACGTCGTCCAGGAGGGGGACGTGATCGCCGTCCTGGAGTGACTCCGCCAATCGGGCGAACTGCACGCCCGGACGGGTCAAGGCAGCGGTCCGCGCGGCCGAACAACTACGCGTGAGCAGTGGCAACCTGACCATCGAGCCGTTCCTGCGCGCTCTCGTCGAATGCGGCGGATCCGACCTGCACTGCAAGGTGGGATCGCCCCCGCGGGTGCGCATCGACGGTCGGCTGCGCAAGCTCCAGACGCGTGACCTGACGGCCGGTGACACCGAGAAGATGGTGCGCGAGGTGCTGCGGCCGGACCTCGCGGAGGAGTTCGACCGCAGCAACGAGGCCGACTTCGCCTACTCGCTGCCCGGGGTCGGCCGGTTCCGCGTCAACGCCTTCCGGTCCCGCGGGTCGGCCGGGCTGGTCTTCCGGCGCGTGTCGGTCGGCGCGATCCCGCTCGACGACCTCGGCGTCTCGCCCGCGCTCGGCGCGCTGGCGCTCGAGCCCCGCGGCCTGGTCCTCGTCACCGGCCCTACCGGCTCCGGCAAGACGACGACCCTCGCGGGCATGATCGACCACATCAACGCGAACCGCGAGGTTCACATCGTCACGATCGAGGACCCGATCGAGGTCCTGCACTTCGACAAGCTGGCGATGGTCAACCAGCGCGAGGTGCGCGTCGATACCGACGACTTCGCGACCGCGCTGCGCGCCGCGATGCGGCAGGACCCGGACGTCATCCTCGTCGGTGAGATGCGTGACGAGGAGACGGTCAAGGCGGCGCTCGCGGCGTCCGAGACCGGCCACTTCGTCATGTCGACACTGCACACGACCGATGCGCAAGAGACGATCAACCGCGTCATCGACTTCTTCCCGCCACACGAGCAGAAGCAGGTCCGGCTGTCGCTCGCCGGCGCTCTGCGGGGCATCATCTGCCAGCGGCTCGTTCCGCGGGCCGACGGCGAAGGCCGCTGCGTAGCGATGGAGATCTGCATCAACACGGGCCGCATCGCCGATGCGATCGCCGACCCGGAGAAGACATCGACGATCAACGCGCTGATCGCCGAGGGCTCGTTCTACGGGATGCAGACGTTCGACCAGCACCTGGTTGCGCTGATCCGCGACGGCGTCATCACCCTCGACGCTGCGATGGCCGCCTCGACCAACCCGCACGACCTGACCGTCGAGCTGCGCCGCCTGGGCCTCGTCGCCTGAGGCTGGGTCGCCTGACGGCGGGCCGTAAGCCTCTGGCCGATCGGCCCTCCGGCGCCCACCCTCGGGGCATCAGCGCTCGAAGGGGTGGACCGCGATGTCCTCGACTGTCGACGTCCACATGCGCGAGACCGACGCGTTCTCGTGGACGATGGAGAAAGACCCTGTCCTGCGGATGCCCGTCATGGCCGTCGCGATTCTCGACGGCACGCCGGACTGGGACGAAGTTGTGCGCCGGATGGAGCGGGTCAGCCGCGCCGTTCCCCTGTTCCGCCAGCGCGTCGTGACGACCCCGGCGAAGCTGGCGCCGCCGAAGTGGGTGGTCGACGACCGGTTCGACCTGTCCTGGCACGTACGCCGGGTCGTTGCGCCGGCGCCGGGAACATCTGACGCGCTGCTGGACCTGGCCGCGAAGCTCGCGATGGCGGCGTTCGACCTCGAGCGGCCACTCTGGGAGGTGTGGCTGGTCGACGGTCTCGAGAACGGTCGCTCTGCGTGGCTCGCCAAGGTCCACCACACGCTGACCGACGGGATCGGCGGCATGCAGCTCCTGTCGCACCTGTTCGACGTCGACGGGGTCCCGCTCGCGCCGGCACCTGCGGCGACGCAGCCGGACGGCGCCGAGATCGGCACGCTCACGATGCTGCGCAGCGGCGCCGAGCACGACCTGCACCAGCTGCTGGGCCTCGCCCGTGGCGCGGTCAGCGTGACCACGAAGACGCTGCGGCACGCCCGGCATGACCCGGTTGCGGCCATCGCCGGCGCCACCGCGACGTGGCGGACGCTGATCGAGGCCGTCTCGCCCACGGGCGACCGCCTGTCGCCGGTGATGACCGGCCGCGGCCTCCGCAGGCGCTACGCGGCGTTCGACGTGCCGCTGGACGGCCTCCGCCGCGCAGGGCGCACCGTCGACGGGACCGTGAACGACGCGTTCCTCACGGCGGTCACCGGGGGGCTGCGCCGCTACCACCAGCTCCACGACTCCGCGGTCTACGAGCTGCGGCTCACGCTGCCGATCGACGTGCGCGAGTCCGGCGACGCCGAGGCGGGCAACCGCATCGCACTGATCCGCCTCACCGTCCCGGTCGAGCCGGAGGACGCCGCGGCGCGGATGGCCGAGATCCGGCGGCGGGTCGAGCGGTGGAAGGACGCGCCGGGGCTCGCCTACATCGAGGCGGCGTACGCACTCGTCAACAACCTTCCGCCGGCGTACCTGCAGGGGCTCGCGCGGCACGTCGACTTCGTCGCGAGCAACGTGCCGGCGTTCCCGATGCCGGTCCGGCTCGCCGGCCCGCGCCTCGAGGCGCTCTACGCATTCGGCCCCACTGGGGGCACCGGCGTCAACGTGACGATGATGTCGTACGCCGGCACCGTCTACGTGGGGGTCGACGTCGACACCGAGGCCGTGCCTGACGTGGACGCGTTCGTGACGTGCCTGCGCGCGGGGTTCGACGAAGTGGTCGGGCTCGCCGGCGCCGACACCGAGGTAGGCGCGACCGCGTAGGTTCGCCTGCGTGGCGATCGCGGCTGTCCCCGGTCCGGCGGCACCGGTCGAGGACGTACGCCGGCTGCGCGCGATGAAGCGGATCGCGACGATGGCGCTGGTCGTCGCGGCTGCCGTCTTCGTCGCGACGTACGCCGTCAGCTTCGGCGGGCGCGGGTTCGTCCGTGCCGCTGCCGAGGCGGCGATGGTCGGCGGCCTTGCCGACTGGTTCGCGATCACGGCGCTGTTCCGCCGGCCGCTCGGGCTTCCGATCCCGCACACCGCGTTGATCCCGGCGCGCAAGGACGCGCTGGCGGAGAGCCTCGGCGGGTTCATGACGACGACGTTCCTCACTCGCGACAACGTCGGGCAGCGGCTCGACGCGGCGGACCTCGTCCGCAAGGTCGCGACGTGGCTGGTCGACCCGGGCAACGCGTCGCGGGTCAGCCAGGAGGTTGCTGACGCCGCGTTGGCGGCGGCGCAGGCACTGCGGCCGCGCGAGCTGGCCGACATCCTGCTCGCGGCGGCCAGGACGGACGCGGCGAGGCGGGGCTACGCGCCGCTGCTGGGGCGGCTGCTGCAGACCACGGTCAAGGACGACGGCCATCAGGCGCTGACGGACATCGGCCTGCGGGGGACGCATCGCTGGCTCGTCGAGAACCGGCCGGAGCTGGTCCGGCAGCTCAAGGCGTTCGCCGAGGAGTCGGGCTGGCTGCTCTGGCTGTTCGCGACCACCCGTCGCGTCGACCGGTTGCTGGGCGAGGTGATCGCAACGGTCGGAGAGGCCGCCGAGAACCGGGGTCACCCGATGCGCGGGCTGATCGACAAGTTCCTGATGCGCACGGCGCTCGAGCTGCAGGGCGACGAGCAGCTCGCGTCGCGAGTCAACGAGGAAGCGTTGCGCGTGCTCGACGACCCGGCGCTGGAGCAGTGGCTGGTGGACGTCGTCGACGGGCTCGTCGAGAGCTTGCGCTCCACGCTCGCCGATCCGCATGCGGTGCCGGTCCAGCGCCTCACCCGGACGCTGATCACCCACGCAGCCCGGGTGCTGACCGACGACGCCCTGCGCCGCCGGTTGGAGGACCTGCTGCGGCGCGGCGTGTTCCACGCCGTCGACCACTACTCCGACGAGTTCACCGCTCTGGTGGTGACGACGGTGGCCCGGTGGGACGGGCGGGAGACGGCTCGGCGGATCGAGATCCTCGCCGGGCGCGACCTGCAGTTCATCCGCATCAACGGGACCGTCGTGGGCGCGATCGCAGGAACCGCCATCCACGGCGTCTCGCTGCTGCTATGACTCCGCGACGATCAGCTGCGCTTCGCGGCGAGCTCTCGCAGAGCCGGCGCCACCTCACGCCACTCCTGCACCGGCACGGCGCGCTTCCCGTCGACGAGGGCCTGGACGCACACGTGGTCCGCACCGGCGTCGAGTTGCGCGCTGACCCGCTCCACGACCCGGTCGACGTCGCCACACGCCACCAGCGCGTCGACGAGGCGGTCGCTACCGCCACCGGCCACGTCCTCGTCAGTGAAGCCCTGCCGCAACAGGTTGCGCACGTAGTTGGGCTGTCCGAGGTAGACCGCGAGGGTGCGCCGCGCGATCTCCCGCCCCGTCGCCGCGTCGTCGGCGAGGACGTACATCTGCTCCGGGCACAGCAACGGCTCCGGCCCCAGCACCTCGCGCGCTTCCGCCGTGTGCTCGACCGGCACGAGGTAGGGATGCGCCCCGTCGGCCTTGGCCGCCGCGAGCTGCAGCATCTTCGGGCCGAGTGCGGCGATGACCCGTCGTACCGGCGTCGACGGCCGCTCCGCGCTGTAGGGCGCCGCGTCCATCGCATCGAGGTACGTCGACATCGCTGCGAGCGGCCGGCGGTACTCGTGCCCGCGCAGCTGCTCGACGAGGTTCTGGTGGCTGACGCCGAGCCCGAGCAGCACGCGTTCGGGGAACGCCTCCGTCAACGCGCGGACGCCGCCGGCCATCGCCACGGCGTCGCGGCCCCAGATGTTGGCGATCCCGGTCGCGCCGACGATCCGCGTCGTCGAGGAGAGCAGGTGCGTCAGCGCGACGAACACGTCGCGGCCGGCCACCTCGGGGATCCAGATGGCGCCGAAGCCGAGCTCCTCGAGCTCCGCGCCGAGCTCCTTCATCCGGCCCGTCGGCACGAAGTCGAGGGCGCCGGTCCAGATCCCGACCGGCGGCAGGGAGAAGCGTTCGCTCACCGTCAGAACCCGATCACACGGTGGGGCCGGTAGGGCTCACCGAGCGCGGCGAGGTCGTCTGCGGACAGCGTCACGTCCAACGCGGCCACGGCGTCGTCGAGGTGTCGTTGCTTCGTCGCGCCGACGATCGGTGCTGTCACCCCAGGCTGCGCGAGCAGCCAGGCGAGTGCGACCTGGGCGCGGGGCAGCCCGAGCCGGTCCGCGACCTCACCGAGCCGATCGACGACCGGGCGGTCGTGCTCGTCGTAGAGCTGCCGGCCGAACTCGTCGGTCTGCGACCGCTCCGTCGTCTCGTCCCAGGGCCGGGCGAGGCGGCCCCGTGCGAGCGGGCTCCACGGGATGACGCCGATGCCCTGGTCGCGGCAGAGCGGCACCATCTCGCGCTCCTCCTCGCGGTAGAGCAGGTTGTAGTGGTTCTGCATGCTGACGAACCTGCTCCAGCCGTGCCGGTCCGCGAGGTACAGCGCCTTCGTGAACTGCCACGCCGGCATCGACGATGCGCCGAGGTAGCAGACCTTGCCGGCGCGCACACAGTCGTTGAGAGCTTCGAGCGTCTCCTCCCACGGTGTGCGTGGGTCGGCCCGGTGGATCTGGTAGAGGTCGATGTAGTCGGTGCCGAGCCGGCGCAGGCTGTTGTCGACCTCGGCGAGGATCGCCTTGCGGGACAGCCCTACGCCGTTCGGGCCCGGCCGCATCCGCCCCGCCACCTTCGTGGCGATCACCACGTCCTCGCGTGCCGTCATGCTCAGCAGCGCGCGGCCGGTGATCTCCTCGCTGGTTCCGTCGGAGTAGACGTTCGCCGTGTCGAAGAACGTGATGCCGGCGTCCAGTGCCTGCTTGAAGAACGGGCGGGCGTCCTCCTCGGCGAGCGACCACGGATGGCCGCCCCGCTCGGGCACGCCGTAGCTCATGCAGCCCAGGCAGATGCGCGACACCTGCAGCCCCGTCGATCCCAGCGCGACGTACTCCATGTCGTCTTCCTAGCAGGCGAGAATGCGGGGATGCCGATCACACCCGGCCGCACCGGTCGCGCCTCCCTCGTCGTCAGCGAGGACGACACGGCCATCGCGCTCGGCAGCGGCGACGTCGGCGTCCTCGGGACGCCGCGGGTCGTCGCTCTCTGCGAGGAGGCGACCGTGGCTGCGGTGCGCGATGCACTGGCTCCGGACGAGACGACGGTCGGGGTGCGAGTGGAGGTCGAGCACCTCCGTCCGTCACTGCCGGGTGCGACGGTGACGGCTACCGCGACGCTCGAGGCGGTGGAAGGGCGCCGGCTCCGGTTCGCCGTCGCGGCGGAGGAGGAGGGTCAGCTCGTCGCGCGCGGCACGGTCGACAGGGCGTTGGTGTCACGCGCGCTGTTCGGCGGCGGGTCGAGCGGCAGCGAGTAACCGAGCAGCAGCAGTCCCGGCCGTGGCTCCCAGTCCAGGGTGGTGTCACGGGTGAAGCCGAGGTTCTCGTAGAGCGCGTGCGCGGCGGTCATCCAGGTGCCACTGACCAGGCAGATCCGAGGCCAGCCGCGCTCGCGGGATCGCTCGATGCAGACACGGGTGAGCAGCGCGCCCAACCCCTGCCGTCGCGCGGTCGGTGCCACCGCGAGCGTTCGGATCGTCGCCGCGTCCTCCGGCGACGTCTCCCGCCACTCCGGTGGGGCGCCAGGCGGGACGAGGGTGACGGTGCCGACCAGAGCATCAGTGCCGTCGACCGCCACCAGCAGCTCGGCGGCCTCGGCCCGGCGGCGGGCGTCGCGTAGCACCTCGAGGTAGTCGGGGGAGACGTCGCCGTACGTGGCGTACGCCGCGACCGTCAGCTCTCCGACCGCGTCGTACTCGTCGCTGCGAGCAGGTCGGACAGCGATCCCGGTCATACGCCGAACGTCGACCGCGGGTACATGGCGTCGGGGTCGGTGATGACGTTGACCAGGTAGGGAACGCCGGAGTCGAAGCCGCGCTTGAGCGCCGGACCGATCTCGTCCGGGTTCGTCACGAGCTCGCCGGCGCCGCCGAGTGCGCAGACGACCTCGTCGTAGCGTGTCTGGGGCGCGAGCTCGGCGGCGACGTCGTAGCCGTAGAGCATCTGCATCGGTCCCTTCTCGAGGCCCCAGACGCTGTTGTTGCCGACGACCATCACGACCGGCAGCCGATGGCGCACCAGCGTGTCGACGTCCATCAGCGAGAAGCCGGCGGCGCCGTCGCCGAGGAGCAGCACGACCTGCGACGACGGGTGCGCCAGCCGCGCTGCCATCGCGTAGCCGAGGCCGGTGCCGAGACAGCCGTAGGGGCCCGGGTCGAGCCAGCGGCCCGGCTGCGCCGGCTCGACGAAGCGGCCGGCGAACGACACGAAGTCTCCGCCGTCACCGATGACGATCGCGTCGTCGTCGAGGGCGCGCCGCAGCTCCCCGTAGATCCGGCCGGGATGGATCGGTGTCGTCGTCGCCTCGAGCATCGCCGCGTCGGCGGCCTCCGCCGACCGCGCCGTCTCGCGCAGCGTCGCCAGCCACGCCGCCCACTCGGTGCGGGGTCGTACGGCGGACCGGATGCCGTTGAAGACGCTGGTGAGGTCACCTCCGGCGGACGCCGCGAGGTCGGCGTGCCGACCGACCTGCGCGGGGGAGTCCGCGAGGTGCACGACCTTCGCGGTGCCGAAGGTGCCGTAGCCGAGCCGGAAGTCCAGTGGCGCTCCGGCAACGACTACGAGGTCGGCCTGCTTGAACGCCATCGACCGCGCCCGCGTGACCAGCAGGGGATGGCCGCCGGGGAGGATGCCGCGGCCCAGGCCCGTGGTGATGACCGGAAGCCCCAGCTCCTCGGCCAGCTCCCGCGCCGGAAGCTCCGCGCCGTCCTGCCACACGTCGGAGCTCAGAACGAGCACCGGTTGCCGTGCGGCGCGGAGCAGGTCCGCGATCCGGCCGAGGTCGTCGCCGTCGGGCGCGATCAGTGACCGCTGCGGCGCCGCGGGGGCGGCGACGTCGGCGGAGCCGTAGATGACGTCGAAGGGAATGTCGAGGAAGACCGGCCCGCGATGCGGCGTGGTCGCGAGCCGGAACGCGGCGTCGACGTCACCGGCGGCATCCGCTGCAGCCGGCACCGTCGCCGCGTGCTTCGTCACCGGTGCCACCAGCGGCGGGTGGTCGAGCTCCTGCAGGCTTCCCTGCCCCCACTTCTCCGCAGGGGCGCGGCCGCCGATCACGACCAGCGGCGACCCGTTGAAGTGCGCGGTGGTGATGGCGGAGACGCCGTTGGTCACTCCAGGGCCAGCGGTGAGGACGGCGAGGCCGGGCCGACGCGTCAGCCGCGCGAGCCCCTCCGCCGCGAACACGGCCGTCTGCTCGTGGCGGACGTCGAGCAACGGCATGGGCGGGTCAGCCTTGACCGCGCCGTCGTACAGCGGGAACACGTGCGCGCCCGACAACGTGAACATCGTGTCGACGCCGTGCGCGCGTGCGACCGCGACCGCCTGCGCGCCGACATGACCGGTGAGGGTGTCCGCCACGGAGGCGGACTCTACTCACGGGTCAGCCGACAGGTGCAGGGTCGAGCGCGGGCACGGCAACGGCCTCGTAGTCGTCGGCGACGGTCTGGTCCACACCGGCCGGTGCCCGCAGTGCGCGCAGCAGAGCCGTGCCGGCGATGCAGACGACGAGGTTGGCGACGAACGCGATCAGCGCGGCATAGGCCTTGAAGTCCCACCCGAAGAACGTCCAGTGATAGACGCTCGAACCGAAGTGGGCCTGTGTGTGCAACGCGTTGGGGGTGACGTAGGCCATCCAGATCCCCGTGACGATGCCGGCGACGAGCCCGGCCAGCAGCGCCCACCGGTGGAACCACCGCGTGTAGAGCCCGAACACGATCGCGGGCAGGGTCTGCAGGATGAGGATGCCGCCGATCAGCTGGAAGTTCAGCGCGTAGTCGACCTTGAGGAACAGGATGATCAGCAGCGCGCCGACCTTCACCAGCAGCGACACCACCTTCGCGACGTGCGCCTCCCGCTCGTTGGTCATCTGGCCGCCGACGAGCGGCCGCCAGATGTTGCGGGTGAAGAGGTTCGCGGCCGCGATCGACATGATGGCCGCGGGGACGAGCGCGCCGATCGCGATCGCGGCGAACGCGACGCCCGCGAACCACGACGGGAACATGTCGCGGAACAGCAGCGGGACGGCGAGGTTCGCGCCGAGCCCCGTCTTCGGCGCCTTCACTCCGGCGGCGAGCGCCATCAGGCCGAGCAGCGCGATCAGGCCGAGCAGGAACGAGTACGCCGGCAGGACCGCCGCGTTGCGGCGGATCACGTTGCGGTCCTTCGTGGCCAGCACTCCGGTGATCGCGTGCGGGTACATGAACAGAGCCATCGCGGAGCCGAGGGCGAGCGTCCAGTAGGCGTCGTAACCCTTCGGGCCCGGGATCAGCGACGCTCCCGTCGCCTTCGGCTTCGCGGCGAGCTTGGTCTGGGCCGCGTCGAAGATGTGCCCGTAGCCGCCCAGCCGGATCGGGATGTAGATGACTGCGACGAGGATGACGACGTAGATCAGCGAGTCCTTCACGAACGCGATCAGCGCAGGCGCCCGGAGCCCGCTCGTGTAGGTGTAGGCGGCGAGGATGGCGAAGGCGAGGATCAGGGGCAGGTCCTTCGCCCAGCCGGAACCGTGCACCCCCATCACCTGCAGCACGGCCTGGATGCCGACGAGCTGCAGCGC
Organism: Mycobacteriales bacterium; assembly: GCA_035695045.1. Lineage (GTDB taxonomy): Bacteria > Actinomycetota > Actinomycetes > JAFAQI01 > JAFAQI01 > DASSKP01. The sequence continues at coordinate 22,985 of DASSEX010000055.1, read as the reverse complement.
GATGTAGGGCATGGTCGCGACGATCCCGGTGATGGCGACCGCCGTGGCGAGCGTGCTCGACCCGAACCGCCCGCGCACGAAGTCGGCGGGCGTCACGTAACCGTGCCGGTGCGCGACCGACCACAGTCGCGGCGCGAACAGGAACACCAGCGGGTAGACGATGATCGTGTAGGGCACGGCGAAGAAGCCGGTGGCGCCGACGCCGTACATCAGGGCGGGGACGGCGATGAAGGTGTAGGCCGTGTAGAGGTCGCCGCCGAGCAGGAACCACGTGACGAAGCCGCCGAAGCTGCGGCCGCCCAGCCCCCACTCGTCGAGGTGCGCGAGCGAGCTTGCGCGGCGCCACCGCGCGGCGGCGAAGCCGACGACGGTGACGAGAGCGAACAAGATGGCGAAGACCGTGAGAGCGGTCACGTCGACCTTCATCGCGTCCGGCTCCTCTCGGTGCGCGGCGTCGGGCCGCCGGGGTAGACGTCGTCGCCGCCACTGCGGCGGCGGCCCCCGCCGCTGCGCGGCGTCGTCACGAGGTAGACGAACGCGGTGATGCCGGCGGCCGCGAGCACCCACGCGAACTGGTACCAGTAGAAGAAGGGGAACCCGAACAAGCGAGGTGCACGCGACGCGTAGGTGCTCACCCAGAGCGTGCCGATGAACGGCGCGAGAAGGAGCACGTAGGCCCAACGGTTGCGGGGCCTGCTCGCGGACCGAGTTGCGGGCTCAATCGGATCGGACATGGCGCCCTCCGCGGTGTCTTCTGTCGCGGGGAGTTCCCGGCATTCTGGACTTCACACCTGGGTGTCCGGTAGATCCGCTCTTGCTCGCGCCCGACAATGGCGACGTGCCCACGATGGACGAGCTGCTCGCGCTGCACGGGGTGCCGCGCGACGTCGCCGATCATCTGCACCGCCTCGTCGGCGACTGGCAGCTGCTCGCAGACCTGTCCTTCGCCGACCTGCTGCTCTTCGTCCCGGTGGGGGAGTCGCAGTTCGTGACGGTGGCGCAGCTACGGCCGACGACCGGCCCGACGGCGTACCACGACGACCTCGTCGGCCTCGTCGTGAGCGGCCGCGACCGCCCGCAGCTGCCGCTCGCGGTGGAGGAGGTCCGGGTGGTCCGCGAGGGCGACCCCGTGTGGGTGCAGGGCGTGCCGGTGCGCGAGGAGGCGATTCCCGTCTCGTACGGCGGCCGGGTGGTGGCGGTGGTGGCGCGCGACACCAACCTCGCCGCTGCGCGCACGCCCAGCCGTCTCGAGATCGCCTATCTCCGGTCGGCGGGGGATCTCGCGCAGATGCTGGCCGACGGGACGTGGCCGCAGCGGGCGGAGAGCCCGGACGGGACCTCCGGGCTGCGCGTCGGCGACGGCCTGATCCGGCTGGATGCCGACGCCACCGTCTCGTTCGCCAGCCCCAACGCGCTGTCGGCCTACCGGCGACTCGGCTTCCTCGGCGACCTGGAGGGTCAGCGGCTCGACGAGGTGACGGCGGGGCTGCTGCCGCGGAGCACGGCGGCAGTGGACCTGCCCGTGGCGCAGGTCACCCGCGGCCGCGTCGCCCGCACCGGGGACATCGAGGCCAACGACGCCGTCGTACGGCTGCGCGCGATTCCACTGCGTCCCGGCGGCACCCGCATCGGCGCGCTCATCCTCGTCCACGACGTCACCGAGCTCCGCCGGCGGGAGCGGCAGCTCGTCGGCAAGGACGCGACGATCCGGGAGATCCACCACCGGGTAAAGAACAACCTGCAGACCGTGGCGGCGCTCCTACGGCTGCAGGCACGGCGGCTGGCGGTGCCGGAGGCGCGGGCGGCGCTGGAAGAGTCGGTTCGGCGGGTGTCCTCGATCGCGGTCGTCCACGAGACTCTGTCGGGGACGCTCGACGAGTCGGTCGACTTCGACCGGATCGCCGACAGTGTCGCCGGGATGGTCGCGGAAGTGGCCGGCGCCGGCGCCGCGCGGTTCGAGCGCCGGGGGTCGTTCGGGGTGCTGCCCGCGGAGGTGGCGACGCCGCTGGCCATGGTGCTCACCGAGCTCCTCCAGAACGCGGTCGAGCACGGCCTCGCCGGCGGGGCCGGCACGGTGACCGTGGAGGCCGAACACGGGGAGGGCGGCGCGTTGCGGATGCAGGTGCGCGACGACGGCCGCGGGCTGCCGGGGGACTTCACGCTCGAGGGCTCCGACCGCCTGGGCCTGCAGATCGTGCGGACGCTGGTCGAGTCCGAGCTGGGCGGCGAGCTCCAGCTGGCACCCGCGCCCGGGGGCGGTACCGCCGCGACGGTGGTGCTACGCGGTCGGTGACAGCATCCGCGCCGTCGCCGCCCCGCGGCCGCCGAGCCCCTGGTTGTTGAGCCCGGGGTTGCCCTCGCCGTTGCCGAGGATGACCGTGAACAGCAGCAGCGCGAAAACCGCGATCAGCAGCAGGAACACCGCGCCCAGGACGAGCCGGAAACGCCAACGAGCCGCCGTCGGAGACGGCGGCTCGGAAGCGAACAGCGGCGGCCGGACGTAATCCTCGGCCATCGGCGTGCTCAGGCGGTGTGGAGGGCGGGACGCGCGCCACGGCGCTGCAGGGCGCGCCGCTCGTCCTCGGACATGCCGCCCCAGACGCCGGCCTCCTGCCCGCTCTCGATGGCCCAGCTGAGGCACTCGTCCATGACGGAGCAGCTGCGGCACACCGCCTTGGCTTGCTCGACCTGCAGCAGTGCAGGTCCCGTCGTGCCGATCGGGAAGAACAGCTCGGGATCTTCCTCGCGGCAGGCTGCGACGTGGCGCCAGTCCATGCTGTATCCCTCTTTCTCCGGCAGCTGCAGGGCCGTTCGTGGCCGGCGGTCCGAAACGCTTGTGAATACGTTCACGAGCATCTACGCACCATGGCGTGTATCAGTGATCTTGATCGGGCCGTCGGCGCGACGTTAGTGGCTGCGTCGGTCGTCGTCCAGCACCGGTTTCAGACGCTAGAACGCCGTTCGGTCGGCGGCAAGCACCCTTCTCGGGTTTTAGCGCCAAATGCGTGTGCGGTTGGTCACACGCAATCCGGACGGAGTGCTAGCAGATGACCCGAATGGCCGCAGGAACGTTCTGGAAGTGCACCGACTCACGCTCACCGAGGTAGTCACCGTCGACCTCGAAGTGCATCGGCCGGTCGCCGACCAGCCGGAACTCGCGAAGGTCGTGGAACGTCATCGCGCTGCGGCCGCGCGCGCCGTGCCCGGTCAACATGCCCGAGGCGGTCCACAGTGTGCCGACCGTGTGGAGGCGGCGCATCGCGACGAGGTCGAGCCCCGACTCGAACGACGCCTGAGGGGCGAGGGTCACCGGGTGGCTGCGGAAGTAGGTCCACGGCGTGGTGTTGCTCACGATGCCGAGGAACAGCCCCGGCACCGGCTCGTGACCCTCGCGCTCGAGGGTCAGGGCCGGGTGGCGGCGGTCGGTCCCGAAGAAGAAGCGGCCGAGCGTCGCCCGCGTGTAGCGGCTCGGGGTCGACGGCTTCCCCTTCGCCCGGGCCCGCTCGACCATCTGCACGGCGTCCGCGTCGAGACCGATACCGGCAGTGAACGTGAACCAGCGCTCGTCGTAGCCGGGCGACCCGGCGCGGCCCAGCGCGATCCACCGGCTGCGCCCCTCCCGCAGCGCGTCGAGCAGGCTGCTGGTCGCCTCGACGGGGTCGCGAGGGATGTCGAGCGCGCGACTGAAGACGTTGGTGCTGCCGCCAGGTACGACGGCGAGCGCCGGCTGGTCCGTGCGCGGCTGTCCGGGCTGCCCGTCCGGGCCGCGCAGGATGCCGTTGACGAGCTCGTTGACGGTGCCGTCGCCGCCGAGGGCGACGACGAGGTCGAAGCCCTCGTCCGTCGCGCGCGCACCCAGCTCGATCGCGTGGCCACGTCGCTGCGTCTCGACGACGTCGACCTTGAGGTCACTGCCGAGCGCGCGGGCGAGCACGTCCCGGACGCGCACCGACGTCGCCGTCGCCTTCGGGTTGACGACGAGGAGCGCGCGCACCGGATGAGGGTATCGGTCGTTACGCTTCGCACCCGATGTCTTCGACTTCTTCCGGTCCGATGCCGCTGCGCGCCGCCGCCGGCGTCGTGGGCCTGGAATCCGTCGCGTCGGGCGTCGCCGGCCTCGCCTTTCTCGCCGCAGCGCTCGTCGGCAAGCCCGCGGACCGGCCGACGGCGGTCACCCTCGGTGTGCTGCTGCTCGTCCTCGGCGCAGGGCTCGGCGCGGTGGCGCGCGGGCTTCTCCGCAGCCGCCCCGCGGCGCAGACACCCGCCTACCTCGCGCAGTTCTTCACGCTCGTCATCGCCTACTACCAGCGACACACGCTGGTCGCCGTGACGGTCGTGCTGGCCCTGGTGGCGGTGGTGGCGCTCGCGGCGCTGTCCGCGCCGGAGACGCGTGCGGCGCTCCGCCGCGACCGCTCCTGATCAGTCCTCGGCGAGAAGGCCTTCGCGCAGCTGGGCCAGGGTCCGTGCCAGCAGCCGGGAGACGTGCATCTGCGAGATGCCGAGCTCGGCGGCGATCTGCGACTGGGTCATGTTGCCGAAGAAGCGCAGCAGCAGGATCTTCTTCTCGCGCGGCGGCAGCTTCTCGAGCAGGGGCTTGAGCGACTCGCGGTACTCGACACCTTCCAGCGAGTCGTCGGTTGTGCCGAGGGAGTCGGCGACCGCGGGGGAGTCGTCGTCGCCGGTGTCCGGAGCGTCGAGCGAGACGGCGCTGTAGGCGTTGGCCGACTCGAGCCCCTCGAGCACCTCCTCCTCGCTCATCCCGAGGTGCTGCGCGAGCTCCGCGACCGTCGGTGCTCGGCCGTTGCGCTGTGACAGGTCGCTGGTGGCCTTCGCGAGCGAGAGCTTGAGCTCCTGCAGGCGCCGCGGGACGCGGATCGCCCAGCCCTTGTCGCGGAAGTGCCGCTTGATCTCGCCGACGATGGTCGGCGTCGCGTAGGTGGAGAACTCGACACCACGCTCGAGGTCGAACCGGTCGACCGACTTGATCAGCCCGATGGTGGCCACCTGGACGAGGTCGTCGAGCGGCTCACCGCGGTTACGGAAACGACGAGCGAGGTATTCGACGAGAGGCAGGTGCATCTCCACGAGCTCGTCGCGGACGCGCTGGCGCTGGGGATCGTCCTCGGGGAGGGCACCCAGTTGCTTGAACAGCTCGCGGGCATGGGCGCGGTCGTGGGAGGTGCGAGCGCTGCGCTCCGCGTCCGCTGCCAGTTGCTCTTCGCCCGGCGACGGCGCTGATGCAGTCGTCTCGGCCGGTTCTGTCGTCACCGCGCGGTCCCGCTCCTGCGCTTGAGCAACGTGATGGTGACGCGATTGTCGACACCTGCCGCGCTGTCCACCTCGCCGGCGAGCGCGGAGAGCACCGTCCAGGCGAAAGTGTCGCGAGACGGCTGTCGCCCATCGACGGTGAGCACGCTGACAGCAACCCGGATCGATTCGCCGGAGAGCGTGAACTTGCATTCGAGATCGGCGCCCGGAACTGCCTGGGCGAGCAGCATGGCGCAGGCCTCGTCGACGGCGATGCGGAGATCCTCGATCTCGTCGAGGGTGAAGTCCAGGCGGGCGGCAAGCCCGGCCGTCGCCGTACGCAGCACGGACAGGTAGGCCCCGGCGGCGGGCAGCTTTATGGTCACGACATCGGCAGGCGTCGCGTGTGGCGTCGCCTGCGCATTGGCCCCCGTGTGCTGCGTCAAACCCTTCGCCTCCCGGCCGCGGATGTCGAGACGCCAAGGTATCCCACGTTTGCCGCCCCTCGCCTCGACCAAGTCACGTGGCCTGGCGGAGATCACGAAGCGGTCGGCGGGCGTCGGCGGGCGAGAATGGTCGGGTGCTGGTTCACCCGTGGGACGCACCCGTCGACGAGGGCGAGGTCTGGGCGTTCGTGCGGGCGCAAGGCTTCGGGCACCTGGTGGCTCCTGGGCGCCGGGCAGTGCCGGTCGTCGTACCGACGCAGTTCGTGCTCGACGAGGGCGACCCGCGACCGGACGTGTTGCTGCACCTGGCCCGGCCCAACCCGATCTGGACGGCCCTCGAGGAGAACAGCACCGTCGTGATGTCGGTCGCCGGTGACTGGGCGTATGTGCCGGCGGCGTGGAAGGCGGTGGAGGGCGAAGATCCCACGCTCGGCATTCCGACCACCTACTACGCGGCGGCGCAGCTCGTCGGCGACGCGGAGGTGCTCGCCAATGACGAGGACACGCTCACGGTGTTGCGCCGCCAGTTGTCGGTGCTGGAGCCCGGCAGCGGCGTCGCCGACCCGTCGGCGCACGAGCGCCGGCTCTCCGGGATCCGCGCCATCCGGATCCGCGTGCGCGAGGTGATCGGCAAGTTCAAGTACGGCGGCAACGTCGACGACGCGCACCGCGCGGCGATCGCCGACCGCCTGTCACAACGGCAGGGGCCCGGGGATGCCGCGGCTCTGCACCACCTGCAACGGCGTACGCCCACCCGCTGATCTGCTACGGCGACCCGAGGGCCTGGAGCGCATCGCCGGCGAGGCGCCACACGGTCCAGTCGTCCTGGGGACGCGCGCCGAGCGTGCGGTAGAAGCCTTGCGCGGGCTCGTTCCAGTCGAGCACCGACCACTCGACCCGGCCGTAGCCGCGATCGACGGCGATCCTTGCCAGCTCGGTCAGCAGGGCACGACCATGTCCGGCGCCGCGGGCAGCGGGGCGCACGAAGAGGTCTTCGAGGTAGATGCCGTGCGTTCCGAGCCAGGTGGAGAAGCTGACGAACCAGAGCGCGAAGCCGATCACGTCGCCGGCGTCCTCGGCGACGAGGCAGTGCGCCAGCGGGTGCGGTCCGAAGAGCGCGGTCCGGAAATGTTCCTCGGTGGCGACGACTGCGTCGGGTTCGCGTTCGTAGTCAGCAAGCTCGTGGACCAGCCGCACGACGACCGGAAGATCGTCGACGGTGGCAGCGCGGATCAAGCTGCGCTCAGGCTTGCTTCGTCTCCCAGAAGATCTTGTCGATCTCGGCGATCTTCTGCAGCAGCTTCTCGGCCTCGCCCGGGTCGACGCTCCCCTTGCCGCCGGCCGCACCGGCGAGCTTCGTCGCCTCGTTGAACAGCTGGTGCAGCTGTGGGTACTTCTCGAAGTGCGGCGGCTTGAAGTAGTCGGTCCAGAGCACCCACAGGTGGTGCTTCACGAGCTCGGCGCGGTGCTCCTTGATGATCAAGGCACGGGTCCGGAAGACCGGGTCTTCGTTGCCTTGGTACTTCTCGCAGATCGCCTTCACCGATTCGGCTTCGATGCGTGCCTGGGCCGGGTCGTAGACACCGCAGGGCAGGTCGCAGTGCGCGGAGACGGTCAGTCGCGGCTGTAGCAGTCGGCTCAAGCGAGTCAGCCCAGAAGGAGTCGACATGAAATGCCTCCCAAAGCAGTTGATCCCTCAGATGCGACCGACACTATCGCTGTGATGCTGCGCCTCCGGAGGGCCCTCGTGACCGGCCCGTCGATGGCGCCGTCGCTTCGTCACGGGGACCACGTGCTCGTGTGGCTGCGTGCGCCGCGGCGCCTCGCCGCCGGCAGCGTGGTCCTCGTCGAGCTCCCCGGCGCCCCGATGGCGGTGAAGCGGGTGACCAGGGTCCAGACGGACGGCACCGTGTGGGTGGAAGGCGATAACCCGATCGGCAGCACCGACAGCCGCCAGTTGGGCGCGCTGCCCCCGAGTCGCGTGCGGGGAGTGGTCGTCGCGAGGCTCTGGCCGCGCCCGGGGGCGGTTCGGCGCCGTACGACGCCCGGGCCATCGGGCATCTAGTCACTAACTAGGCAGATATGGCACGTCAGGGGCATCCAGTTCTTCGCGCGATTGCCGATCTTTCTCGACGTGGTGGCAATAGCGACAGCAGCGCGCCCGTATGACGGGTGGGGAGACAGGGCCGTAGCGCCGGCCGGTCTCACCGCGCTGCGTCGCGCCGTCGGCACGCTGCACGAGCCCAACGCATGGACCGCCGGCATCCTGATCGCGACCGGTGTCGCCCTGATCGCTCGGCACCCGATCGCCCGCATGATCGGCACCGAGGTGGACTCCCCGACCGCTCCGACGACCGTGGCGACCGCTCCGGCGACCACCGCTCCGGCGACGCACGCTCCGCTCGTCGGGGCTCCGCTGCTGACCGTGCCGACCCATGCACCCCGCAACCCGTTCGCTGCCTTGATCAAGGGCGCAACCACCCAGCCCGCGACCAACAACGGCCTTCCGGCCAACGTGACCGTGACACCGCACACCCTGACGCCGATCACGACGACACCGCAGTCCGTCGCCGCGCAGTCGTCCAACGGGTCCAGTGCCTCGACCGGTCAGGTCTCCGCGCCCGCGTCCAGCGGCAGCTGCGACGGCACGGTGCACAAGGTGGTCAAGGGCGACACGCTGTGGACCCTGGCCGCGACCGCTGTCCACTCCAACAGTGTCGGTACCGTCACCATCGCCTGGCACAAGTTGTACGACGCGAACCGTGACGCGATCGGCAGCAACCCCTCGCTGCTTCGCGTCGGCACCAGCGTCTGCGTGCCGACCAACCTCTAAAGGACTTTCGACAGGAAGTCTTGCGTCCGCTTGTGCTGCGGATTGCCGAGGACGTCTCGTGGGGCACCTGCCTCCACCACGACGCCGTCGTCCATGAAGACGAGCGCGTCGCCGACCTCGCGCGCGAACCCGATCTCGTGAGTCACGACGATCATCGTCATGCCGGACTTGGCGAGATCGCGCATGACGTCGAGCACCTCACCGACCAGCTCCGGGTCGAGTGCGCTGGTCGGCTCGTCGAAGAGCATGAGCTTCGGCTCCATCGCCAGCGCGCGTGCAATGGCGACGCGCTGCTGCTGGCCACCGGAGAGCTGACGCGGATATGTGCGCTCCCGGCCTTCGAGGCCGACCCGCGCAAGCAGACGCTCGCCCTCGAGAGCGGCGTTGGTCCGCGAGGAGCTCTTCACGTGAACCGGTCCGCTGATGACGTTGTCGATCGCGGTCATGTGCGGGAACAGGTTGAAGCGCTGGAACACCATGCCGATCTCGGAGCGCTTGCGGGCGATCTCGCGCTCGCGGAGCTCGTGCAGCCGGTTGCCCCGCCGCTGATAGCCGACGAGCTCGTCGTCGACAAAGAGCTGTCCTGCGTCGACCTTCTCGAGGTGATTGATGCAGCGCAGGAACGTCGACTTGCCCGAGCCGGACGGTCCGATGATGCACATCACTTCACCGCGCTGCACGGTGAGGTCGATGCCTTTGAGCACTTCGACCAGGCCGAACTTCTTGCGTACGCCGATCGCCTCGACCATCGGGTGGCCGGAGGTCGCGTTCGTGCCTGAAGTCATCACGTCGTCGACTCGGGGCGGCGGATCGCGAGCATGCGCAGCCGTTCGATCGGCGTCGGCGGCAGCATCCTCGCGCTGCCGCGGCCGAAGTAGCGCTCGACGTAGTACTGACCGATGGTCAGGACTGTCGTCACGATGAGGTACCAGAGTGCCGCCACGATGAGCAGCGGCACGATCTCGTAGTTGACGGAGTAGATGAGTTGCACGGCGTAGAGCAACTCGGTGTAGGCGATCACGCTGACCAGCGATGTCGTCTTCAGCATCGAGATCGTCTCGTTGCCGGTCGGCGGGATGATGACCCGCATCGCTTGCGGCAGGACGATCCGGCGCATCGTCTGGAGCCGCGTCATGCCGAGCGCTTGTGCCGCCTCGGTCTGGCCCTCGTCGACGGAAAGAATGCCGGCGCGAACGATCTCGGCCATATAGGCCGCCTCGTTGAGCCCGAGCGCGAGGAATGCGGCGACGAACTTCGTGATCAGACCGTTGGTGTCAGCGTGATAGAGAGCGGGTCCGAACGGAACGCCCAGCGTCAGATGCGGATAGAGGTAGTTGAGGTTGAACCAGAAGTAGATCTGCAACAGGACCGGTGTGCCGCGGAAGAACCAGATGTAGACCCACGCGGTACCAGAGACGATCGGGTTGGCGGACAACCGCATGACGGCCAACACGATGCCGCCGGCGATTCCGATCGCCATGGCGATCAGCGTCAGCAACAGCGTTCGTTCCAAGCCCTGCAGCACACGATCCGACGTGAAGTACTGGCCGATCACGTGCCACTCGAATCGGGAGACGACTGAGCGGCCCCGCGTTGTCGACGAGAACGCGAGCGTGTTGACGAGCATCGCCGTCAACAGACCGATGACGGCGACCGCTACCCATCGTCCCGGGTGGCGCAGCGGGACGACGGTCAGCGCATCAGCTGGTTGCGCCGTTGATGGTCGGCGTAGTGATGGCACCGGACTGGATCCCCCACTTGTCCAAGATCTGCGTGTAGGTCCCGCTGGCCATCACGTCCTTCAAAGCCGCCAGAATCGCGTTGTCGAGCCCCGTGCCCTTGGTGCACGCGATTCCGTATGGCGCAGTCCCGTAGGCCTGGCCGCTCAGGGCGAACTGGCCGTTGGACTGCTTCACCTGGTAGGCCGCGACCGGCGAGTCGGCCATGCTCACCTGCACGTGGCCACTGGACAGTGCCAAGTTGGCGCCGCTCTGGTCGGGGAAGACCGAGACGCTGACCTTCTTCTTGCCGGCCTTGGTGCACTTGGCGCTCTGTGCCGTCGCGTCGTCCTGCTGGGTGGTGCCCTTCTCCACGGAGACCGACAGTCCGCAAAGGTCGGCCAGGGTGTTGACCTTCGGCCCACCGTTTGCCTTGACGAAGAACGACGTGCCGGCGACGAAGTAGTCGACGAAGTCGACCTGCTTCTCGCGGGTCTTGTTGTCGGTGAACGACGACATGCCGAGGTCGTACTTTCCGTCGACGATCCCCGGGATGATGCTGTCAAAGCTCTGGTTCTCGACCGTGACCTTGACGCCCAGCACCTTCCCGAGCGCGGCCGCCAGATCGGCGTCCATGCCCACCACGGTCTTCCCGTCGGTGCCGATGAACTCGTTCGGCGCATAGCTGGCGTCGGCCGCGACGGTCAACGAACCCTTGCTCTTGATCGACGCCGGCAGCAAGGCCGCCGCTGCCGAGTCAACTGAGGCGGATGCGCCTGGCGAGTTCTTTGAGGAGACCGACTGCTTACCGCCGGACGAGCCACCGCAACCGGCTACGGCAACCAGCGCGACGAGGGGCAGGGTGAGCAGGCGAGCCGAGCGGCGAGCAGACACGAAACCTCCAGGTGGTGGTCGAGCAGGCTCATCCTGCCAGGTGAGGGGCCTGATGGCGGTGATCATCGCCTGTGCGAGGATTCGTGGCCATCGGGTGACCCCCGCAGTCCCAATCGAGGGCCGGACCGGCTCCACCGCTCGACCCTTTGTTTGTGGAGTCCGTGATGGCCGTGGAGAGCCTGCCGATGTCTGCCGACCGATCCCGCGCCGACGACCCTGTCTTCGCCCTGCACAAGGGCGGCAAGATCGAGGTCATCTCGAAGGTGCCCGTCCGAGACCGTGACGACCTGTCGCTGGCCTACACGCCCGGCGTCGCCGAGGTGTGCCTCGCCATCGCCGACGAGCCCGACCTGGTGCATGACTACACCTGGAAGTCGTCGACCGTTGCCGTCGTGACCGACGGCACGGCGGTGCTGGGCCTCGGTGACATCGGCCCGGCGGCGTCGCTCCCGGTCATGGAGGGCAAGGCTTTGCTCTTCAAGCAGTTCGGCGGCGTCGACGCCGTGCCGATTGCTCTTGACTCCAAGGACGTCGACCACATCGTCGAGACCGTGGTGCGGATTGCGCCCGCTTTCGGCGGCATCAACCTCGAGGACATCAGCGCGCCGCGGTGCTTCGAGATCGAGGACCGGTTGAAGGAGCGACTCGACATCCCGGTCTTCCACGATGACCAACACGGCACGGCGATCGTCGTGCTCGCCGCCCTCCGCAACGCCGCAAAGCTCACCGATCGCACCCTCGGTGACCTGCGCGCGGTCGTGAGTGGGGCCGGAGCCGCCGGCGTCGCCTGCACGAAGATCTTGCTCGAGGCGGGCATCGGCGACGTTGCGATCGCCGACAGCAAGGGCTTGTTGCACGAGGGACGAAGCGGGATGACCGCCGTCAAGATGGAGATGGCCGGACTCACCAACAAAGTCGGGCTCGTCGGCACGATCGAGGAGGCGCTCAACGGCGCCGACGTCTACATCGGTGTCTCGTCCGGCAAGGTCGCCGACGAGGCGGTGGCGACGATGGCCAACGACGCGATCATCTTCGCCCTCGCCAACCCCAACCCCGAGATCCACCCGGAGATCGGCAACAAATACGCCCGCGTCATGGCCACCGGTCGCAGCGACTTCCCCAACCAGATCAACAACGTGCTCGCGTTTCCCGGTGTCTTCCGCGGCGCCCTCGACGTGCGCGCGTCGGCGATCACCGAGGGCATGAAGCTCGCTGCTGCGGAAGCGATCGCCGCAGTCGTGGGCGACGACCTCACCGAGGACTGCGTCATCCCGAGCGTGTTCGACTCGCGGGTCGCGCCCGCGGTGTCGGCCGCTGTCGCCGCCAAGGCGCGCGAGGAAGGCGTCGCCCGCCGCTGACGCTGCGGTCGTTAGGGTCGGCGACGTGCTTGCTGCCTATGCCGCCCGCGTCGACGCCGACGACCCGCTGTCCGCCCTCGAGGTCGGCGAACGACCCGACCCCACGGTGCCCGACGGCTGGATGACGGTCACGGTGAAGGCGGCGTCGCTCAACCACCACGACGTCTGGGCGTTGCGCGGCGTCGCCCTGACTGCGGACGCGACACCGATGATCCTCGGCGGTGACGCCTCGGGTGTCGACGAAGACGGCAACGAGGTCGTCGTGCACTCGGTGATCGGCGACCCCGATGCCGGAGGTGGCGACGAGACCTATGACCCGCGCCGATCGCTCCTGTCAGAGAAGCACGACGGCACCTTCGCGCAGCAGGTCGTCGTGCCCAGGCGCAACCTCCTGCCCAAGCCGGCAGAGCTCTCGTTCGAAGAGGCGGCGTGCCTGCCCACCGCCTGGCTGACGGCGTACAAGATGCTTTTCAGTCGCTCGGGCACGCGGCCGGGCGACACCGTGCTGGTGCAGGGAGCCGGCGGCGGTGTCGCGACGGCGGCGATCGCGATGGCGCGGGCGGCCGGGTTGCGGGTCTGGGCGACCAGCCGGAGCGAAGACAAGCGCAGGGCCGCGCTCGACCTGGGAGCGCACGACGTCTTCGAAGCCGGCGGCAAGCTGCCCGGTCGGGTCGACGCCGTCATCGACAGCGTGGGCGAGGCGACGCTCGACCACTCGATCAAGTCGTGCCGGCCCGGCGGTCGGGTCGTGCTCTGCGGCGCGACGAGCGGTGGCGTCGCGAAGGTCGTGCTCGCTCGGATCTACTTCACACAGGTCGACGTGCTCGGCTCGACGATGGGCAACCGGGCCGAGCTGCAAGGGCTGCTCGGCTTCCTGGTCGCGACGGGCGTGCGGCCGGTCATCGACAGCGTTGTGCCGCTGTCACAGGCGCGAGATGGCTTCGCGAAGCTGATCGAGGGCACGCAGTTCGGCAAAGTCGTGCTGACGCCCTAGGCAGCAGGCGCGGCCTGCCCGCCGCGCACCAAGCGGCCCGGCAGGTTGTCGGTCGGCTCGCCGTCGCGATAGACCTCTTTCCCGCTGACGATCGTGTGCTTGTAGCCGTCGGCCCGCTGCAGCAGCCGTCGCCCGCCGCCGGGCAGATCGAATCGCATCTCCGGCTTGTGCAGCCGCACCTTGTCGATGTCGATGACGTTGATGTCGGCCTTGTAGCCCGGTGCGAGCACGCCACGGTCGAGGAGCCCGACCGCATGCGCGGTGTCGCGCGCTTGGCGCTGCACGACGAACTCGACCGGCAGCCGGTCGCGGTCGCGCTCGCGCACCCAGTGCTGCAACAGTGTCGTCGGGAAGCTGACGTCGCAGATGGTGCCGACGTGAGCGCCGCCGTCGGACAGTCCGGGGATGGTGTTGGCGTCGGTGAGCATCGTGTGGACTGCGTCGAGGTCGCGCTTTGCGTAGTTGAGGCTGGTCACGTAGAGCATCGCCTGGCCGTCGTCCGCGAGCATCAGGTCATAGACGAGGTCTTCCGGTGAGCGACGTTCGCGCTCTGACCTGGCCGCGATCGACTCGCTCGCCGCGGGCTCGTAGTCAACCGCGTCCGTCATCTCGAACATTGCGTCGTACTTGTGAATCAGCCGTCCGCCGATCAGGTTGCGGTTGCGCTCGTCGGTCTGCGCCGCGAGCACCTTTGCCTTGAACGCGGGGTCACGCATCGCGATGACCTGTTCGGTGATCGGCAGGCCGGCGATCTGCTGCCAGACCATGTTCGTCATGAACGGGTTCAGCGTGCAGGGCAGGCCCATGAGCAATCCCACGGCGCGCGCAGCCACCTGCGCTCGCATCTGCAGGCCGGCGGCGTTGACCTCGGCCATCCGCCGCAGCACCTCCAGATATGTGTCCGGCTGCAGCGGCGACTGTGCGAGCGACACGGACAGTGGTCGTCCGGAGGTTTTCATCATCGCGAGCATCACGTTGAAGTCGGTGTCGACGTCGAGGAAGTCGGTGACGAGCTGCAGCACGCCGCGGCCGGCGGCGCCGAGCTCGGCGGCAATGCCGGCCAGCTCGTCGGTGCCCGCGTCGTACGACGGGGTCAGCTCGCCGGTGATGCTGCGGTGGTTGAGCGTGCGCGATGTCGTGAAGCCGAGAGCACCGGCCTCGACGCCGGCACGAGCGAGCTTGGCCATCGATGCGATGTCATCCGGGGTGGCAGCGCGGCCGGACTCGGCGCGCTCGCCCATCACGTGCACGCGCAAGGCGGCATGCGGCACCTGCGTCGCGAAGTCGATGTCATGCGGGCGGCGTTCCAACGCATCGAGGTAGTCGTCGAAGCTCGCCCACTCCCAGGACAGTCCTTCATGCAGCGCAGTGCCGGGAATGTCCTCGATGCCCTCCATCAAGTCGATCAGCCGCTGGTGATGCTCGGGCACGACCGGCGCGAAGCCGACGCCGCAGTTGCCCATGACGACAGTCGTGACGCCGTGCCAAGCCGATGGCAGCAGACGCTCGTCCCACGTGGCCTGCCCGTCGTAGTGCGTGTGGATGTCGACGAAGCCGGGTGCCACGACTGCACCTTCGGCGTCGATCTCCTGTCGGCCGCGACCGACATCCCCGCCGACCGCGGTCACGATGCCCCCGTCGACGGCTACGTCGGCCAGGCGGCCGGGACCGCCGAGCCCATCGACCACGGTGCCGGCCCGGATGACGAGGTCATGAGTGCTCATACAGGCATCGTGGCACGGTGTCGGCCGCCGGCAAACTGACAAGTGCGTCGCGTGGTGGGATCGTCGGCGTCATGACGACGTCAACGGACGCGCCGAGCTGCTTCGACGCCGGGCTGCACATGCTGGACACGCTCAGCGACGACTACCAGCGTGACCCGCACGGCATGAATGCGAAGGCCCGTGCGCTCGGACCGGTCGCGCTGGGTCCGCTCGGCCTCGAGGTGCTCTCACACGAAGTCGTGCAGTCCGTCTTGCGCGACAACAGATTCCGCATGCCCCAGGGCCTGGGGTTGTCGTTGCAGGGAATCACGTCCGGCCCGGTGTGGGACCGCGTGATAGCCGGCATCTTGAGCTTGGACGGCGACGAGCATCAACGGCTGCGTCGGTTGGTGGTGCATGCGTTCCGGCCGCGCTCCGCCGAGCAACGTCGCCAGTCGATGCGCGCCGTCATAACGACATTGGTCGACGCAGTAGTGCCCGACGGTCGATGTGACGTCGTCACCGACATCGCGCGCGCCTACCCGATCGCCGTGATCTGCGAGCTGCTGGGCACGCCGCGCGAGGACTGGGAGCTCTTCTCGCGCTGGACCGACGACATCTTCAAGATCTTCAGCTTCACGGTCGCGGATGACACTCCCGACATCCTCCGCGCGTGGGCCGAGCTCGACGCCTACATCGACGCGCTCGTCGACCAGCGACGTACGTCGTTGAGCGACGACCTGTTGTCAGACCTGATTCGCGCGGAAGACGACGGCGATCGGCTGACCCGTGAAGAACTCCGCATGCTTGTCGGTGCCGTCCTCACGGCGGGCACCGACACGACGCGAAACCAGCTGGCTGCGATGGTGCAGGTGTTCAGCGAGCACCCGGACCAGTGGCAGCTCGTTCGCGATCGACCGGAGCTCGCGCCGGCGGCGATCGAGGAGGTCATGAGGCACTCGCCGATCATCTTCGGCACGCTGCGGGTTGCCGCTGAAGATGTCGAGATGTGTGGCGTGACCGTTCCGGCCGGCACGGCCGTCAGCGTCAACACCTCTTCCGCGAACCGCGATCCGGTCGCTTTCCCAGATCCCGATCGGTTCGACGTCACGCGCGACATCCAGCAGGCGTCGATGCTCACCTTCGGCGGTGGCATCCACTACTGCCTCGGCGTCCATCTCGCCAAGGCCGAACTCGCCGAGGCACTCCTGACGCTGACGCAACGCATGAGCCGCGTCCGAATGACGGCGACGCCGGAATGGAAGCCGGTGCTCGGCATCAGCGGTCCGATCTCCCTGCCGATAGAGTTCGACGCCGCTTGACGTCGCTTCCGAGGTGCCCCCGATGACGCTGCCGCTGACGCTGATGGCCGTCCACGCCCATCCGGACGACGAGTCGTCGTCGACCGGTGGAGTCCTCGCTCGATATTCCGCCGAGGGAGTCCGCACCGTTGTCGTGACCTGCACCAACGGTGAGTACGGCGACGCGCCCGGCGAGATCAAGCCAGGCCAGCCGGGGCACGACCCGCAGCTGGTCGCGAAGATCCGCAAGGCCGAGCTCGAGACCGCCTGCGAGATCCTCGGCGTCACCCACCTCGAGATGCTCGGCTACCACGACTCGGGAATGTCGGACTGGACCTACCAGCAGGACGACCTGGCCTTCTGCAACGTCGAGCTCGAAGTGGCGGCCGCGCGCGTCGCCGCACTCATCGAGCAGTACCAACCGCAGGTCGTCGTCACCTACGACGACAATGGCGGCTACGGCCACCCGGACCACATCCAGGCGCACCGAGTCACCATGGCTGCTCTCGGGCTGAGTCCAAGCCCGGCGAAGGTCTACCTCACCGCCCGCCGGCGCGCCGATTGGCAGCGACTGCGTCAACTGCTCGAGGAACAGGGCGTGGAGCTGCCTGCCCCGCCGCCGCCCGACCCGCAACGGGAAGAAGAGCAAGCCCGCCGCGAGGCCCGCATCAGCACTGCCGTCGATCTAGGTGCTTATGCCGAGCGCAAGCGGGCGGCGCTCACCGCTCACGCAAGCCAGCTGCACAACATCCGGTGGCTGCGACTGGCCCCGCCGGCAATGGACGGGCTGTTCTCGCGAGAGACGTTCATCCGCCACCACGACACGACCGGCGCCCCGACCCCGGAGGACGACCTCTTCGCCGGCCTTCGCTGAGCGCATCACTCGGTGAGCAGCGTCTGCTCGACGGCGTTGATCGACGACTCGACGAGTTCGGCCGATGGGGGCAACACCTGGGTGAGGACGACCACGGCCGTGCGGTAGTCCGGCCAGGAGTACCACAGAGTGCCGAGACCGCCACCCCAGCCATAGCGCGCGAGCCGAGATCCTGTCCCATGGTCGGGAGCGATCACCTGTACGCCGTAGCCCCACCCCGCGCCGTCGAGAAACGCTTGCGCGGACGGTGCACTTCGCTGCTCAGCGGTGAGTTGGTCGGTCGTCATCTCCGTGACGGATCGTTCGCTGAGGACGTCCTGCCCACCGTCGAAGAGGGCCTGCGCGAAGCGGAGCAGATCGGCGGCTGTCGAGACGAGTCCGCCGCGAGCGTCCGGGAAAGAGGGCGGAGTGGTCCAACGTCCATCTGGCGGATCGAAGACGGCCAGTCCGGACTCCGTGGTCGAGTAGCAGTCCGGCAGGCTTCCCGGCCGCGCGACGAAATCCGTGTCGACCATGCCGAGCGGTCGTGTTATCCGATCCCGCAGAAGAGAGTCCAACGGTTGTGCGGCCGCACGGTTGAGAACAACGCCGAGGACGGCGTAGGCGAGGTCGTACCGCCACACGCTGCCGGGTTGTTCTAGGAGCGGCAGTTCCGCGAATCGTGCGATCCACTCGTCAGGAGTGAGTGGGACGGCGGGGTCAGGAGGGCCGATGCCCAAGCCTGCATCTCCGGCGAGATCGACAGTGGGACATGGCGCCTCGAACACGAAGCCGAACCCGAGGCGCATTGTCAGCAAGTCAGCGATCGTGATCTGGCTGAGCGCGGGGACGGTGTCGTCCGGTGAGCCGTCCAACCTACGTAGCACGCGACGCTTTGCCAGTTCAGGGATGAACCGGTCGACGGGATCATCCAGATCGAGAAGTCCGTCGTCGCGCAGAGCCAGCGCAAGTGCCGCCGCGATCGGTTTCGTGTTCGAACTGATCCGCACCAGCGATTGCGGGGACAACGCTGTTGCGCCGTCCGTCGCCGTCGACCCGACCGCCTGGATGTCGACCGCCCCGTCCCGCAACACACCGACAATCGCTCCCGGCACTGCTCCCGTCGCGAGAGCCGACCGAATGGCCGTGAGCACCTGCCGGACGACTTCAGCGGGCATCACTGCACGTTATCGGCGCGGCCCAGCACCTGTTCGTATTCGGCGGTTGCAACCTGTCGAGCCCGCAGTGTGCGTTGACCTGTCCGCACCATGTGGAAGCCGGCGCGTTCGGCCGCTTTGCGAGAAGCGACATTGTCTTCCACCGTCCACAACATCGCCGTGCGGACGTCAGAGTGCGTTTCAAGCCATGCGCATGCCAAGGCGATCGCCTTTGCCGCCACCCCTCGGCCCCGGGCATCTGGCGCGACCCAGTAGGACAGATCGGCGATGCCGTCACCGACGTCGATCGCAAGGTTTCCCAGGCGCTCCGAATTGTTCGCTCCGCAGATGAGGAACGCCTCCCGATGCGGGTCCGCGGCCGACTCGGCGATGGCGCGTTCCACGTCCTCCGCTGTCAAGTCGTCGCGGTCGGAGGTGAAGCGTTGGATCTCGGCGTCGCGAACGGTCTCTGCATACCAACCTGCGTCCTCGCTCCTGTAGCGACGAAGGCGCACAACGGACTCCTGGGCCGAGTCTGTGGTCATTTCAGCATTGTCAACGTGCTGTCACTGCTTCTGCACGAGCGTTCATAGGCTGCGTTAGTGCCGATGGATCCCGATGAGTTCTACGCCCACGCCCTTGCAGCAGCCGATGACGGCGGTCGGTTGCCGCTGTCGCGCATGACCAGCTGGGACATCAGCCCGTTCGAGCGTGAGGGGCTTCGCGTGTCGCGACTGCGGCCACCCGTGTTGCCCGAGCCACCCCGGCAAGGCGAGGACCCCGCGACGTGCGCTGCATGTGCTCGGCGTGACGAGGGGATCTGGTTCAACGAGGACTGGCGGCTGGCGCGGATCGAAGGGGTGGGAGTGCCGCTCGTGCTGATGCTCTACCCGCGCGACCACTACGACCTGCCTGACCTACCGGACGAGCTAGCTGCCGAACTCGGCGTGCTGACGACGCATATCAGTCGCCACATCGAACACCTGCCGCACATCGCGCGAGCGCATGTCTTCCGCGTGGGCGACGGCGGTGCGCATCTGCACGTCTGGTTCTTCGCGCGTCCGGAGGGACAGGCCCAGCTGTACGGATCCTGGCTCGTGGTCTGGGACGACCTGCTGCCCGAGTATCCAGCTGACATCGCCGACAGCGACGCGCGCAACGTTGCCGTCGCGTTGGTTTCGTCGTACGGCGGTGGAACCTCGCCTGCGGCTGACCGTTGACCCGCTGAGCCAGGATGGCAACTATGCGGCGCGGGATGCGGGGGCGCATTGCGGCAGCGGTCGCATTGCTTGCCGTCGTGTGGCTCGCCGTGCCGGCAAGCGTGCCGATCTACGACGGAATCAACAACCCGGACGAGCCCTATCGCTATGTCCAGCCACCCATCGGCGCGAAAGCAACGCCACTCCCCACGTCCGCCGAAACGACGATCGCGGTCGGCAAGGACAGTTTGAGCGGCTCGCGCTATTGCAACAGCGCCGAAAACGGCCCGCAAGTCGACTATTACGTTCCCGCGGGCTCGCTGAAGGCGCCGCCGGGTGCGACGGCTATTGCGGTCAAGGCGGTGCCGACTGCGCCCGGTCCGCCGCTGCCCGCAGACGGGACGATCACCGGCAACGTCTACCGCATCACGGCCTCGACGCCGCAGGGTGCCGCAGTCATCGTCGGGCACAGCATCAGTGACACGCCGACGTTGGACATGCGCGCTCCTTCCGCGAAGCAGCCGGGGCCCGTCTTTGAACACTTGTCCGGAGGAGTGTGGAAGCAGAGCGCGACGTTGCGCATCGGGCAAGACGTCTACCAGACGTCCGCCGCCGCTCTCGGAGGCTGGGCACTGGTCCAGCTGACGCACCCACCATCGACGTCCGGGGGCGGCGGAGTGAACGTCGGCCTCCTCGCCGCCGGACTCGCAGTGCTGGCGCTCGTCGGCGTCATCGTCATGATCCGCGTCTCGCGCGCACGGCGTAGCTAGTGGGCCAAAACGGGATCCCACC
This sequence comes from Mycobacteriales bacterium, assembly GCA_035695045.1. Classification (GTDB taxonomy): domain Bacteria; phylum Actinomycetota; class Actinomycetes; order JAFAQI01; family JAFAQI01; genus DASSKP01. Next base: position 2,490 of record DASSEX010000055.1, on the reverse strand, counting down.
AGATCGTCACCAGCTCACGCGGTTCGTTGCGATCACCCATCAGCCGATCAACCTCGGGCTCGGCGTCGAGCGGTAGGCACAGCCGCCGCCGGTTCATCCCCACGAGCACCTCACGTGGCACGTCGCGTGGCGGTCGGCGCCACCGCTGATGCGACACCGGTATGCCCGCCTCGGTGAGCACGTCGATTGCGAGTGCGGCGGTCGGACCGTCAGGACGATCGAGGCCGTGGAAGTGTCGCCACAAAGGGCGGGTCGCCGTCAGCGGATGTGCCGACGTCAACTCGACGACGACTCGGTGCCGCGCTTTGGCGGTGAGGGCGTGCGCGAAGTCCGCGAGGTCCGGAGTGTTGTAAAAGACGTGGTGACACACCACGACGTCGTGGACGTCGACCGCCGCTGCGATCTCCGGCCAGCTGCCGACAATCTCCCGATGCGCAACGCCGCGGCGTTCGGCCTCGTCTGCGTAGGCCTGCAGCATCTCGGCACTCGCGTCGAGACCTGTGACCGATCCGGCCGGAGGCACGAGAGCGAAAGTCGCGGCACCGCCACCGCAACCGATGTCGAGCACGGTCCCACCCTCAGGCAATGCCTCGAGTGCCCGCTCGCGGGACACGGAATCGAGGGCCGGTGAGGGATCGGGTGGAAAGGCGGCGACCGGGAATCCCCATGGCGATTCGGGAGCGGCCTCGAGGATGTGCGGTGGAATGGCCCAGGCTGCCAGCTCTGAGCGCCACTGCTCCGCCGCGGACACGACCAAACGCTAGACCGACCGGCTAGAAGACCCAGCTGCGGCGGGACTCACCGGTGAGCAGTCGGCCGAACTGCAAGCCCTGGAAATGCGCGGCGGCGACCGGCACGTCGCTGCCTTCCAGCTCGCGCGCCAGCGCGATCCGTGTTTGCTTCGCCATGACCGGGTCGACGTCACCGATGGTCGCCCACTCGTCGTCGACGAGCTCGACCGGGCAATGCACGACGTCGCCGAGCAACATCGCTCGGTCCTTGCCGGAGGACAGCACGAGAATGGTGCTGCCCGGGGTGTGACCGGGTGCGCGGCGCACGTCGATGCCGGGCAGCAGGGGACCGTCGGCGTCCCACGTGGCGAGCTGCCCTTCAACCGGAGAGAGCTTGCGGGTGGCGCGTTCGTCCCCCGGCACGAAGTGCGCCCAGTCCAACGCATCGCAACGGTAGGTCGCATTGCGGAAGACGGGCGCGCCGTCGACGCTCGCCCATCCGGTGTGATCGAAGTGCAGGTGCGTGAAAACGACGTCGGTGATGTCATCGGGGGAGACGCCGAGCGCGCGCAGATTGTCGAGCATCGCGCCACCCTTGAACACGCCCCGGTCGAACACACCGATGCCGACGTCGACCAGCGCGAGCCGGGAGTCGGTGCGGACGAGAAATCCGCCCAGCGCCATCTCGAGCATGCCGTCTGCATCGAGAAGATCCCGATGTGGTTCCCAGTCGGCTTCGTCCTGGCCGCGACCCGCGTTGGGGGCAGCCCCCCACCGGAAGGCTTCGGCCGGCTTCGACCGAGCGACGCCGTCCACGACAGGTTCGATCGTCATCTCCCCGACTCGCATCAGGGCATCCTGCCGAAATCCGGCCGGCCCGGCTAGTCCTCTTCGTCGTCCAGGCGGGCGAGCCAGGTGGCCAGCCGTTCGACGGCGGTCTCGAACTCGGGGTTCAGGTCGACGAACGTCTGCAACTGCGTCGCGACCCAGCCGAGCGACACGGTCTCCTCGCCCCGCCGTGTGTCGAGCTCCTCGATCCCCCGGTCAGTGAAGTACATGCGCCGCGAATACCTCAGCTGCCGAAGATCGCGCCGAGCAGCTTCTTGTGCTCGGCGTCGTGCGAGGTTTGCGAGCCGGCCGCCGGCGACGCCGACGAGGCACGCGACACCCGCCGAAGCCGGCGGTTGCCGTCGAGGTGCTCGGGCACGTTGAGCGCGATGAACGGCCATGGCCCCTGGTTCGCCGGCTCCTCCTGCACCCACACGATGTCGTCGGCGGACTCGTACGACGCAAGAGCCTCGCGCAGCTCGTCGGCCGGCAGCGGGTAGAGCTGCTCGACCCGGAGGATCGCGGTGTCGCGCGCCTCCGCCGTGGTGCGCGCCTTGTCGAGGTCGTAATAGACCTTGCCGCTGCAGAGCACGACCCGGCGCACCGCCGACGGCGACGGCGAGTTCGGATCGGCGAGCACCGGCTGGAAGGTGCCGCTGGTGAAGTCGTCCGGCTGGGAGGTCGCCGCGCGAAGCCGGAGCATCGACTTCGGCGTGAAGACGACCATCGGCCGACGGCGCTCCGACAGCGCTTGGCGGCGGAGCAGGTGGAAGTAGTTGGCCGGCGTCGAGGGTGTCGCGACCGTCCAGTTGTCCTCGCCTGAAAGCGCGAGGTAGCGCTCGATGCGGCCCGAGGAGTGGTCAGGCCCCTGTCCCTCGTAGCCATGCGGGAGCAGCAGCGTCAGCGACGATCCCTGGCCCCACTTCGCCTC
>DASSEX010000054.1:0-13319 GCA_035695045.1 Mycobacteriales bacterium | reverse complement strand
GGACGCGCTCGCTGCGGTCGACGGTGCGGACCTGACTACGGCGCGACTCGCTCGCGGCGGCATCGGCCTCTTCCTGCGCCTTCGCGAGCATGCGCGCCCGCAGGATGCGCATCGCCGACTCCTTGTTCTGCAGCTGGCTCTTCTCGTTCTGGCAGGAGACGACGATCCCGGTCGGCACGTGCGTGATGCGGACGGCGGAGTCGGTGGTGTTGACGCTCTGCCCGCCGGGGCCGCTCGACCGGTAGACGTCGATGCGCAGGTCGTTGGGGTCGATCTCGACCTCGACCTCCTCTGCCTCCGGGAAGACGAGCACGCCGGCGGCGCTGGTGTGGATGCGCCCCTGCGACTCCGTGACGGGCACACGCTGCACGCGATGCACGCCGCCTTCGTACTTCAGCCGGCTCCAGGGCATCACCTCACCGCGTCCACGCACGGCGATCGTCACGTCCTTGTAGCCGCCGAGGTCGGACTCGGTCGCATCGAGCACCTCGGTCTTCCAGCCGTTGCGCTCGGCGTAGCGGAGGTACATCCGCAGCAGGTCGCCGGCGAACAACGCCGACTCCTCGCCTCCCTCGCCCGCCTTCACCTCGACGATGACGTCCTTGTCGTCGTTGGGGTCCTTCGGCAGCAGCTGGAGGCGCAGCTGCTCCTCGAGCTCCCCCAGCCGGTGCTCGAGCTCGGGCAGCTCGACCTTGAACGACGCGTCGTCGTCAGCGAGCTCCCGCGCCGCCTCGAGGTCCCCGGCAGTGCTCTTCCACTCGGCGTACGTCGCCACGACCGGACCCAGCTCTGCGTAACGCCGGCCGAGCGTGCGCGCGCGGTTCTGGTCGGCATGCACGCCGGGGTCGGCGAGCTGCTTCTCCAGCTCGCCGTGCTCCCGCACGAGCTCCTCGACCTGCTCGAACATCACCCTCATCTCGACCTGTCAGAACGTCGGCGGCCATGACCCCCACACGTTCTGACAAGTGTCGGCGGACATGAGAACGGCGCCGGGCCCGCCTCGCGAGAGGACAGCCCGGCGCCGCAGGGAAGCTACTTGTCGTCGGCCTTCTTGCCGGCAGGCTTCTTCGCGTAGCGCTGCTCGAAGCGAGCGACGCGGCCACCGGTGTCCAGGATCTTCTGCTTGCCCGTGTAGAACGGGTGACAGGCCGAGCAGACGTCGGCGTGGATGACGCCGTTCTTGGCGGTGCTGCGCGTGGTGAAGGTGTTGCCACACGTGCAGGTGACCGTCGTCTCGACGTAGTCAGGGTGGATGTCGGTCTTCACGGCTTCTCCTCGTCTGTCGGTCGCCGGGTCCCGCCGGGTTGGCAGGTGAACCGGAACCAGCCGTCGTCCAGTGTGCCAGAACGTCAACGCGAGGAGCGACCGGCGGATTCCCGGGGCGGGACGAGCCGGGAACGCTCTGGCCGCAGTGGCTGACCGCGCGCGAGCCGACCGGTCGTCGCGTCGGCCAGCGCGACAACGTACTCCTCGGCCGTGCGCGCCGCCGCGAACATCCGCCGCTGTCGCTCGGCACCGGAGCCGACGACCCGCAGCCGGTAGAGCGTGGACAGCACGCGGTCGGTGTCTCGGTAGCGGTCGAGGTAGGGCAGCACGTGGGCGACGAGGGCGTCCGCCAGCTGCCAGCCGCCGAGCAGCTTCCCTGACGCCGGGTCGGCCACCCGGCCGCAGAGCCCTCCGCACGCCGCCTCGCGGCAGGCGTCGACCAGCGCGTCCTGTGCCACGTCGACCACTGGGCCGGCTCGGGCGACGTCCGCCACCGCCTTCCCCACCAGTGCGCGGACCAGTCCCACGTAGGCGACCGTCTCCTCGACCGTCAGGAACACGTCGGCGATGCGTACCTCCACCGTCGGATGGCGGGGCGATATCCGCGCAATGAGGTAGATGCTGCGCGGGTCGAGGGCCAGGCCGGCGAGGATCGCCGTGCGCACGAACTCGTCGTAATCGGCGATCGTCGCAACCGGCGGCGCCGGCCTCGCGGTGGGCCATCGGGAGCTGAACACGTAGCGCATGCTCGCCCAGCCGACGTCGCGACCCTGCCAGATCGGCGAGTTGGTGGAGAGGACGGTCAACGCGGGCAACCAGCGTCGTAGTCGCAGCAGAACCTGTACCCCGACGTCCGGCGTCGGTACGGCGACGTGCACGTGGCACCCGCACGTGCCCGTCGTGCTCATCGCCAGCGGAAAGGCATCGAGCAACGGGGTGTAACGCGGGTGCCTCCTGACGGGCGGCGGGTCGGGCACGCCGTACGGCGCGACGCCCGAGGCGACCATGGTCGCACCGCAACGACGGGCTTCCGTGGCCACCCTCGACCGCTTGGCGTTGAGCGAGTGCCGGACCTCGTCGAGCGTGCGGCAGACGGGCGTCCTGGTCTCGACCATGTAGGCCATCGACTCGGGAACGATGCCGTGCTGGTCACCACAGGCGTCGATCACTTCGCCCGCGACCAGCGCCACCTCCCCGCTCACCGGGTCGAGGAGTGCGAACTCCTCCTCCACGCCCACGGTCGGCGGCGGCCCCGTCGCCTCTCTCGAGGCGGACGCCGCCGGCGACAGCGTGGACATGGTCACCCCACTGCCGCCAGAACGGTCGGCGCGAACGGACGCAGCTCCTCCCGACCCTCACGAGAGACGACGCATGTCGACTCCGCTACCTCGCGCCAGGCGCCGCGCAGGTCGCCGAGCGGCTCCGACACGATGAGGCGGGTCTCGTCGGAAAGGGCGTGCAGCATCGGGTTGTCCGGGTACTGGTGGCGAAGCGTCGAGAGGTCCGTGCTGTGGAACAGCGACCTCGACCGACCCTCGCTGGAGTAGCGGAAGGCGTAGGTCGTCTCGCCGTCCGTCGTCGCCACGGTCATCTGCACGGGGAAGAGCACGTCGTGCCGCCGCCCGACCTCCTCGACCAGGCCGACCGCGCGCGACACCGCTGTCACGGCGTCGTCCTCGAGACCGAACGTGAGCGCGAGGTAGAAGAGCATCTCGGAGTCGGTCGACCCTTCGAGGTCGGCGAACAGCGACGGGTCGACCGCCAAAGCCAGGTCGCGCTTGAGCGCGAGAAAGTCGCTGATCGCGCCGTTGTGCATCCACAGCCACCGCCCCCGCCGGAACGGATGGCAGTTCGTCAGCTGGACGGGCGAGCCGGTCGAGGCGCGGATGTGCGCGAAGACGCGACCCGAGCTGATGTGCGCGGCCAGGTCGCGGAGGTTGCGGTCGTTCCAAGCCGGTTCGGTGCTCCGGAACAGCCCTGGCGTCTCCTGGGCGCCGTACCACCCGAGGCCGAACCCGTCCCCGTTGGTGGGCTCCACGCCGAGCCGAGCGTGCATGCTCTGGACGACCAGGGAGTTCTGCGGCTTGTACAGAAGCTCCTCGATGAGCACCGGAGTGCCCGAATAGGCGAGCCAGCGACACATGTCCCGTCCTCCTTCGGCATCGTCACCATTGGATGCCGCGCTCGCGTGACGGGAATCACCCTCAACGGGTGACCTTCGGCGTTCAGCCGAGCGGTTGAGGTCAGTCCTCGCTGCCGTTGCCGTGCGGCGTGGTCTTCTGCACCTGCAGCAGGAACTCGTAGTTGCTCTTCGTCTGCTTCATCCGGTCGAGAAGCAGCTCGATCGCCTGTTGCGGGTCGAGCGCATGCAGCACCCGACGAAGGCCCCAGACGACCTTCAGCTCGTCCGGCGCGAGCAGGATCTCCTCCTTGCGGGTGCCGGACGCATCGACGTCCACCGCCGGGAAGATCCGCTTGTCCGCCAGCTTGCGGTCGAGCTTGAGCTCCATGTTGCCGGTGCCCTTGAACTCCTCGAAGATGACCTCGTCCATCCGCGAGCCGGTCTCGACGAGCGCGGTGGCGAGCACGGTCAGGGAGCCGCCGTTCTCGATGTTGCGGGCGGCGCCGAAGAACCGCTTCGGCGGATAGAGAGCCGTCGAGTCGACACCACCCGAGAGGATGCGGCCGCTGGCCGGCGCCGCGAGGTTGTAGGCGCGGCCCAGACGCGTCATCGAGTCGAGCAGCACGACGACGTCGTGACCGAGCTCGACGAGCCGCTTGGCCCGCTCGATCGACAGCTCCGCGACGGTGGTGTGGTCGTCGGCCGGCCGGTCGAACGTCGACGCGATGACCTCGCCCTTCACCGAGCGCTGCATGTCGGTCACCTCTTCAGGCCGCTCGTCGACGAGAACGACCATGAGGTGAACCTCGGGGTTGTTGTGCGTGATCGCGTTGGCGATCGCCTGCAGGACCATGGTCTTGCCGGCCTTGGGCGGCGAGACGATGAGCCCGCGCTGGCCCTTGCCGATCGGTGCGACGAGGTCGATGACCCGCGTCGTCATGAGGTTGGGCTCGGTCTCGAGCCGCAACCGATCCTGTGGATAGAGCGGGGTGAGCTTCGCGAACTCAGGACGCGCCTTGGCCTGCTCAGGGTCGAGCCCGTTGACGCTGTCCAACCGGACCAGCGCGTTGAACTTCTCGCGCCGCTCCCCCTCACGCGGCTGACGAACCGCGCCGGTCACCGCGTCGCCCTTGCGCAGGCCGTAGCGGCGGACCTGCGCGAGAGAGACATAGACGTCGTTGGGACTCGCGAGATAACCGCCGGTGCGGACGAACGCGTAGTTGTCGAGGATGTCGATGATGCCCGCGATCGGGATCAGCACGTCGTCCTCGGTGAGCACCGGCTCGGAGTCGCCGCCGAAGCGGTCACGCGGGGCACGCCCACGGTTGCGCTCGCGGAAGCGTCCGCGCCGCCGCCCCGTGCGCGGGTCGAGGTCGTCGTCGCGCCCGGCGCCCGCCGGCCCGCCCTGCTGACCCTCGGTCCGCTGCTGACCCTGCTGACCCTGGCCGCGCTGGCCGTCGCGCTGCCCACCCTGGCCGTCGCGCTGGCCCTGGCCGTCGCGCTGGCCCTGGCCGTCGCGGTGACGCTGACCGTCGCGCTGGCCCTGACCATCACGCTGGGTCTGACCGTCGCGCTGACGCACCTCGTCGCGTTCGCGGGTCGGGGCCTGTTCGTCGCGCTCATCCGAAGAGGAGCGCTGGGTGGTCGGCTCTGCGTCGTCGACGCGACGCGCGCGCTCGCGCTGCGCAGGTGCAGCCTTCTCGGCGGCGCGGCCACCGCCGCCACCACCCTGGCGCTCCTGGATCGCGGCGATCAAGTCGCTCTTGCGCATGCGGGCAGTCCCGCTGATGCCGAGCTCGCCGGCCATCTGCTGCAGCTCCGGCAGCAGCTTCCCGGCCAGAGCGCCGGAGCTCCGGCGGCGCGAGCTGCCGGCACCGTTGACCGACGAGCCTCCGTCCGTCGCATCAGTGGCGGCGGGGCCGTCGTTGAGTGTTTCGCTCACAAAGGGTCCTTCCCTGGAGCGGTACGCCGGCCTCGGGCGCGGCGTCCGTTGAGCGATCCGGAAAGCCGGATCCCCGTCATCTGCGACGGGAAGTTCGTGGGGGGCGCGGCGGTGTCGCGAGGAACTCGAAGTCCGCTGCGCGGGGAAAAGCGCGAGATCACGCCCCATCGGGCGGCTGTCGCGAGCTCAGCGTACGCCGTCCCCACCACGAACGGCAACAACTCCGACGAGGGGACTATTCCCGGCGTGTCTCCAACGGCACGAGCGTCGCACCGCCGGTGTCGACGTCGAGCGGCAGGACGGTCCAGCCCCGCCGCCCGAGCTCGACTGCCTCCGGCCGGGTGTCCGTCGTCGTGAGCGCGAGGACGGTGGGGCCGGCGCCGGACACCACGGCCGGGATGCCACGGCCCCGAAGGTCGTCGAGTAACGCTGCCGTCCGGGGCATGGCCTCCGCACGGTAGGGCTGATGCAGCCGGTCCTCGGTCGCCACCAGCAGACGATCCGGACGATGCCGCAGCGCTTCCACGAGCAGCGCAGCACGTGCCGCGTTCCTCGCCGCATCCCCGTGCGGAACAGCGTCGGGCAGCAGCCGCCTGGTCGCCTTCGTCGAGGACGAAGACCCGGGCACGAACGCGACCGGAGCGATCGCCGGCGCGAGACCGAGCCGCTCGGCGTGCGCACCTTCGGCATCGGTCCACGCGAGGGTCAACCCTCCGAGCAGGCACGCCGCGACGTTGTCCGGATGACCCTCCAGCTCGGTGGCGAGGGCCAATGCGGCCGCATCGTCGAGTCGCTCAGAGCCGCCGGCCACCAGCGACCGGGCGGCAACGATGCCCGCGACGATCGCGGCAGCGGACGAACCGAGACCCCGCCCGTGCGGGATCCGGTTGGCGCAGACGAGCTCGAGCCCGCCGGGCCGGCCGCCGAGCCGGTCGAACGCCGCGCGCATCGCCCGGACCACCAGGTTGCGCGCGTTGCGCGCCACCGTCGCCGCGCCCATCCCCGCGACATCGACGGACAGACCGGAGTCGGTCACCCGCGCGACGACGTCGTCATGCAGCATCAGCGCGAGGCCCAGCGCGTCGAACCCCGGGCCGAGGTTGGCACTGGTCGCCGGCACCCGCACTCGCACGGGAGCAGCACGGAACGTCGGTCGCGCGCCTCGGGCCATGCTCAGCCGCGCAGGCCGAGAGCATCCGCCGCAGCGGAGACGTCGGCCGGGATCGTCTGGGGCGGCGGAGCGCCGCTGATCGCCCACTCGGGGTCCTTCAACCCGTTGCCGGTGACCGTGCACACGACCAGGGCGCCGGCCGGCAACGTTCCGTCGCCGTGCGCCTGGAGCAGCCCGGCAACACTCGCGGCGCTCGCCGGCTCCACGAAGACACCTTCTTCTCTGGCGACGTAGCGGTAGGCCTCGAGGATCCGCTTGTCGGTGACCGACTCGATCGCACCGCCCGACTCGTCCCGCGCGGCGAGCGCCTGCTTCCACGACGCCGGGTTGCCGATCCGGATGGCCGTCGCGATCGTGGACGGCCGTGCGACCGGCGCGCCGCTCACGATGGGGGCCGAGCCCGCCGCCTGGAAGCCACGCATCACCGGACGACGCGAGGTCACGCCGTCGGCGGCGTACTCCGAGTAGCCGCGCCAGTAAGCGGTGATGTTGCCGGCGTTGCCGACCGGAAGGCAGTGGATGTCCGGCGCGTCACCGAGTGCGTCGCAGATCTCGAACGCGGCCGTCTTCTGGCCTTCGATGCGGAAGTTGTTGACGGAGTTGACGAGGGAGACCGGGTAGGAGTCGGCGAGCCCGCGGGCGAGGGTCAGACAGTCGTCGAAGTTGCCGTCGACCTGCATCAGCCTGGCCCCGTGCACGAGCGCCTGCGCAAGCTTGCCCATGGCGATCTTGCCCCGCGGGACGAGCACGGCGCACACCATGCCGGCGCGCACGGCATACGCCGCCGCGCTCGCGCTGGTGTTGCCGGTCGACGCGCAGATCACCGCTTGCGCACCTTCTTCTGCGGCCTTGGAGATCGCGACCGTCATGCCCCGGTCCTTGAAGGAGCCGGTCGGGTTGGCGCCCTCGACCTTGAGGTAGACGTCACATCCGACCCGTGCGGACAGCCGCGGCGCGTGGACGAGGGGTGTGCCACCTTCCTGCAGCGTCACGACAGGCGTCGCATCGGTGACCGGGAGCCGGTCGCGGAACTCCTCGATCACGCCTCGCCAGAGACGTCGGTTCATGGTCGGCGTCGTGACACTCACCCGGCACCACCTTCGACGCGCATGACGCTGGCGACCGCACGTACGACGTCCAGCTGACGGAGCTCCTCGACGGTTTCCGACAGCGCCGCATCAGGCGCCGTGTGCGTCACGAGCACCAGTGTCGCGTCGTCGCCGTGGCCCTCCTGCCGCACCGTCTGGATGGACACGTCCTGCGCCGCGAACGCGTTGGCGACGCTGGCCAGCACGCCTGCCTTGTCCGCGACGTCGAGACTCACGTGGTAGCGCGTGGGGGTCTCGCCCATGGGCCGGATGCGCAGATCCGCGTACGCCGACTCCCCCGTCCCGCGCGCGCCGCTCAGCCGGTTGCGGGCAACCGCGACGAGGTCGCCGAGCACAGCACTTGCGGTAGGCGCACCGCCCGCACCGCGTCCGTAGAACATCAGCTGGCCGGCGGCGTCGGCCTCGACGAACACGGCGTTGAACGCGTCACCGACGCTCGCCAACGGATGCGACCGCGGAATCATCGCCGGGTGCACGCGCACTCCCACGGAGTCGCGACCGCTGCGATCCGGACCGCGTTCGGCGATCGCGAGCAGCTTCACCACGCTGTCCATCTCGCGCGCGCTCGCGACGTCGCTTGCTGTCACGTCGGTGATGCCTTCACGGTGCACGTCCGCAGCGGTGACCCGCGTGTGGAAAGCAAGCCCGGCGAGGATCGCCGCCTTGGCAGCGGCGTCGAAGCCTTCGATGTCGGCCGACGGGTCCGCCTCGGCGTAGCCGAGCGCCTGGGCTTCCTCGAGCGCTTCCTCGAAGCCGGCGCCACTTTCGTCCATGCGCGACAGGATGTAGTTGGTCGTGCCGTTGACGATCCCCATCACGCGGGTGACGCGGTCACCCGCGAGCGACTCCCGCAACGGCCGGAGCAGCGGGATCGCCCCTGCCACGCTCGCCTCGCAGTAGAGATCCGTGCCGCCGCGTCGCGCGGCTTCGTAGAGTGTCGCGCCGTCCTCTGCGAGGAGCGCCTTGTTGGCGGTCACGACGCTCGCGCCTCGTTCGAGCGCCGTCAGCAGCAGCGAGCGCGCGGGTTCGATGCCCCCGATGACCTCGACCACGAGATCGACGTCGTCGCGTGCGACGAGCGCGGCCGCGTCGGAGGTGAACAGCTCCTCACCGACCGGCAGGTCACGGGCGCGGGACGGCCGCCGCACCGCGATGCCGGCCAGCTCGAGTGGCGCACCGACCCGCTGCGCGAGGTCGCTCTCGTGCGCGTGCATCAGACGGACGACCTCGCTGCCGACGACGCCGCAGCCGAGCAGCGCGACCCGCAGCGGCTTCACGTCCGTCACCGCCGCCACCGCGTCACCCCTGGTCCAGCGCGAGGAGGTCCGCCAGGGTCTCGCGGCGGACGATGACACGACTGCTGCCGCCCGCCACCGCGACGACCGGTGGTTTGAGCACTGCGTTGTAGTTGCTGGCCATGGACCGGCAATACGCCCCTGTCGCGGCGACCGCGAGCAGATCTCCCGGCGCCAGGTCGGCCGGCAGCCACGCGTCGCGCACGATGACGTCACCCGACTCGCAGTGCTTGCCGACGACGCGGCACAACATCGGCTGCGCGTCGCTCTCTCGCGACGCCAGCGTGACGGTGTAGTCGGCGTCGTAGAGGGCGGTGCGGATGTTGTCGCTCATGCCGCCGTCGACGCTGACATAGGTGCGGATGCCGTCGACGTCTTTGATGGTGCCGACTTCGTAGAGCGTGACCGTGCCGGGACCGGCGATGGCCCGGCCGGGTTCGACGGCCAGGCGCGGCGTCGGCAGGCCCGTCGCGGCGCACTCGCGATCGACGATCGCGCGAAGCTGTTTCGCGACAGCGGGCACCTCCGCCGGATCGTCGTCGGAGACGTAGGCGATGCCGATGCCACCACCGAGGTCGAGCTCGGGCAGGGTGACGCCAAGCGCGTCGCGGATGCTGCCGAGCAGCTCCACGACGCGGTGCGCCGCCACCTCGAACGCCGCGGTGTCGAAGATCTGCGAGCCGATGTGGCTGTGCAGGCCGACGAGCTCGAGCGACGGAAGCGCCAGCACGCGCCGAGCGGCCTCGAGCGCTGCACCACTCGCGATCGAGAAGCCGAACTTCTGGTCTTCGTGCGCCGTCGCGATGAACTCATGGGTGTGCGCCTCGACACCCACCGTGACCCGGATGAGCACCTTCTGCCGGATGCCGCGAAGCTCCGCGGCATGCGCGAGCCGGGCGATCTCGATGTCGCTGTCGACGACAATCCGCCCCACACCCGCGTCGAGCGCGGCGTCGAGCTCTGCCGGCGACTTGTTGTTGCCGTGCATGAGGATCCGCTCCGGCGCGAAGCCGGCGGACAGCGCGATGCCGAGCTCGCCGCCGCTGAAGACCTCGAGTGACAGGCCCTCGCTGGCGACCCACCGGACGACCGCGCGGGACAGGAACGCCTTCCCGGCGTAGTAGATGTCGGTCTCTTCACCGAACGCGGCGCGATATCCGCGGCAACGGGCGCGAAAGTCGTCCTCGACCGTCACGTATGCGGGCGTCCCGTGCTCCTGGGCGACGTCGCGGACGTCGACCCCACCCAGGTGCAGTACGCCGTCCACCCGCTCCGCGCCGAGCGGCCAGATCTGCGGGTCGATCGTCGCCAGGTCGGCCGGCGGAGGGGGCTGCCGGTGCGTCAGGGGCGCGACGTCGCCGTGCAGGGCGCCGGCCGGATGCGCTCTCATCGGACGGTCACATCCGCTCCGGAGCACTCACACCGAGCAGGTGCAGTCCGTTGGCGAGAACGATCCGCGTCGCCTCCACCAACCACAGCCGCGCGGCAGTGAGCGGCGTCGCCGGCTCGTCGCCCATCGGCAGCACGCGGCAGGCGTCGTAGAAACGGTGGTAGGTGCCCGCGAGCTCTTCGAGGTAGCGCGCGACGCGGTGCGGCTCGCGCAGCTCGGCGGCACTGGCCACGATCCGCGGGAACTCCCCCAGGGCTCCGAGCAGGTCGCCCTCGCGCTCGTCGCTCAGCAGCTCCGGATCGAAGGTGTCGCCGCGGGTGACACCCATCTCGGTCGCGTTGCGCAGCAGCGACGCGATGCGCGCGTGCGCGTACTGCACGTAGAAGACCGGGTTGTCGTTGGTCTGCCGGGTGACGAGCTCGATGTCGAGCGTCATCGGCGAGTCCGCGGGATACCGCGCCAGCGTGTAGCGCGCGGCATCGACACCGACGGCGTCGACGAGCTCGTCGAGCGTGATGATGTTGCCTGCGCGCTTGGACAGCCGCACTTCCTCACCGGCACGCACCAGCTTCACCAGCTGGCCGATCAGCACCTCGATGTTGCGCTGCGGGTCGTCTCCCGCACACGCCGCGATCGCCTTGAGCCGCCCGACATAGCCGTGGTGGTCGGCACCCAGCATGTAGACGCAGCGGTCGAAGCCACGCTCACGCTTGTTGATGTAGTAGGCCGCATCGGCGGAGAAGTAGGTCGGCTCGCCGTTGCTACGGATGAGAACGCGGTCCTTGTCATCGCCGAAGTCGGTCGTGCGCAGCCAGATCGCGCCGTCCTGCTCGAAGACGTGCCCCTGGGAGCGCAGCGTGTCGATGGCGTGCTCGACCGCACCGGACTCGCGCAGGAACCGCTCCGAGAACCAGACGTCGAACTCGACGCCGAAGCGAGCCAGGCTCGCCCGCATGTCGTCGAGCATCAGCTCGTAGCCCTGCTCGCGGAAGGCGAGCGCGGCCTCGTCGTCCGAAAGGTCGAGGATGCCGGGGGTCGCAGCGACGATCCGCGCGGCCGCATCGACGATGTAGTCGCCGGAGTAGCCGTCTTCAGGAGCGGGCTCGCCCCGCGATGCGGCCAGGAGCGACCGGGCGAACTTCTCCATCTGCGAACCGGCGTCGTTGAGGTAGTGCTCACTCGTGACCTCGGCGCCGGCTGCCTCGAGCAACCGCCGGAGGGCGTCACCGAGCGCTGCCCATCGCGTGTGCCCCAGGTGCACAGGCCCGGTCGGGTTGGCCGAGACGAACTCGAGATTGACCCGCTCCTTGGCCAGCGTGTCGCTGCGTCCGTAGTCCACGCCGGCCGTGACGATCGTCCGGGCGAGCTCCCCCTGGGCGCCGTGGGACAGCCGGATGTTGAGGAAGCCTGGGCCGGCGACGTCGACGCCCTCGACGCCCGGATGGTCGCGAAGCCGGGCCGCAATGACCTCGGCCACCTCCCGCGGCGGCCGGCCGGCCGGCTTCGCGAGCTGCAACGCGGTGTTGGTCGCGTAGTCGCCGTGATCCTTGTTGCGGGGCCGCTCGACGGTCACCGACGCGGGCACGTCGACCGACAGCTCGCCGGCGGTGACCGCCGCACGGACCGCAGCGATCACCGCAGCGGAGACGTCCGAGGGGGTCACCCGGCGAGATTATCCCAGCGAAACGTTGCGGATCTTGGTCATTCTCCGCTCGAGAACGCGTACGTCGACGGCGGCGTCGGCAGCTTGCCGGTGTCGCCGTACTCGATGGCGATCTCCTCGTGCTTCGTCAGGACGATGCGCGACGGGTCACCGGTGTACCGCTTGCCGTTGACGAAGAACGCGAGCTCTTTGCCCTTTCCGCCGCACAGACCGCCGACACAGTCCGCCGTCAGCCGCACACCCCACTCGACGAAGAACTGCCCGAGCACGAATGTCGCGGGCACGCTGTTCTCGATGTGGATGATGCCGTCCTGCTGATGCGTGTGCAGCGGCGCGAGCCCCAGCGCCTTCGTCCCGTTCGCGACGAACCCGATGTACGGCGGCACCGGTACGGCCTTGCCGTCGGCGTTGATGTCGAGATGCGCGTGGTAGTGCACCGACAGCATCTCTTCGGCGTAGGGCAGCCCGGCGGCCGTGACATAGGACGCGCTGTTCTTTCCCTGGTCGATGGCCGCCGGCGGCAGCCAGGGCGGCTGCGCCGTCGACAGGTCGACCGGGTCGACGGGCAGCGTCGCCGGCGGAGACGTGTAGGTGGTCGGCTTCGACGACGGCGTGCCCGAAGCCGTCGGCGGCGAGCCCTGCCCGACGCTCCCCCCGCTGCCGCTGCCACAGGCGCTGAGCGCGGCAGAAAGAACACATGCGGCGATCGCGGTCGTGCGAGTCCTCACGCGGGCTTCTCCCCTGCCTCCGTCATCAGCCGACGGACCAGGTCGATGAGCTCGTCCGGGTCGAACGGCTTCGTGAGGTAGGCATCGACACCGATCCGCTCCCCGCGCTGCAGGTCGGCCTCCTGCGCCCGGGCGGAGAGCAGGATCACCTTGATGTGTGAGGTCTCCGGATCGTTGCGCAGCCGGGCCGCAGCCTCCCATCCGTCGAGGCGGGGCATCATCACGTCGAGGGTCACGACCCGCGGTTGCGCGTCCTTGACCTTGTCGAGCGCGTCCTGGCCGTCGACGGCGGTGACCACGTCGAAGCCTTCGAGCTCGAGATTGACCGTGATGAGCTGCCGGATGACGTCGTCGTCGTCGACAACGAGCACTCGCCCCGCACCGGCCACCGGGCGAGGCTATCCGGCGGGTTTGAGCGCGTCTCGCGACGACCGCCGACTGCTAGCCTCGTCCGGTCTTGAGCCCCCGTAGCTCAGGGGATAGAGCACCGCCCTCCGGAGGCGGGTGCGCGCGTTCGAATCGCGCCGGGGGCACCAAACGCGCAGGTCAGACGGGGTGGGCAACTCTCAGGGCAACCGTTACAGGCGCTGACCTCCGCATCCATCACCGGGAGGCGGGTGCGTAAGTTGCGGC
>DASSEX010000053.1:0-30766 GCA_035695045.1 Mycobacteriales bacterium | reverse complement strand
CTGGACACGGCTGCGAACGGCAACGGTGCGCTGCGGTACTCATGGGACTTCGGTGACGGCAGCACGGCGACCGGTGCGACGCCCACGCACGCGTACCGGCGTGCCGGGTGGTACCTCACGAAGCTCGCCGTCCTCGCCGCCGATGGGCGGACGAGTGGCTACGAACAGCTCGTGAAGGTCGGGCAGCCCACATCGGCCCGTCCGTCGTCGAACGCCTGCGGTCTCGTCTCCGCAGCCGATGTCAGCTCGCTGCTGAAGGGTTTCGACAGCGGCGGCGCGTCCGCGTCAGGTGCGGCCCGAGGTGGTGTCCAGCTGGCGCGGACCGGGATGTCGCCCGTCCTGCCCGCCGGCGGCTGCGCCTTGCTCGTCATCGCCGGGGCGACGCTGGCTCGGCGGCGTTGGTCGCCGTTGCGGTAGTCCCGCGAGCGGGATGAGCAGCACCGACGTCCGCGTTCGTGGTTCGAGCGTGCATCGCGAGAGCATCTCTGCCACGAACTCGTTGCCGGTGTCCAGCGCGACGAGGTACTCGCGGAGCAGCGTCCGCAAGCTGTCGACCCGTCGCGGGTCGCTGCTCATCCGCCCGTCAGGTGGCGGATCGTGACTGCGGCAACGCGGCCGCAAAGCAGGCGAGGCAGGTGTGCCTATCGGCGTCACCGAATCGCTTGAGCACGCGCCCGACGATGGGGCCCGCGCCACAGAGAGCTGTTGGTCCTTGCAGCGTCATGTGCACCGCGTGGACCGTTGCCTGAGGTTCCTCGCTCGTTACCCCCGATTCGAGCGCTTCGACTGTGTGCATGAGGTGAGTGTGATCATTTCGAAGGGCGACGGCATCGCCCGTGCGGGCCAACACGTGACGCAATGGACGAGGCCATCCGGGCGTACGTGATCGCTCAGTGCAGGATGTACCGGACGCGAAGGCGGCCGCTGCACAGCGGCTGCACCTGCACGGTGTCGTCGGTGCCGTTCTTCGTGACGGTGGCCTCGGCCTCGTACGTCGGCTCCTGGTCGGTGTGCGTCACCCTGTAGCCGGCCGCCGCCAGCGCCCTGGTTACCTGGTCGCGCACGCCCACGATGTCGTTGCGCCCGCCCCCGGTGCTTGCGTAGAGAATCTGCGTCTTGCCCTGGGACTGGACCTGCAGCAGACGCTGACCAGAGGGAAGCGTGAACCCCGCAGGGAGCTGGGGTGCGCCGTGCACGACGTCGATCCCGACGCAGGACTTGCCGGCGTCCTTGATCTTGCCGGCTCGGTCGAAGTGTTCGAAGACGGCCCAGCCGCCCAGGACGACGCCGACGACGACCACGACCGCGACGAGTCCGATCACGATCCGCCTGCCCATGGCGCGCCATCATGCCGCAATCCGGCGTGGGTCAGGACAACAGGTCGAGCACCTTCGCGACCGCGTCGTCGAGCGAGACCTTGCTCGTGTCGAGCTCGAGCGCCGCATCCGTCGGGGCTTCGTAAGGGTCGTCGATGCCGGTGAAGCCGGTGATCTCGCCACGACGCGCCTTCGCGTAGAGACCCTTCACGTCACGCTTCTCGCACTCCTCGATCGGCGTCGACACCCACACGAGCAGGAACGAGCCTGGGCCTCCCGCACTTTCAACCGTCGTCCGGACCCACTGACGTGTGGCGTCGTACGGCGCGATCGGCGCGCACACCGCAAGGCCGCCGTGCTTCGTCACCTCGGCCGCCACCCAGCCGATCCGGCGGATGTTGACGTCGCGGTCCTCCTTGGAGAAGCCGAGACCCTTGGACAGGTGCGTGCGCACGACGTCGCCGTCGAGCAGCGTGATCGACCGCGTGCCCGCGAGGCGTTCGACGACTGCGCGCGCGACCGTCGACTTGCCGGAGCCGGAGAGCCCGGTGAAGAACAGCGTGCGGCCGTCTCCTGTTGGTTGCGGCGCGATCGCCACGTCGACAAGAGGACCGCTCGAGTAGGCGGCGGCAAGCGCGTCCGCTCGCGAGGCTACGTCGTACGGCGACACCGGCACCGCGATGACCCGGCCACCTGCGGTCGCGGCCGCCCGGGTCCAGGCCGCGGCCCACGCAGGCACCCGCGCGTCGTCCGGGCGCACGGCGCCCATGGGCAAGAGCACGGTGGCACCGCCGGGCAGCTCGGCGACGGGCAGCGACCCTCCGGTCGCGAGGACGACCGGTCCCTCGGCGCGGACGTCTTCGGGGCGCTCCCACCTGGGCTCGCGTAACCCGACGAGTCGCCCGTCGTTACGGGAGGCGACGGGAGTTCCTTCCTCGTCGAGGTAGACGTCCGCCGAGGGGAGTCGGGCGTCTCCGGCAAGGCCGAGCAGCACCTGGTCGAGCAGTGCGAGACCGGCGAGGTCGAGGGTCGCGGTGTCCTCCGGCACGGCGGCCAACCTAGCCGCTGCCTTTCGGGAGGGCGTCGACCAGGGCGATATTGCGTTGGTACGTCTGGATTTGTTCGCCGCCATCCGCGATTTTCTTAGCCCGAACGGGTGCGGCGAGGAATAGTCCTAACTAGTCATCAACCGCGTTGTGACTAGGCCGATGTAGTCCTCTGGAAGCAGTCGCCACCCCCTCAGCAAGGCGACCCCGTCACCGGAGGAACCATGCGCAAGAGCATCGCCCTGGCCGTCACGGCCCTGACAACGGCCGGTCTCGCGGCGTTCGTCCCGACCTCGGCCTTCGCGGCCTGCACCGTCAGCTGCTCTGGTGACACCACAGTCACCGCGACCGTCGGTACGACGGGCGTGATCTCGATCGCCGTTTCGCCCACCGCAGCTCTCGCGGGCACGTCGACGGCGGCGACCGGCCTGCTCGGCCCGACCACCGTCACTGACACGCAGACGGGCACGCACACGTGGCAGGTCGCGATCAAGTCGACTGACTTCACCCTCCTCAACGCAACCTCGCCGACGGTGGGCGCGGGCATCATCCCGGCGGGGAACGCCTCCGTGTCGTTCAGCGGAACCGGCGCGGTGGCGCCGGCGCCGACGGTCGCAGGCACGGCGACGATCTCCGGTTACCCGACGACGACGCCGCTCGCACTGACCACGAGCAACCAGACGCTCATGTCTGCCTCGGCGGGCAACGCGAACACGGTGACGTACACGCCGTACATGTCGCTGAGCTTCTCGTCTTCTGACCCAGTTGGTGTCTACACGGGTACGGTTACGCAGACCGTCTCCTGAGAGAGGCCGATTGCGCTTCGCACAACGAACCATCAGCGCCGCGACCGGCATGGTCGCGGCGCTGATGGGCGTTTGCATACCGGCAGCTTCGACGGCGTCGGCGGACGCCGGCGTGCGCTGCCCTCCCGGCCTTGGAATCGGTCTTCGTGAAGAGCCGAAGGCGCTGGCCAAGGACCCGCGCGCTGCGCACTACATCATCGACTTCGTTCACCCCGGCGCGCATTTCACCCGCAAGGTCCTCATCTGCAACGGCTTCTCGACTCCGATCCATGTAGATCTCTACACCGCCGGCGCGACGATCCATGACGGCACCTTCGACATCGACCAGGGCACGGGGACGAACGCGATCTCCGAGTGGGCGTCGGTGCAACCCAAAGCCCTCGAGCTCGCCGCGGGGGAAAGCCGCATCGTCGAGGCGGCGGTGAATGTGCCGGCTGACGCCCCGAAGGGCGAGTTCTACGGTGCCGTGGTCGCGGCCCGCCCGCCCGATCCGGCCCGCGGCATCGCTGTCGCGGCCCGCGCAGCCGTTCGGATCTACCTCGCCGTGGGGAGCGGCGGGTTGCCCCCGACCAACTTCCGCATCGACTCGCTGACGGCGGCACGGAGGGCTGACGGGTCGCCGTACGTTCTCGCGCAGGTCACGAACACCGGTAGGCGCGCCATCGACCTGAGCGGCAGCCTGAAATTGACGAAGGGTCCAGGCGGCCTGTCCGCCGGCCCGTTCCCGGCGCAGCTCGGCACGACCCTGGCGCCCGGTCAGAGCGAACCCGTGACCATCCCGCTCGACAAGGCTCTGCCCGCCGGGCCCTGGCTGGCGACACTCGACATGAAGTCGGGACTGCTCGAGCGCAAGGCGCAGGCGACGATCCTGTTCCCGACAGGGAGCGGCGCGAAGGCGAAGCCGGTCGCCGCCAAGTCCATTCCGTTGACGAAGAACCGCGACGTCATCGTGCCGATCGCCATCGCCTTGCTTCTGTTCGTGCTGATCCTGCTGCTCCTCATCTGGTGGCGCCGCCGCAAGCGTGACGACGACGAGGAAGAGCAGCGTGCCGTGCAGAAATCGATGCGAGCGTCCCGCTAGCGGCGCGAACGTCAGGCCGCACGTAGTCCAAGCGCCGAGCTGACCCGCGCCACGAGCTGCCCGGGCTCGCGGTAGATGTCGCTCGCGCTCGCGACGACGACGGTCCAGCCGAGCGCCCGCAACCTGTCGCGACGGCGGTCGTCCTCGCGCCGCTGAGTCCAGTGGAACGCGCCGTCGTACTCGACCGCGACCTTGTCGGACGGATAGGCGAGGTCGAGCCGCGCAACGAAGCACCCGTCGCCATCGGACACGACGAACTGCGCCGTCGGGCGGGGCAGCCCGCCGTCGATGAGGACGAGCCGGGTGCGGGTCTCCATCACGGACTCGGTCAGCTGCTCGACCTCTGCCAGCCGTTGACGCACCACCCGCACCCCGCGCATGCCGTCGCATCTGTCGACGTACTCCGTCAGCTCCTTCATCGTCGGCGGACCGAGGTGCGTCAGCGCGTCGACCGTCACCAGTGCGTCCACGCGGGCCAGCCGGTGCAGGCAGTCGTACGCCGTCCGCGGCGCAGACGTCACGCGGACCGGCCCCCACGTCACCACGTCAGCCGGGTCGAGTACGCCCTGGCTGACCCGCAAGCCGTCGCGCCCGCGGACCCGGGACCCGTTCGGGCAGAGGACGTGGACGTCGAGGTCGTCGTCGGCCAGTACGGAGGCGCCCCACACCCAGGCGGCGGTGGGACCGCAGACGACCGCGCGAGGTGGCAGCACCAGGCCGAGCGAGAGCAGCCGTAGCTGTCTGGTGTCGGGCGCCTGCGCGTCCACCCACACGCCGCGCACAACCTGCCGCCACTTCACGGAACGGAGATGGTCGGCTGTCAGCCCGCGGTCTCGTGCCTGGGCGGTGGTGAACGGTCGCACGCGGGGAGGGTGCACCAACGAGGGCTCCGGCGCGATTCGTCATCCACAGCCCGTCGGTTGGTACGAACCGGGGCAGTTACAGGTGCCGAAACCGCATGGTTCGTACCAACCGGTGCGGCTAGCGCCAGAGGAGCTTGCGGAAGCGGGCGATGGCGTCGTCGGTCGCCGCCTGCGCTCCGGCGGCCAGCACGCCCATGTCGAAGAACCCGTGCACCATGCCGTCGTAGGTCTTCGCGTCGACCTCGACGCCGGCCGCCTGCAGCGCCGCGGCGTAGGCATTCCCCTCGTCACGCAGCGGGTCGAACTCCGCCGTTGCCACCACCGCGGGCGGCAGGCCCTCGAGCCTTCCGCGGAGCGGCGACATCGTGGGATCGCCGTGCTCCGGCGCGTCTCCGACGTAGTGCTGCAGGAACCACTGCATGTCGTCGGCCGTCAGGAAGTAGCCCTCGGCGTTGTCGACGCGGGACTGGTACGGACCCTCCGGGTCCATGTCGACCGCCGGATAGATGAGCAGCTGCGCAGACAGCGCAGGCCCGTTGTCGCGGCACAGCTGCGCGACGACTGCGCTGATGTTGCCGCCGGCGCTGTCGCCGGCAACGGCGAGCCGTGCTGCGTCGCCGCCGAGGTCGTCGATGTGCTCGGCCGCCCACCGCACCGCGTCGTACGTGTCGTGGATCGCCGCCGGCCATGGCGCCTCCGGCGCCAACCGGTAGTCGATGCTGACGACCACTGCGTCGGCGCCGCGGCAGACCGAGCGCGCCTGGTTGTCGTGCGTCTCGATGTCACCGATGACGAAGCCGCCGCCGTGAGCGAAGACGACCGTGGGCAGCGGGCCCTCGTGCTCCGGCCGGTAGATGCGTGCGGCGATGTCGCCGTGCGACGTGGGGATACGCAGGTCCTCCGTCTCCTTGACCGGGATGACGTGCTGCTCCTGGCGCATGTCGACGGTCATGAAGCGGAAGCCGGCGCGCGCGGCGTCGGGCGTCCCCTGGCTGAGCGGCGGTGCGTTCAGCGACGCCATCGCAGCGAGCAGGGCCTGGATGTCAGGGTCGAGCGGCATGCGCCCATCTTCGCCGGACGGCCAAGCGCCCCTACCGGTCGGGGCTCTCCGCCTTGGCGGGCTGAGGACGTAAGGACGTCTTCAGCCCGCTGCGGGCGTTGAACGACGGCGGCGCAGGACGAAGGCGGAGATGAGGACGGCGAGCAGAGCCAGCAGCAGGATCGTCGCGACGACGACGGCGACCGTCCGTTTGTGAGACGCACCCGACGTGTGGGCCGCGGCCGATCCGGCACCCGGCGGCGTAACGCCGACGAGCACCGCGAGTCGTTCGGTGACCGCGACGCCGGTGCTCGACGCGGGGCCGGCGATCGCCGTCACCGCGGCGTACTCCGGCGACGAGAGATGGTCCGGCGTGTCGATCGTGAGGGACACCGTCTGCCGGCCGCGCGCCGCAAGGGTCACCGACCGCGACTGCAACCGGATGTGCGCCGCGAGTCCGGTGCCGGACGCACCCAGCGAGTAGCTGCCGTCCGCCTTCTGCGTCACGCCGACCACGTCCAGGCTGATCGTCAGCGACCGCGCGGTGCGGTTGTAGACGAGCACGCTGTCGTGGACCGGTGAACCGGTCGCGGAGTGCACGATCTTCGACCGCGCACCGGTCGCAGCGAGTCCGAACTCCGCCGTCTGTACGCCGTCCGCCGGCAGCAGGCCGACCGCGGACGCCGTACCGAGAACAACGGCGACGACCGCGACGCGCCAACCCAGCCGGGACCTCACGGCTCCCGAGGCTAGAGGCCGCGGCCTACGTGTCCATCAGCGTGACGACGAGCTGCCCGCGGTAGACACCGGCGGAGGCCGTCGACGGCACGTTGATGTTCAGCGCCGGCAGGGTGTTGTAGGAGCCGCTCTGGCCGAGCACGGAGCCGGAGATTCCGGTGATGGTGCCGGTCAGCGAGGTCATGATCGTCGTGATGTCCGCCGGCGAGAGCAGGTCCGGCGTGATGCCGAGCTGCTGCGCGACGGCGGAGATGACGGCGTTCTGGTCGAGCAGGCCCGCGGCCACGAGCTGAGCCGCGGTCTGTCCGCCGTACGTCGCGTTCAGTGCGGTCACCAGGGCCGACGTCAGCGGTGCCTGGGCGTTTCCGCTCATCAGCACCTTGCTCGTCGGGCTCGGGTGCGCCGTCGGTTCGCCGGGAAGTCCCGCCGCGTCGGTGAAGGCACCGGTCGCGCCGGTCTGGAGCGTGACCGGCAGCTGAGCGAGCGCGGACGCGAGCGTCGACTGCGTCACTGCGCTGGTCAGCGTCTGCACCGACTGCGTCGTGCCGTCGAGGGTCTGGTTGATCGCGGTCGGCACGCCGAGGCCGCCGACGGTGACGGTGCCGGTGAGGTTGACGATCGGCGTGACCATGCTCGCGACGTTGACGAGGTCGAGCAGGTTCGACGGGTAGCTGACGCTGATCGCGCTCGACGGGATCGGCACGCCCGAGAAGTCGTAGGCGGTGCCGGTCCACGGGTAGAGGTTCGTCATCGTCGCGGAGACCTGGTAGCCGGCGTGCTGGTAGTTGGCGTCCGTCACGTTGACGAGCAGAGCGCCTCCGTGACCCGTGCCGAGCGGCAGGCCGTTCGTGCCGATCGCGGCGCCGGTCGGGTCCGTCACGGCCAGCGTGCGGGTGCCGCCGCCGACCACAGTGGTGACCGGCACGGTCGTGCTGCCGGCGAAGGCCGACATCGGGACGGTGACGACAGCGGCCGCGGCGAGTGCGGCCAGAGCACGGGGACGGGACAGGCGAAAGGTCACGAGTAGCTCCTCGGCGTTCGGCGGCGCCGTGCGGTCGTGACGACCGCGGCTCCGACGACGGTGATGGCGACGCCCCAACAGGTCAGCGCTTCGAGCGGGGATCCGGTGAACGGCAGCGAGCTTCCCGGCTGGTGCGACGCCGGGGCGTGCGGTCGAACATGGACGGTCACGACGACCGGAACGGTCTGGCTGTCGTGATGCACGCCAGACCCCTCCCGATTCGTCATGTTCGTCCTGCCCGTCTGCTCTACCTTCGGCGTGGCCCGGGTCAGGCCACATAGTCATTTCGGATGGTTGAGCGTCCCGGGTAAGTCCGATCGGCCTGCCTCTCGTGCCGCCGAATGGCGCTCGTATGGTGCGCGGGTGGACTTCACGATCAGCGAAGAGCAGAAGGCCTTCCGGCAGAGCGTCTACGACTGGGCGTCGGCGACACTGGCGCCCGGCGCGGCGGAACGCGACCGGGAGGGCCGGTGGGACCCGGCGAACTGGAAGTCGCTCGCCGACCAGGGCCTCGCGGGCCTGCCCATCCCGGAGGAGTACGGCGGCGCCGGTGCCAGCATCATCGACTGCTGCCTGGCCAACGAGGCGATCGCCGAAGGCGGTCACGACGGCGGCTTCAACCTGTCTCTCGGCGCGCACTGGGTCATCGGTACGGCGCCGATCTGGCTGCACGGCACCGAGGAGCAGAAGCGCCGCTACCTCCCGAAACTCTGCGACGGGACCTATATCGGCGCATGGGCGTCGACCGAGCCGGAGGCCGGCAGCGACTCCGCCGGCCTGCGCACCACGGCGACGCGCGACGGCGACGAGTGGGTCCTCAACGGCACGAAGATCTTCATCACCAACGGCCCGATCGCCCAGGTCTGCACGGTGCTCGCGAAGACGGGCGAGAAGTCCGCGACCGCCTTTCTCGTCGACACGGACAACCCCGGTTTCCGGGTCGGCCGCGAGCTGGACAAGATGGGCTGTCGCTCGTCGCCGACGGCCGAGATCGCTCTCGTCGACTGCCGGGTGCCGGCGGACGCCGTACTCGGTCCCGAGGGCGAGGCGCTGTGGCGCATCGCGTTCGAGTGCTTCGACTGGGAGCGCACCGTGATGATGGCGAGCGGCATCGGCGGCATGCAGTCGACGCTCGACACCTGCATCCGTTACGCGAAGGAGCGCAAGCAGTTCGGCCGCCCGATCGCGAGCTTCCAGGCGATCGCGCACAAGCTCGCCGAGATGAAGGTGCGGCTCGAGGCGTGCCGCACCGCCGTCTACCGCGCGGCGTGGTTGAAGCAGGAAGGTCAGCCGCACCAGATGGAGGCGTCGATCGCGAAGTACATGGTCGGTGAGATGTCGGTGCAGAACGCTCTCGACGCGATCCAGATCCACGGCGGCTACGGCTACCTGCGCGACTTCCCCGTCGAGCGGGCGCTCCGCGACGCGAAGCTCGGTTCGCTCGGCGGGGGCACGAGCGAGATCCAGAAGCTGATCATCAGCCGGCTTCTCCTCGGCGACGCCTGAGGCAGTTGCGGCTCATGGGCCGCTAAAGGGCCGCTCAGGCGCAATTGCTACGGCGATCGGTGGGTAGGCGTCTGGTGTGCCCCAGCTCCGCCCTGCTCTGCTTCGCCTGCTCTCCGTCTGCGCAGTGCTGGGGCTCGTGGTGGCGGGCATCATGCTCCCGGTCGTCGGCGGTGCAGGGCTGTTCGCCGGGGCGATGAGCGACAGCTGGGGCGACCTTCCGGCGGTGCTGCGGATGCCGCCGCCGCCGGAGCGCAGCCGCTTGCTCGCGAACGACGGGTCGACGATCGCGTCCTTCTTCACCCAGGACCGCGCCAACGTCCCGCTCTCGAAGATCGCGCCCGTGATGCAGCACGCGATCGTCGCCATCGAGGACGCACGGTTCTTCCACCACGGCGGCGTCGACCTGCGCGGCACGCTCCGCGCAGCAGCGACGGACCTCGGCAATGGCGGCGCGGTTCAGGGCGGGAGCACGCTCACGCAGCAGTACGTGAAGAACGCATTGCTCGACGCAGGTCAGCGTCACGCGACCTCGGACACCTTGGCGCGCAAGCTGCGCGAGGCGCGCTACGCCATCGAGCTGGAGAAGAAGCTCAGCAAGCAGCAGATCCTGGAGCGCTACCTCAACATCGTCTACTTCGGTGAAGGCGCGTACGGCGTCGAGAGCGCCGCGATGCGGTACTTCGGCGTGCATGCCTCGCACCTGACGCTGCCCCAGGCCGCACTGCTCGCAGGGCTCGTGCAGTCGCCGACCGACTACGACCCGCTGCTCCATCCGCAGGCGGCGAAGCTGCGGCGCGACACGGTGCTCGCGCGGATGGCACAGGTCGGAGCCGCACCCGCCACCGCGACGAAGCTCGCGGCTGCTCGCCCACTCGGGGTGCACCTGCACAAGGCCGGCGTCGGGTGCCAGACGAGCAGTGCCCCCTTCTACTGCGACTACGTCTTCCGGGCGCTGCTCGCCGATCCTCGGCTCGGCCCGACCCCTGCCGCCCGGGAGAAGACGTTGATGACCGGCGGCCTGACGATCCGCACCGCCATGGATCCGCAGGCCCAGCGCGCGGCGCAGAACGCCGTCGACACGATCGTGCCGATCGGTTCGCGCGTCGCCACCGCCGTCGACGTCGTACAGCCGGGGACCGGTGCGGTGGTCGCGATGGCGGTCGACCGCAGGTACGGCAGCCGCACCCAACGGCACGAGACCCGGCTCAACCTCGCGACCGGCGGGATGAGCGGGTTCCAGGCGGGGTCGACGTTCAAGATGTTCACGCTCGCCGCGGCGATCGAGCACCATGTCCCGCTGTCGCAGACGTTCCACGCGCCGCCGCAGATGTCGTTCGACAGCGGCTTCCGCGGCTGCGGCGGAGTGGACCTCGGTGGCTGGAAGCCGGTGCACAACGCGGAGGACGGCGAAGGCGGAACCTTCGGGCTCGTCCGCGCCACGTGGGAGTCGGTCAACACCTACTTCGCGCAGCTCGAGCGCAAGGTCGGAGTCTGCGCGCCGTGGCAGCTCGCGACGCAGACCGGCATCCGCGAGATCCTCACCGGCAAGCCGGTGGCGCAGGTGCCGGCGTTCACGCTCGGTGTCGCCGACACGTCGCCGCTGCAGGTCGCAGGGGCCTACGCGATGCTCGCGGCGCGCGGAGTGTTCTGTGCGCCGTACCCCGTTCTCGAGATCCGCGGCTCCGACGGCAAGGTCATCGAGTCACATCGTGCGCACGCCGGCTGCCGTCGGGTGCTGCCGCAGTGGGCGGCTGACCGGACGACCTCGGTGCTGCGCGGTGTGATCGACGGGCCGGACCCGAAGCGCACCGGCGCGGCCGCGTCGATCGGGCGCCCGGCAGCAGGCAAGACCGGGACGACCGACAACTTCACCGCGGCGTGGTTCAGCGGCTACACGCCGCAGCTCGCCGCGTCGGTGTGGGTCGGGGACCCGCGAGGCGGGGCGACGCATCCGTTGCGCAACGTTGTCGTCGGCGGCCGCTTCTACTCGCACGTCTACGGCGCGGATCTCGCCGCACCGGTCTGGCGGATGACGATGTCCGGCGCGCTGCGTGGCGTCCCGGCCCGCAACTTCGCCGGCGAGGGTGGACACGTCGCCGCCGACCAGATGTCCGCGCCGCCGGGTGGGGCCGGTCTTCCGCCGGTGCGTCGTTCCGCTCCGGCACCGAAGCCGGCTCCCCGGCCCGGCGGACCACCCGGCCACCATCGTCACTAGGGCCCTTGCGGCCGGTTTGACCGATTCGGGACGGGTGGGACAGGAAAAATTCTGAAAAGTCGGTCGCCCTCGAAATGATCAGCGCGACCCTTGGCGAACTCGTTCGTTGACATCTGCGAACGGCGGACCTTGGGGGGGCTGTGACGACTGCGACCGCGTTGACCGACGCTGCGTACCCCGTCGCCGCCTCTGCTCCCCACCCGATGGTGGTGCTGGTCCGTCCTCGCCCGCACCTTCCCCGGCGTACGGTCCTCGCGCACGCACTGAAGCGCACGATCGACGTCGTCGTCGCGAGCGCCGTCCTGGTGATGAGCATTCCGGTCCTGCTGCTCGCCGTCCTCGCGATCTCGCTGACGTCGCGCGGCACGCCGATCTTCGTGCAGGAGCGCGTGGGCAAGGACGGCCGGCACTTCCGGTTCTACAAGCTGCGGACCATGGTGCGCGGCAACGACCAGACGGTCCAGGTCGCCTGGGCCTCCCAGTGGGTGCGCGGCGGCGGCTTCCACGGCCTGTACAAGCTCGTCGACGACGACAGGGTCACCACGGTCGGGCGGTTTCTCCGCCGTTACAGCATCGACGAGCTGCCCCAGATGTGGAACGTGATCCGCGGCGACATGAGCCTCGTCGGTCCCCGGCCCGCGTTGCCGCACGAAGTCGCGCTGTACGACGACACGGCGCGCCAGCGGCTTGTCGTGAAGCCCGGTGTCACCGGCCTCTGGCAGGTCAGCGGCCGGAGCGAGCTGAGCTTTCCCGAGATGATCGCTCTCGACCTGCACTACGCGATGTGGTGGAGCCTCCGCTCCGACCTCCGCATCCTCGCGCGCACGCCGATCGCTGCGATCAGCGCGCGTGGCGCCGCCTGAGGGGCACCAGCCAACACCTCGTCCGTGCGGTTTCCCCACAGTGCATGACGTGCTGTGTCAGGAAGCAGCCGCCATGCACGGCGTTCCTGCGGTTTCCTGACCGTGCAACATGTCTGCTTGAGGGAAACCACGGAATCGCACCCCGTGTCACGTGCTTCCCCAGAGTGCACTCCGTGCTCCACAGGGAAACCGCGCGCACGACACATGAAGCCGCGACGTCGCAGATGTCTTTCGGGCAGTGCAGAGCGTCTTGGCGGACTAGCCTCGGAAGGGTGAGCCACGCTTCCCTCGCACCGGAGATTCCGGAGCTCGTGCAGCCGTTCGCCTTCCTGCTCGGCAGCTGGCACGGCGAGGGTGTGGGCGGCTATCCGACCATCGAGGGCGGCGACTTCCGGTATGGCCAGGAGGTCACATTCGCCTGTCCCGGCAAGCCGTTGATCACCTACACGAGCCGCTCCTGGTCGCTCGACGACAACCGCACGCTGTCGCTCGAGACCGGCTACTGGCGCCCGACCGGCAACGGCGACATCGAGGTCGTCCTCACGATCGCCTCGGGTCTCGTGGAGGTCCTCTACGGGCGCCTCGTCACCGGCCCCGCTGGTGAGCATCTCGAGCTCGAGAGCGACCTGATCGGCCACACCGCGACGGCCAAACAGGTCGACAAGGACAAGCGGATGTACGCAGTCCGCGGCGGCAAGCTCATGTACGCGATGGAGATGGCTGCCCTCGGCCATCCGCTGCAGCCCCACCTGTCGGCAGCGCTCGACCGGAAGGCGGAGTAATGCTCCGCGGGGGGCTGGGGCGTCTGACGCCGCGACGTGCGCGTCCCGCGGTCGCTGCGGCTGTCGCGCTTCTCGCGTCCGGCGCCGTTGCCGTCGCGCCGCACGCCGGCGCTGCGTCGATCCCTGGCCCGACGGTGTCGCTGGCTCACGCCATCGCCATCGGCGAGGGTTTCGACATCTGTCAGGCGCCACCGACGAGCACCATGCGCGCTTGGCTGAAGTCGCCGATGCGGTCGGTGAACATCTACTTCGCCGGTGCCGAACGTGCGTGCAGCGATCAGCCCTACCTGTCTGCAGAGTGGGTGCGCACGGTCACCGCGAACGGCTGGTCCCTGATCCCGACCGACGTGGACAGGCAGCCCCCCTGTTACAGCGGTACGAAAGCGAAGATCAGCCGCACGCCGTCCGTCGCCCTGCAGCAGGGCAAGGACGCCGCGGACACCGCGATCGACTCGACACCGACCGGCTTGCGGGCCCTGGGTATCCCACGGCACTCGCCCGCGTACATCGACATCGAGAACTTCCCGGCAGGTCATCCGACCTGCGACACAGCGGTGCGCCAGTTCATGCTCGGTTGGATCAACGAGTTGCGGGCACGGGGCTACCGGGCGGGCGTCTATGGGCTGCCGACCGGTGCGATCCGGGTGCTGGTCGCTGCCCACAAGGCCAACTCGAGCTACCCGATCCCCGATGCCATCTGGTTCGCCCGCTACGACGGTGTCGACTCGACGGCCAGCGCGGACATCCCCTCGACGTATCTGCCCTACCACCGCATCCACCAGTACCTCGCCGGTGTCGACAGAACCTACGGCGGCATCAAGCTGAACATCGACAAGGATGCGATGCACGGAGACGTGGTGCGGATGAGTGCGCTGGCAACGCCGCCGGGGCCGCCGTACGCCTACGCCGCCATCGGCAGTCCTGGCACCACGTCAACGACTCCCGGCTCGATCAACCTGCGTGCTGCGCCCAGTTCGCAGAGCATGCAGATCGGCTCGGTGCGTGACGGCGACGCCATCAACATCGAGTGTCAGGCCGCCGGCGAGACGATCAACGGCGACTACGTCTGGGACAAGATCGACAACCCGGCCTACGACCCGCTGAACCCGCTCAGCCCGCAGTACGTCTACATCAGCGACCTCTACACCAACACGACCGGTGGCGACGGGGTCAGCACCGCGATCCAGCACTGCGAGTACACGCCGCCGACCGTGACGGTCACGTCGCTTCCTCTGACCACCCTGCACTCGTCGGTGACCTTCAGCTACTCGGCGAGCGACGAGTCAGGCATTGCTGCGTACGACGTCCGCTGGATGGCTGCGACCGACCGCTCCGGTTTCGGTGCTTGGCATTACCCGAGCACCTGGCAGCGCACCAGGGCGAAGAGCGAGACCCTCACCGGCCTGGCACCGGGAGGCACCTACTGCCTCTCCGTGCGCGCCTACGACCGGTTGACCAACCGAAGCAAATGGTCGCCGGCGACCTGCATCGCGCGTGCACTCGACGACCGGGCGATGACTGCCGACTCGCGCTGGAAGCGACGGACCAGCAGCGGCTACTACATGTCGACGTACACCTCGACGCAGATCTACCGCGCCGCGATGAGCCGCACGAACGAGCAGGTCTACCGCATCGGCATCGTCGCGACACGGTGCGTGAGCTGCGGCAAGGTGCGCATCCTCGTCGGCGGCCAGTCGGTCGGTGTCATCGACCTGACGGCGTCGACTGTGCAGAGAAGGCGGACGTTGTTGCTGCCGGCCTTCACCAGCCTGCGCAAGGGAACGGTCACGATCCGCGTCATCAGCAGTGGCAAGACGGTTCAGATCGACGGCCTCGTCATCTCCCGCCGTTGAGACCGAGAGAACCAGCAGCGCTCAGGACATCGCGCGGCGGACGCTGAGCTCGTCCTCCTCGTAGGCGAACAGCGGCGTCATCCGGTCGCTCTCCAAGAGCCGGGTGATGTGCGCCGGCGGCTGGGGCGTCGTGAAGAAGAAGCCCTGGGCAAGGTCACAGCCGAGCCGGCGCAACGCATGCAGCTGCTCGAGGCTCTCGACACCTTCGGCGATCGTCACCAACCGCAGCGCGCGCGCCATGCCCGCGACCGCAGCGACGATCGCGGAATCGTCTCCGTCGACCGCAAGACCGTCGACGAACGTCCGGTCGATCTTCACCGCGTCGACGGGCAGGCGCTTGAGGTACGACAGCGACGAGTAGCCGGTGCCGAAGTCGTCGACGGCGAGCCGTACGCCGATGCCGCGCAGCGACGACAACGCGGTGACGGCACCTTCGGCGTCCTCGAGCAGCGCGCTCTCGGTGATCTCGAGGCCGAGCTGCGACGGCTCGACGCCGTGCTTGCGCAGCATGCCGTCGACGAGGTCGACCAGGCCCGGGTCGCCGAGCTGGCGTGCGGAGAGGTTGACCCAGACGACGAGCGGACCGCCGTCGTGCCGCACGTTGCGCCACTCTGCAGCCTGCGCCAGCGAGGCGTCCAGCACGTACTCGCCGATACCTGCGATCAGG
Source organism: Mycobacteriales bacterium (assembly GCA_035695045.1). Classification (GTDB taxonomy): domain Bacteria; phylum Actinomycetota; class Actinomycetes; order JAFAQI01; family JAFAQI01; genus DASSKP01. Next base: position 14,970 of record DASSEX010000053.1, on the reverse strand, counting down.
CCGGTCTGCTCGGCGAGCGGGATGAACTCGCCCGGCGGCACCAGTCCGCGTTCCGGGTGGTGCCAGCGCACAAGAGCCTCGACGCCGGTGATGTGACCGGTGCGCAGGTCGACCTCGGGCTGATAGACGACGCGGAACTCCTGGCCCGTCAGCGCGCGGTGCAGGTCGTTCGCGGTCCGCAGCCGGTTGACCGCGTGCGCGCGGAAGTCCTCGACGAACAGCTCGGTGCGTGCCCCGCCGCGCTCTTTCGCGCGATGCAACGCGAGGTCGCTGTCGCGAAGGATCGTCTCCGGCGTCGACACCACGTCGCTGGTGCTGGAGAGCGCAATGCCGATCGACATCGACAGGAACACCTGGTCGCCGTCGAGCGAGAACGGCGTCGCCATCGCGTCGTTGATCTGCTCCGCGATCGCCACCGCACCGCCCTCGCCGGCTACCTCCGTCGCGAGCAGGCAGAACACGTCGCTGCCGAACCGAGCCAGTACGTCGCCAGGAGCGAGCAGGCCCTGGAGCCGCTGGGTGACCAGCCGCAGCATCAGGTCGCCCGAGTCGTGGCCGAACGAGTCGTTGACCAGCTTGAAGTGGTCGAGGTCGAGGAGGAGCACCGCGACCTGCGCGTCGGCATGCAGCGCCGCATCCATCGCGTCGCCGAGCACCTGCATGAAGACCGCACGGTTCGGTAGCCCGGTCAGCGGGTCGTAGAGACCCGCCTGCGCCAGCTGCTCCTCGAGAACGCGCCGCTCGGAGATGTCGCGGGTGATGGAGGAGTAGTAGTCGATCGAGCCGTCGGGCCGGCGGTGCGCGACCACGACCTGCGAGACCGGCACCTCGCTGCCGTCGGGGAGCAGCAGCTCGACCTCGCCGGACCAGACGCCGACGCGGTTGGCCGTCGGCAACGCCTCGCCGAAGAACAAGGCGCGGGACGACTGCGCGTAGACGTCGATCGCGCGCATCCGCCGCATGCTGTCGTCGCCGTCGATCCCGAACCGAGCGCGTGCAGCCGCGTTGGCGTAGGTGAACCCGCCGTGCGTGTCCACCATCGCGACCAGGTCCGGAGTCGCCTCGAGGATCTCGCCGAACCGGCGCAGCTCGCCGAGCGCCTGTGTCTCGTCGGTGATGTCCACGACGGAGCCGACCCAGCCGGTGATCTCGTCGTCGTGGACGATGGGCCGCGCCTCGGTGTCGACCCAGCGGATCTCGCCGTTGGTCCGGCGGATCCGGAACCGGGTGCGGCACGACGTCAGCGCAGCCGCCGCCTTTGCCCAAGCCTCGCGCATGAGCGGTTCGTCGTCCTCGTGGATCATCCACGGGCGGTCCATCAGCTCGTCGGTCGACGGGTCACCGGTGATGTCGACGAGCCGCGGGTTGGCGTAGACGACCTTGCCCTCGACGTCGGTCTGGAAGATGCCGGCGGGCACGGTCTCGGCAAGCTCGCGCAGCCGCGACTCACTCGCGCGCAGCTGCTCCGTCGTCGCGGCCAGTCGCCGTCGGTCGCGGCGGTTGAGAACCAACAGCAGCACCAGCACGGCGGTGATCGCCAGGGCGACCCCAGCGACGATCCACGACGAGGTCGTGGTGATCGTCGAGCTGGCGAGCATTCGCATGCCTCAGGTCAGGGGATCGGCTGGCGTCGTACACCGGTCGGCAAGCTGCTTTGCCAAGTCGCATTGACGTCCGCGGCGCTCAGCGTAGTCGCTGTTCACACCGTGAGAACCGCGTTCGGAGCACGCACCGTTACACCCGTTGGCGGCGCTTGTTCGCAGATCCGGACAAAGGGTCACGGAGGTGCTGCGGACGACCAGGCCTGACCGAGCACGCCTGGAGGCGCCCATGTCAAGCACCCGGCCCGGCGCGCCGAGACAACTTCTGTCACACTCGTCACTTCAGGCCACAGGGGTTGCCATCATGCGCGCAGGTCGGCACGGCGTCGGACGCGACAGCGCCGGACGCCATGGCGCCCGCCGGTTCCGGGCCGGACGGCTCGGCGCCGTCGCGCTCGTCGTCGCGCTCGGCTCGTCCTCATTGGCCGCCGTCAGCGCGGCGCAGACGACGAAGGTGTCGACCTGCGCGACTCTCGGCACCGGCGCTATCGGGCCGGCGGTCGCTGCTGTCCAGCAGCTGGTGAAGGCAACCCCCGACGGCGAGTACGGACCGCTGACCGCCGCCGCGGTCAGCAAGTGGCAGAAGCGCCACCACCTGCCGCGGACCGGCGTCGTCGACGCCGCGACCTGGCAGGCGCTGCCCGCCGACGTCGCCGAGAGTGCCTGTAGCAGTCAGGTTCACGGCAGCGGCGTAGCGCCGACGTGCGCGGTCCTTGCGACCGGCGCTCGCGGCCCCGCCGTCGCGGTCCTGCAGCGCAAGCTCGGTGTCGACGCCGACGGTGACTTCGGCCCGGTCACGTCGGCCGCACTGAAGACCGCGCAGACCAAGGCCAAGCTCCGCGCATCCGGCAAGGCGGGTCCCGCGACCTGGGCCGCGCTCGGCCTGACCGGCACGCCTGCCTGCATGACCGCTGTCCAGCCGACCGCTGCGCAGAAGGCCGCGGCGGCCAAGGCTGCCGCAGCCGCTCAGGCGCAGCAGGTCATCCGCGACCAGGTCGCCAAGCTCGCCGCCGCGCTCATCGACGCGCCGGGTACGTCGACGAACCCGGTCGCTCTCGGTGCGATGAGCTTCGCCGGAGCCCAGAAAGGCAAGCCCTACCGCTGGGGTGCCACCGGACCGGCGGCGTACGACTGCTCCGGCCTGGTCATGGCCTCCTACCTCGCCGCCGGCATCACCCTGCCGAGGGTCGCCGCCGACCAGTACGGCGCCGGGCCGGTCGTGCCCCTCGACCAGGCGCAGCAGGGTGACCTTCTCTTCTATGCGAGCGACCTGACCAAGCCGTCGACGATCTACCACGTCGTCCTCTATGCCGGCGGCGGCAACGTCCTCGACGCCCCGCACACCGGCGCGACGGTCAGCCTCCGGCCGCTCTGGACGAGCGGACTGCTGCCGGTCGCTGTTCGGCCGGCCGCCCAGCTCACCCTGCCGCTCGCTCCCGGCGCCAGCGGCTGGAGCGTCGCCCAGCTCCAGCAGTCGCTCAACCGGCACGGCGCCTTGGTCACCGTCGACGGCGGCTTCGGCCCGCAGACCGCGGCCGCGGTGAAGGCGTGGAAGTCGGCGCACAAGTGGCGGGCGACCGCCACGGTCGGTGTCCGCGTCTGGCTGAGCCTCGGCGGCTGACGGAACCGGTACGCCGAACGGGCGGTGACACGCTCAGCCCACGCTTGTTAGACTCCTCAAATCGGTCAGAGCAGACCGGGGAGTCTGTCCTGCTCGTGTGCACGGCCTGGGGGATGCAGGTTCGAGCGGAGGACTGCTCAGAGTGCCCACCGGTGGAGTGCAGCGTCAGCTGACGCTGCCGCCCGCGCCGGACAGCGCGCGACACGCTCGCCGCTTCGTGTCCGAGGTGCTCACGGACGCCCGTGAGGACGATCTTCTCGACGTCGCCACGCTGCTCACCTCTGAGCTCGTGACCAACGGCATCGTCCACGCGCACACCGAGCTGCGCGTCGTCGTCGACGTGACGGAGCGCTTCGTCCGCGTCGAGGTCGCCGACGGCAATCCCAACCTTCCGGCCCGCCGGGAGTACGACGAGTCGGCGATGACCGGCCGTGGCATGGAGATGGTCGAGCTGCTGGCGCACGAGTTCGGCGCCGAGCCGTTGGAAGGCGACGGCAAGCGGGTCTGGTTCCGGCTCGTTCGTGGCGACGCCACGGGGGCCGCTCCGGGCGAGCCGGACCTCATCGACCTCGACGCTCCGCCGGTCGAGCGCGAACCGGCCGACGCACCGGGCCGGACGCTCCCGATCACGTTGCGCAGCGTTCCGGTGGCGCTCTACTGCGCCTGGCAGCAGCACGCCGACGCGATGCTTCGCGAAGCGACGCTCGTCGCGCTCGACGAGAACGGCGTCGCGGTGGGCGACTACCCGCTCGCCGCCCAGGCTCTCGGCGCTCTTGCCGCGGCGGCACACGAGATCTTCGTCCTGCGCGACCGCGATGTCGCTGCGGCCGATGTCTCGATGGAGATCGCCACCGAGGCGTTGCCGTGGTTCCCGATCCTCCGCGACCTGCTCGCGCGGGCGGCGGCGCTGTCCGTCACCGGCCGGCTGCTCACGCCGCCCTCGCTGCCGGAGATCGTCGCACTCCGCAACTGGGTCTGCGAGGAGGTCTCCCGGCAAGCCGCCGGTCTGCCGGCGCAGCCGTGGGAGGCGCTCGACGTCGAGGAGACCGGCCCTGCGGCCGCCTCGGCGGTGACCCTCGACACGGTGCGGCACTCCGAGCTGGCGCTCGTCGCGGCGGATGCGTCCAACCGGATCGTGGCGGTCAGCGACCCGGCCAAGACCCTGTTGGGCTGGGAGGAGGGCGGTCTGGAGGGCCGCCGGCTGGTGACGATCATCCCGGCGCGGATGCGTGACCGGCACGTCGCCGGGTTCACCCGTCACCTCCTCGACGGCACCACGACGCTGCTCGGCCGGACGGTGACGGTGCCGGCGCTACGCCGCGACGGCACCGAGATCGAGGTCGAGCTGACGATCGAGCGCCGGCCCGATGCGACCACTCGTGCGCTGTTCGTCGCCACCCTGAAGGCGGTCTGAGCGCGCAGCCCCCGGGCCCGTAGCGCCGCTAGCTCGCGGAGGCCTGCGGGATCGCCAGCACGAACCACATCACCTTGCCGTGCCGGTCCGGCATCCGGCTCCAGCCGAAGTCGTCGGCGAGGCGCTCGATGATCTGCATGCCGCGTCCCGACTCGGCGAGCTGCCCCTCCTCCGCGTTCCTCGCCCGTTCGGCCGGGCCGGCGGAGTTGTGGTCCTGGACCGTGACGAGGACGTTGGTGCCGTCGTGGGTCACGCCGAGATGGACGTCAGTTCTGGCATGGAGGACGACATTCGTCACCATCTCCGTCGTCATCAGCAGGACGTCCTCGAGCAGCTCCGCAGTGATGACCTTGGCCAGCTCCTGGTGGACGAACCGGCGTGCGGTCGGCGCCGCCTTGGGCGAGCCGGAGATGTCCAGGTGGGCGGACACGGCGACGTCAGAGCGGACCAAGGCTCTGTCTTGGAGCACCAGATGACACGACACTGAGCCGGTCCCGCCCGTCCGCAAGGGTGAAGAAGTGGCTCCGCCAGGGCTACCCGATCACCGCAAGATCAAATCGTCTTGTGAGGGGGAACATAGACCTTGCCGGGACGGGACACGACATTGCGTCGCCTTTTGGTCGCGGGCCAGTCGATCTTGTGATTCTCTGTCTCCCGGCGAGCCCGTCGGGGCTGACCGATTGCGCGGGGGGTGAGTCGACGATGGACGGTGACCGCGACCTGAACGGCGAGCGAGCTGCGGCTCCCCTGACGTCGTACTCCAGCGCGGTCGGCGTTCGCTCCGGGCCCAGCGTCGAGAAGCTGTCGACCGGGATTCCGGGCTTCGACCATGTCACGATGGGCGGCCTGCCCAGGCGGCGTACGACGCTGCTGATCGGTCCGGCCGGCAGTGCGAAGACGGTCTTCAGCGGCCAGTTCCTCGCCGAAGGCGTACGCCGCGGGGAGCCGGGAGTCTTCGTGTCCTTCGAGGAGCCGGCTGGCGACCTCCGGACCAACTTCGGGACCCTCGGCTGGGAGCTGGACCAGTGGGAGCGCGACGGGCTCTGGGCGTTCGTCGACGCCTCCCCGGTCTCGGGCTACGACGACGTGGAGCACGGGAGCTACAACTTCGAGTCGCTCGCCGCGAGGATCGGTCACGCGGTCGACGCGACAGCGGCGGAGCGCGTGGTCCTCGACTCCTTCGCGGCCGTCTTTGCGGGGTCCACGGATGGCGCGGCCGTCCGCATGCACCTGCGCGACCTGGTGATGGATCTCCGCCGGATGGGTCTCACCGTCGTCATGACGGCCGAGAGCACCGGCGACGCCACCGACACGATCTCGCGCTACGGCGTCGAGGAGTTCGTGTCGGACAACGTCGTCATCCTGCGCAACGCCCTGGACGACGAGAAGCGCCGGCGCACCGTCGAGGTCCTCAAGATGCGCGGCGCCATGCACCGCAAGGGCGAGTTCCCGTTCACGGTCCTGCCCGGCGCCGGCGTCGTCGTCATCCCACTCTCCGTCATGTCGTTGACGCAGCAGTCGAGCAACGAGCGGCTGCCCACCGGCAACGACAAGCTCGACGAGATGACCGACGGCGGGTTCTTCCGTGACTCCATCGTGCTCATCTCCGGCGCCACCGGCACCGGCAAGACGCTGATGGTGACCGAGTTCGTCGCCAGCGGCTGCGAGTCCGGCGAGCGGTGCCTGCTGTTCGCCTTCGAGGAGAGCCGCGACCAGATCTTCCGCAACGCCCGGGGCTGGGGCCGCGATTTCGAGAAGTACGAGCGCGACGGCTCCCTTCGTCTCGTCGCGACCTATCCCGAGGTGGCCTCGCTCGAGGACCACCTTGTCGAGATCAAGAACGAGATCGAGAGCTTCCGACCGACGAGGTTCGCCATCGACTCGCTGTCGGCGCTGGAGCGGATCGGCACCGACAAGGGTTTCCGCGAGTTCATCATCGGGCTGACGTCGTTCGTCAAGGCCGAGCGTGTCGCGGGCCTGCTCACGTCGACGACCTCGTCGCTGCTCGGCGGTGCCTCGATCACCGAGGGCCACATCTCCACGCTGACGGACGCGATCATCCTGCTGCGCTACGTCGAGCTCGGCAGCGCCGTGCGCCGCGGCCTCGCCGTGCTGAAGATGCGCGGGTCGAAGCACGACCACGACATCCGCGAGTTCACCATCGACGGGTCCGGTATGCACATCGGCGTTCCGTTCCGCAACGTGCGCGGGATTCTCAGCGGTCGCAACGTCGGCGGTGAGCTGGACGACCTGTCGCACTAGCGACGTCCGCATGGTGCTCCGTCAGGAAACCCGGTCGAGGAGCTAGCGGCTCATCGCCTTGCCGCAGCTGCCGCCGCACGCGCACGCCGCCGGACGCACCGCGTCGATGGCGTCCCAGTCCCCGGCGTCGAGCACGGAGATCGCACCAGGGAAGAGCCCGAAGTTCTCGCGGTAGATGTGCTCGTCGAGCTCGGTGAGCATCGTCAAGACCGCCGACGCCCAGTCAGGCGCGGTAGCGGCCGCCTCGACCTGGGCGTAGAGCGACGCGTGCTCGGCTTCGAGGGCGACGATGTGGTCGGCGAAGTCTCCCTGCGCAGCCATCCGCGCGAACAACCCTGCCTCTTCCCACTCGACGTGCGGGCGCAGGATGTCCATGAGGTCGTCGAGCCGAGCTCGCGCACCCCATTCGTCGCCATCGGCGATGCATCGGCGCGCGTCGTCAGCGATGGCGCTGATGACCTCGTGCTGGTCCATCAGCTCCTTGATCGAGCCTTGCCGGCAGCCGCAGTGGTCACACATGGAGAACCGCCGATCCCGATCCGGTACGACGTCCGATCCGCAACGTGTCGTAGGCCACCGCCACCGCCGCGACGATTGCGAGGGCGATGAGGCCGCCGGCGTACGAGCCGGTGTGGCCGTAGACGCTGCCCATGAACAGCGGCGGGATGAAGCCGCCCAGCCCACCGGCTGCGCCGACGACGCCGGTGACAGCACCGACGCGGTTCGCCGGTGCGCGCTGAGCGACCAGCGCGAACACGGCTCCGCTCGCGAGGCCGAGTGCCGCGGCCATCGACAGGAACGCGATGGTGCCGGTCGGTGCCAGGGTGGGCGTCGCTGACTGCACGAGCGCGAATGCCGCGACGACCGTGAACGCGATCGCGAGCACGCGGGTCGGAGCGATCCGGTCCGACAGCCAGCCGCCGAGCGGACGCATCGCGACCGCGATCAGCACGAAGCCGGCCATCTTGTTCGCCGCATCGGCCTGGGTGAGCGAGTATGCCGTCTTGAGGTAGGTCGGGAGGTAGACGCTGAACGCGACGTAGCCGCCGAAGCCGACGGCGTACATCGCGGAGGCCTGCCAGGTGATCCGCAGCTTCACCGTCTCCCGCAACCGGGAGAGCGCCGACGTGGTCGGGACCACGCGTCCCGGTGCATCGCGCAGCATGACGGCGGCGAGGACGCCGTACGCCGCAAGCACGCAGGCCACGATGAGGAACGGCGTGGAGACGCCGTGATGCTCGACGAGCTTCACGGTGCTGAGCGCACTGATCGCCGTCCCGCCCATGCCGGCGCCGAAGATGCCGAGCGCGAAGCCGCGCTTCGCGGGCGGGAACCAGGCGTTGACGAACGGGATGCCGACGGCGAAGGCGGTGCCACCGATACCGAGGAAGAAGCCGCCGACGAGGATCGCGGCGAGCGAGTCGTGGCCGAGGTAGCCGAGGAACAGCACCGGCAGCACCGTCACGAACGAGACCAGCGGGAACATCACCCGGCCACCGAAGCGGTCGGTGAGCGCGCCGACCGGGATCCGGCCGAGCGACCCGACGACGACCGGCACCGCGACGAGCAGTGCCTGGTTGAAGCTGGACAGCTTGAGCGCCGTCTTGAAGTGCGGGCCGAGTGGCGAGAGAAGCGCCCAGGCCCAGAAGTTCAGCGCAAAGCCCAGCGTGGCGAGGCCGAGCATCAACCAGGCGCGGCGGCTGGGCGCAACAGACGCGGGGGCAGGCGACGTCAGCGTGGTCGTTGTGGTCATGGGTCCAGGGTCGGTTTCCAACGCCCTATCCGATCAGGGTCTTTGGTCCCGAAGTCTCGGACTTTGGGCCCAGCGGCGGTCAGCCCTTGACGACGGTGAGCAGCAGGACCGAGTCGCGGTCGGCGGTGAGGGAGTGCCGCGCCGGCGGGATCGGGGCGAGCTGGCCCTCGCCCAACGTCGTCGAGCTGCCTCCGGAGTGCAGCTCCACCTGCCCGCGCAGCACATGCAGCGTCGCCTCGCCCGGGTTCTCGTGCTCGTCGAGCGTCGCGCCGGCGACAAGCGCGATCAACGTCTGGCGCAGTGCGTGTTCGCTTCCGCCGTGGACGGTGTGGGCCGCCCGATGGGCGGGCGACTCGGCCGCCCGCGCGAGCAGCTCGTCCGCCGTCTTCTGCAGGTCGGTCATGGTCATGACACGCGCTCCCATCCGCGTCGGGTCGGCCGGGCGCCGAGCCGCGCGGTGTCGCGCGACCGGTAGACGATGTACGGCCTGGTCAGGTAGCCGAGCGGTGCCGAGAACACGTGCACGAGCCGCGTGAACGGCCACGCGGCGAACAGCAGCCAGGCGAGCATCGCGTGGATCTGGAAGCCCAGCGGCGCGGCGGTGATCAGGTCCACGTCGGGGTGTAGGTAGAAGATGCTGCGGAAGTACGGTGCCACCGTCAGCCGGTAGTCGTGCGGGTTCGGGCCGTTGCCGCGCAACGTCGTGAGCAGACCGACGAGGATCGTCGCGGCGAGCAGGACGTACATCGCCTTGTCGTTGCGCGTCGTCGCGGAGAAGACGGGTCCGACCGTGCGCCGGCGGTAGATGAGCAGCGCCATGCCGACGACGGTGCCGACGCCGGCGAGCGTGCCCATCGTCGCCGCGACGACGTGGTACGCCGTCTCCGAGATTCCCGCGCTCTTCGTCCACGACTCCGGCACGAGGATGCCGATCACGTGACCGCCGATCGCCATCAGGATGCCGAAGTGGAACAGCGGGCTGGCCCAGCGCAACAGCCGCCGCTCGTACATCTGGCTCGACCGCGTCGTCCACCCGAACTTGTCGTAGCGGTAGCGCCACACGTGCCCGAGCACGAAGACGGCGATGGCGACGTACGGGATGACGACCCACAGCAGAACGTGACCCGTGCTCATCGCCGCCCCTCCAATTGCCACATGTCGGCCATAGAAGGCCGAGATTTGGCGATTGCCGGGGGGCCGAAGGGCTCGAGGCCGACCTCCTCGGCGGGCGGACCGCTGCGGGCGAGCGCCAAGGCTTTCTCCATGTCGCGCGGCGCGGGGTCGGGGAGCACGGCCCGGACAGCGTCGATGACATCGAGGTACGGCGACGACGCGTCGGCGAGCGCCATCCGCAGCAGCTCCAGCCCGGCGCGGTGCCTGCGCAACAGGTCGAGGCCTGCGTCCGGCTCGGCCGCCGTGAACTCACACACGACGGCGAGGTGGTCCGGCAGCTCGCCGTCGATGACCTCGAAGCCGGCCACCTTGTACGCCGTCGAGAAGCGCAGCAACGCCATGCCACGGTTTCTCGTGTCGCCGTGTGAGAAGTACGTGAGGTAGAGGCAGCAGCGGCGGCGCAGGTCGAAGGTGTCGACGTAACGCGTCTGCGCCTCGCGCGGCGACGTCGCGGCGAGCTCGGTGCACATGCGGGTGAGCGGCACGCTCGCCGGGCCGCACGTTGCGGCCGCCTCGGTGAGCAACGGCAAGCGTTCGTAGAGCGTCTCGTCGGGATAGGCCAGCAGCTGCGCCGCGACCCGCAACGCCCTCGCCCTCATGACTCGCTCTCCTCGACGTCGACCGGGGAGCCTTTGCCGTCCCAGTTGAGCAGGTTGACCTTCTCCTTGCCGTCGCTCGGGTCGACGAAGGTGTCCGAGCGTTGGCGCTCCTTCAGCATGTGGAAGTTCTCCACCGCGATCGGCGTCGCGCCGCCGGAGGTCTCGCCGAACGGCCCGGACGCGCCCATGCCCGGCCCGCCTTCGTAGTCGAGCGAGCACGCGAGCTCTTCCAGGTCGTGCGCCTTTTCCCGTGGGTCGCCGAGCTCGGCATGCGCGGGCGGGATGACGTAGCGCTCGTCGTACTTCGCGATCGCCAGCAGCCGGTGCATGTCGTAGAGGTCCTCCGGCGACATGCCGACGGCTTCGGCGATCGAGTCGTCGGCGTCGCGACCGAGGTTGACGTCGCGCATGAACGACCGCATCGCGGCGAGCCGGGCGAGCACATCGCGCACGGGTCGCGCGTCGCCGGCGGTGAACAGCTCCGCGAGGTAGCCGATCGGGATCCGTAACGAGTCGATCGCGCCGAACAGGTTCGGCGCGCTCTCGCCGTCGTGGCCGCTGTCGCGCAGCTGGTCGACGACGGGAGACAGCGGCGGGATGTCCCAGACCATCGGCATCGTGCGGTACTCCGGATGCAGTGGCAGCGCGACCTCGAACCGGTTGATCAGCGCCCACACCGGCGACTTCTGTGCCGCGACCACCCAGTCACGCGGGATGCCGGCCTTCTCCGCCTCGCGGATGACCGCGGGGTCCATCGGGTCGAGGAAGACCGAGCGTTGCGCGGCGTAGAGATCCTGGTCGTCCGGCGTGGACGCGGCCTCGAGCACCCGGTCGGCGTCGTACAGGACCAGGCCGATGTAGCGCAGCCGGCCGACGCACGTCTCGGAGCAGACGGTCGGGATGCCGACCTCGATCCGCGGGAAGCAGAACGTGCACTTCTCCGCCTTGCCGGTGCGGTGGTTGAAGTAGACCTTCTTGTAGGGGCAGCCCGTGACGCACATCCGCCAGCCACGGCAGCGGTCCTGGTCGACGAGGACGATGCCGTCCTCCGAACGCTTGTAGATCGCACCGGACGGGCACGACGCTGCGCAGGACGGGTTGAGGCAGTGCTCGCAGATGCGCGGCAGGTAGAACATGAACGCGCGCTCGTACTCCAGCTTGATCTGCTCCGAGACGCGCTTGAGGATCGGGTCGTCCGGCGCGAGCTCGGGCCCACCGCCGAGGTCGTCGTCCCAGTTGGCCGACCACTGCACCTTCATGGGCTTGCCGCTGATCAACGACTTCGGCTGCGCGACCGGCGTGTGCTGCTGGGCGGGGGCCGTCGTCAGCGTCTCGTAGTCGTAGGTCCACGGCTCGTAGTAGTCGTTGATCGACGGCATCAACGGGTTGGCGAAGATCTGCAGCAGCTTCTTGCCGCGGCTGCCGGCGCGCAACGTCAAGCGGCCGCGCTTGTTGAGGCGCCAGCCGCCCTTCCACTTCTCCTGGTCCTCGTACGTGCGCGGGTAGCCCTGACCGGGCCGCGTCTCCACGTTGTTGAACCACACGTACTCGACACCGGTGCGGTTGGTCCACGCCTGCTTGCACGTCACCGAGCAGGTGTGGCAGCCGATGCACTTGTCGAGGTTCATGACCATCGCCATCTGCGCCATGACCCTCATGAGTAGGTCACCTCCTGGGAGCGGCGGCGGATGACGGTGACCTCGTCGCGCTGGTTACCGGTCGGGCCGAGGTAGTTGAACGCGTAGGACATCTGCGCATAACCGCCGGCAAGATGCGACGGCTTCATGAGCAGGCGCGTCGCGGAGTTGTGGATGCCGCCACGTTTCCCGCTCGCCTCCGCGATCGGTACGTCGACCACCCTTTCCTGTGCGTGGTACATGTACACGGTGCCTTCGGGCATCCGATGCGAGACGATCGCGCGCGCCACGATGACGCCGTTGCGGTTGACGGCCTCGATCCAGTCGTTGTCCTTCACGCCGACCTTGGCGGCATCTTCGGCACTCATCCAGATCGTCGGCCCGCCCCGCGAGAGCGACAGCATGAACAGGTTGTCCTGGTACTCCGAGTGGATCGACCACTTGCTGTGCGGCGTGAGGTAGCGCACTGCGACGCCCAGCTGCCGGTCGACGTCGCCGATCACCGGCTCCGCGAACAGCTGGTGCATGTCGAGCGGTGGCCGGAAGACGGGCAGCTGCTCCCCGATCTCGGTCATCCACTCGTGCTCGACGAAGAAGTGCTGCCGCCCGGTCAGGGTGTGCCACGGTTTCGATCGCTCGACGTTGATGGTGAACGGTGAGTAGCGCCGTCCGCCGGTCTCCGAGCCGGACCACTCCGGCGACGTGATGACCGGCACTGGTCGGGCCTGCGTGTCCGCGAAGGTGATCTGCTTGCCCTCGTGCTCGGCCGCGAGGTCGGCGAGCCGCGTGCCGGTGCGCTTCTCGAGCGTCTCGAAACCGTGCACGGCGACGTGGCCGTTCGTCGTACCGGACATGGCGAGGATCGCCTCGGCCATGCGAGCGTCGGTGTCGATGAGCGGCTGCCCCGTGCTGCTCACGTGCCGGCCGTGCCCGGCGGTGCCGTTCTTGTGCCGCAGGTACTCCATCGGCTGCTTCAGGTCGAGGGCCACGCCTTTCGTGATCGTCCCGGCGGAGTCGGCAAGCGGGCCGACTGCGCGCATCTTCGCGGCGATGGCGGTGTAGTCGCGCTCGACCACGACGAGCTTCGGGAAGTTGACTCCCGGCACGGGTCGTGACCCGTCCGCCTTCCAGTCGCGCGCGGCGCCGTGCGGCAGCGCGAGCTCGTCCGGGGTGTCGTGCAGCAGCGGCACCGCCACCAGGTCGCGACGGGTGCCGAGATGCGTCTCCGCGAGTGTCGAGAACGTCTCCGCGAGCGAGTTGAACGCGTCGAAGTCGGTGCGTGTCTGCCACGGTGGCGCGATCGCCGGCGAGAACGCATGCACGAACGGATGCATGTCGGTGCTCGACAGGTCGTGCTTCTCGTACCACGTCGCCGCCGGCAGCACGACGTCCGCGAACAGCGTCGTCGAGGTCATCCGGAAGTCGAGCGCCAGCAGCAGGTCGAGCTTGCCCTCGGGCGCGTCGTCGCGCCATGTGACGTCGCGCGGCCGCTGGCCTTCTGCCGCCTCGTCGGCGCGGAGCGACGACTCCGCGCCGAGCAGGTGCTTGAGGAAGTACTCGTTGCCCTTCCCGGACGAGCCGAGCAGGTTCGCGCGCCAGACCGTCAGCACGCGGGGGAAGTTCTCGTCCGCGTCCGGGTCCTCGGCGGCGAAGTGCACGCGGCCGGACTGGATCTCGTCGACGAGGAACTCCGCCGGGTCCCCACCCGCGCGGTCGGCGGCATCGGCGAGGTCGAGCGGGTTCCAGTTGAAGGTCGGGTACGACGGCATCCAGCCCATGCGCGCCGAGGCGGCGACGAGGTCGGCCGTCGTCCGGCCGGCGAACGAGCCCGCGCCGGTCGGCGACGCGAACGCGTCGAGGGTGAACGTGTCGTAGCGCCACTGGTCGGTCGCGAGATACCAGTACGCCGTCCCGATCATCGTGCGCGGCGGGCGATGCCAGTCGTTCGCCGTCGCGAGCAGCGCGTGCCCGGACAGCGGCCGGACCTTCTCCTGCCCGACGTAGTGCGCCCAGCCGCCACCGTTCTTCCCCTGGCAGCCGGTCAGTGCCGTCAACGCGAGGAACGCGCGGTAGATCGTGTCGGAGTGGAAGTAGTGGTTGGTGCCGGCGCCCATCACGATCATCGACCGGCCACCCGAGTCGAGCGCGTTCTGCGCGAACTCCCGCCCGATCCGCTCCGCGAGATGCGCCGGCACACCGGTGTGCTGCTCCTGCCACGCCGGCGTCGCAGGACTGCTGGGGTCGTCGTAGCCGGTCGGCCAGTCGCCCGGCAGACCGTCACGACCGACGCCGTACGTCGCCAGCAGCAGGTCGAACACCGTCGTGACGAGCTTGCCGCCGATCCGCCGCGCCGGCACGCCGCGGCGCATCGTCTCGCCGGTTCCGGTCGCGTTGTCGAACCGGGGCAGCACGACCTCGACAGGCTTGCCGCCGTACATCGTCAGGAGCGGCTTCGTGTCGCCGAGGTCGAGGTTCCACTTGCCGAGGCCGGCGTCGCCGAAGCGGTGGCCGAGCGAGCCGTTGGGCACCACCGGCGCGCCGGACGTCTTGTCGAGCACGACGGTCTTGAACTCGGCGTTCTCGCTCGTCTCGCCGAGATCGCTCGCCGTCAGGAAGCGTCCCGGCACGTAAGCGCCGTCACGGGACTCGAGCGTGACGAGCATCGGTGAGTCGGTGAACCGCGTGACGTAGTCGGTGAACTCCGGCGTCTCGCGCGAGACGTAGAACTCGCGCAGGATCACGTGGCCCATCGCCATCGCGAGCGCACCGTCGGTGCCGGGTGCCGGCGCGAGCCACTCGTCGGCGAACTTCGTCGCGTCGCTGTAGTCGGGGGAGCAGACGACGACCTTCTGCCCGCGGTAGCGCGCCTCGGTCATCCAGTGCGCATCCGGTGTGCGGGTCACCGGGACG
>DASSEX010000052.1:0-65152 GCA_035695045.1 Mycobacteriales bacterium | reverse complement strand
CCCGGTTGAGTGCGACGTAATCCCCCTTGGAGGACGTGCCGCAGGGGGGATTACGTCGCACTCAACCCGTTGCCGGCGAGGCGCCGCCGGCTGCCGCAGTCGGGCTCGCCGATGGGGCGGGAGGTGACGTGGTGGACGGCGCCGGTGCCGGCGACGACGTGGTCGGTGCAGGTGCCGGCGATGTCGTCGTCGGCACCGGGCTCGGGCGCGCGCTCTTCGACGGCGTCGGGCTTGCCGAGGGAGAGTGGCTCGGCGTCTGCGAGTAGGTCGTCGCGACGTACGGCGACGGCGACGGGCTGTGGTGGTGGGTGCGCTTGTGATGGTGGACGGCTGTCTGGGCTGCGACGTGGGGGGTGGCGCCCGCCAGCGCGGTCGTCCCGATCACCACTCCCGCGACGGCGCCGCCGGCCGCGCTGGCGCCGGCGACGCTCAGCGAGACGCGGAGCGCAGGCCCGCCGAAGAGCTCCCGGAGTCGCAGCACATGTCTGTCATGCCCCCTTGACCGCCGCGAGCAACCCATCTCCGGCGCTGAGCAGGACGGGTGTGAGCCGATCGTCATCGTGAACCTGCCGCAGCAGCTCACGCACGGCGACGGTCTCACTGTCGCGGTTGGCGGGATCCGGGACGCGGCCGTGCCACAGGGCGTTGTCGAAGGCCACCACGCCACCAGGTCGCAGCAGCCGCAACGCCTCGCCGAGATAGTCGCCGTACTCCGCCTTCGCCGCGTCGCAGAAGACGAGGTCGTAGCCGCCGTCGGTCAACCGCGGCAGCACGTCCAGCGCGCGGCCCGTGATGAGCCGCGCCCGGCCGGACGGGATGCCGGCCTCGGCGAAAGACTCCTTCGCGACCCGCTGGTGCTCAGCCTCGATGTCGATCGAGGTGAGGACACCGTCGCCGGGCATGCCGCGGAGGAGGTAGATGCCGGAGACGCCCGCGCCGGTGCCGACCTCGACGACCGCGCGAGCTCCGACCGTTGCGGCGAGGAAGCTGAGTACGGCGCCGCCGCCGGGGCCGATCGGCACGGCCCCCAGCTCCTGCCCGCGCTTGCGCGCCGACAGCAGCGCGTCGTCCTCGCCCAGCCATGCCTCGGTGTAGTCCTTCGCCCGCTTGGCGAGCGTGGTTTCGTCTGCGCTGATGCCGGCCTCCTCGGTCGGCACCCAGCCTAGTGACGGACCCGGCGCACAATGGACGAATGACGGACGATGGCGGGGAGTGGTCCCGGCCGGGCGGTGACGACACAGATCACAGCCCGTGGTGGACGCCGCCGCCGGCCTCATCGGGAGGCACCGGCCGGGCCGGCCGCTCGTGGAGCAGCACATCGCCGAGCTGGACGATGCTCGTGCTCGTCAGCGCGGTGACCGCCGTCCTCGGCGGCACGATCGGTGGGCTCGTCGCACATCACGGCTCGTCGTCGGCCGACTCCGCCCCGCGGACCGTGCAGCTCGGTGCGCCGGCCCTGCCGGTGACGTCGTCGCACCGGCCTCTCGCCGCCACTGCCGCTGTCGCCGCCAAGATCCTGCCGAGCGTGGTCTCGATCGAGGTCCGTCGCGGCAGCGGGGGCGACACCGGCTCCGGCATCGTCATCAGCTCATCCGGCTACATCCTCACCAACAACCACGTCGTCGAGCCCGCGCTCAACGGCGGCAAGCTGAGCGTGGTCTTCCACGACAAGCAGTCCGTTCACGGAGAGATCGTCGGCCGCGACAAGGTCAGCGACCTCGCGGTCATTCGCGTCCGAGGGGTGCGTGGCCTGCAGCCCGCGGTGCTGGGCAGCTCGTCGTCGGTCGCCGTCGGTGACCCGGTCATCGCGGTCGGGTCCCCTCTCGGTCTCGCCGGGACGGTCACCTCGGGCATCATCAGCGCGCTCGACCGACCGGTCGAGGCGGGCAGCGTCGGCGGGACGTCGACCGAGGACGTGATCGACGCCATCCAGACCGATGCCGCGATCAATCCCGGCAACTCCGGCGGGCCGCTCGTCGACGGTCGCGGACAGGTCATCGGCGTCAACTCCGCCATCGCCACGCTGTCGGCGGACCCGATCGGTGGCGGGCAGGGCGGGTCCATCGGTCTCGGCTTCGCGATCCCGATCGACCAGGCCAAGCGGATCGCCCAGCAGATCATCACGCAGGGCTACTCGACCCACGCGATCATCGGTGTGCGCCTCGATGCCGCGTACGACGGCAACGGCGCGAAGATCATCAAGGGCAGCGCGGGCGCGCCCGGAGTCAGTCCGGGCGGACCGGCGCAACGTGCCGGTCTGCAGGGTGGTGATGTGATCGTGGCCGTGGACGGTGAGCCGGTGACGTCGGCCGACGAGCTCATCGTCGCGATTCGACGGCACGTGCCGGGGCAACGTCTGACTGTGACCTATCTGCGCAACGGCGATCGGCACACCACCGTCGTCACGCTGGGCTCGGCGCCGAGCGACTGAGGCGGACCTGATGTTCAACAACATCGGCTGGGGCGAGCTGCTGATCCTTGCGGTCGTCGGGCTCGTCGTTCTCGGCCCCGAGCGGCTGCCGAAGGCGGCCGCCGACGCGGCGCGGCTCATCCGCCAGCTGCGCGCCATGGCGCGCAACGCGACGGCCGACCTCAAGGCCGAGCTGGGCCCCGAGATGGCTGACCTCGATCTCGCCTCGCTGCATCCGCGCCGGATGGTTCAGTCCATGCTGCTCGACGAGGACGAGGAGGTGCAGGCCGTCGGTGCGGCGACTCCTGTCGGGCGCCCCGGCCAGGTGCCCCTGCAGCCCGGCGAACGGCCGCCGTACGACGCCGACGCAACCTGACCGCCATCGACGCCCGCCTCGCGGACCTCTGCCGGCAGCTCGAGATGCGACAGCCCATCGACGAGCGCGAAGCCGCCTCCCTGCGTCGGATCCACAGTGAGCTACGCCGGTTGACCCGACCGTTCGACGAGGATGCCGATCCTGTGCACGTGACGGCCTCGGCGGCCGTCACCGGACCACGCGGCGTTCTGCTGCACCGGCACAAGCGACTCGGCATCTGGATCCAGCCCGGTGGTCACGTCGAGGAGGGCGAGTCGCTGCTGGGCGCGGCGCTGCGGGAAACCGCCGAGGAGACGGGTCTGGTCGCCCGGCCGCTGTCCGGCGAGCTTGTGCATGTCGATGTTCATGCGGCACCCAAGGGCCACACGCATCTCGACGTCCGCTTCCTGCTGTACGCCGACGGCGATCCGTGCCCGCCCGAAGGTGAGAGTCCCGAGGTCGCATGGTTCGGCTGGGCCGAGGCGGCCGACCTCACGGACGCCGCGCTGGCGCCGTTGTTGCGGCATCTCGCGCGCGACCGACCGGGAGCGTGAGGCTCAGTCCAGCGTTGTCGTCATGCAGACGCTGTAGGGGCTCCTGCGGTAGTCGCCGAATGGCTCGCAGTCGGCGAACCCGGCTGACCGGTAGAGCGATCGAGCCGCGGCGAACTCGTCCATGGTTCCCGTCTCGAGACTGACCCTCGTGCAGCCGCGGGAGCGGGCGAGATCGAGCAGATACATCAGCATCGCGCGACCGATGCCACGACCGCGTGCTGCCGCCGATGTGTGCATCGACTTGATCTCCGCATCTGTCGCGTCGAGCTGCCGCAGAGCGCCGACTGCGAGAAGGGCGCCGTCGTGATCGCGTGCGGAGAAGAAGGAGATGTCCGGCGCGCAGAGGCCGCTGACGTCCAGCGCATGGACGTCCTCGGGCGGGCTGTGCTCGTGCGCGAAGTCGAGATGCGCGGCCAGGAGCCGTCGCACGTCCGGAGCCTGGGGATCGTCCGGTGCGATGGACGTGGTCACTTCGCCGGCACCTCCGCGAGCACGAACCGCGACCGTTGCCGGCGCCTCGCTATCCCGGGCTCAGCTGACAGGTGTCAGGTTGAGCGGACGGCCGACGAGGGAGCGGGTCCGCCCCCCGAGCTCGGCCGCGATCGACGTCAACGCCTTCGCCGCGGGCGACTCCGGTGCGGACAGCACGATGGGCACGCCGGTGTCACCACCCGTCGTGAGCCGTGGGTCGATCGGCACTGACCCGAGGAGCGGAACGGGGACTCCGAGCAGTTTCGACAACGAGTCGGCCACGGCCTGACCGCCGCCTGCACCGAAGACGTCGACCATCTCGCCGCAGTGCGGACAGGGCAGTCCGGCCATGTTCTCCACGACGCCTGCCAGTCGCTGACGGGTCTGCACCGCGACCGCGCCCGCGCGCTCCGCAACTTCGCGCGCAGCCAGCTGCGGTGTCGTCACCACGACGACCTCCGCCGTCGGAAGCAGCTGAGCAGACGAGATGGCGACGTCGCCGGTGCCGGGCGGAAGGTCGAGGAGAAGGACGTCGAGATCGCCCCAGTAGACATCCGCGAGCAGCTGCTCCAGCGCACGGTGCAGCATCGGCCCGCGCCAGACGATCGGCCGGTTGCCCTCGACGAACATGCCGGCGGAGACGACCTTCACGCCGTGTGCCTCCGGCGGCACGATCATGCCGTCGACGACCGACGGCGGCGCGCTGACGCCCAGCATCCGCGGAAGTGAGTGGCCGTAGACGTCAGCGTCGACGACGCCGACCGTGTGCCCCTGCTGGGCGAGCGCGACGGCGAGGTTGACGGTCGTGGACGACTTGCCGACACCGCCCTTGCCGCTGGCGATCGCGTAGATCCGGGTGAGGGAACCTGGCTGAGCGAAGGAGATCTGCCGGCTCGCCCGACCACCCTGCAGCTTCGCCCGCAGCTCCTGCTTCTGCTCATCGCTCATCACGTCGAGGTCCACCCGGACCGCCGTCACGCCGGTGACCTTGCTGACCGCAGCGGTGACGTCGCTCGTGATCCGGTCGCGCAGGGGGCAGCCCTGGGTGGTCAGGTAGATGCCCACGTCGACGCTGCCGTCGTCGGCGACCTCCACGGACTTGACCATGCCGAGATCGGTGATCGGCTTGTGGATCTCCGGGTCGGAGACGGTGGCGAGGGCGGCGTGAATGGCGTCGAGCGCTGGGGCAGTCATAGCTGCTCCAGGGTATGCGACCTACTGCGGCAGCCTCGCGCTGCGCTGGACGAGGGCCAGCACCCGCTCCTCGAGGAGCAGGGGGTCGACCGGTTTGGCGAGGTAGTCGTCCGCACCGGCGTTGCGCGCCTCGTGCTCGATGCCCGGCCGGGCGGCGCCGGTGAAGAGCATGAGCGGGAGCGCCGCCGTCTTCGCCTCGCTGCGGAGAAGCCGGATCATCTCGATGCCGGTCAGGTCGGGGAGCACCTGGTCGACGAGCACGCCGTCGTAGTGCCCGGCCGCTGCCCGGTCCAGCCCTTCGCCCGCCGTCCCCACGGCGTCGACCTCCACGGTGCCGGTCAGCGCGGTGGCGACGTACGCGCGGACGGACGGGTCGTCGTCGACGACGAGCAGTCTGGGCAGGACCATGTGGCCCGTGCGCTGCGTGGGCAGGTTGGGCGACATCGCGGGAGCGCGGCACCACGGGCAGACCCGCCACTCGGACTCGAGCGGTCGGCGGCAGCCGCTGCAGTTGCCGCGGTCGACCTCGGTGGCGCAGATCGGGCAGACGACCATGTCGCCGGCGAGCGACGTCCCGCACGTGAGGCAGTGCAGTCCCTGACCCGCGTCGACGTGTGTCACGCGGACGACTTCCTCGAAGGTCGTCAGGCCGACGTTCGCGTTCGCGATCGCGGAGCCCCGCAGCGTCTGCATGCCGGCCGCACGCGCGGCCGCGGCTACCGCACCCTCGTTGGGTGTCGTCATGAGCACGGAACGCATCGCGGCAGTGATCGGGAGGACCTCGAAGACGCCGAGTCGGCCGCGATAGCCGGTGCCCCCGCAGTCCGCGCAGCCCGCTCCGCGGCGCGGTGTCGCATCGGCGAGGTCTGCGGCGGTCAGCCCGAGGATGGCGAGGACACGGCCGGCCGGCACGTAGGGCGCGGAGCACCCGTCGCAGACGCGTCGGACGAGTCGCTGTGCGACGACGAGTGAGAGTGAGGACGCGACGAGGTAGGGCTCGATGCCCATGTCGGTCAATCGCGTCAGCGCGGACGGCGCGGAGTTGGTGTGCAAGGTCGTCAGCACCAGGTGGCCCGTCATCGACGCCTCGAGGGCGAGCTTCGCCGTCTCCTGGTCACGCACCTCACCGACCAGTACGACGTCCGGGTCCTGCCGAAGCACGGAACGGAGCCCGCGCGCGAACGTCATGCCGGCACGCGGATGCACCTGCACCTGCGTGATGCCGGCGACCTGCATCTCGACCGGGTCCTCGAGCGTCACGATGTTGCGGTCCGGCGTCTTCACCTGGTTCAGCGCGCTGTAGAGCGTCGTCGTCTTACCCGAACCAGTCGGGCCCGTGATGAGAATCAGGCCCTGCGGCGACACGAGCGTGCCCAGCATCGCCTCGAGCTGCTTGTCGGTCATGCCGATCCGCGCGATCGGCGGCACGGACTCGGCCCGCGACAGCAGCCGGACGACAACTTTCTCGCCGTGGATGTTCGGCAGCGTGCTCACGCGTACGTCGACGGGGACACCGTCGACCTGCAGTCGGCTTCGGCCGTCCTGCGGCACGCGGCGCTCCGCGATGTCGAGGTTGCTGACGACCTTGATCCGGCTGACGATGCCCGCCGCGGCTGACCGCGGCGCGGACATGACGTCACGAAGCAACCCATCGACGCGGTAGCGGATCCGCACGTCGCGGGCCTGCGGCTCGATGTGGATGTCACTGGCTCTCGCGCGGATCGCGTCCGCGAAGATCGAGTTGACCAGACGTACCGTCGGCGCGTCCGTTGCGCTCTGCGCGGCGTCGCTGTCGTCGTCGGGGACGTCGGCCAGATCCTCGAGCATCAGTGCGACGTCGGCGGTGTCCTCGGACAGTGACCACACTCGCGCGATCAGGTCGCGGATCTGGCTCGCCGTCGCCACGACGAGTCCGAGGTCGCCGGCGCCGGTGTAGATCTTCACGTCGTCGAACGCGACGACGTTCGTCGGGTCCGCGGAAGCGAGGGTCAGCCGCCCGTCGTCGTCCTGCGCGATGGGGATCGTGAGGTGGCGCTCGGCGACGGCGCGGGGGAGCAGCCGCGCGATCGACGGCTGCAGGGTCAGGCTGGCGAGGTCGACGAGATCCAGCGAAAGGGCGCTCGCCAGGGCGCCCGCGACCTGCCGCTCGGTGCAGAAGCCCAGCTCCACCACGACGGCGCCGAGCCGGATCTTGCGGCGGTCCCGGGCAGCCGAACGCTGGGCCTCGAGAGCCTCCTCGAGCTGTTCCGCCGTCAGGGCGCCCTGCTCGACCATCACCTCGCCGAGCCGGCGCCGGGCAGTGCGGGACGACGCGCCGGGTGTCACTTGGCTGTGATCGGCAGGTCGGGGGGTGTCCTGTGTAGTCCGTTCGGACTGGTCACGCCTCTTCAGCGGTGACTTCCTCGCGTGAGGTGAGCTCCTCGAGCAGGCGCTGGAGCTCGCCGCGGAGGTAGTCACGGGTGGCGACCTCGCCGAGGGCCACCCGGATGGCGGCGACCTCGCGGGCGAGGTACTCGGTGTCTGCCACGGACCGCTCCGCCAGCGTTCTGTCCTGTTCGTACTGCACTCGGTCGCGGTCCGCCTGCCGGTTCTGTGCGAGCAGGATCAGCGGGGCGGCGTACGACGCCTGCAACGACAGCAGCAGCGTCAGGAAGATGAACGGGAACCGGTCGGCGTGGTGGATGCCGGGCAGGGTGTTGATGACGATCCAGATCGTGATGAACAGCGACATGTAGCCGATGAAGCGCCAGGTGCCCAGAAAGCGGGCGACACGCTCCGACAGCCGGCCGAACGCCTCCGCGTCGTAGGTCGGCAGGTGGATGCCGCGCCGGACGTCGCGCGGCTGGTCGATGCGCGCGCGCCGGCGCTCCTCACGCGCCACGGATGGGCTCTCCGGCCGGCCGCTCGCGCCAGTCGGCGGGCAGCAGATGGTCGAGCACGTCGTCGACGGTCACCGCGCCGAGCAGATGGTCCGCGTCGTCGACGATGGGGACGGCGACCAGGTTGTAGGTCGCGAGGTAGGAGGTGACCTCCGACAGCGGGCAGTCGGGACCCAGCGGGTCGATGTCGCTGTCGGCGACGCCGGAGACCAGCGATGACGGTGGTTCGCGCAGCAGCCGCTGGATGTGCGCGATGCCGAGGAACTTGCCGGTCGGCGTGTCCGTCGGCGGTCGGCAGATGTAGACCTGCGCGGCGAGCGCCGGCGTGAGCTCGGGGTCACGGATGCGCGCGAGTGCTTCGGCGACGGTCGCGTCCGGCGACAGGATCACCGGCTCGGTCGTCATCATGCCGCCGGCGGTGTTCTCGGAGTAGGTGAGCAGGCGGCGGACCGGGCTCGCCTCGTCCGGTTCCATCAGCGCCAGCAGCCGCTCCTGCTCGTCCGGCGGCAGCTCGGCCAGGAGGTCGGCGGCGTCGTCCGGAGCCATCGCTTCGAGCACGTCCGCTGCTCGCTCACCCTCGAGCTTTCCGAGGATCTCGACCTGGTCGTCCTCCGGCAGCTCCTCGAGCACGTCCGCGAGCCGTTCGTCGTCGAGAGCCGCGGCGACCTCGGCCCGGCGCTTCGACGACAGCTCGTGCATGACGTGCGCGAGGTCGGCGGCACGCAGCTGGTCGAACGCCGCGAGGAGGTTCGCGGCACCTTGCTCACCGTCGACCTGCGTGAACCCGGTCACCTGGTCCCAGTCGAGCGTCTGCAGCTGCCCCCGGCGACGGAAACCGCCGCCGCTGCGCACCGCGACTCGGGTGACGAACCAGTCTCGGGTGCGGCTCTGGTCCATCGCGACGTCGACGACGGTGACCGAGGTGGAGTCCTCGACGAGCGCGACCTTGCGGTCGAGGAGCTCGGTGATGACGAGGGTCTCGCCGGCCCGGCGCTCGAAGCGGCGCAGGTTGATCCGACCGCGAACGATCACCGCGTCGGCGTCGATCGAGGTCACTTGTCCCATCGGCACGAACACCCGTCGACGCGGCTGCACCTCGACGACGAGACCGAGCACGCGTGGCGGCTGCGCACCGCTGCGCAGCAGGACGACGACGTCACGAACCCGACCGACCTGGTCCGCGTTGGGGTCCAGGACGGTCAGCCCCGCGAGACGGGCAAGGAACACCCGCGTCGCCGTTCCGCTCGCCATGCTCGCGAGGTTACCGCCGTAACCCGCTTCGTCCGGGTTGCCGAGCCGGGTATCGTCCGCGCCCGTGACCGGCTTCCCTGCACTCGATTACCAGGTCGTGGACGTGTTCACCACGACGCCGTACGCCGGCAACCCTCTCGCCGTGGTCCTGGGTGCGGACGACCTCTCGACCGGCCAGCTGCAGTCGCTGGCCCGAGAGTTCAACCTCTCGGAGACCGCCTTCCCCATGGCGGCGACCCAGGACGGCGCGAGCTACCGGCTGCGCATCTTCAGTCCTGCGACGGAGCTGCCGTTCGCCGGGCACCCGTCGGTGGGTGCGGCATGGGTGATGCGCCGCCTCGGACGCATCGGGGACGGCCAGGTCGTGCAGGAGTGCGGCGCGGGGCTGCTGCCGCTGACGGTGACCGTCGACGCGATCACGCTGACCGGCGGCCAGGCCTCGCTCGGCGGACCGCTCGACGCCTCGCCGTTCCTCGCAGCAGTGGGGCTCGGGTCCGGCGACCTGGCCGGGACGCCGGTGCGGTGGGCCGGCTGCGGGCTGGAGTTCGCGTTCGTCCACGTCCGCGACGAGGCGTTGGCTCGCTGCGAGCCGGACCTCGCGCTGCTCGCGAGCCTGGGCAACGGCGGTGTCTCCGTCTTCGCGCCGCACGGCGACCGCATGCACGTGCGCGTCTTCGCGGGGGGCGTCGGAGTGCCGGAGGATCCTGCGACCGGCTCGGCCGCTCTCGGCCTCGGCGTCTTCCTGGCCGGCTCCGGTCTGCTGTCGGGCGACGGACGGTCGTCGTACGTCGTCGAGCAGGGCGTCGAGATGGGCCGGCCGTCTCGGCTCGACTGCTCCGTCGAGATCCGCGCCGGTGCGGTCACGTCGGCGACGGTGAGCGGCAGCGTCGTGCCCATCGCGGAAGGCCGGATAGCCGTGCCCGCGCGGGGCGAGTAGCTCAGGCTCCGGAGCGCCAGCCGCGGCTTCGTCTCGGCCGGCCGCGCAGATGCAGCGGCCGCGGCACCCGAGTGCGTGCCGGAGTGGGCGGAGGAGCCGCGGCGTGCGACGTCGTCGTCGGATCGGCCGGTGTCTCGAGCACCTCGCCGGTGGGGCGCAACCGGTAGATGACGCACTCGCGCCGCCAGCGGTCCAGCGCCTCCTCGCCGTCCGGCAGGTTGAGCCGCTTCGCCGCAAGTGCGCCCGCGACGTCGGCCCACTGCGCGTTGTCCGGGTCGATGACGTCGACCTCCGCCTCGATCGTCAGCAGTCGAGAGCGCTTGTCCTTGCTGCGCAACGTCACGAACGCGCGGTCGGTCAAACCGTCCGGCGCCGGCTGCTCGATGCCGCCGGTGACGACATAGATCGCGCCTTCGTGCCAGATCTGCCACAGCGGCTGCGCGCGGTGCCGCGGCCCGGTCGGACGCACCCAGAGAAGGCCTGACTTCTTCGCCGACTCCTCGACGAGCGCAGCGATGGCCGTCGCGTCCATGCGCGAGACTCTACGGGTGACGGAGGAGGAGGAGGTCCCGGGAGTACTCGCCGCTCCTCCGGCCGCCGACGTCGGTCTGATGGTGGTGGCGTTGGTGGCCGTCTCCACGTCCGGTCCCTTGATGGCTGCGACGGCGGCGCCGACACTGGCGATCGCGTTCTGGCGCAACGCGATGGCCTCCGGACTGCTCGTGCCGTGGTCACTTGTCCGGCATCGTGACGAGCTCGCCGGGCTCGACGCGAGAGAGCGGCGCCTTGCGGTCGTTGCCGGAGTCTTCCTCGCCGTGCACTTCGGGACGTGGGTTCCCAGCCTCGGCTTCACGAGCGTCTCGTCGGCGACAGCGCTCGTCTCCACCCAGCCGGTCTGGGCCGCGCTGCTCGCGCGGCGCGCGGGCCACGTCATCCCGCGACGCGCCTGGTTCGGAATCGTTGTCGCTGTCGTGGGCGCATCGCTCGTGACCGGCGTCGACGTGACGGTGTCGACGCGGGCGCTCGCCGGCGACCTGCTCGCGATCGTCGGCGGTCTCTTCGCCGCGGCATACATGGTCGCCGGCGGTCAGGTGCGGCGCAGTGTGAGCACGACGACCTACACGACTGTCTGCTACCTGACAACCGCGGTTGCGCTGCTGCTCGCCTGCCTGGTCGGGGGGCAGCAGCTGGTTGGTTACAGCGGGAACGCGTGGTTGAAGCTCGTCGCCGTAACCGTCGGTGCGCAGTTCCTCGGTCACTCCTTGTTCAACCGGGTGTTGCGTACGACGAGCCCGACGATCGTGTCGTTGTCGATCCTGTTCGAAGTGCCGGGTGCGACGTTGATCGCAGCGATCTGGCTCCACCAGCATCCGCACCCCGCGGCGATCCCCGGCCTCCTGCTGATCATTGCCGGTGTCGGCGCCGTCATCACGACGCGCGATCGCGCGGTCGCGCCTGCCGTGCCCGCGGAGTGACCGTCGCGGATAGCCTCGCGATCCGTGCGTTCCCGTCGTACGGTCCTGGCCGTCCCCGGCTCCAACCCGCGGATGCTCGAGAAGGCGCAAGGCCTCGCCGTCGACGAGGTCTTCCTCGATCTCGAGGACGCCGTCGCACCTGAGGCGAAGTCGGAAGCGCGCCGACACGTGGTCGACGCGCTGAGAACAGGCGACTGGGCGGGCAAGACGGTTGCGATCCGCGTCAACGACTGGTCGACGGAGTGGACGCACGTCGACGTCGCGGAGGTGATCGGTGCCGCCGGCGACCGGGTCGACTGCGTCGTCCTTCCGAAGGCCGAGTCGGCGACGCACGTTGCCGCGCTCGACCTCCTGCTCGGTCAGGTCGAGCGCGCCAACGGGCTGGCGCTCGGTCGCATCGGGATCGAGATCCAGATCGAGTCCGCGCGAGGGTTGCAGGACATCGACGCGATCGCCCGCGCGTCGTCGCGGGCGGAGTCTCTCGTCTACGGTCCCGCCGACTTCATGGCGAGCATCAACATGCGCAGCCTCGTCGTCGGTGAGCAGCCGCCGGGCTACGACGTGGGCGACGCTTTTCACTACGTGCTCATGCGCATCCTCGTCGCCGCCCGTGCGCATGGGTTGCAGGCGATCGACGGCCCCTACCTCCAGGTGCGCGACCTCGACGGGTTCCGCCAGAGCGCCGCACGCACGGCGGCACTCGGGTACGACGGCAAGTGGGTGCTGCACCCCGACCAGGTCGATGCGGGCAACGCAGCCTTCACACCGAGCCAGGACGACTACGACCGCGCCGAGGAGATCCTGGCGGCGTACGAGCATGCGACGTCGGCGGACGGCGGACGGCGGGGCGCCGTGATGCTCGGTGACGAGATGATCGACGAAGCGTCACGGAAGATGGCGCTCGTCGTCGCGACCAAGGGTCGGGCCGCCGGCCTGACACGCAAGGGGAGTGGATGAGCAGCGAGGACGCGACCGACCGCTTCGAGCAGTTCCTGTCGCGGGGCCGGGACAGGCTCCGGATCTCGGGCTTCCGAAAGTTCATCCTTCGCGGCAACGTCGTCGACCTCGCGACCGGTGTCGTCATCGGTGCGGCGTTCACGGCCGTTGTGACGTCGCTCGTCAAGGACTTCCTGACGCCGCTGATCGGCGCGGCGGTCGGTGGCCACACGACCTGTACGACGGCTCCCGGCACGTCGACGGTGGTCTGCACCAACAGCTTCGCCGACCGCTACTTCACCCTGCACGGCTCGAGGTTCCTCTGGGGGGACCTCGTCAACAGCGTGCTCACCCTGCTGCTGGTCGGCCTCGCTCTCTACTACTTCGTCGTCATCCCGGTGAACTCGCTGATGGAGCGGTTCAAGCCCGAGACCGAGCCGGGCAAGCAGACCAAGGTGTGTCCGGAGTGCAAGAGCTCGATCCCGTACGACGCCACCCGTTGCGCGTTCTGCACCGTGCAGCAGCCGCCCCTCGAGCACGCGCAGCTCAAGACGGGGGAGCAGGCATAGCGCCCATCCGGCGAAGCTCCTCGAGCAGTCCTGCGGACAGGTCGAGGAGCTCGACGTCGTCGGGAGTGCACCATCGCACCTCGCTCGCGTCGTCGCCGGCGCACAGCTCGCCTCCGGTGACCGTCGCGGAGTAGTCGTGCACGCGGTAGCGGCCGTCCCAGATGTCGACGGTCTGCAGCAGCTCGCCGATGCGCACCTGCAGGCCGGTCTCCTCCAGGACCTCGCGAGCCGCTGCCCGGTCCGGTGACTCACCCGGCTCGATCCGTCCTCCCGGCAGGGACCACTTCCCCAGTGCCGGCTCGTGTCCACGCCGGACCAAGAGCAGGCGTCCGAGTTCGTCCCGCACGACCGCGCCGGCGCACTCCACCGGGCGTTTCTCCGGATCTTCTGCCGGGGACATCACCAGAAGACTAGGGAGGCAACGACGATGCTGGTCCTGCTGATCGTTCTGCTCGCGGTGATCGTGCTCGTCGCCGTGCTCGCCGGTGGGTGGGTCGGTGGCGGTCGAGCCGCCGGCCCGACCGTGATCCGCCGGGTCGTGCGCCGCCCGGTCCGCACCGTGGTCGAGGAGCCGGTCGTCACCCGCCGCCAGACGGTCTATGACGACGACGTGGTCTGAGCTTTCCGGGCGTATCCACCCGAACAGGGGTTGACGGCAAGGCCGCCGCAAAGGACCTTGAGGGAGTGCGCCCCGAGCCGACCTGCCCCAGGTGTGGCGGTGAGCTTCGTGCTCCCGGTCTGTGGTCGAGCGCATGGCAGTGCGCGAGCCACGGCACCGTGGCGCCGTACACCGTCTTCAGCCGCCCCGGCGTCGAGGCGCTCGAGCACGTCCTGAAGCAGGCGGGCGTCCCGCTGTGGATGCCGCACGGCCTGACGGGCTGGTTGATCAGCGGGTTCGGTGTGGCCGGTGACGAGCGTGACGGTGCTCGCGCGACCGTCACCAGCCTGACCGGCCCCAGCCCCCTCGGCGGGGCCGCCGAGCTGCTTCTCGTCGCCGAGGAGCCGGGCGTCGGGCTCGGCGCGCGCCTTGCCGGCCTCCCGGGGCCGGATCCCGGCGACGGGTTCGGTGACGGCCCGCCCGACGCGAAGCTCGAGGCCGCCGGGCACCCGACCGCCTTGTGGAGCCTTCCGTGCGACGGCGACTGCGCCGCCTTCGTGGGTGAGGCGAAGGCGCGCTGGCTCTGGGCACTGGTGTGGCCGGCGAGTGCCGGTGTCGTCATGTACGACACGGTGTCGCTCGGCGACCTGCGCGACGGCTACGTCGAGGCGGAGCTCGTCTTCGGCTCGCTGTCGCCGCGGCTGTCCGCGGTGCCTGCAGCGCATTGAGCAGCCTTCGCTAGCGTGGCCTCTTCGTGAGGCACAGCGTGTTCGACGTCAAGCTGTTCGCCGAGGTCTTCGTCACCCTGGTGGTGATCATGGACCCCGTCGGCACCATCCCGATGTTCCTCGCGTTGACGAGCGGGCGGACGACGCGAGCACGCAAGCGGCTGGCGTGGCAGGCCGTCCTCGTCGCGATCGCGGTCATCGCGGCTTTTGCTCTGTTCGGGCAGCAGATCCTGCGCTACCTGGGCATCAGCGTGCCGGCGCTGCAGGGCGCCGGCGGGCTGCTGCTCGTGCTGGTTGCGTTGGAGCTGTTGACCGGAAAGCAGGACCGTCCGGAGGACGTCCCGGACGTCAACGTTGCTCTCGTGCCGCTCGGCACCCCTCTTCTCGCCGGGCCCGGCGCGATAGTCGCGACGATCGTGTTCGTGCGGCGGGCGCACGGCGTCGCGGACGCGACGGCGATTGCGGCGGGCATCGTGGCCGTGCACATCGTGCTCTACCTCGCGCTGCGGTTCGCCGTCGTGATCCTGCGCATCATCCGGGAGGGTGGCGTGCTGCTCGTCACCCGGATCTCGGGTCTGCTGCTGTCCGCCATCGCGGTGCAGCTCGTGGCTGACAGCGCGATCGCCTTCTCCCGGCGAGCGTGACGACAGCACATATCCGGCGAACGCGGTTCGGTACCCGGTCACATCGAGCCATTGCGGAAGAAGTCGGACCCGCGTTGACTGAATGGTCTGGGACGGGGGGTCGCAGTGGCGTGTCAGGTGATCATGGCGGAACGGCCGCTCATCGACCCGGACGTCGCCGTCTCGGGGCATCTCGACCTACCCGCCGATCCCGTCTCGGTGCCCAGGGCGCGGCGATTCGTCCGGCAACACCTGGAGGGGCTGCCGGAAGACGTCGTGCAGGACTGTGCGCTTCTCACGAGTGAGCTCGTCTCGAACGTGATCCTGCATGCGCGGACGCCGGTGCACCTCGGCATCAGCCGCGACACGGACAACGTGCTCGTCGTCGTCCAGGACTTCTCGGACCGGACCACGTCCCAACGGGCGGACATCACCCCGCAGGGTCTCGCGGAGTGCGGCCGAGGCATGGCGATCGTCAGCAGCCTGGCCGACGACTTCGGCTGGAAGCGGTTGTCGGGCGAGGTCGGCAAGATCATGTGGTTCGCGATCGGGATCACCGAACGGCATCCGCTCGGTCTTCCGCTGCAGGTCGACCAGGCAGCCCGGGAACGCCTACAGCTCGACCCCCGTCGTTGACCGAGGGCTCTGCAGATACTGCGCTCGGTCGCTGATAGCGATCTGTCGCTCCAGGTCGTTGGCGGTCACAAGAAGCACGTCCCGCCGTAGCGCTCGGGTTCGCTCCAGAATCCAGCCCGACATCACGAGGAGCATTCCGACGAGGAAGGTGGCGACACCGGCGATGAGGCTTGGGAACTTCGCGACCTGGCCCGTGCGGAAGTACTGCACAACGGGCGGTACGACGAGTGCGATCGAGGCGACGAACCACGGTGCGGACAGGGCGGTGAACGCGACGAACGGGTGCAGGTCCCGATGCAGCCGGAGCAGCATCCGCAAGATGGACCATCCGTCTCTGTACGTCGACAACTTGGACGTGCTGCCGGCGGGCCTCGCACGGTAGGCCGCCGTGACCTCGGTGTAGGCGAAGTCCATGGCGACCGCGTGGCTGGCGATCTCGACCTCGAGCTGAAACCGCTTGGAACGGATGGGCAGGGAGGAGACGAACCTTCGGCTCATCGCCTTGTAGCCCGTCAGGATGTCGTCGAGCGTGATGCCGGTAAGGCGTCGCTGCAGGCCGGTCAGCATGCGGTTGCCGAGCTGGTGCCCCGCGCGATACTCACCGCCCGCCGCCGACGGATCTCCACCCGTAGCCCGGGACGCGTTGACCAGGTCGTAGCCCTCACATGCGACGAGGTGGACGAGATCGCCAACCACCGTAGGGTCGTAGGTCGCATCGCCGTCGACCATCACGACGACTTCGCTCAGGCATTGCTCGAACAGCCTTCGCACGGCGCGGCCCTTGCCGGGGGCAGGAACGGAGATGACCTCGGCGCCTGCTTGGCGCGCCCGCTCCGCGGTGTCGTCCGTGCTCACGTTGTCAGCGACGATGATGCGAGCTTGTGGGAGTTGGCTACGGAAGCCCGCGACCACTTCGGCGACTGTGACTGCCTCGTTGTGGCACGGCACGATGACAGTCACGTCGGTCTGGCGGCACCCTTCGCAGGAAGTTGCCATGCTTTGCGGGGACCTCCAGGAGGAGCCGTTGAGCCCTGACCACGAATTCTAGTCCGATGTTGTGGTGTCGGCGGTCGGCGAAGGGCCGGCAGCGGCTTGCGCATGGCACGATGGGTGGGTGCGGCTGGCGGGTTCGGGGGCGTTAAGGCCGCGTCGACGAATCGAAACGGCATTCGGCCCGTTCTGCCGGACCCACTGGCTGTTCCTGGCGCTGCTCGCGGTCGCCGTCGTCATGCGCGTCCTCGTCACGGTCGCGTTCCGTCCCGGGCTGGAGCTCTACGGCGACTCCTACGCCTATCTGAAGGATGCGTCGCACCTGCGCCAGGGCGGGTTCCACCCAATGGGCTACGCGGTCTTCCTGCGAGCCCTCTTCTGGACGCATTACACGGTCGTCATCGTCGCGATACAGCACCTTCTCGGGCTGCTGGCTGGCGTCGCCACGTACGTCGCGGTTCGCCGACTCGACGCCCGACCATGGCTGGCAGCGATCGCTTCAGCACCGGTGCTTCTCGACGGCTATCAGATGGACGTCGAGCAGTTCGTGCTGTCTGACACCGTCTTCCTCGTTCTGATCCTTGCCGCGTGTCTGCTCGTGCTCGCTCCCCGCCGGCCCGGCGTGGTCACCTGTGCCGTTGCCGGCCTTCTGATCGCGGCCGCGACGCTGACGCGAGGTCTCGGCCTGGCGGTGCTGCTCCCCGTCCTCTGTTATGCGCTCGTCGCCCGCTTCGGATGGCGGCGCACCGTGGCGCTCGGTGCCTGCGCTGTCATTCCGGTGCTCGGTTATATGGGGCGGTTCACGCAGACCCACCACCAGTTCGCTCTGGAGTCGACCGACGGCCTGTGGCTCTACGGCCGGACTGCCTATTTCGCGAGCTGCGCCCCTCTGCCGGCTGCCGAGCGCGCGATCTGCCCCCACGTTCCGTTGTCGATGCGCCTGTCGCCTGAGGCCTATACCTGGAGCAAGTACGCCTCCCCGCTCTACCTGCGGTACCCGCCGAAAGAACGCCCGCGACAGGGGAAGAAGTTCGCGTACGCCGTCATTCGTCGCGAGCCGCTCGGTTATCTCCGTACGACATTGGACGGGCTGATCAGGGACGTCGCGCCTGTCCGAACCAACATCTGGTGGGCGTGGAACGTGCATGCCTGGCAGATGAGCCCGATCATCCACGCGCGCAAGACGAACACCACCTTGGCGGCAGGCACCATCCTCGCGTCGAGAAACGCGCACCATCCGTTCCGCGAGAAGGTGAGGGCGGCATCGCCCGCTGCCTTCACGAGCGGCTATCAGAAGATCGTCTGGACTCCAGGCCCGACTTTGCCGCTCGCGTTGCTCATCGTGCTGCTCGCGCTGGTGCGGAGGCGGCAGGAGCGACGAGTCTGGGTAGCTGCCGCTCTCGCCGCAGCGGGCGTGCTGCTCATGCTCGTGCCGGCGCTGACCGAGGTCCAGGACTACCGCTACATGCTGCCCGTGCAGGCGCTGCTCTGGCCGGCGGGAGCCCTGGCGGCCGACGCGTTGCTGCGCCGGTCCGGGGCAGGCGAAGCAAGCGAGGTTGATCCCCAGTCGCCGCGCGTCTCCGGGAAACCGTCCCCATCCGGCGTCACACTCGACTCGTGACCGTTGCGCCCGCCGCCGAGCAGCAGACGCTCGACGGCATGCCGCAGCGGCTGTTCACGTGCACGCCGTCGAAGCTCTCGACCTGGCTCGACTGCCCCCGGCGCTATCGGTTCGTCTACGTCGACCGGCCCGCGCCTCCGAAGGGCGCGCCGTGGGCGCACAACAGCGTGGGCGCAGCGGTGCACACGGCGCTTGCCTCGTGGTGGGCTCTGCCGCGGGCCGAGCGGACGACGACCAGAGCTGCCGCGCTCGTCCGCCAGCGCTGGATCCCCCTGGGCTTCCGCGACGACGAGCAGAGTGCGCAGTGGCGAGAGCGAGCCGCGGACATGGTTGCGGGTTATGTCGAGACCCTCGACCCGCATGACGAGCCGGTCGGGGTCGAGCGCACTGTCGCCTTGCGCACCGAGCGGCTCGCGCTGTCGGGCCGCATCGACCGGCTCGACCGTCGCGGCGACGACCTCGTCGTCGTCGACTACAAGACCGGCCGCCACGTCCTGACGACCGACGACGCCCGTGGCTCGCTTGCCCTCGCGGTCTACGCGCTCGCTGCCGCCCGAACTCTTCGTCGGCGATGCGTCCGGGTCGAGCTGCACCACCTGCCGACCGGCGACGTCATCGCGTGGGAGCACGACGACGCCGCTCTGGCGCGACAGCTCCAGCGCGCGCACGACATCGCGGCCGAAGCGGCCGCCGCGGAGACGGCCGGTGATCCGGACGCGTTCCCTGCCCGACCCGGCCCGATGTGCGGCTGGTGCGACTTCTCCGCGCACTGCGCCGAAGGCCGCGCGGCGCGGGGACCTCAGCCCCCCTGGGCGGGGCTGGCTCCGGACATCTCCCCGGCCGACTGAGCGAGCCGTTCCTGCGCGGCGCGTAGGTGTGGCCCGACGCGGTATCGCTCCGGCGCCTGCTGCAGCGCCGTCCGCAATGCCCGGACTCCGACGGTCGCGGCGACGTCGGTGACCGGGACGCCGGGCAGCCGGTAGAGGCGGCGGGCCCAGCGCGGCAACAGTGCGCCCGCCAGCCCGGCGACACCGAGCCAGGCCGGCCGGGCCGGCGTCACCAGCTGCACCCACGCCGGCATGGGCGGCGCCATCACGTATCGCGCCGTGCGCCGGGTGCGCTCGTCAGCGTGCAGCTCCGGCCGCATCCGCCGGAAGTACGACGTCATCGCGGCGGCGGAGTCCGGCACCTTCGCCGGGTCGAGACCGACGACGGCCGCCGCACGGGTCTGCTCGGCGTAGTAGCGGTCGACCTCGGCGGCGGTGAGGCCGCCGCCTGCGCGCTGGAACGTCGTCAGGAACGACTCGACCTCGCAGCAGTGCACCCACAGCAGGAGATGCGGGTCACGGGCGCTGTAGGTGCGGCCACTCCGGCCGTCGATGCCCCGAACCTTGGCGTGCACCGCCCGCACTCGACGTCCGATCTCGGCGACCTCGTCGCTGCTGCCGAAGGCAACCGTGCCGACGTAGTCGGCCGTGCGGATCAGTCGGCCCCAGGGGTCGGCGCGGAAGTCGGAGTGGTCGAGGACGCCGGCCATCGCCGCTGGGTGCACCGCCTGCAACAGCAACGCCCGCAGGCCCGCGACCCACATGATCGGGTCGCTCTGCACGCGCCACGTGACGCTCTCAGGGCCGAAGAGTCCGATGTCGCTCACGGGCTCCAGCCTCACATGCCGTCGTACGACGCCCAGAAGGAGAGCAGCGTGTCGACGGTCTTCTCCGGCGCCTCGCATGCCGGCGAGTGCACCGAACCGGCGATGCTGACGTACGCCGCCTCCAGCCGCTCCGCCATGCGGCGCTGCTCCTCGGGGGACCATGCGTCGTCGGTCTCCCCGTGCGCCACGAGCACGGGCACGCCGGACTCCCGCAGGTGCTCGGTCCGGTCGGCGGCGGTGACGAGCTCCTCGCCCATCGTCCGCAGCGCGGCGGCCGGCGAGTTGAGCAGGCGCTGGTGCAGGAAGGCCAGGACGTCTGGGGCGACGTCGACGTACTTCGGGTTGGACCGGTCGGCCGCGGCGGCCGCTTCGGCCAGCGCGGGGACGCCGCCCTCGTCGAGGATCGGTCGCATCAGCTCGACCAGTGCCGCCCGCTGGCCGCCGAGAGCCCCGGGACCGGAGCCCAGCAGAGTCAAAGAGGCGGGTCGTGACCCGTCGAGGACGGCTGCCCGGCAGACGAGACCGCCGAACGAGTGGCCGACCAGATGCGCCGCGTCGCCGAGGCCGGCGAGAACGGTGGCGACGTCCTTCGCCAGCGCATCGATGGTGTAGGCCGCGGGGTCTTCCGGGCCGCCCGACTCGTGCTGTCCCCGGAGGTCGATCGCGACGGCGCGACGGCCGCTGCGGGCGATCGGCCCGAGAATCGGCAGGAAGTCTTCCTTGCTGCCGGTGTAGCCCGGAACGAGCAGGACAGGAGGTCGTGACGGGACGTCCTGCGGCGGCTCGGCCACCAGCGCCGCAAGGTCTCCCGTGCCGGCCGGCACTCGGACCGAACGCGCCTCGGCAGGCAGCTGGAGGCTCGGCGGAACACTCACTCCCCGAGGCTACCGACGAGTAGACTCGCAACAGACGAACCTGCCGCCGAGGCTCTTGCCGGGTCGTCATCCATCTCGCAGACTTCCCACTTTCGGGAAGGCTGTCCCGTCCTGTCCTCAGCAGCGAGGGAATGACGTCTCGTGACCGACTGCCGCACAATTGCCGTCGCCAACCAGAAGGGTGGCGTGGCCAAGACGACGACGGTTGCGTCGCTGGGCGCCGCTCTCGCCGAGATGGGCCGACGGGTCCTCGTCGTCGACCTCGACCCGCAGGCCTGCCTGACCTTCTCGCTCGGCCTCGACCCCGAGACCGTCGAGATCTCCATTCACGACGTGATGCTCGGCCGGGTGTCGGCCGGGATGGCGATCCACCCGTCGAGCGACGGCCCGGACGTGCTGCCCGCGACGATCGAGCTCGCCGGCTGCGAAGCCGCGCTGCTGATGAAGACCGGCCGCGAGTACGTCCTGCGTTCGGCGCTGGACGAGGTGAGGACGTCGTACGACGTCATCCTGCTCGACTGCGCGCCGTCGCTCGGCGTGCTGACCCTCAACGCACTGACCGCGGCGGACGACGTGCTGGTGCCGCTGCAGTGCGAGTCGCTCTCGCACCGCGGGGTCGGCCAGCTGCTCGACACGGTCAACGAGGTGCAACGGCTGACCAACCGTGACCTGCGGGTGCTGGGTGTCCTCCCGACGCTCTTCGACGGTCGCACCAACCATGCGCGGCAGGTCCTCGCCGACATCTCCGGTCGCTACGGGCTCTCGGTCATCGAGCCGCCGATCGCGAAGTCGGTGCGGTTCGCCGAGGCGCCTGCCGCAGGCAAGTCGATCCTTCGCACCGCCGGCCGGTCACCCGGAGCCGAGGCCTACCGCGCACTGGCACGGCGGCTGGCCGGGGTGCCGGAACCGATGGCCGCGCCCGACGACGAGCAGCTGATCGACCTGACGAGTGAGGCGGTGCCGTCGTGACGACGCCGAAACGGAGCGGCGGCTTCGACCGCATCCGGCCGCGGACACCATCGCTCGACACCGCGTCGGCGCAGCCACGCGATGCGCAGGGCAAGCGCGCACTCTTCTCCGCGACCGAGGGCGAGCGCGATCTGCCCGGCGTCGGCTCGATCAGCGTCGATTGCCAACGATGTGGCGAGCGCACCGTGCTGTCGCCGATGGCGGCAGTGCGCGCAGCCTTCCCGTCGCTGTTGCTGTCCGTCGACGTCGGTCATGGCGACCGCGAGTCGACGGTGGGGCTGTTCCGCCGTCGCTACGGCGCCTACCTGCGCTGCCCGGCGTGCAAGCGACTGTCCTGGGCGCGGCTCAGCGTTCGGGTCTGACCGGCACCAGCTCGACCTCGTCGAGTCGGCCGCGAGAGATCCGCGCCGTCATGTACGTCGCCACGGGCTGACGCCGCCGGTCGGTGGGAGAGCCGGGGTTCAGCAGCCGCAGTCCGTTCGTTGCCGTGGTGTCCCACGGGATGTGGCTGTGGCCGAACACCAGCACATCGGTGTCGGGGAACCGCGCCGCGCATCGTCGTTCCCGGCCATCGCGCCCGCCGGTCTCGTGCACGACGCCCAGGCGGAGACCGTCGAGGTCGACATGGGCGACCTCCGGCAGCCGTTCGCGTAACGCCGCGCCGTCGTTGTTGCCGTAGACGCCGATGAGTCGTCTCGCCCGCCGCTCGATCGCGTCGAGCACTGCGACATCGACCCAGTCGCCGGCGTGCACCACGACGTCCGCCTTCTCGAGGTCGTCCCACACCTGCGTCGGCAGGTCACGAGCGCGTCGAGGGATGTGGGTGTCGGCGAGCAGCAGTAGGCGCATCGACGCCAGTCTGCCCGCCGACGCGACCGCTCAGTGATGCGGCGAGCAGTTACAGGGACGCCGCGAACACGTCAGCAGCGACGTCCGGCACGATCATGTCGGTCAGACCCGTGACGTGACCGCAGCCGACACAGCGGGCGGTGACGACCATCCACCGCGCGACACCGCCGTCCTCGGCGACACCGAAGACGACCTCCGCGATCGACTGGCCGCAGTTGTTGCACGACCAGGCCGGCGGGAAGTTCCACCGCTCGGCCGAGTCGAGGATCGGGCGCATGTCGGCGCAGGCGAGGCAGCGCAGCCGAGCGAGTCCTTCAGTGGCGTGGGCCTCGACGTAGAACCAGGTCGCGGGCTCGTCGTCGTGCACCGGTTTCGTGCACCGGGCGAGCACCGTCCGGGTGATCGGCGGGCCCCCTTGCAGGCTCATCACCCAATGGGCGAGATCGTCGGGGGTCTCGGCGGTCTGACGGCCGGCGACGGTGCGAAGGGTCACGCTGGGCTCCTCCCGGGTTCAGCGTGAATATCGGTCCTGCGAAACAGCCTCTTGACCGGCCACCCGGGTGTTGAGTGCGACGTAATCCCCCTTGGACGGCGTGCGCCAAGGGGGATTACGTCGCACTCAACCGGAGGTTTCGGCGGCGGGGGCGCCGCCGTCGCTCGTTGCGGTTTCGCTGCGCTCGGCGCCGTTGACCCGGCGGCGCCGGCGCCGCCGGCGTGGGGCGTCGCCGCTGCTGCCCTGGCCGTCGGCGGACGACGACTCCGCCGGCCCGTTCGACGGCCCGGAGGAGGAGCTGGACGGCGTACGACGTCGACGGCGCGGCTCACCCTCGGCGGAGCGCTCACCCGAACTGCTTCCACCACGACCCCGGTCGTGCTCGCCGCGACCACCGCTGCGCTGCGGGGGGCGCTTGCGGCCGGTCTCGCCGAGGTCCTCGACCGCCTCGGCGTCGAGGCCCTCACGGGTGCGCTGGGCGCGCGGCAGCTTGCCGGTCGCGGTGCGCGGGATCTCGAGCTCCTCGTAGAGGTAGTCGGAGGTCGAGTAGGTCTCCTCCGGCTCCGGGAAGGGCAGGTCGAGGGCTTTGTTGATCATCCCCCAGCGATAGCCGTCCTCCCAGTCGACGAACGTGATCGCCGTGCCGGTCTCACCCGCGCGACCGGTGCGGCCGATGCGGTGGACGTAGGCCTTCTCGTCGTCCGGGCACTCGTAGTTGACGACGTGGGTGACGCCGGCGATGTCGATGCCGCGGGCCGCGACATCGGTCGCGACGAGGACGTCGACCTTGCCGTTGCGGAAGGCGCGTAGGGCCCGCTCGCGCGCACCTTGACCGAGGTCACCGTGCACCGCAGCCGCGGCGAAGCCACGCGCGGTCAGGTCTTCGGCGATCCGGTCGGCGGATCGCTTGGTGCGCGTGAACACCATGCAGAGGCCGCGCCCCTCTGCCTGCAGGAGCCGGGCGAGCACCTCGGGCTTGTCGAGGTGATGCGTGCGGAAGACGAACTGGCTGGTCGTCGGAACCGTCGCGGACTCGTCCGGGGACTCGGCGCGCACATGCGTGGGGTGGCTGAGGTAGCGACGGGACAACGCGATGACGGGCCCCGGCATCGTGGCCGAGAACAGCATCGTCTGTCGCTTCTGCGGGACCAGCGCGACGATCCGCTCGACATCCGGAAGGAAGCCGAGGTCGAGCATCTCGTCGGCCTCGTCGAGCACGAGGATCTTGATCTGCGACAGGTCGAGCGCTCGCTGGCCGGCCAGGTCGAGCAGTCGGCCCGGCGTGCCGACGACGACGTCGACTCCCTTGCGCAGTGCCTCGAGCTGCGGCTCGTAGGCGCGACCGCCATAGACGGTCAGGACGCGGGTGCCGCGGTTGGCGCCGGCCATGTCGATGTCGCGGGTGACCTGTGAGGCGAGCTCGCGGGTCGGGACGACGACGAGCGCCTGCGGCTTGCCGTCACCGGGTGAGTCGATCTTGTGCAGGATCGGGACCGTGAAGCCCATCGTCTTGCCGGTGCCGGTGCGGGCCTGGCCGATGAGGTCATGGTCCTTGATCGCCAGCGGGATCGCGAGCGACTGGATCGGGAACGGGTTGATGATCTGATGAGCCGCCAGGGCCGAGACGATGTCGTCGGCGACGCCCAGGTCGGCAAAGGTCTTCTGCAACGGACTCCCTCGTCGTGCAGAGACCGTGGTGCAGCTGTGTCATGGCCCGCACCCGCCGGGGCGGGGGGCCGGAACGCGGTCTCCGCGTCAGTTCATGGTGGTCGATGCCGGTTGGCACCTCACCGTCACAACAGTCTATCCGTTCTGCGACGCGGATAGGCTGCGGCCGATGGCCGACTGGACCGACCCGATGACCGACCACGAGCGTCGGGAGGCGCTGCTCGACCTGCTCGGGGTCCTCGCCTACGGCGAGCTGATCGCGTTCGAGCGGCTCGCGGACGACGCGCGGCTGGCGCCGACGGTCTCGGACAAGGCAGCACTCGGCGCGATGGCGGTCGCGGAGTTCGGCCACTTCCGCAGGCTGCGC
Organism: Mycobacteriales bacterium; assembly: GCA_035695045.1. Lineage (GTDB taxonomy): Bacteria > Actinomycetota > Actinomycetes > JAFAQI01 > JAFAQI01 > DASSKP01. Next base: position 40,050 of record DASSEX010000052.1, on the reverse strand, counting down.
GACCGGATCACGGAGCTCGGTGCGGACGCCGGCAAGATCATGGAGCCGTTCGTCGAGCCGCTGGACGCCTTTCACGACTCGACCGCTCCCGCGGACTGGCTCGAAGGTCTCGTCAAGGCCTATGTCGGTGACGGCATCGCCGCGGACTTCTACCGAGAGGTGGCGGCGTACGTCGACGACGACAGCCGCGACCTCGTGCTCAGCGTTCTCGACGACACCGGCCACGCCGCGTTCGCCGTCGAGCACGTGCGGTCGGCCATCATGGCCGACCCGGCGGTCGCGGGGCGGCTCGCGCTGTGGGCGCGGCGGCTGGTCGGTGAGGCGCTCGTCCAGGCCCAGCGCGTCGCTGTCGACCGCGACGCGCTTGCGAGGCTCATCGTGGGCGGCACCGGCGACCTGGCGGCCGTCGGTGAGCTGCTGGCGCGGCTCACCCAGCGCCACGCCGAGCGCATGGCTGCGCTCGGCCTGGCTGCCTGACGGCTGGGTCAGATGAGGCCGGTACGACGCCGGCCGCCACGCGCGCCGGTCACGAAAGCAACGAGCACCGCGGCGACGACGACGGCCAAGATGAACTGGATGAGGGCGCCCGCACCGATGGCGTGCGCGATGAACCCGCCGGCCAGTGCGCCCACGATCCCCAGCAGGATCGTCATCAGGATCCCGATCGGGTTGCGGCCCGGGACGACGAGGCGCGCGATCGCGCCGACGATGAGACCGGTGATGATGAGCCAGAGAATCAACATGCCGGAGTTATGCCCCGCCGGATGACCCCTCAAAGCAACGAGGCGGATGCGGAGCGTGAGCGACTAGAGGGCGCCGAAGCCGACCCGGCGGCCTTCGCTCTCGGCGATCTCGACGTAGGCGAGCTTGTCGGACGCGACGACGATGCGCCGGCCCTTCTCGTCGGTGAAGGTGACCGTCGGCGTCCCGTCCTTGAGCGCCGCGTCGACAGCCTTCTGGATGTCGTCCGCGCTCTGGTTGCTGTCGAGGGCGAGCTCGCGTGCGGCGCCCTTGACGCCGATCCTGACCTCCATGCGACAGACCCTAGCCGCTACGACGACGCGTCGGACACACGCGGGTATCCGCTGATCCCGCGCCAGGCCAGTCCGCTCAGCAGAGAGACCGCGCGCTCTTTCGAGACCTGGCCCTCGGCGGCGAGCCACCACCGGGCGCTGACCTCCGCGAGCCCGGCGAGGCCGCACGACAGCAGTTGTGCCTCCTCGCGGACGAGACCAGTGTCGCGCGCGATCGTGTCGGCGAGCGCGTCGACGGAGATCTGCAGCGATCGCTCGACCCGCTCGCGCACCGCAGGTTCGTTGCGCAGGTCCGACTCGAAGACGAGGCGGAACGCGCCCCCGGGGTCGTCGACGAAGTCGAAGTAGGCCTCGATGCAGCCGGCCACCCGCTGACGGTTGTCGTCCGTCGCCGCGAGGGCGCTGCGCACCCGTTCGCCGAGCACCTCGACGTGCTGGTCGAGAAGCGCAAGGTAGAGGTCGAGCTTGCCCGGAAAGTGCTGGTAGAGAACCGGCTTCGAGACACCGGCACGTTCGGCGATGTCGTCCATCGCCGCCGCGTGATAGCCGTTGGCGACGAAGATCTCCTGCGCCGCGCCGAGCAGCTGTTTGCGGCGCGCCGAGCGCGGGAGTCGCCCGGCCCGCGCGCCGCCCGGGGAGGTGTCGTGCTTCGCGCGGGAGAGAGCCACGCGCAGGAGCGTATCCAGCGCGGGATCCCGGAGCGCGCAGCTAGCGGTAGTCCTCGTCGTCGTACCCGACCTCACGAGCCGACTCGGCGAGGTCTCCCTCGTCCGCGTCCCACGACGCATCGCGCTGCGTCACGTCGCTGTCGTCGTCGCGCAACGAGGTCTGCTGCTCGACTGCGTCGGCCTCCGGCGCCTCCAGGGCGACCTGTGGCACGTCACCGCCCACGGCGGATTGTGCGTCGGACGGGTCCTGCGACTGCTCGAGAGCGTCGGCCCCGGGCGTCTCCGAGTCCGGCATGTGCGGTCCTCTCACCAGGTCGTCGGCACCGTCGGCGCCCTTGCCTCAAGAATGCCGGGTCGCCCGAACGCGCCGAGGGTCGGGGAGCACTCGATCGGGAAATCGGCGGAGGTACTCCTTCTCCAAGGCGAACATCCGCTCGGTGTGGTTGTCGAGCGCATCTTCGGTCCCGTGCAGGAACGTCTCGTGCCGGGTCTCGTGCAGATGCGTGAGCTCGCGCTCGAGGTCGTCGTCGTTCAGGTCGGCAGCGGGAACACCGGTCATGTCTGCGCCGTACCCGTGCGGGTAGGCAGGACACATGCCCGCCGGAATCCTCTTCGACGTCGACGGCACGCTCGTCGACACCAACTATCTGCACGTCGTCGCATGGGCCCGTGCACTTCGCGCGAACGGACATCGGGTGCCGATGCGCAAGCTGCACGAGACCGTCGGGCAGGGCTCCGATCGTTTCGTCGAGAGCGTCCTCGGTCATGCCGACGAGGACGTTGCCAACGCACACACGGACTTCTACGGGCCGTTTCTGCACGAGCTGACCCCGTTCGACGGTGCCGCCGACCTTCTTCGCGCGACGAAGAAGGCAGGGCTCGCTGTCGTACTGGCGACGAGCGCCTCCGCGAAAGAGGCGAAACACCTTCGCGACGCTCTCGACGCGGAGGACGCGATCGACGAGCTGACCAGCAAGGACGACGTCGAGGAGTCGAAGCCGGACCCGGACATCGTCCAGACGGCCCTGGACAAGGCTGGCCTGTCCGCGGACGAAGCGTTGTTCGTCGGCGACACGGTCTGGGACGTCGAAGCTGCGAAGCGGGCCGGTCTCGACTGCGTCGCCGTCCTGAGCGGCGGCATCCCCGAGCACGATCTACGCGACGCAGGAGCGATCGCGATCTACCGCGACGTGAAGCATCTCCTCGACGAGTTCGACGAATCCCCTCTCGTCAAGCTCGCGTCAGGCTGAGCGCCTCCACACCTGCGGCCGTCGCCCTACGGCAGACCTTGGTTGCGCTCGAGGGTCGGCGCGAACAGGTCGCCGTACTCCTCGACGCGACGAAGCACGTCGGCTGACGTGAAGCGCAGGTCGTCCGGGCTCTCGCAGGCTTCTACTTCATCCCAGGTGACGGGCGTAGAGACCGTCGGCATCGGTCGGGCGCGGAGCGAGTAGACCGCGACCGTCGTCTTCGCAGCGTTGTTCTGCGACCAGTCGACGAGGACCTTGCCGGTGCGCAGCTCCTTCTTCATGTTCCAGACGACGAGCTTCGGATGCTCCTTCTCGAGCTGTTGCGCCAGCTTGCGCGCGTAGCCGTGGACGTCCTCCCACGGCGCCTTCTCGTCGAGCGGGACGTAGAGCTGGAGCCCCTTCGAGCCGCTGGTCTTCGGGTACGCCGTCAAGCCGTCATCGGCCAGGAGCCCGCGCACGTGTCCCGCGACCTCACAGCACTCGACGATGGTCGCCGGCGGGCCGGGGTCGAGGTCGAAGACCATCATGTCGGGGTGCTTCGCCTTGCCGGCGCGGGTGACCCGCCACATCGGCACGTGCAGCTCGAGTGCGGCGAGGTTGGCCGCCCACACCAGCGTCGGCAGGTCGCACATCACCGGATAGTTGATGGTGTCGCGGTTCTTCGTCGAGCCCGGCGACGGCAGCGTGACCGTCCGCACCCAGTCCGGTGTGTGTGACGGCGCGTTCTTCGCGAAGAAGAAGCCGCCCTCGACTCCTTCGGGATAGCGCTTGAAGGTCAGTGGACGGTCCTGCACGTGCGGCAGCAGCACGGTGGCGATGCGCGTGTAGTAGTCGATGACCTCACCCTTGGTGAAGCCGGCGTCGGGATAGAGCACCTTGTCGAGGTTGGACAGCGTCAGCTGCCGGCCGTCGACCTCTACAGCGACCTTCTGTGCACTAGGACTCACGGGTCACCTCGGCGACGGCCTTGTCCGGTCGTAGTCCACGCCAGGCGGGATGACGCAGCCGGCCGTCGCGGGTCCACTCCGAGAACGCGACCTCGCCGACGATCGCCGGCTCGACCCACTGCGCGTCGCGCGAGTGCTCGCGCGGAACGGTCGTCGCGAACGGCGAGTCGTCACGGCGCAACGGCGCCAGGTCGGCCTCGAGCTCGCGCAGCATCTTGTCGGTGAAGCCGGTGCCGACGTGACCGACGTAGTCGAGCCCGTCGGCACCGGGAACGCCCAGGAGCAGCGATCCGATCGCTCCCTTGCGCCTTCCCTCGCCGGGTTTCCAGCCGCCGATCACGACCTCCTGCGTGCGCAGGTTCTTGACCTTGAGCCAGCAGTCGCTGCGCTTGCCCGCGAAGTACCTCGCATCGAGGCGCTTGGCGATGATGCCCTCGAGACCTTGTTCGCGCGATGCAGCGAAGACGGCTTTGCCGACGTGATCCCTGGCGCCGCCGCCGCGGAAGTGCGGCGGCGTCTGCCAGGACGGTCCGGACAGCTGCAACGACTCGAGGATCTCGCGCCGCTCGACATAGGGCACGTCGAGCAGGGAGCGTCCGTCCAGATAGAGCACGTCGAAGACGAGATAGGTGACGGGCGTGGTGTCCACGAGGCGTCGTACCTGCGCCGCGTTGGTGACGTGCATGCGCGACTGCAGGGCGCCGAACGACGGCCGGCCCTGCTCGTCCATCGCGACGATCTCGCCGTCGAGCACGACCTGGCGCGCGCTCAACGACGCGGCGAGCGCTCGCAGCTCCGGGTAGGAGCTGGTGACGTCACGGTCGTTGCGCGACAGCACGCGCGGCCGCCCGCCCTCGATGTAGACGGTGGCGCGCACGCCGTCCCACTTGAACTCGTAGGCCCACTTGTCGTCGTCGGCCGGTACGTCGTCCCTCAACACCGCCAGCATCGGCTTGATCAAGGTCGGCATCGGTGTGAAGTCCTCGGGCGGCGGGTCCATCCGGTGCACCATCCAGTCGCGTCCACGCTTGTCCTTGCCGCCGAGCTTGTCGGTGCGGAAGAGCACGTAGCGGCCGGAGACCTTGTTGCCGTGGAGGACGACCTTCACCTCGCGGTCGGTCCATTTCTCGCACTCGTAGGTGCCGCGGTCCCAGAGGATGACCTTGCCGCCGCCGTACTCGCCTTCAGGGATGTCCCCCTCGAACGACGCATAGCTCACCGGGTGGTCCTCGGTGTGCACGGCGAGATGGTTGGCCTTCGGGTCGGTCGGAAGACCCTTCGGGACGGCCCAGGAGACCAGTACGCCGTCGCGCTCCAGCCGGAAGTCCCAGTGCAGTGCCGTCGCGTGGTGCTCCTGGATGACGAAGGTGTCGTCGTTGCCGCGTGGCAACGGGCCGGGGGGAGGGACGGGTTCGGGCGTGCGCGCGGCGTCGCGCTTGCTCCGATATGTGCTGAGCTCCGCTTCGGCCACGACCACGCCCTACCCGCTCACGCCGCGAGTTCTCCTACGCCCGTGGGCGCTTCGCCGTAGCGGGCGAGAAGCACCGAGCCCACGACCGTGACCGCGAAGCCGATCGCAGCGAGCGTGGCGCGTCCGTGCGCGGGGCGGTCGTGCAGCAGTGAGATGCCGAGTGCCGCGGGCGCCAGCGTCTGGGTCACCACGGTCGTCGACGTGGCAACAGTGACGCGGCCCCGCTGCAACGCCATCGCGAACAGCAGCAGGCCGAGGATGCCCGCGAAGGCCATCGCCCACAGCGCTGGGTCGCTCACGAGCCCTCGCAGCGAATGCGGGTTGGCAAGGACACGAGCCCCGACCCCGCCGGCGCCGTACATCAGTCCGGCCATGACTCCCAGCGCCCACGCGTCGCTGCCCCGGCGCATCCGCCGCTTCGCCAGCGCCGCCGACACCGTTCCGACGACCACGACCCCGACGAACAGCGCGAGCCGGCCGCCGAAGTCGACCTTCGCACCGGGCTGGTCGTTCGCCGAAAGCGCGAGGGATGTCAGTCCAGCGGTGACGAGGGCCAGTGCGAACCATTCGAGCGGCGCCAGTCGAGCGTTCAGTGCGATCACCGCGAGGATCGCCGTCACCGCAAGGCTCGACGCGACGATCGCCTGCACGATGAACAGCGGTTGCGATCGCAGGGCCGCGAGTGACAACACGAAGCCGAGCAGGTCGAGGCCGAGGCCGACGACGTACGGGATGGAGTGCAACAGCCGGAACATCAGGCGGGCGCCCGGTCCGCTCGCCCGACCGAGACTGCGCGCGCCGATCGCCTGCAGCACCGTGGCGGCGCCGTAGGCGACAGCAGCCGCGAACGCGCCGGCAAGCCCCCAGCTCACAGCCGTCAACCGTAGACGCCCGCCCCACCCGTCCCGCATGATCACTCCAGGCGCGTGCGGCGCGTCGCGATCGGGTAAGGGGCTGAGCATGCGGAGCATCTGGAAGGGCGCCATCTCGTTCGGGCTGGTGACCATCCCCGTGAAGCTCTACAGCGCCACCGAGGAACGCGACGTCTCCTTCCACCAGGTCCATCGCGAGGACGGTGGGCGGATCCGCTACAAGCGCGTCTGCCAGATCGACGGCGATGAGGTCGCCTACAGCGACATCGCCAAGGGCTACGAGCTGTCGAGCGGTGAGGTCGTCGTCCTCACCGACGAGGACTTCGCCGACCTCCCACTCACCACGTCGCGGACCATCGATGTGCTCGAGTTCGTGCCACTCGAGCAGGTCGACCCGATCTACTTCGCGAAGAGCTACTACCTCGAGCCCGAGGCCTCCGGCGCCAAGCCGTATGTGCTGCTGCGCGAGGCGTTGGAGAAGTCGGGCCGGGTCGCGTTGGTCAAGATCGCGCTGCGACAGCGGGAGTCGCTCGCGACGCTTCGCGTCCGTGACGGAGTGTTCGTGCTGGAGATGATGCTCTGGCCGGACGAGGTCCGCGAGGCGGAGTTCGGGTTCCTCGACGACGACATCGACGTCCGCCCGCAAGAGCTGCAGATGGCCGAGTCGCTGATCGACACGCTGTCCGGCGACTTCCAGCCGGAGCAGTACTCCGACAACTACCGCGAGGCGTTGCAGGCCCTCATCGAGGCGAAGGTCGAGGGACGCGAGGTCGTGCAGCCGGAGCAGCCGGCGGGCGACAGCGGCACCGTCGTCGACCTGATGGCGGCGCTTCGCGCGAGCGTCGAGGCGGCCCGGCAGGGTCGCACCGGGGGCGCGGCCGACGACGCGTCGGCGACGAGTACGTCGACGAAGAGCGCCAAGCGCAGCCCGGCGAAGAAGTCCGCCGCGAAGACGACCAAGAAGTCGGCGACGAAGGCCGCGAAGCCCGCGGCGAAGAAGGGCTCGGCCAAGTCGACGGCGAAGAAGACGGCGACGAAACGGGCGAACGCTCGCAAGTCGGCCTGAACGGTCGCCGCGGGCCCGGCTGGGCCGTTCGGACGACTCAAGCCTGACGGGCGCCGTCCCGATCCCGTCATGGGGGGATCACCCCTGCATCGGCCTTGTCGGGTGGGGAGCAGCTCGTGACCGTGTCGGACTACGCGGAGATCGTCGCCGCGTTGCGCACGGTCGACGGCGTCGCCGAGGCCGACGTCGAGCCGGACGCCGACGGTGACGGCCTCGGGCTGCTGCGGCTGGGACTGACGCCGGGTGTCGACGAGGTCCAGGTCGCCACGAAGGTCGGGCGCCTGCTGCGCGAGCGCTTCGGCCTGGGCGTCGATGCGGACCGGGTGCAGCTGATCGAGGACGCTGAAACGCCCGACATCCCGCTGCCCAAGGACGGTCGCCGCCCCGTCATCTCCCGGATGCAGCTCGTATCGTCCGGTTTGGACGTGACTGCCACGGTCTCGCTCGCCTACCACGGGGACGTCGTACGGGGTGAGTGCACCGGAACGGCCACCCAGAGCGGCGTACACCGCGCGGTTGCGACCGCTGCTCTGCGGGCGCTGGAGCAGCTGCTGGGCGACAAAGCGCGCTTCGAGGTCGACGCGGTGGACGTCACGCCGTCGGGGCGTGACCGCACCGTGCTGGTCACCGTCACCATGGTCAGCGGCACCGGCACGGACCGGCTCACCGGCTCGGCGGTCGTGCGGGAGGACGTGCGTCAGGCGACCATCCGAGCCGCCCTCGACGCGGTCAACCGCAGGCTCGAGCCGCTGCTTCCCTAGTCACGACTCCCGTTCGGCGGGATAGTTTGGCCTCGTTGCAGCATCCGCAGCGAGGAGCAATCAGATGACTGACCCCGGCTCTGGCACGCCGATGTCGGAGCGCATGCAAGCTCTGCTGTCCCGCGCCGTCGAGGACCAGCTGAGCGAGCAGCGCCAGGTTGCCGGCGCCATGACGGAGGTTCGCAACCATCTCGCGCACCTCGGCGCGGAGCTGCAGCAGCTGCGCGCCACCGCGGGCGGTGCGGCCGACGAGGAGATCCAGCGTCAGGTCGCCGGCGTGGCCGCAGACGTCCGCGAAGCGATCCGTGTCCTCGGCGAGCGGATCGACGGAGTGAGCGCCCTCGTGCAGCAGCGCGGCAACGACCTCGCGGAGCTGCGCGGGGTCATCGACAGCGAGCTGAGGCCGCGTGTCGAGGGCGTCGACGCCGCCGTGCGTGACCTGCGCAGCGCGTTCACCGGCATCGGGTCGCGGGTCGCCGACCTCCCCGGCCGCCAGGAGATCGAGACGATGCTCGCCCGGGCCGGCGAGGCGACGGGGCCGCTCGACGAGCGCCTCGAGTCGCTCCAGGGCTGGGTCGAGGAGGTCCATGAGGGCCTGTTCGGCGAGACCGGCGTGCACCCGCGCGTTCAGGCGCTCGTGGAGCACGCGGCCGAACCGCCCGCAGCGCCGGAGGAGGACATCGGCGCCCGCATCGACGAGGCCGTCCGGACCGCGGTGTCGGCGAGCGAGAAGCGCATCACGGCCCATGTCGACGACGCGGTGCTGGCGCTCGCGGAGGCTCTGCTCCGCCGTCGCAGCCGCACCGGCACCCTGGGCCTGTCGGCCTTCGACACGGGTGAGATCCCGATCGTGCCGAGCACTCCGCAGGACCAGTTCGGTTCGGCGGCCGGCTCAGGGTCCGGCGCGACGTCGACCACGGAGGCGGCCGGCGGCCTGGGTGCTGCCGAGCCGGCTGCACCGGTCCCGCCGCATGTCTCGCCACCGGTTGCGGACGAGCCCGAGGCCTCGTTCTCGCCGCCCTCCTCGGAGAACGGCCTGTCGTCCACAGCGGAGACGCCCGCGCCTCCGACCCAGATCGATCTCAACCCGGCGCCCGCTTCGACGGCCTACCAGCCGGCGACCGGCCCGCTCGGCGACGGCCTCGACGAGTACGGCGACGATGACGACGCCGCCCGCCGCCGGCATCGCCCCTGGTGGCGTCCCGGCGACTGACGGTCCAGGGAGTCAGGCCTCGCCCTGACGTTGAGTGTGACGAAATCCCCCTTCGCAGTACCTCGCGAAGGGGGATTTCGTCACACTCAACGCTCTTAGAAGGCGTCCTTGACCTTCTCGCCGGCCTGCTTGAGGTTGCCCTTGGCCTTGTCGGCCTTGCCCTCGGCCTGCCACTGCTGGTTGTCGGTGGCGTCGCCGAGCTTCTCCTTGGCCTCGCCCTTCGTGGCCTCGGCCTTGTCGCGGAGCTTGTCCATGGCGCCCATGTGCGCGTGCCTCCTCGTGTCGACGTACCCGATCGAAATGCCCGCGTACGCCGGGAAGAACCTCACTCGCGGGATGGTTTGACCTCGTGCGACCCTTGTCGCAGCAAGTTTTTTCGATCGTTTGAGGAGCACGGCCCGTGTCGCTTCCCCCGCTCGTGGAGCCCGCCGCGTCGCTGACGCCTGACGAGATCCGCCGCTACTCGCGACACCTGATCATCCCGGACGTCGCGATGGACGGGCAGAAGCGGCTGAAGAACGCCAAGGTCCTCTGCGTCGGCGCCGGCGGCCTCGGCTCGCCCGCGCTCATGTACCTCGCTGCTGCCGGCGTGGGAACCCTCGGCATCATCGACTTCGACGTCGTCGACGAGTCCAACCTCCAGCGGCAGGTCATCCACGGCCAGTCCGACGTCGGGCGGTCGAAGGCGGAGTCGGCGCGCGACAGCGTCCGGGAGATCAACCCGCTGGTCCAGGTCAACCTGCACCAGGAGCGGCTCGACTCCTCCAACGCGATGCGGATCTTCTCCGACTACGACCTGATCGTGGACGGCACCGACAACTTCGCGACGCGTTACCTCGTCAACGACGCGTGCGTCCTGCTCGACAAGCCCTACGTCTGGGGCTCGATCTACCGCTTCGACGGCCAGGCGTCGGTCTTCTGGGCCGAGCACGGCCCCTGCTATCGCTGCCTCTACCCGGAGCCGCCGCCGCCCGGCATGGTGCCGTCATGCGCCGAGGGCGGCGTGCTCGGTGTGCTGTGCGCGAGCGTCGGGTCGATCCAGGTGACCGAAGCGATCAAGGTGCTGACCGGCGTCGGCGACCCGCTCGTCGGCCGGCTGATGATCTACGACGCGCTCGAGATGACCTATCGCTCGGTGAAGGTCCGCAAGGACCCGGAGTGCCCGCTGTGCGGCAAGAACCCGACGATCACCGAGCTCATCGACTACGAGGCCTTCTGCGGAACCGTTTCGGACGAGGCGCAGCAGGCGGCAGCCGGTGCGACGATCACCGCGACCGAGCTGAAGCAGATGCAGGACAAGGGCGAGGACTTCCTGCTCGTCGACGTCCGTGAGCCGGCGGAGTGGGAGATCGTCCGCATTCCCGGTGCGGTCCTGATCCCGAAGGGTGAGCTGCCGTCCAAGCTCGCGGAGCTGCCGCAGAACAAGCCGGTCATCGCCTACTGCAAGACCGGCATCCGGTCGGCAGAAGCGCTCGCGCTGCTCAAGAACGCCGGCTTCGCCGACGCGAAGCACGTGCAAGGCGGGGTCACCGCCTGGGCGACGCAGGTCGACAAGAGCCAGCCCGTCTACTGAGACCCGCCGCCGGCGGGAGCAGGGCTCAGCTGGCGAGTGCGCCCTCGCGGCGGCGGTGCACCTCCGGGTCCAGCCGTGCGACGTCACCGATCCGACCGGACGTCAGCATCAGCTGGTTGCGCGCGATCAGCTCGGCGACGTGCAGGGCGTCGCCGGAGTCGAGCGTGACGGTCCGCACGGCCTGGCGCGCGCGGGCAAGCTCGCGCAGGACGTCGACGGCCGCCAGCTCCCGGAAGTCAGCAGTCAGATGGTCGAGCAGGGTCTCCCAGTCCGCGTGCGTCGTGCAACATCGCGGCATCTGGGCGGGGTCTGCGACGGAACTCATGCAACGCATCCACTTCGGGTCAGGTGGCGGCGCCGCAGAGAAGCAGCGAACGCCGTAACGGTCGGACGGCTCGCTGCTGAGCACTTCGAACGTAGCACCGGATCCGGATCGAATCCGGACATATCGGCGCGACCTGGCAGCGGACCCCTTGCCCCCGGACTACTGCTCAGCCAGGAGCGCGGACTCCTCCGCTGCTGACATACCTACCCCTTCGCGGGGCACATAACGACCCTCGGCGCGTGCTTTCGAGACCCAGTCGAGCGTGTCCGCGACGGTCTGTTCGAGCGGGCGCCAGGCGAGACCCGCGGCTATCGGCTTGCTCAGGTCGGCTCGCATCAGCGTCCACCAGTCCGGCGGGCTGGCGAGCGGAAGCCTCTCGTCGAACCCGACGACGCGTGCCTCGGGAAGGCTCTGCCCGACACCGCGAGCGATCGTCTCGAGCACCTGCCCGAACGTCGGTGCCGGCATCGGAGCCGTGGCGTTGTACGACGTCACATCGCCGGCCTCGAGTCGCGCGACGGTGAACGCCGCGAGGTCGCGCGCATCGATGCACTGCAGCGGCTGCGCGGTGTCCGGCGTCGCCATCGGGGAACGACCCTCGGCCACCCGCTCGACCCAGTAGGTGAAGCGGTGCGTCGGGTCATGGGGACCGACGACGTATCCGGGTCGGATGACGAGGAGCCGGTCGCCTGCCAGCTCGTGGGCGACCTGCTCGCACGCCACCTTCAGCTCGCCGTAGAGATCCATCACGAGCTGGTCGTCCCACGCCGGCTCACGCAGTGGCGAGTCCTCCGTGAAGCCCTCGGGTGTCGAGTCCGGGAAGACGCTGATCGTCGACACGAACACGTAGTGGCCGCCACGCGTGCCGACCGCTTCGAGCAGGGTGCGCACCTGGCGCGGGACGTAGGCACAGACGTCGATGGTGGCGTCCCAGTCGCGACCGTCGAGGGCGCTCAGGTCCGCGTTGCGGTCACCGGTCAGCCGTTCGGCCTGCGGCAGCACGTCCGGGTTGGTCCGGCCTCGGTTGAACAAGGTGACGTCGTGCCCGCGGTCGATCGCGGTCTGCGCCATGTGTCGCCCGACGAACGACGTGCCTCCGATGACCAGGATCCTCATGCCCCGGGACGCTACCCGCGTAGCGGGTTCCGCTTGTGGGCGGCGGGTGGGGCGGAGGACGTATCGCCGTAGCCTGCCCGCGTGGTCGGCGAGTTGACGGTGTTCGCGCAGCGCGTACTCGATGCGGTGGACCGGATCCCGCGGGGCCGGGTGATGTCGTACGGCGACGTGGCCGAGTTCGTTGGCATGGGCTCGGCGCGCGCTGTAGGGATGGTGATGTCGCGGCACGGTGGCGAGGTGCCGTGGCACCGCGTGCTGCACGCGGACGGGACCTGTGCGACGCACAAGGCGGAGCGTCAGCTCGAGATGCTCGGCGATGAAGGAGTGCCGATGCTGCGCGGACGAGTGGACATGGCGCAGGCGCGCTGGAACGGCCGCTGACCGGACGCTGTCAGCCGGTCGGCCGCTTGGCGTCGCCCGTGTGCCAGGACACGTCGATGCGGGGCGTGGGATCGGGGGTGCGGCCGATCGCGGAGGACAGCAACGCGTTGTTGGGCACGGCGAGCAGACCGTCCTGTGTGTCGAGCGTGACGTAGGTGAGTCCCATCCCCGTGACCGTTCCGGTCAACTCGCCGCCCAGCGAGCCGGACCGGACCCGGATCGCGTCCCCGACGTTGAACGGACGCGCCAGCAGCAGGACCAGGCCGGCGAAGACGTTGCCCAGCGCCTGCTGTGCTGCGATGCCGATGACGACACCGGTCAACGCTCCGCCGAGCAACAGACGTTGGAGTGGTACGGCGAGGAGACCCAGCGCCACGAGGATGGCGATCGCAAGCCCCGCGACCGTGATGAGCAGTCGAACAACCGCGGCGTGTGACTCGCCGACGCGCGAGACGAGCACCCGGTGCATCTCGTTGCCGACGTTGCGCACGGTCAATGCCGCAAGCACGAAGAAGACGGCGGTCCCGGCGAATCCGACGACCCGGCTGTGCAGCTCTCGGGCGTGGACGTTGCCGAGGCTCGCGACGACCGCAAGGCACACCACGGCGAGCACGCCCGTGACGATCGCGGCTCTGAAGTCGGGCGTGACGGTCGGCCGCAGGCGGGTCGGTACTTCGATCCGGTCGAAGGTTCGGCTCAGGAGTCTCACGTGCATCCACCGTAGGCAAGGCACCTGAACGCTTGGCAAGGCCGACGTGCGGTGCAACCACGATGGCGCGCTCGATGCGTGACGCATCTCACGTGCAACCAGGTCGTCCCGGGCAAGATCAGGGCATGGCAAAGCTGATCGAGAGCGCGACGCAGGTCGAAGCGGCGGGTACGCCGCCCAAGACGATCCGCGAGCACGTGGGGACGGTCAACACCGGCGACTCAGCGGTGTCGATCGCGCACATGACCAGCCCGCCCGGCTGGGCCGAGCCGTGGCAGCAGCCGGACTTCGACGAGTGGACGTTGGTGCTCTCGGGCGGCGTACTGGTCGAGCACGACGGCGGGTCCTTCACCGCGACCGCAGGGCAGACGGTGCATGCCCCCGCCGGTGAGCGGGTCCGGTACAGCACGCCTGACGGCGCCGACTACATCGCGGTGTGCCTTCCCGCCTTCACGCCGGACTCGGTTCATCGCGACGCCTGACGTCGCCGTGGCTGACGCGCGAAGTGTCGGCGGTTCGTGGTGTCATCGCAGTGATGCCGTCGCCCTCCCGCTATCGCCTGGTGCGCCCTGCCGTTGAAGCGACGGCACCGCCGACCCTCGACGGGTCCCAGCAGGCCGTGGTCGACCACCCGGGTGGCCCGCTCCTCGTCCTCGCCGGTCCCGGCACCGGCAAGACGACGACACTGGTCGAGTCCGTCGTGGAGCGCGTCGCCCGCGGCGCGGCGCCCGACGAGGTGCTCGTCCTGACGTTCAGCCGCAAGGCGGCCGACGAGCTGCGAGAGCGGATCGCGACCAGGCTCGGCCGCACGGTTGCCGAGCCGGCGGCCTACACCTTCCACTCCTGGTGCTTCGCTCTCGTGCGCGCCCACGCCGAGCCGGGACGGCTGCCGCGCCTGCTCTCGCAGCCCGAACGCGACGTGCGGGTGCGCGAACTGCTCGCCGGTCATGCCGAAGGTGCGGGCACCGTCACGTGGCCGACGTCCCTGCGGCCCGCTCTGCTGACGCGGGGCTTCGCGCGCGAGGTCGCGGCGCTGTTCGACCGGTCCCGGGAACGCGGCCTCGACGGCGCGGCGTTGCGCAAGCTGGGTGAACACGCAGGTCGGCCGGCCTGGGTCGCGGCAGGGACCTTCCTCGACGAGTATCTCGACGTCCTCGACGCTCGCGGTGAGGTCGACTACGCGGGTCTCGTCGCTGCCGCGACCGACCTCCTTGCCCGCGACGAGGTCGCGACCAGGACGCGGGAGCGTTACCGCGCGGTGTTCGTCGACGAATACCAGGACACCGACCCGTCTCAGGAACGCTTGCTGCGCGCGCTGGCCGGCGGCGGTCGCGATCTCGTCGTGGTCGGCGACCCTGATCAGTCGATCTATGCGTTCCGCGGTGCGGACGTGCGCAACATCCTCGACTTCCCCGACCGCTTCCGTACGACGACAGGGGATCCCGCGGCGGTCAAGACCCTCGGCGTCTCCCGGCGGGCGGGTGCTGCGTTGCTCGCCACCTCCCGGGCGGTCGCCGAACGCATTCCCACGCCGGGGTTGCCGGCCGACAAGCGTCGAGCACATCGCAGTCTGCGCGCCGAAGGCCCCGCATCGGAGCCGCCGGAGGTGCGGCTGTTCCCGACCGCGTCCGAGCAGGTTGCGGCGATCGCGGACCTGGTGCGGCGCGCACATCTGCAGGACCGCGTGCCCTGGGAGCAGATCGCGGTGCTGGTCCGGTCCGGCACCCGCAGCCTCCCCGTGCTGCGCCGCGCGCTGGTCGCCGCCGGCGTGCCTGTCTCCGTCGCGGCCGACGACCTGCCGGTGGCGCGCGACCCTGCAGTCGCACCGTTGCTCATCGGGCTTCGCGTCGCCGGCAACGGCTTCGAGGACCTGACGCCGGACGAGGCTCGGCTGCTGCTCCTCTCGCCGCTCGGCCGGGCCCGCCCGAGCACCCTGCGGTTGCTGGGTCGGCGGCTGCGTGCACTCGAGCGGGCGGCCGGGGCGCCGGTGCCGACCGGCTCGCCTCTGCTGATCCGCGATGTCGTCGTCGACGCCTCCGACCTGGCGACGATCGACGAGTGGGTCGGCGCGCCGGTGCGGCGACTGCACGACCTGCTGGTCCGCTGCGGCGACGTGCTTCGGGGCGGCGGCACTCCCGAGGAAGCGCTCTGGCTGCTCTGGCAGGAGAGCGGCTGGGCGCGACGGCTGACCGAGGAGGCGGCTGGCGTCGGCACCGTCGCCCGAAACGCCGACCGTGACCTCGACGCGGTCGTCGCACTCTTCGAGGCGGCAGCCCGGCTCGAGGAGCGCGAACCGCGAGCCGGTGTCGCGACGCTGCTCGATGAGCTCGGCATGCAGGAGATCCCGGGGTCCCCGCAGGAGGAGCGGGTCGCGACAGCGCAGGCGGTCCGGTTGCTGACTGCACACCGCGCGAAGGGGCTCGAGTGGGATCTCGTCGTCATCGCCGACGTGCAGGAGGAGCTGTGGCCGGACCTGCGCCGGCGAGGCTCGCTGCTCGAGGCGGACGAGGTCGACGCCGACGACGTCCGGCCGGCGCCCACCACGCAACAGCTGCTCGTCGACGAGCGCCGGCTGTTCTACGTCGGCCTCACCCGTGCGCGTCGACGCGTCGTCCTCACGGCCGTCAGCGCCGTCGACGAGGCCGGCGCCCGGCCGTCGCGGTTCCTCGACGAGGTCGTCGCCGAGCTGCCGCCGACGAAGCTCGCCGGCGTCGACCTGCTGTCTCCGGCTTCGCTGGTCGCGCGGCTGCGCCGGGTCGTCCAGGACGACGGCGAGCAGGACGTCGTACGACGTGCTGCGGCGGCTCGGCTCGCGCGGATCGCGTCGGCGACTGCCGAGGACGGCACGCCTCTGGTGCCGGTTGCCGACCCGTCGATGTGGTGGGGCGTCCGCGAATGGACGCCGGGCGTTCGGCCGATCCGGGAGCCGGACCAACCGCTGCCGTTGTCCGGGTCGGCCGTCGCCGGCTATGACACGTGCCCCTTGCGATGGTTCCTCGACCGGCAGGTCCATGCCGGCGGCGCCGCGAGCGTCGCGCAGGGCTTCGGCACCGTCGTGCACGCGCTGGCCCAGCTGGTGGCCGACGGCACGCTGCCGCCGGACGCCGACGTGCTCGTCCAGCAGCTGGAGCAGGTGTGGTCGGCGCTCGGCTTCGAGGCACCGTGGCAGGCCGAGCGCGAGCGCGAGGAGGCGCGGCTGGCGTTGCGACGGCTGGTGCGCTGGCTCGACGGCCGTGACCGGGAGGGTGTGGCGAGCGAGGCGTCGTTCGAGGTGACGCTGCCGACGGCCGCCGCCGGTGACGTTGTGCTGCGCGGTGCGGTCGACCGGCTGGAGGTCGATGCAGACGGCGCTGTGCACGTCGTCGACTTCAAGACCGGCCGCTCGGCGAAGACGAAGGCGGCCGTTGAAGAGGATCCGCAGCTTGCGGTCTACCAGCTCGCGCTTCGGGCCGGCGCCTTCTCGGAGCACGTGCCCGCTGACGCGCCGGTCGCAGGGGCCGAGCTCGTCTACCTCCGCACCGAGATGAAGTCGGGACTTCCGTCCGTGCGCACACAGTCGGCACTCCCGAACGGCCGTGGCTGGGCCGACGAGCTGCTCGACCGCACCGCGAGCGGGATGCGCGCGGAGGACTTTCCCGCTCGCATCAACGACGGTTGCGGCATGTGCGCCTTCCGGGCGGTCTGCCCCGCGCAGGAGGCCGGCGGACAGGTGGTGCGATGACGACGGCGCTTCCACTGCCGACTGCTGACGGGAGCTATCTTCGCGACCTTCTCGGCAAGCCGTTCACCCGCGAGCAGCTCGACGCTGCGACCGCGCCGATGACACCGCAGCTCGTCGTCGCCGGTGCAGGGTCCGGCAAGACGACCGTCATGGCCGCGCGGGTCGTGCACGCGGTCGCCTTCCACGAGGTCTCACCGTCGGCGATCCTCGGACTGACCTTCACCAACAAGGCAGCCGGGCAGCTGGCCGAGTCGGTCCGCAAGGCATTGCGCCGGTTGAGCCCGGGGTCGCTCGTCGACGAGACGCCGACGGTGGCGACGTACCACTCCTACGCCGCCGGCATCGTCCGCGATCACGCGCTGCGGATCGGACGCGAGCCGGTCACGACGCTGCTCACCGAGGCGGGGCGCTGGCAGCTCGCGATGCGCGTGGTGCGCCGGGCGCAAGGACCGTTCCGGCACATCCAGTGGCAGCCGGCCAACCTCGCGGCCAACCTCATCGCGCTCGACTCCGAGATGGCCGAGCATCTCGCCGGCCCGGACGACGTGCGCGCCGCCGACGCGGACGTCATCGCGAAGCTCGAGGCGGAGCCGTCGTTGACGGTGAAACAGCGCGACTGTCTGGAGGCGACGAAGGCGCGTGACGAGCTGCTCGGGCTCGTCGAGGCCTACCGCGCGGAGAAGCAGCGCCTCGAGCTCATCGACTACGGCGACCAGGTTGCGTTGGCAGCACAGATCGCGGCCGAGTCCGACGAGGTGTGTGCGATCGAGCGCGGGCGGTTCGGGTTGGTGCTGCTCGACGAGTATCAGGACACCGGCATCGCGCAACGGATGTTGCTGTCGAGGCTGTTCGGCGACAGCCATGCGGTGACGGCCGTCGGCGATCCCAACCAGGGCATCTATGGCTGGCGCGGCGCGTCGGTCGGCAACCTGTTGCGCTTCCGTGAGCACTTCGACGGTCGTGACGAGGTCCGCCCCTTGATGACCAGCTTCCGTTGTGGTGGCCGGATCCTGGCTGCGGCGAACGCGATCGCGGCGCCGCTGACGCACTCGCCGGGGGCGCGGCGCCGACCTGCGGTGTCCGTCCCGGAGCTCGCTTCGGCCCAGGGCCGCGAGGACGACGGCGAGATCGTCGTCGGACTTCTCGAGCGCATCGACGCCGAGGCGGAGTGGGTAGCCGACCAGATCGACCGTGCGGTCTCCATCGACGAGTTCAAGCCGGGGCAGATCGCGGTGCTCTGCCGCCGGCGGACCGACTTTGCCCTGCTGCATCGCGCGTTGGTGGCGCGCGACCTTCCGGTCGAGGTCGTCGGCCTCGGTGGCCTGCTGGAGATGCCGGAGGTCGCCGACCTCGTCGCCGTGCTGCGCGTCCTGGTCGACCCGACGGCCAACCCGGCACTGCTGCGGATCCTCACCGGGCCGCGGTGGCGGATCGGGCCGCGCGACCTCGCGGCTCTTGGCCACCGCGCCTCGCGGTTGGCGTGGACCCGGGGTGACGACGACGTGCCGCTCGGCGATGTCGACGCTGCGCTTCGCAAGGCCGCCGAAGGAGTCGACGCGGTCGATGTCGCGTCGCTGCTCGATGTCATCGATCTGCTGAAGCCCGACGACGCCGACCTCTCCCCGGAGGCACCGTCCCGGCTGCTTCAGCTGCGATCAGAGCTCGACCTCCTGCGCGGGCTGGTGGGACAGCCGATCGTCGAGGTCGCAGCGGAGGTCATTCGTCGCACCGGCCTGGACGTCGAGCTGGAGACGGAGACGAGCCGCGTGGCCGAGGCGCGCACCGCAAACCTCGCCGCGTTCCTCGACCACGCGGCGCAGTTCACCGGGATCGAGGGCGAGAGCGATCTGGCGTCGTTCCTCGGCTGGCTCGACGCAGCGGTTGCGGCCGAGTCCGGCCTCGACGTCGGTGGGGTCTCCGAGGCCAACACCATCAAGCTGCTCACGGTGCACAAGGCCAAAGGCCTCGAGTGGGACGTCGTGGCGATCCCCGGGCTGACGGCGACGGTGTTCCCATCGACGCGGTCACGGTCGCGGTGGACCACCGCTGCTGCCGTGCTTCCGTTCCCGGTCCGAGGTGACGCCGACGACCTCCCGCCATCGCCGCCCTTGACGGCGAAGGGTCTCGACGAGTTCAAGGCCGCGTGCTCGGCCGACGACGCCGACGAGGAACGACGCCTCGGCTACGTCGCGGTGACACGCGCGGCGAAGCGGGTGATCGCGAGTGGCTACTGGTGGGGAGCGACCCGGCAGAAGCCGATGGGCCCGTCCGAGCTGCTGACCGAGCTGCACGAGCTCGCGTCGTCGGGGCTCGGTGTCGTCGACGAATGGGTGGAAGCCGTCGACGACGACACCAACCCCATGACCGAGCTCACCGCCGACGACGTCGCGTGGCCACCGTCGTACGACGCCGACGCGTTGGGCCGGAGGTTGCGCGCCGCTGACCTCGTCAGGTCCGTGGGTGAGCGGGTCGACGCCGATGCGGAGGCGGCACTGCCCGCGGTCGAGCGCGCGCGGATCGCGCGCTGGGACGACGAGGCGAGCCTGCTTCTCGACGAGCTGCGCCGGCAGCGGGTGGCCGTGCGCGAGGTGCCGCTCCCGCGACGGCTCACGGCGTCACAGGTCGTCGTACTCGCCCATGACCCGGACGAGCTCGCGCAGATGCTCGCCCGGCCGGTGCCGGTGCGCCCGCAGCCGCAGGCTCGGCGCGGGTCGCGGTTCCACGCCTGGGTCGAGGGGCTCTACGGCGCGACGCCGTTGCTGGAGCCGGACGACCTCCCCGGTGCGGAAGACGCCGATGTGTCGGACGAGGAGCTGGAGGCTTTGCAGGCGAAGTTCCTCGCAGACGGCTGGGGCGACCGACGACCGGTCGCGGTGGAGCAGCCGTTCGAGCTCGTCGTCGGCGGCCGGTTGGTGCGAGGGCGGATCGATGCCGTCTACCCGCGCGACGACGGTGGCTTCGACGTCATCGACTACAAGACCGGCTCGGTGCCGCGAGACTTCGCGGCCGCGTCGCTGCAGCTGTCCGTCTATCGCCTGGCCTGGGCCGAGCTGCACGAGCTCGATCCTGATGTCGTGTCGGCCGGCTTCCTGTACGTGAAGACCGGGACGGTCAAGAGGCCGGACAGGCTGCTGACCCGCGACGAGCTGTCAGCCCTCTTCACCGGCTGAGCTCTCGTCCAGCGACCGGTGAGAGCCGGATCGCCGGGGCTAGGCGTCGGCGCCGAGGGCGATCGTCTCCGCGACCTCGCGCTGACGTGCCTCGTTGCGCGCCATGTCGAGCTGGTCGGCGGTCTGCTCGTCGTCCGCCATCAGGCCGTCCAGGTTCGCCGCCGCGTAGTCGAGCACACCCATGTCGGCGTATGCCTTCTGCACCCGCTCGCCCCACAGCCCGATGTCCTTGATGCACGGGACGATGCGGGTGAACAGCCGGTTGCGGAACAGCTGTACGCCGGGTGCACGGTCGGTCAGGTCAAGGACTTGCTGCACGTCGTAGCCCAGCTGCTCCCAGACCTCGACGCTGCGGAACCGGTCGCGCATCAGGTAGCAGGCCTCGACGACGAACTCCTCGCGCTCGACGCGCTCCGCCTCGGTCAGGTCGCGGTAGGCATCGCGCAGTGCCATCCGGCCGAAGGCGACATGACGGGCTTCGTCCTGCATGACGTAGGCGACGACCTGCTTCGCGAGCGGGTTGGACGTGTGGTCGCGCATGCCGCCGAACGCCGCCAGGGCCAAGCCCTCGATGAGCACCTGCATGCCGAGATACGGCATGTCCCAGCGGCTGTCCGAGAGTGTCTGCTGCAGCAGCTCCGCGAGCGGCCGCGTGATCGGGTAGGGCTCCATGCCCATCTTGTCGCGCAGCAGCTTGTCGAAGGTCTCGCAGTGTCGCGCCTCGTCCATCGTCTGCGTCGCGGCGTAGAACTTCGAGTCGATGTCCGGCACCGTCTCGACGATGCGTGCGCCGGTGATCATCGCGCCCTGCTCGCCGTGCAGGAACTGGCTGATCTGCATGCACTGCAGCGCGCGACGCACGCGAGTCAGCTCGCCGGGCTCGGAGAGCCGCTTCTCGAACTCCGGCACGCCGTAGATCGGCACGATCTCCACCGGCATGCCGAGCGGGTTGTCCTCGTCGAGGTCGAGGTCCCAGTCGATGCGCTTCTGCGCATCCCACTGCTTGTCCTTGCCCTTCTGGTACAGGTTGAGCAGGCGTTGCCGCTCGACGTCGTACGTCCAGGTGAAGCGCGTGTCGCCCGCGAGCGGGAACGACCACTCCTCGCCTGGCCACGCACCTGGACGAAGATCCTCGACCGTCACGCCGTCCTCCGCTCTGACGCCGAACCCTCTCCGGACCCTACGGGAGTCCAGCCGATCCGGCGGTCGAGTGCGACGTAATCCCCCTTGCAAAGGGGTCGCAAGGGGGATTACGTCGCACTCAACGGGGACTCAGAGGCCGGTCGTGCCGTCCCAGTCCCAGGCGAAGAACGGCGCCCCGGTGCAGTCCGACGTGGACGGCGACGTGACCAGGCCGTCGACGCTGAGGAACGCGTCCTTCTGTAGCTGGCCGCAGTGGGCGCGGCGCGGTGCCTCGTGCGGGTCCTCACCGGAACGGTTCGGGATGTCGGCGACAGGTGGCGGGTTGGTGCCGTCGTGCGTGCCGCCGCCGTTCAGGTCGCTGACCTGGCGGACGTTGCCGGCGGGGCCGGTGTCGAACAGCGTGATCGCCGAGCCCTCGTAGGGCGATCCCGGCCATGCCGGGATGCCCCAGAACGGGTCCTGGTAAGGCCCGTAGCGCGCCGCCACCAGCGGAGGCGACATGCCGACGGCGCCGATCGTCCGCGCCTCGGTGAACGCCGTGATGTTGGCGACCTGGTGGTCGCCCCAGCCCGCCTGCAGCAGCACCTCGTGCGTCGGGGTGTTCGGCAGCCCGCTGCGCATGTGTGAGGCGTAGCCGTCCGGGTCGGACCGGTCCCACAGCGCCTGCACCAGGTCGAGGATGATCATCCGCTGCGACTGGTCCGGATACGACGAGTCGAACAGGTCGGAGTAGCCGATCGCGCCGGTCGGGTCAGTCGGGTCGAAGCCCTGCAGGCTCTGGAGGAGCGGGTGCTGCGCGACGTAGTCGCTGGAGCGCGGGAGCAGGATCGAGTAGTCCATGCCGGGCACGCCGAGCACGCAACGTCGTACGTCGACCGAGACCGCACAGACGGTGCCGCCGTAGATGCCGCCCTGGCTGTTGCCGTCGTAGAACGCCTGGGTCCTGTCGATGAACGGCGTGCCGTCGCTCCACTGGAACGCCGGCGAGCTGCTGAAGCCCTGCGGGTGCACCATCAGCCGCGCGAGGTAGAGGAAGTTCAGCTCACCCTGCTGCACGCGGTCGGTGAGGATGGGAAAGCGCGAGAAGTCGGAGAGCGCGACGACTGCATTGGGGACGTCGGCGCTCGCCATGCCCGTCCAGTCGGTCGCGCAGTAGAGCATGTCGTGCTGGTCGGCCATCGTCTTCTGCGGTCCGGAGTTGACCTCGCCGGCGCCACCGAACAGGCCGTGGCCGTACTCGACCGGTCGCATCAGCGTGCGGTTGTCGTACGCCGTCCGGCCGACGTTGCAGATGAAGTTCGCGCTGTAGGTCTGGCCCGGCGTCTGTTGCGGCTTCGCATCCGGGTTCGTCGGGTCGAGCGCGAACTGGCCGGGCGTCGGGCAGTCGTCGACGATGCCCTGCGACACCTGGTCGCACTTCGTCGGCGGCTCGCAGGTCGGCGCGATGTAGCACGGCACCGTGAAGTGACCGGTGATCCGGCGCGCGATCTGGCTGTCCTGGGCGGGCGTGAAGTTGGTCACCGAGTCGACGGTGAAGGACGGCGACCGGCCCGCGACCTTGCCGTCGGCGAGGTTGTCGTCGCCCAGCTGGTGGAACGCGTCGTCGCGGATGGCGAGCAGCCGGCCGGTCACGTTGTCTGTCGACGCCGTGGTGAAGTCCCACGCGAGGTAGAGCGAGCCGCGGTCGACGCCGTCGGCCTGCAGCGCCTCGAAGATCTTGTTCATGTGCGCGGTGCGCGGGTCGGTGACCACTGCCGTGCCGTCGCGGTAGGCCTTGAACGCGGCAGAGGGCTGCGCGGTCGAACCGTCGTCAGTGACGAGATGCCGCAACGCGACGATGTAGTGGTGGCCGTCGGCGAGGTTGACCGCCGGATGGATCATCAGGTCCTGCTGGACGGTCCCGGTCTGCACCGGGCCGGCTTCGTCGGTGTACTGGTCGACCTCGCCCCACACCGGCACCCGCTGCATCGTGGCGGTGTCGAGCAGGATCACGCCCGGGTCGACCGTGCTGTCGTCGTTCATGCCCAGGTCGGTCACCGGCGGGATGCCCGACTCTGCGATGTCGTCGTTCTTCGTCATGCCGGGGACGAGCGTGAGGATCTGCGCGCCGGCGCTGAAGCCGTCGCTGCGGTTCCACTCCTGCGGTTCGATCGGCTTGCCCTCGATGTTGCGCGGCATCGCCAGGACGTTGAGGTCGAGGCGTCGGTGCGTGGCCGAGGTGGGGTCGTACTTGGTGAACCAGTCGTTCGGGTAGGGCAGCAGGCACTGCGCGCCGTCGATCGGGTCGCATCCGGCGGGGTTGGTCGGGTCCGTGCCGTGACCGGCCCACTGGTCGTCATGCCAGACGTAGGCCTTCGGATGGCCGTTGCCAGGTCCGTTGCCGTGACCGTTGCCGGCCAGGGCCGGCGTCGCCGCGGCGGTGCTGATGGCGAGCAGGGTCAGAAGAAGACGTCGAGGCACGCCTCGTGTTTCGTCACGGACCGGCGTCATCCCTGCCCGCAGCGTCACCGATTCTGAGCCGTCCGGTTAGGGCTCCGTCACAGGTCGAGGTCGACGTACACGGCGCGGTGGTCGGACAGCGGGAGGCGAGGTGCACCCGACCCCGTCGGCGCGGGCAGGTCCCCGAGAGCGAGCACGTGGTCGAGCTGCAGCTTCGGCTCCCCGAGGGGGAACGTCTTCTCGTCGACGAGCGGCTGCCAACGCCCGAGCGCGCGCGGCAGCGGGCCGGGAATGTTGAGGTCGCCCATGAGCAGCTGCGGAACGGGCAGGTCCCGCAGCGCCGCGACGAGGCGGCGCAGCTGGACGCCGTTCCATCCAGGCACGAACGACAGGTGGGTCGTCGCGACCGTGAGCGGGCCACGCGGCGCCTCGATGACAGCGGCGACCGCGACCCGCGGCTCGTCCCTGACCAGGACCAGCCGGCCGTCGTGGGACCTGATCGGCGACCGCACCTTCAACGCGGGCAGCCTGATCACGCGCCACTCCTTCACCGGGTGGCGGGAGAGCAGCGAGATGCCGTACGCCGGCCGTCCCTCGGCGACGTCGTCGCCGGCGGCCGTCCAGGTCTGGCCGGGCGTCCCGGCGATGGCCGGCACGAACCGGTGCGCCACCGCGCCCATGACGTCGGCCACGACCGCTGTCTGATCGACCCCATGCGACCGTGCCTGGTCACGATCGACCTCCTGCAGGCCGAGGACGTCGGCGTCGAGCGTCCGTACGGCGTCACGCAGGCGGTCCACGTCGACGACACCGTCGGCCAGCGTCTGGCCGTGCAGCAGGTTGAACGACGCCACACGCACCATCGGGAGTCTGCCGCAGGACCTAGGCTCGGCTCGTGCCCGACACCGTGATCCGCACCTATGTGCAGGAGCATCAGCAGGACTTCCTCGATCGTCTCGTCGAATGGCTGCGCATCCCGTCGATCTCTGCCGACCCGGGGCGTGCCGGTGAGGTGAGGCGGTCGGCCGAGTGGCTCGTCGACGCATTGCGTGCCGTCGGGTTCCCGACGGTCGAGATCTGGGAGACGCCCGGCGCTCCGACGGTCTTCGCCGAATGGCCCGCCGACGAAGCGGACGCGCCGGCGGTTGTCGTCTACGGCCATCACGACGTGCAGCCGGTCGACCCGGAGGAGCTCTGGACCTCGGCGCCGTTCGACCCGCAGCTGCGCGGTGAGCACCTGTTCGGCCGGGGCACCGCTGACGACAAGGGCCAGGTCGCGTTCCACCTGCTCGGTCTCGAGGCTCTGCTGAAGACCAGCGGTCGCTCGGCGCCACCGGTGACGTTGCGCTTCGTCATCGAAGGCGAGGAGGAGAGCGGGTCGCCGAACTTCCGGGCACTGCTCGAGCAGCGTCGCGACCGGCTCGACTGTGACGTCGTGGTGGTGTCCGACACCGGCATGTGGGGACGGGAGACACCGACGATCTGCACGAGCATGCGCGGGATGATCGACTGCCAGATCAACCTGCACGGCCCGGACAGTGACCTGCACTCCGGCTCCTACGGCGGCTCGGTGCCCAATCCGCTGCACGCGATGGCTGCGCTGATCGCCGGTCTGCACGACGACGACGCGCGGGTGACGCTGCCCGGGTTCTACGACGCCGTGCGGGCGCTGTCCGAGCGCGAACGTGAGCTGATCGCGCGGCTGCCGTACGACGACAGCGAGTGGCTGCGCAACGCGGAAAGTCGCGCGACCTACGGCGAGGCCGGGTTCTCCACACTGGAGCGGGTCTGGGCGCGGCCGACGTGCGAGGTGCACGGGATGTGGGGCGGCTACACGGGCCCCGGCCACAAGACGATCGTTCCGACGGATGCGCACGCAAAGGTGTCGTTCCGGCTGGTCGCCGACCAGGAGCCGCTCGAGGTGAAGAAGCTGATGGACGCCTACGTCTCGTCGGCTGTGCCGGACGGCATCACCGCCGATGTCGAGTGGTTCGGGGACGGCGTACGTCCGTGCTTGACGCCGCTCGACGACCCGGCTCTGCAGGCGACGGCCCGCGCGATGTCCCGGGCCTTCGACAAGGAGATCCTCTTCACCCGTGAGGGTGGGAGCGGTCCGGAGGCGGACCTCGCCGATGTCCTCGGCGCGCCCGTCGTCTTCCTCGGCGTCGGCCTGCCGGACGACCGGATCCACGCACCCAACGAGCGGGTCGTGTTCCCGCTGCTGCTGACCGGGGCGGAGGCGGCGGCGTACCTCTGGGAGGAGCTCGCCGAGACGCTGGGGTCGGCGTCGCAGGCGTGAGCACTCCGGCCCTGTCGCGGGCGGCGATCGACCGCGCTGCGGAACATCGCCGCGACGAGGCGTGGCTCGCCTCCGCGTGGAAGTCGGGGCGGGTGTTGCTGCTCGACGAGGACGGTCGTGCGCTCGTCGACGACGACACCGGACTCGTGCTCGGCGAGTCGGCGTCGTACGACGGCGATCGCTTCCTTCTCGGTGTCGACGACGACGGCGTCGCGCTGTGGGCCGGTGTCGGTGAGCTGCCGCGCAAGCTGGGTGCTCGGCCGGCGTCGTTGCGTGATGTCGGCGCTGTCCTCTCGGACCGCGACGCCGGGTTGTTCGTCACCGCGGTCGCGTTGACCAACTGGCACCGGACGCATGTGCGGTGCCCGCGGTGTGGCGAGCCGACGGAGATCGTCGACGCGGGATGGGTGCGTCGCTGCACCGCCGACGGCACCGACCACTTCCCGCGGACCGACCCCGCGATCATCGTGCTCGTGCACGACGGGGACGACCGTTGTCTGCTCGGCCGGCAACCGTCGTGGCCGCGCGGTCGCTACTCGACGCTCGCCGGCTTCGTCGAGCCCGGGGAGGCGCTCGAGCACGCAGTCATCCGTGAGGTGCAGGAGGAGGCCGGAGTCGTCGTCGACGACGTGGTCTACCGCGGCAGCCAGCCCTGGCCCTTCCCCGCCTCGCTGATGCTCGGCTTCGAAGCTCGCGTCGTGTCCGGTGAGGCTCACGTCTCGGACGACGAGCTCGAAGATGTCCGCTGGTTCACGCGCGACGAGCTGCGTCGCAACGAGCAGCGGACGCCCGGCCTGCCGCCACCGGCGTCGATCGCGCACTGGCTCATCACCAACTGGCTCGCGCGAGGCTGAGCAGACGTGGCGGCGGAGGCGCCGAACGGCGGGCTGACCGCCGCGCACAAACGGCTGCTCGTCCTGCTCGCGGCTGCCTGCTTCTCCGAGGGCTTCGACTTCGCGACGTTGACCGTCGCGTTGCCGCAGATCCGCTCCACGTTCGGCTTGTCCCACATGCACGCCGACCTGTGGGTCGCGGTGCTCTATCTCGGTGCGCTGCCCGCGGTGGTGTGGGGCCGTCGCGCCGACCGGCGCGGCCGTCGAGGCGTGTTGCTGATGACGATGGTCGGCTACACCGCCGGCTCCGCGGCGACTGCGTTGGCGCCGAACGTCGAGATCTTCGTCGCGTGCCAGTTCGTGACGCGCTGCTTCCTCACGGCGCAGGTGGCGGTCGCTTGGACGATGGCGGCGGAGGATCTGCCGGCGGCCCGACGGGGCATCGGGTTCGGCGTGCTCGCACTCGCGAGTGCTCTCGGCACCGGCTTGTCGGCGATCGTGCAGGCCACCGTCCTCAGTCCCATGGGCGCTTCGTGGCGCTGGCTCTACGTGTTGTCGTTGCCGTTCCTGCTGATCGTCGTGATGTTGAGCCGGTCACTGCCGGAGAGCAGCCGCTATCAGGCGGTCGCTCAGCGCCGGGACGTGTCACAGGGCCAGGCAGGCCTGCTCGCGCGTGCGCCGTACCGCCGGCCGCTGCTGCTCATCTGCGCGATGATCCTGTTCGGCAACCTGGCGACCGAGGCGACCGTGTTCGCCGTCGACTTCATGGAGAGTGACCGGGGACTTTCGGCGTCCGCGGCCAACCTGATCCTGGTCGCTGCGGGCGCGGTGGCGCTTCCGGTCCTGACGCTCGCCGGCCGGTTGAGTGACCGGGTCGGTCGGCGGTACGTGTGCATCGTCGGCGTGCTGGTCCAGGGCGCGGGGCTGCTGTTGTTCTTCACGGTGGCGCGTGGCGTCGCCGGTCTCGGGCTGGCTCTCATGACGACGTACATCGGTCTGTTCGCGGCGTGGACGACGGGCAACGCGTTCGCGGTTGAGCTGTTCCCGACGGCGTTGCGTGGCGCCCGCGAGCGCGGCGTCGACGATCGCGAAGCTGCTCGGTCAGTCGGCCAGCTTCGCGCTGTCAGCGGCGCTGCTCGCGGCGACGAACAGCTCGCCGGTCACGGTGTCCGTGCTGGTCGTCGGGCTGGTGCTCGCAGCGGTCATCATCGGCGTCGCGCTGCCCGAGACGAGCCGCCGCGAGCTCACCGACATCGCCCTCGCGCCCGCCCCCGCCGCAACCTCGGGCTGACCGAGCGAACGTGATCAACTTCTCGGTCGGTTGAGCGTGCGACAACCCATTCAGGAGGCCAAACGATCACGTTCGCTCAGCGGCACCGGGGAGACGAGCGGTAGGCCGGAGGGCTAGCCCGTCGTGAGGCCGGCGCGCTCGGGGTCGGTGAGGGTCGGTGGCCCGGCGAACGCCTGCGCGATCGACATCCACTCGGCGGCCTCGTCGCCGGTCACCCGAAGCCCGCTGTCCTCGAGGGTGCGGCGTTGCGTGACGACCAGGCAGAAGTCGAGCGCGCTGCCCTCGACCTTGTCGGCCGACCCGGGGTCGCCCCACTCCCACGTCGACCCGTCCGGCGCGGTCAACACGACATGTACGTCGCCGGCGGGGGCTTGACGACCGCGGACGGCGTACGAGAAGCCGCGAGTACGCACACCGAGATGGCAGATGTGGCGCAGGCGCGCGGTCGGTGTGCGCGTGACACCGAGGCCGTCGGCGATGTCCTGGCCGTGCGCCCAGTACTCCATCAGGCGCGCCGTCGCGAACGACGCGGGCGACATCGGCGGTCCGTACCACGGAACCTTCGACGACGGATCCGCCGCCGACAGCGCGGCCAGGAGGTCGGCGCGTGTGTCGCGCCAGACCTCTGGCAACCGGTCGCCGAGGGCGCGTGTCTCGTTCTCCGGCTGCGCGAGGAACTCCTCCGGCGACGTCATCGCCTGCTGCACGCTCGCGACGAACTCGTCGGGCGTTGTCAGCGCGCGGGTCGCCTCGCGGTCGAAGAACCACAGGTGGCCGACGGTGTCGCCGACGCTCCACCCCGCGGCAGGTGTCGGTGTCGCGAGGTCGGCATCGGCGACGAGCGCATCGAGATCGGCGTGCTCGGCACGAAGGTCGTCGAGGATCTGGGTGATGTCCGCGGGCACGGCCGCGACCGTAGCAAGTAGCGGGACCCGGACAATGGTCCGCGTGCCGGTTGTCGAGTCAGGTGATGCGTCGCTGTGGTGGGACGAGCAAGGCGCGGGCGATCCGCCGCTGCTGCTGATCCAGGGCCTGGGCTACACCGCCGACATGTGGCACCGGATCCTGCCGGGCCTCGCCTCGGCACGACGGGTCGTTCTGTTCGACAACCGGGGCGTGGGCCGGAGCAGCGTCCCGGAGCCGCCGTGGACGGTCGAGCAGCTGGCCGACGACGCCATCGCGGTGCTCGACGAAGCCGGTGGTGCGCAGGCGCATGTGTTCGGTGTGTCGATGGGCGGGCTGATCGCGCAGGAGGTTGCGCTCCGGCATCCCGACCGGGTCGCATCGCTCGTGCTGGGCTGCACGCATCCCGGCGGTCGTGAGGCGGCGCGGATGGACCCGGACGCCGCCGCGATGTTGATGGACCGGGTGCCCAAGTCCGCGCGGGCCGCTATCGACGCGTCGCTTCCGTTCGTCTACGCCGCCGGCACGCCACGCGAGGCGATCGACGCCGATGTCGAGGTGCGGCTTCGGTATCCGTTGCGCGCCAAGGCCTACTGGGGGCAGCTCGACGCGATGCGGCGGCATCAGGGCACGTTCGGCCGGCTGGCCGAGATACGGGTGTCGACGCTGGTGCTGCACGGAGATGCCGACCGCTTGGTGCAGCCGGCCAACGCGTCGCTCATCGCCGAGGCGATTCCCGGCGCGAAGCTGCAGTGGCTGCACGGTGCGAGCCACGTCTTCTGGACCGATCAGCCGGACCAGACGGTCAGCGAGATCAACGACTTCCTCGGTCGATGAGGGCCGGACGTGCCGGGTCGTCGGCTCGCACGACGAGGTCTGCAACGGACGCGGGCTCGACCTCGGCGTCGTACCTCTGCCATGCCGGGAGCGCACGGGCCGCGTCGCCGGGCGGTACGCGCCGACGTCGGGCACCGGCACTGAGCGACACATGCACCGTGAGCTCGAACGGCAGCCACGCGCCCAGGAGGAACCAGCCGACGACGATGACCACACCGTCCGCAGGTACGTCGACATAGGCGGCCCTGGTCGCGCGGTCGCGCGTCACGTCCCACAACGTCGGCAGGATCCGCCTCGAACCGCCGGGGTCCAGGGGCTCGAGCACCTCGCGCCGCAGCGCGCCGATGTCGATCCAGTCCTCGTAGTACCCGTCCGGGTCGTCCCGACCGCGCTCCAACCGGACCGACGCCGGGCGAAGGAAGTCCCGCACGTCGGCGACGTACGCCGTCCGACCGCGCGCGAGCAGTGCTTCCGGAAGATGCGAAGCGAGGTCCAGCCCGGACCACGGCGGCCCGTCGATCGCGGCCCGGACGGGCCCGGGGACCGCGGCGATCGCCTCGGCGATCCGCTCGACGATCGCCGACGGCGACATCGGCACCGGCGAGGCCGGCGACGGGTGGGACGAGCTCAGCGGCGTCCGGCCAGCTCGGGCGGGAGCGGCACGGACGGGTCGGTCGACGAGGCGACGACCTGTTTGGCCAGCTCGTGCACCTTGCGGCCGCGTGAGCGAGCGGCCTTGCGCAGGCGTTCGAAAGCCGCGCGTGGCGCGAGATGCTGCCGCTCCGCGAGCACGCCGATGGCCTGCTCGACGACGACGCGCGCGGCGAGGGCGTGCTCGAGCTGCCCGACGGCGACCCGCAGCCGCTCCATCTCGTCACCGTCGTTGCTGGCGCGCGGCGGACGTCCGGCCGCGGCGAGATCACCCGCGAGCAGATCGGCCAGGACCATCGCGCTGGTGAGGTCCTTCTCCTCGTCGTCTCCGACCTGCCAGCCGGTCGGCGTGCGGCGGATGACCGTGGCTTCCTCGTTGCCGGTGAGGTGCGCCTCGATCACGCGCACCAGCAGCTGGAGTAGCTGGAGCGCGTCCTCGGCGACAGGCACGTGACCACGGTCGATGCCGCACAGCGTGCCGACGGGGCGGCCATCGGGAGCTCGCACCGGCACGCCGACGTAGGAGCAGACGTCGAACGCGACGCGCGCGGGGGAGTCGGCGTACGCCGGCTCGTTGGCCGCGTCCGCGGTCGAGGACGGCGCGCCCGCCAGCATGCGATCACACATCGAGTCGGCCCGGGGGAGTGTCAGTCCCTCGTAGACCCCCGGCAGCTCGCCGAGGAGTCGCTCGACTCGGAACTCGTCCTCGGACATGCCGCTGACGTAGACGACCTCCATGCCGAGCAGATCCGCCGCGGCCGCGAGGACCGCGGTGACCGCAGGGTGATGCACAGAGGCGCCGAGCACTGCTTCATGGTGACCGATGAACTGCCGTCCGGACAGGGATCCACGAAAAGTCGTGAATAGCCAAGGAAAACCGAACGAAGTTCGCACTCACACGCATGAACGCCGGAGCCCGTCCGGTGACGCCGGATCGGCGGCGGTCAGGCGGCGCGGACGGCGGACAGCAGCGTCGGCAGCGGCGGGTTGGTGAGCGTGGTGCCGTCCGGCAGCAGGATCGTCGGCACGGTCGCGTTGCCCCCGTTGGTGGACATCACGAACTCGGCAGCCGCCGGGTCCTGCTCGATGTCGACCTCGTCGAACTCGATGCCCTCGCGCTCGAGGGCGCGCTTGAGGCGCACGCAATATCCACACCACTGGGTGCTGTACATCGTGAGGCGGTTCGTCACGGTCTGCGCAACGCCCTTCCCTGCAAGGATGTTCCCGTGCCCCCTGACGTGCTCGCGGACCTCGACCCTGAGCAGCGCCAGGCGGCGGAGGCCCTCCGCGGCCCCGTCTGCATTCTGGCCGGTGCCGGGACGGGCAAAACGCGGGCGATCACCCACCGCACCGCTCACATGGTGCACGCGGGCGTCGCGGCACCGGCGCAGATCCTCGCGGTCACCTTCACGACCAGGGCTGCGGGAGAGATGCGCTCTCGACTGCGTGCGCTCGGCGTGGGCGGCGTACAGGCCCGGACGTTCCATTCGGCCGCGCTGCGGCAGCTGCAGTACTTCTGGCCGCGGATCTCCTCCGGTGGCCGGCCCACGATCGTCGAGAGCAAGCTGCCGACGATCCGTGCCGCGGCGGCTCGCTTGCGACTCTCGCTCGACCCCGCGACGCAGCGTGACCTCGCGTCAGAGATCGAGTGGGCCAAGGCGGCGCTGGTCACGCCGGACGGCTACACCGAGGCGGCGGCTCGCGCCGGCCGGACCCCGCCGTACGAGCCCGTCACCGTCGCCAAGCTGTACGGCGCCTACGAGGACATCAACAGCGACCGCGGCCAGCTCGACTTCGAGGACCTCCTGCTCCTGATGGCCGCGGCGATCGAGGAGCACCCGTCGATCGCGCAGGAGGTGCGCGCGCAGTACCGGCACTTCGTCGTCGACGAGTACCAGGACGTCAACCCGTTGCAGCAGCGGTTGCTCGAGGCGTGGCTCGGCGACCGGGTCGACCTGTGCGTCGTCGGCGACCCGAACCAGACCATCTACTCCTTCACCGGCGCGTCGCCGTCGTACCTGCTGGAGTTCCCCTCGCGCTACCCCGGGGCGGAGGTCGTGCAGCTCGTGCGCGACTACCGCTCGACCAACCAGGTCGTCGCGCTCGCCAACACGCTGCTGCGCGGACAGTCGCATCTGCAGGCACAGTGCGGCGACGGGCCGGACCCGAGGTTCGCGGAGTACGACGACGAACCGGCGGAAGCAGCCGGTGCGGTTCGTCAGGTGAAGGCGCTGGCTGCGGCCGGCGTTCCGCTCAGCGAGATCGCGATCCTCTATCGCATCAACGCCCAGTCGGAGGTCTACGAAGCCGCGCTGTCCGATGCCGGCATCGCCTACCAGCTGCGGGGCGGCGAGCGCTTCTTCGAGCGACCCGAGGTGCGACAGGGCGTCGTGCTGCTGCGCGCGTCGACCCGCGCCGCGCAGGACGACGTGAGCGACCTCCCGTTGCCGGACGCGGTTGCCGAGGTCCTGCGGGCGGCCGGTCTGACACCCGAGCCGCCGGCGACGCGTGGCGCCGCGCGCGAGAAGTGGGACTCCTTGCGTGCGTTGGTCGGCCTGGCCGAGGAGATGGTCGCGACATCCGCCGGAGCGACGATGGACGACTTCGTCGAGGAGCTCGCGGCGCGGATGGATGCGCAGCATGCGCCGGTCGTCGAGGGCGTGACGTTGGCGACGTTCCACGCCGCCAAGGGGCTCGAGTGGGACGCCGTCTTCCTCGTCGGTCTGGTCGACGGGACGATGCCGATCACCCATGCGTCGACCGCGGAGCAGATCGCGGAGGAGCGACGTCTCCTCTATGTCGGGATGACGCGTGCTCGTCGCCACCTGTCGCTGTCGTGGGCGCTGGCCCGCGCGGCCGGCGGCCGGCGGTCGCGGAAGCCGAGCCGGTTCCTCGACGGACTGCGACCGGGGCCGGTGGCCGGCGAGCGGACGCGCACGGCGCCGGCTGCCAAGCGGGTCAAGCCGGCCGACACCGTGCCGCCGGAGGATGCGGCGTTGTTCGAGGCGTTACGGGAGTGGCGTCGCTCTGCCGCCGACGAAGCGGGCATGCCGCCGTACATCGTCTTCAGCGATCGCACCCTCGTCGACATCGCAGCGGCCCGGCCGACCAGTGCGAGCAAGCTCGCGGCGGTGCAGGGCGTCGGTCCGAAGAAGCTCGAGCTCTACGCCACCGACATCCTGCGCATCGTCACCGACCACCAAGACGGTTGAGTGCGACGTAATCCCCCTGTCGAGGGTGCGGTTTAGGGGGATTACGTCGCACTCAACATCGGCGGCGGACCCTTACGGGACCGCGCCCTGCGCGAAGGTGTTGCAGTCGGCGAGGTTGCCGGCCTTCGCGCCGGTCTGGAACCAGTGCATTCGCTCGGCGGAGCTGCCGTGGGTCCACGTGTCCTGGTTGACCCGCTGACCGGCCTGCTTCTGCAGCCGGTCGTCGCCGACGGCAGCGGCCGCGTCGAGTGCCTCCGTGAAGTCGTGCGGGTCGGGCTGGACCGAGCTCTCGTGCGCCCAGACGCCGGCGTAACAGTCGGCCTGCAGCTCCAGCCGCACCGACAGTGGGTTGTCCTGTGAGCGGTCGCTCTGCCTGACCCGGTCGACCTTCTGCATCGTCCCGAGCAGGTCCTGCACGTGATGGCCGAACTCGTGCGCGATGACGTAGGCCTGCGCGAAGTCGCCGGGTGCGCCGAAGCGGTCGCGCAGCTCCTGGAAGAAGCCGAGGTCGAGATAGACCTTCTCGTCGCCGGGGCAGTAGAAGGGACCGACCGCTGAGTTCGCCTCGCCGCAGCCTTGCGTCGGCGTCGCCTGCGTGTAGAGGACCAGCTTGGTGTCCCGGTAACGGCGGCCCTGCTGCTGGAAGATCCTCGTCCACGTCGCCTGTACGTCGTTGACGACGGCCGTGACGAAGCACGCGGTCGACTCCGACGCCCCCTGCGAGCAGTCGAGCGGCTGCGCGTCACCCTGCGCGGCGCCGGCGTCCGGCTGCAGCTGGCGGAGGATCTGGTTGAGGTCGCTGCTCCCTCCTCCGCCCCCGCCGCCACCGGTCAGCCCGAAGACGAGAGCGAGGATCAGGCCGACGACGCCGAGCCCTCCGCCGCCGACCGCGAGGCCGCGCCCGCCTCCGCCTCGCCTGTCCTCGATCTGCGACGTGTCGACCGGTCCGCCCAAGCGCATGTTGTTGCTCTTGCCCATGACGCACCGGAAATAATTCGTTGCTTCGGTCTCACGGCCGCGCTATGGTCGCCCGCGAACGGTTTCGCCAACGCGTGAAGGAGGTGCCCAGTGTCTGAGATCACTGTGGCCGCCACGCGTTGCGGCATGCCCGCCGTCGAGCTCTCGCCGATGGCGCACGGCCTCGTGCCGTTCGCTGCCGCCGCTGCCAAGCGCAGCGGTGCGACGGCGTACAAGGCCTCCGTCACGCGCAATGACGCCCAGGGTGGCGCATCCGCCTGGAGCCCACCGGTCTGAACCATCACAAGACCGGCGAACTCCAGGCCGCGGCACCCGAACAGGGTCCGCGGCCTTTCTGTTTGTCCGATCCGATCCCGAAGCCCGTCGACACCACAAGGAGGTGGAGCCGATGTCCCTCACCGCAGTGGTCGAGGCTGACCGGGAGCAGGCGTTGCCCTGCCACCTGGTCGATCCCGACCTCTTCTTCGCCGAGTCGCCGGTCGACGTCGAGCGCGCCAAGGCGCTCTGCATCGACTGCCCGATCCGCTCCACCTGTCTCGCCGACGCGCTCGAGCGCCGGGAGCCATGGGGCGTCTGGGGTGGCGAGCTGGTCCTGCAGGGAGTCGTCGTGCCGCGCAAGCGGCCACGGGGACGCCCGCGCAAGAACGAGATCGCCGCGTGACCGCCGGCTACTTCAGCACGACGCCGCTAACGAACGCTCAGCTGCGCAACGCAAACACACGTCTTTCAGGAGAAACCGCCATGTTGCTGCTCAACGAATCGCTCGCACTCGAGCGACAGACCGACCGGCGCCAGCGCGCCGTTCACGAAGAGCGACAGCGCCAGGTCGTTGCCGCTCGCCGGCTCGCCGCCGCTCGTCGGCTGCAGCGCCGGGCCGAGTCCGCATCCCGCCGGGCTCGTACCCTCCTCGCCAGCCTCTAGTGCCGGCGAGAACGAACGCCCCGTAGATCCCGTGAGGTCTACGGGGCGTTCGCATGTCGTCTAGGGTCGCCGCATGACGGTGACCGTTGATCTCGCGATGCGTGAAGGCGCCGTCGAGGTGTTGTGTGATGCGTCGCTGTCGCACGTCGTCGACCTCGTCGCGTGGCCCGACGGCGACGCCGTGTACGTCGCCAACAGCGCCGGTTCGTCGCGGCTGACCGCCGAGGGCACGGAGGTGCTGCACGGCCGTGACCCGGTCGCGTCGCAGGAGCCGCTCGCGTTCACGCCGCTGACGTCGGAGCTCGCCGACCGCTCGCCGAGCAACGAGGTCAACTCCTACCCGCACGCCTTCGCGCGGCTGTCCGGCTTGTTCGCCGCCGAGGCAGCGCCCGACGTGGCCGTCGTGCACACCGGCAGGCACCACTGGCCGGAGAAGGGGGGCCATCTCGGTGAGCACGGATCGTTGTCGGTCGTGCAGTCGCGAGCGCCGCTTGTCCTCGCCGGCGCGGGAGTGACCGGCCGCGGTCTGTTGCCGCTGTCGGCTCGCGTCGTCGACGTCGCACCGACGCTGGCGTGGCTGGCAGGCGTTCCGCTGGGCGCGCTGTCCGACATGGACGGTGCGGCGCTTGTCGACGTACTGGCACCCAACGAGACGCGGCACGTCGTCGGCCTGCTCTGGGACGGGTGCAACTCCAACTCGCTCTATGCGCTGGCCCGCTCGGGAGATCTGCCCAACGTCGCGCGGCTGCTGCAGCAGGGATGTGCCTTCAGTGGCGGGTCGATCGCCGAGTTCCCGAGCGTCACGCTGGTCAACCACACGTCCGCGCTGACGGGTGTCGGGCCCGGCCGGCACGGCATCGTGAACAACGCCTACTTCGACCGGCGGACCGCCGCCCAGGTGCTGACCAACGATGCTGCGACGTGGCACCGTTGGAGCGAATGGCTCGAGCCCGGGATCCGCACCGTGTTCGAGCGGGTGGACGGCTCGACGGCCTCCGTCAACGAGCCGGTCGACACCGGCGCCGACTACTCGACGTTCGAGCTCGTGCGGGCGGGCGGGTCGAGCGATGGCGCGAAGTCGATGAACTCCCTGCTGCCCGACCCCCTCGAGGACGAGCACTCGACGAAGGACCACGTGCTCGACGACAAGGACTACGCCTGGTCCTCATCGGTCGACGCGATCGGGCTCGAGCAGGTCCTGTCGCTGTGGCCCAGCACGGCCGAGGCGCCTCGGCTGATGTGGTGGAACACGCTGCTCACCGACACCGGCCACCACGCCGGTGGCCCGCACTCGGACGTCGCTCACAACTCGATGCGCGATGCCGACAAGCGCCTCGGCGTCTTCCTCGACCATCTCGAGCGGATCGGCGCGCTGTCGTCGACGACGTTCCTGCTGACGTCCGACCACGGGTCGGAAGGCGCTGACCCCTCGTGCGTCGGCGACTGGGACCAGCCATTGCGAGACGCCGGTATCACCTTCCGCGACGAGGCCTACGGCTTCCTCTACCTGGGTCATTCCTGACCGCTCGATCCGGCCGAATCTGCCTTCTGACCTGGGCTTTTGCTTGATCCGCTAGTGACCGTATGACACCGCTGTAGTCCGCAATTTCGCGGACTTTCTGCGGACTGACCAAGATCATGCGGACTGAATGCGGACTGAAACCAAGATCGACTAGCGACTGTCAGCCGCCTGTCGCCAAGAGCGGCAGATGCGACTTAGAGGCTCCTTGCTCACCGGCATGGCGATCAGCGTGGAACTGCCGTTACCCGTCGCCGCGCGTCGTGTGAATTGCCGCTTCGACACCGGCGCTATCGTCCCTCGCCAGAGTTCCCGACGGCGGGTGGAGAAGGGTCGGTCACCGGGTCGGAGGCCGCCTTCCAGGAAAGCGCTATACACACGCGGCGCGCAGATCAGCGAGAGCACGCTTGGGGTCGGCGGTGCGCGCTTCCGTAACCGCAGCCCGGATCGGCGGGCGCAGATCCGGCGTTGGCCGCAGGGTTCGGATGAGGACGCGCGCTTCGGCGTCGTGGGGGTCGCTGCTCAGGACTTGGAGGACGGCATTGCCGCGGCGGCAGGCGGTCCGCTCCGCGTGCGAGAGTGGCCGGTTTGGGAAGAAGATGACCGCGAGTGCCGCGACGATGAGGAGCGACGCTGGAAACCATTGCCATGGGTTGCGCCGGCGGCGCCGCGCACGGCGACCGAGTTCGAAGAACACGCACGCCGTTATCGCCGCGAAGAAGACCCAAATCGCAGCAGCCGCCATCACCGCCGCGCCGTAACGCGCCTGTGAGTACACGAACGCCGTACCCAGGGTTCCCAACGCGAGCGGAAACCCAACCGCGATGAGGGCAACGACCACCGGCACGCCGCGGACGTTACAGCGAGTGCACGCCGTGAGCTCGTTGCGCCAAGGACACCTTTGGCGAACACGAGGAGGTGCCGCTTCATTGCGTGGCAGGTCGCCGCAGACGCGAGCAGTAGCGACAGTTCTGACGCCCGCTCGTGCGGGCCATCGTGGCGGCAGAGCGCGGTGAAACCAGCCGCCGTGCCGGAGCGTCATACTGAGGTGGCGACATGCCCCCGGTCAGTCTTGAGCACGGTTGCCGCTGCCGCCCTGCTCGGTGCCTGCGGCGCCGGTGGCGCAGACGTACACACCTACTCGCCGAGCAACCACGTTCGTGGCTTCGTCGCCTCCTCGTTCACGTGCGCCGCTCGCAAGCAACAGGCGGTCCAGGTCGATCGCGCCGAGGTCACGCAACTGCTCCTGTGCCCGATCTGGCCAAAGGGCACGAAGCCCGTGGAGATCACTCCGGCGTCCCGTCTGTTCGAACCGATCATCGTCGGCTTGGCGACCCCGGGCGACCGCTATCGCTCCGGCATGCCCTGCGCCGCGTACGCAGACGTCGACCAGACCATCCTGGCCAAGACGCCCGCGACGCAGATTCTGGTCGACATCCCTCGTGACTCGTGCAGTCACTTCGACCCCAAGCTGACAGCACTACTGGCGCAGGCCCGGGAGTCCGGAGGATAGGTAGCCTCCGGCGTCATCCGTCGTCGCTGTCCCAACCAGGTGGAACGGTCGTCGGTCCTGCGTCCTCGGCCATGTGGACGAGACCGGGTCGGGCGAAACCGTGTCGGCGCATGCTCAGACCAACGAAGCCGTGCTCGACGTAGGGACCGGGGGGCTCGGTGATTCCACGCTCCTCGCCGAGCAGCGCCCGTGTGAGTTGCGCACGACTGGTCTGCAGTTGCGCCACAGCCGCGTCAAGATCCGCCTGCTGGACACGGATCGGTGTCTCATCGGGGCGAGCCATTGTCGCGGCGATGACGACGCGGCGAGTCAGCTCTCGCAAGAAAGTGGCAGTCAGCCCTTCCGTCGCCTCCACCGTGGCCGCCAATTCGAGGTCGCCGAGGCCGCTGTCGGCGCCGTAGAGCCGCAGCAGTCGCTCGCGACCTGCGGCGTCCGGCGCGCCGATCTCGACAGCCTCATCGACGCGTCCGGGTCGCTCGGCGAGCGCCCGCTCGAGCACCTCGACACGGTTTGTGGTGAGGATGAACACGACATCGACGTCATCACCGAGACCGTCGAGCTGGTTGAGGACCTCGAACAGCAGCGGGTTGCTGCCTGGCGGTCCGAAACTGCGGTCGCCCGCGACAAGATCGACGTCCTCGAGAATCACCACCGACGGCTGGTGGCGCTTGGCGAGCTCGCACGCCGCCGAGACCTGGTGGAGAGCGACGCCGGAAAGTACGACGGCGGTGGCTCCCTCGAGTCGTCCGAGGAGGTAGCGGACCGTGTGCGTTTTCCCGGTTCCCGGCGGGCCGTAGAGGAGGAGACCTCGCTTGAGGTGCTGGCCGGCGCCGCGCAACCGGTCCCGTAGTTCGGCCACTTCGAGCACCTGGCGCTCGACGGCCGCAAGCGAGTCCTCGGGCAGCACCAGCCGGTCGCGTTCCAGACGTGGGCGACGCAGAAACGCGATCGGGCTCCCGCCGGGTCGGTCCGGCGGCGCGAGCGTCACGATCTGCCCGCGAACGGGGGAGAGCTCGATTGCGAGCCGCCGCAGTTCGGCGAATAGGTCTCGGGCGACGTCCGCGTCGGCGGTGATCAGCTCGAGCTGCACGAAGGCGTTGCCTGTCTGCGGGTCTGGGCCGCGGAGCAGCAGTGCGATGGGTGGCGTGCCTCCGATGAGAAACGCGCCGAAGGAGACACACGGGAGCGTGTCATCGGGTGACACCGGGACGTGAACCCAATCAGGTGGTCCGAC
>DASSEX010000051.1:0-230669 GCA_035695045.1 Mycobacteriales bacterium | reverse complement strand
CATCGACAACCTCTATGAGGCGGTCAACACGCCGCTGGTCGGCTACCTCAACAACGCGATCAAGGCCAAGGAGCTGTTCAAGCGCGACAAGGACTACGTCGTCATGAACGGCGAGGTGCTCATCGTCGACGAGTTCACCGGCCGCATCCTGCACGGCCGTCGCTACAACGAGGGCATGCACCAGGCGATCGAGGCCAAAGAGGGCGTCGAGATCAAGCAGGAGAACCAGACTCTCGCGACGATCACCCTGCAGAACTACTTCCGGCTCTACGAGAAGCTCGGTGGCATGACCGGCACCGCCGCGACCGAGGCGGCGGAGTTCGACCAGGTCTACAAGCTCGGTGTCGTCCCGATCCCGACCAACAGGGACATGGTCCGCCTCGACCAGGCCGACATCGTCTACAAGACCGAAGAGGCCAAGTGGCAGGCGGTCGTCGACGACATCGTCGAGCGGCACGAGAAGGGCCAGCCCGTCCTCGTCGGCACCACGAGCGTGGAGAAGAGCGAGATCCTCAGCGGCTTGCTGCTTCGTCGCGGTGTCCCGCACGAGGTCCTCAACGCGAAGTACCACGAGCGCGAGGCGCAGATCGTCGCCCAGGCCGGACGCAAGGGCGCCGTCACCGTCGCGACCAACATGGCCGGCCGAGGCACCGACATCATGCTCGGCGGCAACCCGGAGTTCATGGCCGCGGCCGAGCTCGCCGAACGCGGTCTTTCCCCGGTCGAGACGCCGGACGACTACGAGGCTGCCTGGCCGGCCGCGCTGGAGAAGGCGAAGGCGTCGGTCGCCGCGGAGCACGAGGAGGTCGTCGGACTCGGTGGCCTCTACGTGCTGGGCACCGAGCGGCACGAGTCACGACGGATCGACAACCAGCTGCGCGGTCGCTCCGGGCGGCAGGGCGACCCCGGCGAGTCCCGCTTCTACCTCTCTCTCGGCGACGACCTCATGCGGCTGTT
This sequence comes from Mycobacteriales bacterium, assembly GCA_035695045.1. Classification (GTDB taxonomy): domain Bacteria; phylum Actinomycetota; class Actinomycetes; order JAFAQI01; family JAFAQI01; genus DASSKP01. The sequence continues at coordinate 229,712 of DASSEX010000051.1, read as the reverse complement.
CAACGCGCACATGGTCGAGGCGATCATGGACCGGCTCAACCTGCCGGACGACGTCCCGATCGAGTCGAAGATGGTGTCGCGCTCGATTCGCAGCGCGCAGACGCAGATCGAGCAGCAGAACTTCGAGATCCGCAAGAACGTCCTGAAGTACGACGAGGTGCTCAACAAGCAGCGCACGGTCATCTACGAGGAGCGTCGTCGGGTCCTTCTCGGCGAGGACGTGCACGAGCAGGTCGTGCACATGGTCGAGGACGTCATCAGCGACTACGTGCGCGGTGCGACGAGCGAGGGCTACGCCGAGGACTGGGATCTCGAGACCTTGTGGACCGGCCTCAAGCAGCTCTACCCCGTGAGCATGACGCCCGAGCAGCTCGAAGAGCGCTCCGGCGGCGGTCTCTCCAGCGAGTTCATGATCGAGGAGCTGAGTCAGGACGCGTTGGCTGCCTACCAGCGTCGCGAGGAGGAGCTCGGTACAGAGGTTCTGCACGAGCTCGAGCGCCGGGTCATCCTGTCGGTCCTGGACCGCAAGTGGCGCGAGCACCTCTACGAGATGGACTACCTGCAGGAAGGCATCGGGCTGCGCGGCTACGGCCAGCGTGACCCGGTCGTCGAATATCAGCGCGAGGCGTTCGACATGTTCGCCGCGATGATGGAAGGCATCAAGGAAGAGTCCGTGGGCTTCCTGTTCAACCTGGACGTGGAGGTTCCCGGCGAGACAGCGGCCGGGGACGGCGTGGCACAGCCGACGGAGTTCAGCGGTACGGCGCCGGTCGGAGGTGACATCGGCGTCCGCGGTGAGCCGGTGCCGTCGTCCGCGCCCGCGGCGTTCGTCGACACACCCGGCAGCCAGCAGGCGACGCCCGCGGCCGGGAAGGCCGACGAGCGGGCGAAGGTCGCCGACGTCCTCGGGCAGGTCCTCGGCCAGCCCAAGCGGCCCGCGTCGTTGCAGTACAGCGCTCCGACCGTGGACGGCGAGGGCGGCGTGACCCGGTCGCGCGAGGTGACCCGGCCGGACGGCTCGTCGGATCACGCGACCTTCGGGGACGTCGCGCGCAATGCGCCGTGTCCGTGCGGCTCCGGGCGCAAGTACAAGCGCTGCCATGGTGCGCCCGGCAACCGCTGACCCGGCGCGGCTGTCCTGACCGTCAGCACAGCTGAAGTGCGGTGCACTCCCAGCGGCCGCCGCGTGCCTCGAGACGGAGGGCGAGCGCACGCCGGCGCGATCGCGTGTCGATGACGGCGGCCACCTCCGCAACCCGCTCCCGCGGCAGGCAGACGTGCACGTTCTCGACCAGGGGAGCCTGGCGGGGGCGGTCCGGTCGGCGGAGCGCGACGGCGGAGGCTCGCTCGAGCTGTTGAACAACCGGAAGAGTCGCATGCGCGGACAGCTGCGCGGGCGGTCGTGAGCCGGACAACACCTCGACGATCGCCTGGGCGAGACGGCGCGCCCACGCGGTCGGATCCGGGGGAGCCCCACCGGGAGCGGGCGGGAGGGCCGGTGGCACCAGTCGCAGCGGCACGACGGTCGTGTCCTCCTGCGGGAAGGACAACGCCAGACTGCCGACGACCTGCGGCGGAGTGACCGGCAGCTCGTCGTCGTAAGGAGGGTCGTGCGGCGGGGCCGGCACGAGCCGGAGGGCGGGCGTCGTCATGACGCGCTCCTTTCGGTGGCGGATGCTGCCTCGGGGGCGGACGGCACCCGAAGCCGCTCGCCGGGTCTCAGTGCGTCGGGGTCGGTTCCCACGACGCTGCGGTTGGCGGCCCACCAACGCGGCCAGGCGGCGGCGACCGCCGCCGGCGTCGCGCCGCGGCCCAGCGAGCGTGCGGCGAGGGACCACAGGCAGTCTCCGTGCCGGACGGTCACGTACGGCGCCGACGGCGGCCGCCGCAACGTCGAGGGAGGCGGCGTCGCGTCGGGTGACGGCCAGTCGAACGGCTCTGCCGCGGGACGCTCGGGAGCGACCAGTGGCGGACGCGGGTGCCCGGCGTCGCCCGGCGACGCGGCGAGCGCCGGCGACGGGATGCCCGCCGCGGCGATGCCGAGCGTGCCGGCGGCGAGGGTGCGGAGCATCGTGCGGAGGAGCCGCGGATAGAGAAGGAGCAGCCGGTCGGCCCAGGGTCGGGGACGGCGAGCCTGTTGCGCCGTGAACGCTGCCACGAGCCCCAGCACCAGGTACGCGCCTACTCCTGCTGCCGCCCACGCGGCTGCCGAGCCGAACGCGCTGTCCAAGGACGCCATTGGCGACCCCTTTCCCTCGGGGCAATTCCTACATTTGCCGTCGGTTTACTGTCAATAGCCTTCGTTTACTTCTGTTTGCATTCGACGTGCGAGACTGCTCCCGTGCGATGGACCCGGCTGTTCGACGACCTCGATGCGCAGGCGGAGGCGGCGGAGCGCGCGGAGCGCGCGGCAGAGACGGCGGATCTGCGTCGGCTGGAGACGTCCCGACTGACACTGGCCGATCGCCTCGCCGCCGCGGGCGCCGTACGGCTGGGACTGACCGTCGAAGGGGCCGGCCTCGTGACGGGCGAGCTCAGCCGGGCGGGCGCCGACTGGGCCCTGCTCGACACGGCAGGTGCCGAGTGCCTCGTCTCGCTCGCTGCAGTGGTGGCCGTCGTCGGTCTACCCGCCACGTCGGCGCGTCCGCTCGACGAGGTCGACCGGAGGGTGGGCATGGGCACGGGCTTGCGACAGCTGTCACGCGACCGGGCGGTCGTCACGATCGTGACCCGCGGCGGCGCCACCTTCACCGGCACCATCGACCGAGTCGGCGCCGACTTCGTCGACGTGGCCGAGCACGCTCCGGACGTTGCGCGGCGCGCAGCCGATGTTCAGCGCGTCCGCACCGTTGCGGGCGCCGCGATCGCGCTGGTGCGACCGGCTTAGTCGGCGGGAACCTCGTCGTCCTCGCCGCGGCCGTAGGGGTGGGTCTGGACGAACTCGCGGGTCTGGGCATAGGCCCGCTGGATGTAGGCCTCGAGCTCCTGCCGTTCGACCCGCCACTGGCCCCGGCCGCCGATCTTGATGGCGGGCAGCTCGCCGCTTCGCACCAGCGCGTAGGTCTGGGCAGCAGAGATGTTGAGGATCTCCGCGACGTCCGCGAGCTGCAAGAACCGTGGCCCCGTCACGAACGCGAGTCTTCCATCGAGGGGTGGCAATCCGCGGCACCCGTCCACAGAGGGCAAGGGCGCGGCAGGAGAACGGGGGTCGGTGCGGAACTTCTCTCGCCACGTCCGCCGTGAGTTCGAGGGGGAGGACGGATGACCGAAGCGGTGTCGTCAACCGCAGCTCGGATGACCCTGCCGCGCTGGATCGACGCGCGCGTCGGCGTCGGGCTGTTGCTGGTCCTCGTCTCTGTCGCCGCCGGCGCGCGCATCGTCGCGAGCGCGGGTCACCTCACGCCCGTCTTCGTCGCTGCGCATGAGCTCGTGCCCGGCGAGCAGCTGACGGCCGCTGACCTGTCGATCGCACGGGTGCGGCTCGAATCAGGAGGCTCGCACTACGTCGCCGCATCGGCCGCGCCGCCCATCGGGTACGTCGTCAACCGCGTCATCGGTGCTCACGAGCTGGTCCCCGCCGCGGCCCTCTCACCGTCCGCGGCGACGGCCGACACCCGGATGGTCACCGTGCCGGTGCAGCCCGGTCACCTGCCCGCCGACCTCGGTCGCGGCGATCTCGTCGACGTCTATGTGACACCGCGCGCTGCCTCCGGAAGAGCCGTGCCCGAGCCCACGCTCGTCCTGCCGCAGGCCGCGGTCGACAGCCGTGAGGGAGGCAGCCGAAGCTTCAGCGGCCAGTCGACGCTCGCCGTGGTGCTCGTCGTGGACGCGTCGGACGTGTCATCGATGGTCCATGCCGTCGAGAGCGGCGTGATCGACCTGGTTCGGGTCCCGCCGGCTGCGGCGGGGTCCCGGTCGTGAGGGTCCCGGTCGTCACGGCCGGCCTCGCCACGGACTGGGAAGCCGGTCTGGTCGCCGCGTTCGCCGGGGGTGGACACGGCGTGCAGGTCGTGCGCCGCTGCGTTGACCTCACCGAGCTCCTGGCCGCCGCAACGGCGGGGGTCGCCCGTGCCGCCTTGGTCAGCAGTGACCTGCGCGGACTCGATCGTGACGCGCTCACACGCTGCGCCGTCGCCGGGGTGGCCGTTGTCGCCGTGGTCACGGACGACTCCCACGAGTCGCAACGGCTGCGATCGCTCGGTGTCGTCCACGTCGTCGCGCCAGGCGACACACCGGTGCAGGTTGCGGACGTCCTCGCGCGCGCCGCGAGCGTCGCCCCGCAGCTCGCGCCTTACGACGTCGCAGACCCGGTCTCTGCGCTTCCCGCGCCAGCGGTCTCTGCCGATGCGGACAACCAGGACGAGGACGGGGCCTCCGGCGGGGGCCGGATCATCGCCGTCTGGGGTCCGACAGGTGCGCCGGGCCGGACGTCTGTCGCCGTCGGTGTCGCCGCAGAGCTTGCTGAGCTCGGCGTGCCCACGCTGCTCCTGGACGCCGACTCCTACGGTGGCGTCGTCGCGCAGGTGCTCGGCCTGCTCGACGAGGCGCCCGGTCTCGCCGCTGCCTGCCGGCTCGCCAACAACGGCATCCTGGACGCGGCTGGCCTCGACGCGCTGGCCCTCGAGGTGCGACCGCAGCTGCGTGTGCTCACCGGCATCGCCCGGGCCGATCGCTGGCCGGAGCTGCGCGCGAGCAGTGTCGAGGCCGTGCTGTCCGTTGCGCGTCAGGTCGCTGAGGTGGTCGTCGTCGACTGCGGCTTCTGTCTCGAGCAGGACGAGGAGCTCTCCTTCGACACGGCGGCGCCGCGACGCAACGGGGCGACGCTCGCTTCGCTCGCGACTGCGGACACAATCCTCGCCGTTGCGGCTGCGGACCCGATCGGACTGCAGAGGTTCGTCCGCGGCATCGGTGAGCTTCTCGACATGGTGCCGACCGCCGCACCGATCAGCGTCGTGAACCGCGTGCGTCCCGCGGCGATCGGCGGGGGCGACGCCGAGCGCGAGATCGCGGCCGCGCTCGACCGGTTCGCGGGCCTGTCGGGAGTCCGCTTCGTCCCGATGGACACCGACGCCTACGACCTCGCGCTCGCCGCGGGCCGAACACTCGCGGAGATCGCCCCGCAGTCTCCCGCGCGGTTGGCCCTCCAGAGCATCGCCGCAGGACTCGTCGGTGCTTCGGCGAGCCGGCGACGTCGGCGCCGGCTCGCCCTACGTCGACGCTAGTGACCGCTAGCGCTGCAGGTACTTGCCGAGCTCCATCCGCGCAACGGAACGCAGGTGCACGGCGTCGGGGCCGTCGGCGATACGCAGCGTTCGCGCGTGGGCGTACATGCTGGCGAGCGGGAAGTCGTCGGACACGCCGGCGCCACCATGCACCTGGATCGCGCGGTCGAGCACCTCGCAGCACACGCGCGGCGCGATCACCTTGATGGCCGCGATCTCGCTGCGGGCACCCTTGGCACCGACGTTGTCGATCATCCACGCGGTCTTCAGCGTCAGCAGCCGTGCCTGCTCGATCGCCATCCGGGACTCCGCGATCTGCTCGCGGACGACTCCTTGCTCGGCGAGGGTCTTGCCGAAGGCGACGCGAGAGACGGCCCGCTGGCACATGAGCTCGAGTGCGCGCTCTGCGACACCGATGGCTCGCATGCAGTGGTGGATGCGACCCGGACCGAGGCGCGCCTGAGCGATGGCGAAGCCGCCGCCCTCCTCGCCGATCAGGTTGCTGACGGGGACTCGCACGTTGTCGAACGTCACCTCGCAGTGCCCGTGCTGGTCGAGATAGCCGAAGACCGGGAGATTGCGCACCACGGTCACGCCGGGGGTGTCGCGGGGCACCAGGATCTGGGACTGCTGCCGGTGGACGGGCGCGGTCGGGTCGGTCTTGCCCATGAGAATGAAGAACTTGCAGCGTGGGTCCGCGGCGCCGCTCGTCCACCACTTGCGGCCATTGATGACGTAGTGGTCGCCGTCCCGGGTCACGCTCGTCGAGATGTTCGTCGCGTCGGACGACGCGACGTCCGGCTCGGTCATCGCGAAGGCGGAGCGAATCTCGCCGTCCATCAGAGGCCGAAGCCACTGCTCCTTCTGCTCGGGGGTCCCGAACATGTGCAGAACTTCCATGTTGCCCGTGTCCGGCGCTGCGCAGTTGGTCGCTTCCGGTGCAAGTGCGGGGGATCGGCCCATGATCTCCGCGAGGTGGGCGTAGTCGACGTTGGTCAGCCCGGAGACGTCAGGAAGGAAGAGGTTCCACAGGCCACGGCTCCGTGCCTCGACCTTGAGCTCCTCGACGATCGGCGGAACCTCGTCACCCCGGCCCGACTCGGTCATCTCCTTGCGCTGCTGCCCGTAGACCCGCTCGTTCGGGTAGACGTGCGAGTCCATGAAGTCCTCGAGGCGCTTCACATAGTCCTGCGCGGTCGATGACAGGGCGAAATCCACGACGTACCTCCTGGCGGCGAATGGCAACAGTCTTCACCCACGACTTGCGTGTCGTGCAGGCACCTCTGCGCTGCGTGCATCGCTAGGCTCGCCGCTCGTGACAGTCCTAGGCCGCGGAGACCTGTCGCCTCCGCGCCGGCACCGGCGGCACGGAGCCCGGAACGCTGTCGTGGTCGTCCTCGTCGTGGCGTCGCTGGCCGTCGGCGGCTGGTTCGGCTGGCGAGCGTGGCGCGGCAATCCGACCGCGTCGGTGCGGTCCGTCGCCCCGCCGTGCGTGCAGCCCACCGCGCCGCCTGCACCGGCAGCTGCTGCCGGCGTGCGCGTCCGCGTGCTGAACGGGACCAAGCGCGCGGGTCTGGCTCACGTCGTCGCCGCGCAGCTGCGCAGTCGCGGGTTCCGCATCGCGGGAGTCGGGAACGCGCCGCACGTGGTCGCCGCGACCGCCGTGCAGCACGCGGCCGGCGATCTTTCCGGCGCGCTGGCCGTCGCCGAGCAGCTCCGGGTGGCGAATGCGCAGGTCGCACAGGTTCGCGTGGTGACCCTCATCATCGGACGCGACTACCACGGCCTGGCGTCGAAGGAGCTCACCGCAGCCCACAGGGCAGCCGACCTGCGCAACGCCTCTCCGTCGCCGTCGCCGTCGCCCTGCCCTTCGTCGACGGGGTGACGGCCGGTTCCTAGGCTGCTGGGCGTGCCCGACCTTCGTGCCCTCGTCGTCGACTACGGCGGCGTCCTGACCAGCCCGCTGCAGGACGCCATGCAGTCGTGGTGCGAGGACGACGAGGTCGACGTGGCGCTGTTCCGCCGGGTGATGCGCGACTGGCTGGGGACGTCGTACGGCGAGGAGGCGGTCACCAACCCCGTCCACGCGCTCGAGCGCGGCGAGATCGCCATCCCCGACTTCGAGCGGGAGCTCGCGAAGCGCCTGCACACCCACGACGGGAGGCCGGTGGAGCCGGAAGGCCTGCTCGAGCGGATGTTCTCGGGCTTCCGGCACGAGGCGCCGATGATGGCCGCCGTGCGCACCGCCCGGCGACGCGGCCTGAAGACCGCGCTGCTGTCGAACTCCTGGGGCCTCGACTACCCACGGGAGCAGTGGGCGGGCGCCTTCGACGCCGTCGTCATCTCCGGCGAGGTCGGCATGCGCAAGCCGGAGCCGGCGATCTACCTGCATGCTGCGAAGCTGCTCGACCTCGCTCCGGAGCAGTGCGTGTTCGTGGACGACCTCGCGCCGAACGTCCGCGGTGCCGTCGCCGTCGGCATGGTGGGTGTGCGCCACATCAGCCCCGAGGAGTCGATCCGCGAGCTCGAGGCACTGTTCGGGGTCTCGTTGCGCGACGGCGCAGGCGAGGAGCCCGTGACCACGTGAGCGAACGGCTCTCTCCGGTTGACGTCTCCTTCCTGTATCTCGAGAGCCCGACCACGGCGATGCATGTCGGCGAGGTCGGGATCTTCCGGCTGCCGGACGGAGTGACCGCCGGCGACCTGTACGCCGCCCTGCGCCGGCTCGTCTCCGAACGGATCGCGCTCCTCCCGCGCTACCGGCAGAAGGTGCGGTTCGTCCCCGGCCACATCGCGAACCCCGTGTGGGTCGACGACGAGGCCTTCGACATCGGCTACCACGTGCGCCGCAGCGCGCTCCCTCGGCCGGGCACGATCGACCAGCTGCGCGAACTGGTCGGACGTGTGCAGTCGCGCCATCTCGACCGTTCGCGACCGCTGTGGGAGCTCTATTTCGTCGAAGGGCTCGAGGACGGCCGTTGCGCCATCCTGACGAAGAGCCATCACGCGATGGTCGACGGGGTCGACGTCCTCGACATCGGCTCGCTGATCCTGGATCCCTCGCCCGAGCCGCGTCCGACCGCCGCGGACGGCTGGACACCGCAACGTGAGCCGTCGACGGTGTCGCTGCTCGTCGACGCCGTCGCCGACACCATCCGCCGCCCGAGCGAGGTGTTCGACACCGTGCGCGCGGGTGTTGCCGACGCGCGGGCGCTGACCCAGAAGGCGTTCGGCGCGACCGCCGGCGTCCTGGCCGCGGCCAGGTCGTCGCTGCGTCCCGCGCCGGCGTCGCCCCTCAACGCCGTCGTCGGCGGGCAGCGCCGGTTCGGCATGGCCGCGACCGATCTGGACGACTACAAGCGGGTGCGCGCCGCGCACGGCGGGACCGTCAACGACGTCGTGCTGGCGACGGTGACAGGTGCGTTGCGGATCTGGTTGCTCACGCGCGGTGAGTCGGTGCGGCCGTCGACGACCGTTCGCGCGATGGTCCCGCTCAGCGTCCGTGACGACGCCGGCGCGACCACCGGTTCGCTGGGCAGCCGAGTGACGTCGTACTTCATCGACCTGCCGGTCGGGGAGCCCAGTCCTCTCGTCCGGCTACACCAGGTCTCGTACGCGATGAAGGCGCACAAGGAGTCGGGCCGCGCCGTCGGCGCGAACACTATGGTCGCCTTGTCCGGGTTTGCGCCACCGACGATTCACTCCGCTGCCGCGCGGTTGGCGTCAGGTCTGACCTCCCGGCTGTTCAATGTCGTGGTGACCAACGTGCCGGGGCCGCAGTACCCGCTGTTCGCGGCGGGTGCGCAGATGCTGGAGACCTACCCCGTGGTGCCCCTGGGCCGCGGGCAAGCCGTGTCGATCGGTCTGACGTCGTACGACGGCGGTGTCTACTTCGGTCTCAACGGCGATCGCGACGCGATGCCCGACGTCGATGTTCTCGCCCAATGTCTGGAGGAGTCGTTGAGCGAGCTCGCGGAGACGGTGCGATGAGCGGCCGCGCGTCCGCGCCCCGGCGCGGAATCGTGCTCGGGGGCGGCGGGGTGCTCGGCGCCGCCTGGATGATCGGCGCGCTCTCCGCGCTGCGGGACACCTGTGGTTGGGAGCCGCACGAGGCAGACGTGCTCGTGGGGACGTCGGCGGGATCCGTGCTTGCCGCGCTGCTGGGGTGCGGCATCACGGTGGACACCCTCGCCAACAACCAGCGCGGCATCACCGCGCCCGGCGACCCGGAGCTGGAGTTCGACCATGACACCGCCAGCGGCGGTGCTCTGCCGGGCATGCCACGGCTTCGCATCGGCTCGCCGGCCTTGCTCGCCGCGGCGGTGCGCCACCCCCGCCGGTTGCCTCCGCTCGCGGTCGTCGCCGGGCTGGCACCGCACGGGCGGGGCACCCTCGCCCCGGTCCGAGCGCTCGTCGATGCCGCGAACCCCGACGGCGGTTGGGCACCGCATCCGGGCACCTGGCTCGTGGCGATGGACTACGAAGCGGGCCGGCGGGTCGCCTTCGGCCGGCCGGGGGCGCCGGAGTCGTCGCTGGCCGATGCCGTGGTCGCGTCGTGCGCGATCCCGGGCTGGTACTCCCCGGCGGTCATCGGCGGACGCCGGTACGTCGACGGTGGCACCTGCTCGCCGACCTCGCTCGACCTGCTGGCGCGGGAAGGCCTGGACGAGGTGGTGGTGCTCGCCCCGATGGTCTCCTTCGACATGGACGACCCCGCGACGCTCGTGGGGCGGGTCGAGCGAAGGTTCCGCCGGGCGATGACGAAGCGGGTGCTGCACGAGGCCGCGAAGGTCCGACGTCACGGCACGTCGGTGACCGTTCTCGGGCCTGGGCGGGAGGACCTCGAGGCCATCGGCATCAACCTCATGGATGCGCGCCGGCGCCGTACGGTCTTCGAGACCTCGCTGCGCACCTCCGCCCACGCCCTCGCGGACGGCGCGTCGACCCTGCCCGCGGCCTGACCCGCGGGCCGTGCGCGTCTACGTCCCGGCGACCGTGCCGCTGCTGCGGCAGTGGCTCGCCGACGGCCGCGCCCCGTCCGGCCTGGCGTGGGCGGTGTCGCCTGGGCTGCGGGAGTGGTACCGCGAAGGTGACGAGGAGGAGATGGAGTACGTCGCCCAGCTGGCCGCCGGCCGCGCGTCGCTCGACCTGCTCGCGGCAGACCCCGACGCCCCCCGGCTCCGCGTCGTGGTCGCGGCGGATGTGCCCGACGCGGACGTGACGCCGACCCGGGGTCCGCGCGGCGAGGTCGCCGTGGGCGTTCCGCTGCCGGTCGAGCGGTGGGCGTCGGCGCTCGTCGACGGGGCGGACGCCGAGGCGCTGGTTGCCGCGGCGGTGCGGGCGTTGCCTGCGGCCGCGGCGGGAGATGACGACGCGGCCTTCGCGCTCGACGACGCCGCGGCGGCCGAGCTCGGCTGGTACGCCGTCCAGGAGCTCGAGCTCCTGCTCGACGAGCTCTGACCGCTCTGACCCGCCCGCTCGCGCGCCAACTCTGAAGGGCGATTCGAACATCGCGCGCGGCAGCTGTCCGGTTCTGCCTTCGAAGTTCGGCGGTGGCTGGGGCAGGATGGGGAGGTCCGCCGAGGATGCCGGACGTCTAGGAGGTTGACGTGCTCGACGCCGTGACCGTCCCGCCCCTGCCGGTCAACGAACCGGTTCGTGGCTACGCGCCCGGCAGCCCTGAGCGGGCCTCGCTCGAGGCTCGGCTGAAGGAGCTGGCCGCCGACCGGATCGACCTGCCGATGAACATCGGCGGTGAGCAGCGGATGGGGTCCGGCTCCCGGATCGACGTGGTGCAGCCGCACAACCGGGCGGCCGTGCTCGGGACGTTGGGCGACGCAACCGCGGACGACGTCCGGGCTGCAGTCGATGCCGCGAAGGCGGCGGCCGCCGACTGGCGCTCGATGGCCTTCGACGACCGGGCGGCGATCCTGCTGAAGGCGGCCGAGCTGCTCGCCGGACCCTGGCGGGACACCCTCAACGCCGCGACGATGCTCGGGCAGTCGAAGACCGTCCAGCAGGCCGAGATCGACTCGGCCTGCGAACTGATCGACTTCTGGCGGTTCAACGTCGCGTACGCCCGGCAGATCCTCGCCGAGCAGCCGATCTCGTCCCCGGGTGTCTGGAACCGCGTCGAGTACCGCCCGCTCGAGGGCTTCGTGCTGGCGATCACCCCGTTCAACTTCACCGCCATCGCGGGCAACCTGCCGACCGCGCCGGCCCTGATGGGCAACGTCGTCGTCTGGAAGCCGGCCACGACCCAGAACTTCGCGGCGCACTTCCTGATGGAGCTGCTCGCCGAGGCCGGGATGCCACCCGGTGTGATCAACCTGGTCACCGGCCACGGCCCCGCGGTGTCCGAGGTGGCGCTCGCCGACCCGGATCTCGCCGGCGTGCACTTCACCGGCTCGACCGGCGTCTTCCACCATCTGTGGAAGAGCGTCGGCACGTCGATCGACTCCTACCGCGGTTATCCCCGGCTGGTGGGGGAGACCGGCGGTAAGGACTTCGTCATCGCGCATCCGTCGGCGGACCCTGCCGCCCTGCGCACGTCGCTCGTCCGCGGCGCCTACGAGTACCAGGGACAGAAGTGCTCCGCCGCGTCCCGGGCCTACGTGCCCCGGTCCCTGTGGGAGCGGATGCGCGAGGACGTCGTGGGGGAGATCGAGAGCCTCACGATGGGCGACGTGACCGACCTGTCCAACTTCATAGGTGCGGTCATCGACGACCGGTCGTTCTCCAAGCTTGCCGGGGTGCTCGAGCGGGCGAAGTCGGACGCGACCCTCGACGTGCTGGCCGGTGGCACAGCCGACGACTCGGACGGCTGGTTCGTGCGGCCCACGCTGCTCCAGGGCTCCGACCCGACCCATGACATCTTCACGACGGAGTACTTCGGGCCGGTGCTGGGGTTGTTCGTGTACGACGACGGCGACTACGACCAGGTCGTCAGGCAGGCCGCCGACGTGGCGACGTACGCGCTCACGGGTTCGATCTTCGCCCAGGACCGCCGGGCCGTCGCCGAGGCCATGGAGGTGCTGCGCTACTCGGCCGGCAACTTCTACATCAACGACAAGCCGACCGGTGCCGTCGTCGGCCAGCAGCCGTTCGGTGGGGCAAGGGCGTCGGGAACGAACGACAAGGCCGGCTCGCCGCTGAACCTGCAGCGCTGGGTCTCGCCCCGGGCGATCAAGGAGACGTTCGTCCCGCCGACGGACTACCGCTACCCCCACATGGGCTGACCCGGCACGCGATCAGGAGGGATTGCCGCCGGCGCGGGTGAGGGCTTCGGCGACGTACGGGCCGAAGCGCTGCTGGGCAGCCTGCTTGGTGACACCGAGCGCCGCGCCGACCCCGGACCATGACACCCCGCGGCTGCGCGCCTCGCCGACGAGCGACAGCATCGCCCAGCTGACCCGCTCGCCGATCGCGGCGAGCTGTTCGAGCGCCGCGAGCAGGTCGGCCGGCTCCCGGGTCGGCTGACCCCCGGTCTCCGCCACCAGGCTTCGCAGGGCCCTGACGACGGTCGCGAGCGCCCGGTCGGTCCCGCGTTCGCCGCCCAGCCAGATCCGGTCGGCATAGGACGGATACGGCCACGCCTGGTCGGGGCCGCCCTGGTCCGGATCTGTTGACGACGTCATCGGGTGCTCCTCTCCGTCATGGCAAGCAACCTTGACTGGGTCAAGGATCCTTGTCAAGGATGGCCGGATGGGTCATGTCGACCTGGCCATCCCGGGTGACCCTTTCGGTGCCGAGATAGCCCATCAAGGTCACAAAATCCCCTGCCGATAGCACTAGCGGTGGTGGGCGTCTTCGCAGTGCGTCGACGCGGGGGCGCCGGCATGCGCACCGCGTCGCGTCCTCTGCTGCGCGGATTCCTGCTCACCGCCGGCGGCGCTGCCGCAGTCGTTCTGGGCGCCGGTGCCGCCTTCGCCGGCACGCTGACGGTGACCTACACCGGGGCGGCGAACCCCACCACCAACACGCCGCTGACCTGGAGCGTGAGCCAGAACCCTGCCGGTCCGATGAGCTGCCAGCTCGACTACGGCGCCACCGTGGTCTTCCCGCTCGCGGACTGCGGCCCCAGCGTCACCTACTCCGTGGCGGGGAAGCCGGCCGGCACGTACACGCTCGTCGCGTACGGCGACTCCGCCGCGAACGTGACGGGCACGACCAAGACGCTCAGCTCCAGCGTGGCAGTGGCCCCGGTCGCCCCGACGCCGTCCGGGCCCACCGGACCGTCGAACAACCGGGCGCCGCAGTGGGCACTCGGCCTGCCGGCGGGCGCCACGGGCGCCTGCACGCTCACCACCAGCACGGGCACCGTCGTCGGGTCCGCGGACCCGTGCCCCGACCCCTGGACCGGTCCCCTCGGAACGGCCACCGACGGCACTTACACGCTGAGCGTCATCGCTCGGCAAGGCGGGTTGACCAGCGCGCCCGGCACGCTCAAGTACACGCTCGACACCACCGCACCGAACGCCGCCACCGTGACCCCGCCTGCGTCTCCCGGCAACAGCCGCACCCCCGGCTTCACGCTCTCCGGCGTGGAGGCGGGAGCGACCGTGACCTGCGCGGCTACCGGGCCCGGCGGGGCCGCGCCGGTGACCTCGTGCACGAGCACCTCGGCGGTGCTCGGCCTCACCGGCCAGCCGGAGGGCACCTACCGGCTGGACGTCGTCGTGACCGACGTGGCGGGCAACCCCAGCACGACCGCGTCGGCGAACTACGTGCTCGACGTGACGCCGCCTCCTGACCCGACCATCTCCACGCCGCCCGCCCTCACCCGGCAGAAGACCATGACGCTCACCATCGGCGACGCCGAGGCGGGCGTGCGGCTCACGTGCGTGCTGACGTCGCCGGGCGGCAGCACCGTGTTCTCGGGTGCCTGCCCCGCGAACGGCACGTTCGACACGACCGGCTTCCCCGACGGCGTCTACACGCTCGTCGTCACCGCCTCGGATGCCGCGGGCAACACCAGCTCGAGCTCCGTGAGCTGGCAGCGGGACACCACCCCGCCGCCGGCACCGCTCATCACCGGTGCCACCCCGACCAACGACCGCACACCGAGCCTCGCAGTGAGCGACTCGGAGGCGGGCGTCACGTTCGACTGTGCCGTAGCCGGCCCGTCGCCCGCAGCGGTCACCGCGTGCGGCACGACAACGACCCTTGACCTGACCGGAGCCGCCGACGGCGACTACGTCGTCATGGTCACCGCGACCGACGCGGCCGGCAACAGCCGCAGCTCGTCGTTCACGCTCACGCTCGACACGACCGCGCCGCCCGCGCCGCTCATCACCGGCCCCGGCACTCCGGTCAACGACCGCACGCCGAGCCTGTCGGTGAGCGACGCCGAGTCCGCGGTGACGTTCACCTGCTCGGTGAGCGGGCCGGACGCCAGTGCCGCCGTCTCCGCCTGCGGCGCGACAACGACCGTTGACCTGACGAGCGCGGCAGACGGTGACTACGTCGTGACCGTCACCGCGGCGGACGCCGCGGGCAACACGAGCAGCAGCGCCTTCACCGTCACCCTCGACACGGTCGCGCCCCCCGCGCCGACGGTCTCGAGCCCGGCGAGCCTGACGCGGTCCACGAGCGTCACCGTCTCGATCAGTGACGACGAGAGCGGCGTCAACCTCTCTTGCCTGCTGACCGACCCGCACGGCGCGACCGTCTACTCCGGGATCTGTCCCGGATCCGGCACCTTCTCCACCTCGGGGTTCGCAGACGGGCTCTACACGCTCGTGGTGACGGCGACGGATGCGGCGGGCAACAGCAGCTCGACGACGGTGACCTGGACCCGCGACACGGTCCCGCCGCCGGCGCCGTCGGTGACCGCGCCGGTGTCGCCGGCGCAGGGTCGGTCGCCGTCGTTCTCGGTGAGTGACGCCGAGGCGGGTGTCGTCTTCACGTGCACGGTGACCGGACCGTCCACGGTGACGGTGACCAGTTGCGGTGCCACCACAACGCTCGACCTGACGGGCGCGGCGGACGGGACGTATGTCCTGCACGTGACGGCGACCGACGCCGCCGGCAACACGAGCACCGCGGGCTCGGCGTCGTACGTGCTGGACACGACCGTGCCGCCGGCTCCGTCCGTGACCGCCCCGGTGTCACCGGCCCAGGGCCGCACGCCTTCGTTCTCGGTCAGCGACGCCGAGGGCGGGGTGAGCTTCACGTGCACCGTGTCCGGTCCGTCGACGGTGACGATCACTTCGTGCGGCGCGACGACGACGGTGAGCCTGACCGGCGCCGCCGACGGCACGTACACAGTGACGGTCGTCGCGGTGGATGCCGCCGGCAACAGCAGTGCACCGACCAGCGCGACCTACGTACTCGACACGACCGCACCACCGGCTCCGGCCGTCGACGGGGTCTCGACGTTGACCGACTCCCGGACGGTGACGGCCGCGATCTCCGACGGCGAGAGCGGCGTGCGGTTGACGTGCGTTCTCACCGCGCCTGGCGGGTCCGTCGTCCGGAGCGGCGTCTGCCCCGCTGACGGCGTGTTCGACACGACGGGCTTCGGCGACGGCGTCTACACCCTCCGGGTGACCGCCACCGACGCGGCGGGCAACAGCAGTACGACGACAGTGACCTGGACGCGCGACACGATCGCGCCACCCGCGCCGACGGTGACCGCGCCTCGCTCGCCGGCGCAGAACCGGACGCCGTCGTTCACGGTCACCGATGCCGAAGCCGGCGTCACCTACATCTGCAGCGTTGCCGGGCCGTCGCCGGCAACCGTGACGTCGTGCGGCCCGACGACGAGGTTGAGCATCCAGGGCGCGGACGGTGTCTACACCGTCACCGTCAGCGTGGTCGACGCAGCGGGCAACATCAGCTCGTCGACGACCGCAAGCTATGTCTTGGACACGACGGCTCCGGCCGAGCCCACCGTCGGCGTCACGCCATCGCCCGGCCAGGGGAGGCATCCGTCGTTCACGGTGACGGGCGTCGAGACCGGCGGCGTCGTGACCTGCACGTTGTCGACGCCATCGGGTTCCTCGGTGACCGTGCCGGTCTCGTGCGCCCCCGGCGTGACGCTGGACCTCACAGGTCAGCCTGACGGTCGCTACACGCTGACCGTCACCGTGACGGACTCAGCCGGCAACGTCAGCGTGGCGGGCGTGGCGACGTACGTGCTGGACACCACTGCTCCCGCGGCCCCCGGTGTCATCCCGCCGCCCAACCCGTCGAACGACGTGAGTCCCACGTTCACCCTCTCGACCGAGCCGGGCGCGACGTTGACGTGCACGATCGCGCGCTTCTTCCAGACGGTGTGGACCGGACCGTGCCCGGCGGACGGCACCCTGGACCTGTCCGGCTATGCCGACGGCGAGTTCGAGGTGACGGTTTTCGCCACCGATGCCGCCGGCAACGTCGGTCCGTCGACGACAGCGACCTACCTGCTCGACACCGTTGCGCCCGACCAGCCGGTGCTCACCGCGCCCGCGAGCCCCTCGCCCGTGACGAACCCCACGTGGATGTGGACCACGGAAGCCGGCGCCACGTCGACGTGCACGCTGACCGACTCCAGCGGCGTCGTCATCGTCGGCCCGGTGGACTGCACCTCGCCGTGGAGCGTCGACCTCAGCGGCCTGCCGGACGACAGCTACACGTTCTCCGTCGTGGCCACCGACGCTGCGGGCAACGTGTCCGTGCCCGCGACATCGGTCTTCGTCCTCGACCGGCAGGCGCCGATCCCGCCGACCGTCGTGCCACCGGCGTCGCCGGACAACGACACGTCGCCAACGTGGCAGATCAGCGGGCCGCGCAACGCGGTGCTCACCTGCACGCTGTTGCAGGGGCGCAAGGTCATCTGGGGGCCCGCAGCCTGTCCGTCGAGCGGAACGTTCTCCCTTGCCGGTCTGCCCGACGGCACCTACACCCTGCGCGTCACCGCGACCGACCGGGCGGGCAACGTCAGCGCTGCGTCGGTCACGAGCTACGTGCTCGACACCGTCGCGCCGCCATCGCCGACGCTCGACTACGGTTCGGCGTCGCCATCGACCGACACCAGCCCCTTCTGGGGCTTCACGTTGCCTCCGGGAACGACGGGCCGTTGCGAACTGCTCCGCAACGGGACGGTCATCGCCAGCCGCAGCAGTTGCGGCGGCGCCGTGCGCTTCGACCTCTCGGGGCGGCCCGACGGAACGTACGTCGTCAAGATCTACGCGATCGACGCTGCGGGCAACGTCAGCCAGCCGCTGGTCATCACGTACGTGCTGGGAAAGGCGACGGCGCTGCCGCCGTCTTCCGGCACCGTTTCCGGCACCGGGACGACGGCTGGGCCGCCGACCGCCGGCGGCAGCCACGACGGCGGGGGCAGCAGCCAGCCGGGACTCCCGACCGCGCCCGGCGCGGCTCGCCAGCCGCTCGACGAGATCAACCGGCTCTCGAGCCTGATCAAGGCAGGGGCCAAGCACACGGTGCAGGGGGCGGCGGCCGCCGTCTCGGCGGTGATCCCGGTCATCCACGACAAGATCACCGAGAACGTCTCGCACGCCGTGCAGGGCGTGGTCAACGCGGTGAGCTCCGCCGGAGGCGGCACCGGCTTCCCGCTGATCCTGCTCTTCCTGGTGCTGGCGTTCCTGGTCGTGCAGAACCGCATCGATAGTCGCGATCCGAAACTTGCCCTCGCGTCCGTTGCTGCCGATGACACCGTGGAGTTCCTGCCTCCACCGAGCCGAGGAGGGCACCGGTGACGGTCACCGGGTCGCGCGCCGACGTCGTTTCGCTCGACGAGCGGCTGCTCTACCTGCGGGTCCTGCGCGCCATCCTCGCGGGTGCAACGGTGCTGATCGCCGCCCTGCTCCCCGGCGACCTGCGCATCCCCTTCCTGAACATCTGCTTCCTCGCGCTCAGCTATCTGGCGATGTGCCTGCTGGCGGAGGCGGCCTGGCGCATGATGCGCCGCCGCGGGCTGCTGCTCTTCGGCGGGCTGCTCATGCTCGACGCGGTCTACCTCGCGACGGCGGTCTACCTCGTCGGAGGGACCTCGGGCTCCGTCCGCTACCTCGTCCTCGTCCATCTCGGCGCCGTGACGCTGCTGGCGTCGTACCGGACCGGCGTGAAGCTCGCCCTGTGGCACTCGTTGCTGCAGCTGTGCCTCTTCTACGCATCGCGCGCCGGCATCCTGCACGGCCAGTCCGACAATGCCGAGTGGTTCCGCATCATCACGTTCATCATCGCGCTCTGGACCTTGACGCTGACGATCGCGACACTGGCCGCCGTCAACGAGCGCGAGCTGCGGCGTCGTCGCTACGAGCTCGAGCAGCTGGCACAGATGGGCCGCGCCCTCGAGGACGCCAACGACCCGCTGAGCGTCGGGGACGTGCTGCTCGACAGCGTCGCGGACACCTTCGGCTGTGAGCGGATGGCGCTGTTCGAGGTCGTCGACGACCAGCCGCGCCTGCTGACCTGCCGCAACCTGCTCGACGCGCTCGTCGCGGACTTCCGCATCGGGGAGTTCTCTGTGCTGCAGACGGCGTACAACAACCGCGAGACGTTGCTCGTGCGCGAGCTCGATCCCGAGGTCGACCCCTGGCTGTCGGCGATCATGCCGGACGCGCGGAACATCGCGATCGTTCCGCTCGTCGCGGACGCCGTCGTCGGGGTCCTGGTCGTGGAGACGCCGGAGACCGGCACGCGCATCGAGCGTCGAGTGATCGCGACGACCGAACGGTTCGCGAGCCACGCGGCCATGGCGATGCGCAACGCGAACCTGCTCGAGCGCATGCAGCAGATGGCGGTGACGGACGGCCTCACGGAGCTCGCGAACCGGCGGTCGTTCGACCGCTCATTGGACCGTGAGCTGACCCGCGCCAACCGTACTGACGGACGGTTGTCCGTCGTGCTGCTCGACATCGACCACTTCAAGAACCTCAACGACACGCATGGCCACGTCGTGGGCGACGCGGTGCTGCGCCAGGTTGCGGCCGCTCTTCGCGAATGTGGTCGCGAGTACGACACCGTGGCTCGTTACGGCGGTGAGGAGTTCGCGGCCGTGCTGCCGGGCTGCTCGTCCGCGCTGGCACTTCAGGTCGCCGAACGTCTCCGCCGAGCGGTCGAGGAGGCGGTGACCGACGTACCGGTCACCGCGAGCGCAGGTGTGGCGACGTACCCCTACGACGGCGTCGACGCGGGATCCCTTCTCGAGGCCGCCGACCAGGCGCTGTACGCCTCGAAGCGGGCCGGCCGCAACACCGTCCGCTCGGCCGAGCAGGCTCGGGCGGCGCAGACCATCGCCGGCTGAGCCACCTCGTCCGTCTTCCGCCCGCAGTGGGCTGAACACGCAAGTGCGTCTTCAGCCCACTGCGGGAGGTCCGCTCGGCTTAGGGTCGGCGCGTGGAGGCCGGGTCGGACACGACGCGTTTCGGTGAGCAGGGTGGTCGGCTGTCCTACGGCGGCTACCTGCGCTTGGACACCTTGCTTGCGCAACAGGCGCCGGAGTCGAGTCCGCCGGCGCATGACGAGCTGCTCTTCATCACGATCCATCAGGTGTACGAGCTGTGGTTCAAGCTGCTGCTGCACGAGCTGACGACTGTGCGCGATCTGCTCATCGAAGGCGGCGCGTCCGGAGAGGCGATGTGGACGGCTCGACATCTGCTGCGGCGGGTCGAGCAGGTGGAGCAGGTGCTGATCGCGCAGCTGCCGGTGCTCGAGACGATGACGCCGCAGGACTTCCTCGACTTCCGTTCGCTGCTGGCACCGGCGTCGGGCTTCCAGTCGGTGCAGTTCCGGGAGCTGGAGTTCCTGTCCGGGCTCAAGGATCCCGGCTTCGCAAGCCGCTTGCGGGCGGCGACGGATGCGGAGCGGGAGCGGTTGCAGCGCCGGCTCGACGAGCCGACGTTGTGGGACGCCATGCTCGCGGCGCTCTCCGCACGTGGCCTGCCGGTCGGGACCGAGGACGACGTCCGCGCCTCCCTCCTCCGGGTTGCTCGCGACCGGGCGTCGTACGGCGACCTGTGGGACGTGACCGAAGGGTTGATGTCCCACGACGAGCTCTCCGCGCAGTGGCGTGCCTTGCACGCGACCGTCGTCGAGCGACAGATCGGCTACAAGCAGGGCACCGGCGGCTCGGCCGGGGCTACCTACCTGCGGGGCCGACGCGACTTGCGGTTCTTCCCGATGCTGTGGGAGCTGCGCACCGCATTATGACCGCGTCGTGTGCGCGATATGGTTTCTCTGCATCCGCTGATGCGCTGACCATTGCGGCGCCGGTGGACGCCTACATCGGATGCCGCTGCGCTCTGGGCGCATTTCTAGAGTTGGGTAGGCAGTGATGTCAGAGCCGGCGGACCTCGCTCGCTTGTACTCCGAACGGTTCTCGGACGAACAGCGGCGCCGCACTGCCATGTGGCAGGTGCTCTGCGAGCGCTTCTTTCAGGGTTGGGTCGATCCCGGCGCGACGGTGCTCGAGGTCGCCGCGGGCCAGTGCGAGTTCATCAACAACATCGGTGCCGCCCGCAAGATCGCCATCGACCTCAACCCGGACATCAAGCGGTACGCCGGCCCCGACGTGGAAGCGTACGTGTGCAGCAGCACCGAGATGCGGCCCGTCGCAGATGCTTCGGTCGACGTCGCGTTCGTCAGCAACTTCTTCGAGCACATTTCCAAGACGGACATCTTGGCAACGCTGCGGGAGATTCGGCGCGTCCTTCGCCCAGGTGGCCGCGTACTCGTGCTGCAACCCAACATCCGTTTCTGCGGCGCGGACTACTGGATGTTCTTCGACCACATCACCCCGCTCGACGACCGCAGCCTCGAGGAGGCATTGGTGCTCGCCGACTTTGGCATCGAGCACCGGATCGTGCGGTTCCTCCCCTACACGACGAAGGGCAAGCTGCCGACCGGCACGGGCTTGGTCAAGCTGTATCTGCGGGTGCCCCTCGCCTGGCGCTTGCTGGGGCAACAGTCCTTTGTCGTAGCCCGGCCGACTGTCTCAGGTTCAGTCGCCTCCGGCTCGTAGCGGCGGCCGTAATGTCCGGTTTTGTCGCCGCCGCTTGTGCAGCGGCGGGCAGACCATCCGGGCGTTTGACACAGTTCTCCACACCTGTCACATCCTCCGTTGATTCGGTGTTCGGGGAGTGATTAGCGTCCGCCGCTGACCGGGTGAGCCCACTCGGCGATCGGATCTGGCGGGGACGCGACGTGGACGCATCGGCGACGGTGGAGTGCGAAGTCCGCGAACTCGTCCGCCGACGTGGACTCGACCCCGGCGCCGACCCGGTCGGCATGCGCCGACTGGTCGAGGAGGTCGTCGCCGACTACGACGACCGGGCGCTGACCAGCGTGCTGCCACCGATCGCGGACCACGCGGACACCATCCGTCGCGTCCTCGACGCCGTCGCCGGGTTCGGTGCCTTGCAACCGTTCCTCGACGACCCGACCGTCGAGGAGATATGGATCAATGACCCAGGCAGGGTCTTCGTCGCTCGTGCCGGTCGCAGCGAGCTGACGACGACGATCCTCACCGCCGACGACGTGCGGTCACTCGTCGAGCGGATGTTGAAGTCCTCCGGCCGCCGGGTGGACCTGTCGACGCCGTTCGTCGACGCGATGTTGCCGGACGGGTCCCGGCTTCACGTCGTGATTCCCGACATCACCAGGCAGCACTGGGCGATCAACATCCGCAAGTTCGTCGCTCGCGCGAACACGCTGGACGAGCTGGTCGAACTGGGCAGCCTGTCTGCGCAGGCCGCTCAATTCCTCGAAGCCGCAGTCGCGGCGGGGCTCAACATCATCGTCGCGGGCGGCACCCAGGCCGGCAAGACGACTCTGCTCAACTGCCTCGCAGCTGCCATCCCTCCGCGCGAGCGCGTCGTGACCTGTGAGGAGGTCTTCGAGCTTCGCCTGCCCTTGCCGGACGTCGTCGCGATGCAGACCCGACAGGCCAACCTCGAAGGCGCCGGCGAGGTGCGCTTGCGGCGGCTCGTCACCGAGGCGCTGCGGATGCGTCCGGAACGTCTGATCGTCGGTGAAGTGCGAGCTGATGAGTGTCTGGACCTGTTGATCGCGCTCAACTCAGGGCTGCCGGGCATGTGCACGATCCATGCCAACAGCGCCCGGGAGGCCGTGGTCAAGCTGTGCACACTTCCGCTGCTTGCCGGCGAGAACGTGACGCATGGTTTCGTCGTGCCGACCGTTGCGGCCAGTGTCGACATCGTGGTGCACACGGCGCGCGACGCGAACGGCCGCCGCCGGGTGCGCGAGATCGTCGCCGTGCCGGGTCGGGTCGAGGGGGACGTCGTCGAGACGGCGGATCTGTTCATTGCTCGTGGGGAACGACTGGTTCGCGCCGACGGATGGCCGCCGCATCCAGATCGGTTCGCCGCTGCCGGCATCGATCTCCCTGGCTTGTTGCGGCCCGCGACCGCGGTCGCCGAAGCGGTTGTGGTCGCCTGATGGGCGCTGCGCTCGGTCTTCTCTTCGGCGTCGGCGTGCTCCTTGTATGGGACACGGCCACAGCTCGGCCGACGGCTGCGCAGCCACGTCGACGTACGACGAGGGAGCGCACTGCGGAGCTGCTCGGCCAGGCCGGTCTCTCGATGCTGAGGCCCGGCCAGCTCTGGCTGATGTGCGCGGCCACGGCTGTCGTCGGCGCGGTAGTGGTGCTGATCGTCAGCCACTCGACCGTCGTCGCGACCGCGGGCGCGTCCTTCGCCGGCTACGCACCGGTGGCGTGGGTGCGTTCACGGCGGCGTCACCGCACGGCCGAGCTTCGCGACGTCTGGCCGGACGTCGTCGACAACCTCGCTTCCGCGGTCCGCGCCGGATTGGCTCTCCCGGAGGCGGTCGCCCAGATCGGCCAGCGCGGCCCCACTGCGGTTCGTGAGCCGTTCCGGAGATTCGCGGACGACTATCGGGCCAGCGGCCGGTTCTCGGACTGCCTCGACGAGCTGAAGAACCGGCTGGCCGACCCGGTCGCGGACCGGGTGATCGAGTCCTTGCGCGTCGCACGCGAAGTGGGCGGCACGGACCTCGGCCGCGTGCTGCGCACGCTCTCCCAGTTCCTTCGTGAAGACGCACGGACTCGCGCAGAGCTCGAGACGCGTCAGGGCTGGACGGTCAACGCGGCCCGCCTCGCACTGGCTGCTCCCTGGGTCGTGCTGGCACTCCTCTCCTTGCGGCCCGAGACCGTCGTCGCCTATGACTCCGCTGCCGGTGTCCTCGTCCTGGCCGGCGGTGGCGGCGTCTCCTTCGCCGCGTATCGGCTGATGCTGCGCATCGCGCGGCTTCCGCTCGAGGAACGGGTGCTGCGGTGAGCGCGTTTTTGACCGGCGCGGCACTCGGTCTGACGGGCTCCGGCGGGCTCGTGCTGGCAGTGACCAGCAGCCCGCCGCTCCGCCGACCTCGGCTGCATCACCGTCTGGCGCCGTACCTGCGGGACGCCCCCAGGCGATCTCGGCTCCTCGATGAGCCGCTCCACCCGACGCTGTTGCCTCCTCTGCAACGAATCCTCGCCCCGACTCTCGTCCGCCTTGCGCACAGGCTCGATGCGTTCGTCGGTGGCGGTGCATCGGTACGCCGCCGGCTCGATCGTTGCGGCAACCGACTCACCGTCGAGCAGTTCCGGATCGAACAGGTCATCTACGGCGCGGCGAGCGCGTTCGCCGCGCTGACGCTCTTCGCCCTCGCAATGGCTCGCGGGTCTCGCGTCAACCCCGTCGTCGCCGTGGTCAGCGCTTGCTCGATCGCCGCGGGCGGCGCGCTGGCTCGTGACCGGGCACTGACGGTCGCGGCCGACCGTCGGGAGGAGCGGATGCTGCAGGAGTTCCCGACCATCGCCGAGCTGCTCGCGCTCGCGGTGGCCGCGGGTGAAGGTGCGGTCGGTTCACTCGAACGGGTGACGCGGCTCACCACCGGCGAGCTGGCAGCGGAGCTTCGTCGTGCGCTGGCCGATGCGCGCGCCGGTGCGTCACTTGTCGTTGCGTTGGATGCCATGGCACGACGCAGTGGCGTCGCCGCTCTTTCGCGGTTCGTCGACGGCATGGCCATCGCCATCGACCGCGGGACACCGCTCGCCGACGTCTTGCGAGCCCAGGCTGTCGACGTTCGCGAGGAGCACCGACGGCGGCTGCTCGAGGTCGGTGGCCGCAAGGAGATCGCGATGCTCGTCCCCGTGGTCTTTCTGGTCCTTCCGGTCACGGTCGTGTTCGCGCTGTTCCCGGGTTTCTACAACTTGTCATTGAGCGTGCCGTGAGGACGGAGGGCTGAATTCGATGTGGTCGGTGACGTGGGTGGTCGTGCTGCTCAGCCGCTTGCGGCGTGATGATCGCGGTGACGTCCCTGGTTGGGTCCTTGTGACGTTGATGACCGCGGGCATCGTCATGGCCCTGTGGGTGGTCGCCGAACCCAAGCTCGCCAGTCTGCTCGGCGGAGCCCTGGACGTGGCCGGTGACCCGAACGGCAAGTGACGAGCTGCGCGACGCAGGTTCGGCCGCCGTCGACTTCGTCCTCGTCGGGTCGCTGGTCACACTCCTGTTCCTCGCAGTGCTCCAGCTCGGGATCGACTTCCACGTCCGCAACGTGCTTGCGGCTTCGGTGGCCGAGGGCGCGCGCTACGGCGCGAACGCCGACGTGGCGAATCCCGCCGCCGGGGCCGATCGCGCCAACGCGCTGATCACTCGCGCACTGGGTTCTCGCTACGCACATGCGATGCCGGCGCCGCCGGGCCAAGTGGACGGCGCTCCTGTCGTCACCGTCGAGGCCGACGTCCGGCTTCCGCTCGTCGCCTGGTTCCTGCCCGACGGTCCTCGGGTCCACGTAGCGGGACATGCCTTGCTGGAGTCCCCGTGAGACGTGGCGACGAAGGCAGCGCCATCGTGGAGTTCGTCTGGCTGGCAGTGCTCCTGATGGTCCCCCTGCTGTACGTCGTCCTGACGGCCGTGACCGTTCAGAGGGCGGCATTCGGTGCGGCAACAGCCGCGCGGGAAGCTGCTCGCGCCTATGCGACGGCTGGTTCGGACAGCGCCGGGGAGCAGCGCGCGGAGCTGGCCGCGCAGCTTGCCATGAGCGACCAGGGAATGGAATGGGCTCCGGACGCGCGCATCGTGACCTGTGGTGAGTGCACCTATGCCGCCGGATCCGCGTTCGCCGTCGACCTGCATGTGCGCGTCCGGCTGCCATTCGTCCCTCGATGGATGTGCAGTGAGCGATGCGTCGCGGGTCTCATGGTTTCCGCTCATCACCGCGAGCGACTCGACTGCTTCTCCGGCGCGGGCGTGGTGGGGTCGACGTGTTGACCCGCGGCGATGACGGCTCGCTCACTCTGCTGGTCATCGGCTACACGCTGATCGCGGCGGTGCTGGTCGTGATCGGCGTCGACGTCTCGAAGGTCTTCCTGGCACAACGTTCGCTGTCTTCGGCCGCGGATGCCGCGGCGCTCGCCGGCGCGCAGGCGGTTGACCGCGCTGCCGTCTATCGCGGTGCCGTTGGCTGCGCGACGCTACCCGTCGACGGCGCGCAAGCGCGGGACGCCGTCGCGGCATCGCTCGACGACGCAGGTGCCGGTCTGCGTGAGACGTTCGCCGCTCTGACCGCACCGGATGTCGAGCTCGCCGGCGACACGGTGCGGGTTCAGCTGCATGGTGAGGTCGCCGTGCCGTTCGGCCGTGTCCTGGCCGTGCTCCTCCCGGACCACGAGGGCGGCCGCGTCGGGGTCACCGCGGACGCGGCTGCGACGACGGCGTTGACCGCGCCCGCGTGCTGATGCGCCCGGGATGGCGACGCTCTCGCCCGCACTAGTCTGGGGGCATGGCCGACGACCTCCGCGAGCAGCTTGCTGCCCTCGCGTCGACGCTGTCGTCGATCGAGTCGGTTCTCGACCTCGACAAACTGCGCAAGGAGCTCGGCGAGCTGGAGAACGAAGCCGCCGATCCGGAGCTGTGGAACGACCAGGAGCGCGCGCAGCGGGTGACCAGCCGGATGTCCTACCTTCGCGGCGACCTGCAGCGGGTCGAGAGTCTGCGCAGCCGCGTCGACGACGCCCAGGCCGCTGTCGAGCTGGAGGACCCCGCGCTCATCGAGGAGGCCGCCGCAGACCTTCCCTCTTTGTCGAACGACATCGAGGCGCTCGAGGTCCGCACGCTCCTCTCCGGTGAGTACGACGCCCGCGAGGCGGTTGTCACGATCAACTCCGGGACCGGCGGCACGGACGCTGCGGACTGGGCCGAGATGCTTCTGCGGATGTTCCTGCGCTGGGCGGAGCGCAAGGGTTATCCCACCGAGGTCTACGACACGTCGTACGCAGAAGAAGCGGGCATCAAGTCGGCCACGTTCGTCGTCCATGCGCCGTTCGCCTACGGGACCCTCGCCGGTGAGCACGGCGTCCATCGACTGGTCCGCATCTCCCCGTTCGACAACCAGGCGCGGCGGCAGACGTCGTTCGCCGGCGTCGACGTCACGCCGGTCGTCGAGGCGACCGACCACGTGGAGATCCCCGACGAGGACATTCGCGTCGACGTCTACCGCTCGAGCGGTCCCGGCGGGCAGGGCGTCAACACGACCGACTCGGCCGTGCGCATCACGCACCTGCCGACCGGCATCGTCGTCACCTGCCAGAACGAGCGCAGCCAGCTGCAGAACCGCGCCCGGGCGATGGAGGTTCTCCAGGCGAAGCTGCTTGACGTACGCCGGCAGGAAGAGGCCGACGAGATGGACAAGCTGAAGGGTTCCCGCAACACGGCGGGGTTCGGCACCAACGACAAAGTGCGCGACTACGTCCTGCATCCCTACCAGCTGGTGAAGGACGCACGGACCGGACTCGAGGTCGGCAACACCGGGGCAGTCCTCGATGGTGATCTCGACGCCTTCATCGATGCTGAAATCCGGTGGCGAAGACAGCAGCAAACAGGCTGATGCGTTCCCCCGAACGTTCTAGTCCTTATTGGGGGTCATAGGGGGACTAACGGATCAACTTCGGGGCCACAGCCTGGCAAGTCGGACATTACGCCTTGCGACATGTTGACCGCGTGCGACCGGAGCAGCACCGTATGCCCTGCCTTCGGGGGGGAACTCGGAGGCGCCCGGGGGGGCTTAGATCCGCGACCGTTGCAACACACGGTCACCTGTCTGCACATGCAGACACGGTCGCGGGGAGCCACTGGTGAGACCGACCTCGGCACCGAGTCAGAAACGACAGGGGTGTCCGATGGCAAAGGTCCACGCGCTTAGCCGGCTTCCGCGGCGGGTGCTCTCACTGATCGCATCCATTTCCATGGTGGCGGCCATCGTTCCGGCGGTGACACTCCTGACGGCGTCAGCGGCGAACGCCGCCGCGAACCCCGTCCAGGTGAACACGACGCTGGAAGGTTGCCGACGCACGGCGCCGACCGCGCAGTGCACCTGGAACGCCAACCAGAACCAGTCGACGTACACGACGGGCGACCTCGGCAAGAACTGGTCCGAGCTCGACTTCGTGCCGCACCGGCTGACGTTGCAGAACAACGGGCCTGATCAGACGTTCACGATCCAGCTCGCCGCCGACAACATGCTGAACGGCAAGCTCGGCTACGACCTGATCAAGCCGGGCTGGGACAGCACCTACACGACGCAGCCTCGCGGCGCCTTCGAGGGCAGCTGCGGCAACGGCACCACCACCCCGAGCATCGACTCGTCGGACACGCCGAAGAACGGGATCGTCGGCGGCGTCGACACCACGTTGACCCGCGGTGTGACGCTGACCATGAGCCACGGCGACGTCTGCTACGTGAACTTCGAGGTTCGCCTCGGCATCGGGTCGCACCTCTACTCCGGCTCTTCGCTGCAGACGCAGGTCCTCAACGGCGACTACACCTCGCTCGGCCAGCGCACCGTGTCCATCCCGGTCAAGGAGATCGCACCGCAGGTCGCCACCGCGACGGCCAGCGCCACGACCAACACCAACTACACGTGGGGCATCACCAAGACCGCCAACCCGGCCAGCCTCACGATCAACTCCTGCGCCGCGGCTCCGACCACGCCGAACGTCGGCTTCACGGTGACCTACACGCGCACCGAGCACGCCGGCACGGGTCTGCACATCACCGGCACGATCACGATGCAGAACCCGTCGGTCCGCGCGCTCACCACGCATGACATCACCGACACGGTCACCGACAGCGACGGAAGTGGCCCATACAACGCGACGATCACCACCCCCCAGCCCATCACCGTCCCGGCGGCCACCTCCAGCGGTCCTGGCGTGGCTACCGCGGCCTTCTTCGTCGACGTCCCCCTGCCGGTCGGCACGCTGACCAACACGGCAGAGGTCTCGTACGACGACCCCGACCAGCCTGGTGTCGTCCTTCCCGCACTCGACACGGCTTCGACGCCGGTGCCGGTCAGCGTGACCAGCACCACGTCGAACTCGACCGCTGACATCACCGACACCGAGAACTTCACCACTGCAGCTAACGGTGTCCAGTTCGAGCGGACGAGCTCGCCGGCCATGAGCGCGTTCGACACGACCGACACGTTCCACAAGAACGGTGTCACCGGCAGCGGCAACTACTCGATCTCGAAGATCGTCAAAGCGACCACGCCCGGCAACTTCAACGTGACGCTTCGCGATGGCGTGTCGCTCCTTCCGAGCGACGGCGGCACGGCGAGCGCCAGCGACAACCCGGCGACCGCCAGCGCTGACGTGACGATCCACGTCGTCGCCGATCAGCCGACGATCACGCTGACCAAGCACGTCGACATCGCTCCGACGGCCTCCGGCGGCGCCACGTTCGGCTTCACCATCACCAGCGTCGACCACCCGACCAGCTCCTGGACGACGTCGATCACGATCCCGCAGGGCCAGACCAGCCAGACCGGCTCGCCCGTGACGGTTGACCCGAGCACTGGTGGCTACACGATCAGTGAAACGCCGGCACCGGGCTACTCGGCAGCCGCCGCCAGCATCAGCGGCCCGGTCAAGCTCTGCGACACGGTCAGCAAGGACATCTACGACACGCGCGACCTCGGCCACGTCACCGTGACCAAGGTGCTCGACGGCCCGGTCGCCGGTGCCGCCGACACGTTCGCGTTCGACGTCTCCTGCCCGTCGATCAACTTCTCCACGACGCTGCACGTCACGGGCGCCGGCTCGGCGAGCACGGACAACGTCATCCCGACCGGCACGCCGTGCACCATCACCGAACAGACCCCGCCGACCGGTTGGACGTTCGAGAGCTCGAACCCGAGCAACGGTGGGGTGATCTCGGCCCAGACGGACGGCTCAACCAACACGGTCACCATCACCAACCAGCGCGTGCTCGGACACATCCGGGTGCACAAGGTCATCAGTGGTGACGTCGCCGGTGCGCCGACCGACTTCCACTTCAACTGGACCTGCGCCGGTGGCACCTACCACGGCACGCTGGAGGTCGTCGGCTCCGGCTACGACCAGACCGGCGACGTGATCCCGACCGGTGTCAGCTGCACCATCACCGAGACCGACCCGGGTGCCGACTGGACGTCGACGTCCTCGCCGGTCGACGGCAGCGCCACCTCGTCCACGACCAACAGTGACAGCAACACCGTCACCATCACCAACACCCGCGTCCTCGGACACATCACGGTCGACAAGGTGCTGTCCGGCCCGATCGCGGACGCGGGCACGACCTTCACGTTCAACTACAGCTGCGCCAACGGCGCCTACACCGGTCAGATCACGGTGGACGCGTCGACCGGTTCCGGCTCGAACTCGAGCGACGACGTCATCCCGATCGGCGTCAGCTGCACGATCACCGAGGCGGACCCGGGCAGCAACTGGTCGCTGACCGAGACCGTGCCGAGCAACGGAGGCGCCACCTCCGCGACGACCGACGGCTCGGGCAACACGGTGACCTTCACCAACACCCGCAACCTCGGCAGCGTCGAGGTCAAGAAGGTGCTGGACGGTCCGGTCGCCGGCGCGGAGCACAGCTTCACCTTCTCCGTGGCCTGCGCCTCGCAGGACGGCTCGTACTCGCACACGTTCACCCCGTCGATCGACCCGACCGTCGACGACACGTGGTCGTCTGGCGATGTGATCCCGACCGGTGTCAGCTGCACCGTGACGGAGACCGGCGACTACGCGCACTGGACGCTCGAGGCGGTCTCGCCGGACGGCGGCGTGGTCGTGGCCGGTTCGGACAGCAACCTCGTCACTGTCACGAACCTCCGTGACTACGGCCACGTGACCGTGGTCAAGACACTCGACGGCGACATCGCGGGTGCCGAGACGTCCTTCACGTTCCACGTCGCCTGTGACGGTGTGGACCAGTCTCTGCTCCCGGACCTGGTCATCGACGCCAGCGAGGGAACCGGCAGCGCATCCACCGCTGACGTCATCCCGACGGATGACCCCTGCACCGTGACCGAGGTCGGCAGCTACGCCCACTGGACGCTCGAGAGCGTCACGCCGCACGGCGAGGACCCCACGGTCGGCACCGCGGTCGCCGCTGCGGTTGACGGAAGCGCCAACACGGTGAACTTCACCAACAAGCGGGACATGGGTGTCATCACCGTCGACAAGACGAGGGTCGGCGACGTTGCCGGCGCATCCACGGTCTTCGTCTTCGACATCAAGTGCGCCGAGGACCCGGCGTACAACCAGACGCTGACCATCGACACGGCCGACTCGGCGACGGCAAGTGCCACCAGCACGCCGATCCCGACGGACGTCGTCTGCACGGTCACCGAGCGGACGACGGAAGGCTGGCAGTTGACCCAGGTCTCGCCGGACCCGGGCGATGGGCCTCCGACCGTGACGGTGCCGGGAGAGATCTCGTTCACCAACACCCGGCTCACCGGCCCGCTCCAGCTGAACAAGTCGGTCACGCCGACGACGGGCAGCTACACGGCGGGTGACCCCAACAACACCCTCACCTACACACTCACCATGACGGAGCCGGCACCGGGTCAGCTCAAGCACACGAATGTCGTCGTCACCGACTACATCCCTGGGTACGACCCGGCTGACACCACCTCCGGCAAGACGACGTACGTCGACGGCTCCGCAACCTGTTCCACCGGCTGCATCGCGACGTACGACGCGAGCCAGCACCTGCTCACGTGGGACGTCGGCACATACAACCCCGGTGACCCGGCCGTGGTGCTGACCTTCAAGGTGACGATCGACAGCCCGACGCCGGCAGCCAACGGCGCCATCCCGGCCGAGCAGATCGACAACGTCGGATTCGTCCAGTCCTTGCAGCAGCAGAAGACGCCGTCCAACCAGGTCGTCGTCCCTGTGACCGCAGTCCTGGGCGAGAAGGTCGTCAAGCCTCAGCCGAAGCCGTCGGTCCTGCCCTTCACCGGGTCGGCAGTGCCGCTGCGGCCGGCAGCCCTGCTGGCGCTGTTCATGCTCTGCGTCGGCGCGGTCCTGACGCGGGTGCGCCGTCGGGAGGACGGCGACGAGTAACGGGTAACTGCGAGTGACTGTGGGCCCCGGGTGACCGGGGCCCACAGTCATGTCTGGTCGCACAAAGCTGGCGAAATGTGTCGTTGCCCGACGGTACGCATCATCCTCTTGGACTATTTTTGCCGTCGGACGACGGCACTTCGGTCCAAATCATTGACTGCAGTCGCGCGATCACGCACCGTTATCCCGCGCCTGGCCCACGGGCGCCGGGGGGCTACGAGTCGCGACCGGTCGAAACGGTCACCACTCCCACAGCGGGAGCTGGTCGCGAGGAGCCAGTGGTGAGACCGACCCTGACCTGCGTCGAAGGGGTCGGGATGCACCGGCACTCTGCACGTCTCATGCGATTCGCCGGTGGAGCCCTCGCCGCCGCCGCCGTCACACCATTCCTCGGCGGTGTCGCGCTCGCAGGATCGGCCAAACCCGCGCCGCCGTCCGGTGACGACCGGGCAGGGGTGACGTCGTACTCCGGCAACGTCACGACCTGTGCGCAGATCGGCATGAGCGACGCGACGCAGATCGGTGGCGGAACCGGCGACTACGTCGCCGACGGCTGGAACATCGCCAGCGACGGTAAAGACCTGACCGTCAAGGCGGTTGCCGACGGCCAGCAGATCGATGCCCTGGTCGTGAAGGGTGGCGACGGTTACAACATCTACGACGCCTCGTTCTTCGCCTCCAACGAGCTGCCGGTCGGTGACATCCATGCCCCCTTGGTCGGCAACCCGCCGACGAACGTTCCGACGATCAGCCACTGGTTCGCCTGCACAGGGCCGGCGGAGGTCAACCCGCCGCCGGTGACTGTCGACCCGTCGGCGTCCATCAGCCCGTCCTGTGACCAGGCCGTCGTCACGCTCGACGCCGGCAGCGGTGACGCCGAGTTCGTCATCAGCCCTGCGGGCAACGAGACGGACCAGGACATCAGCGTCTCCGCGGGTGGCGAGCAGCTGGTGAACGTGACGTGGGACTCGACCAAGTCGACGGTGACCGTCTACGACAAGAACAGCGAGAACCAGCTGGCGACCGCGACACGCGACAACGAGGGTTGCGCACCGCAGCAGCCGGTGACCGATCCCGCGGTCTCCTTCGCCAACTCGTGCAAGAGCGGTATCTCGGTGACCCTGACCAACATGAAGGTCGACAACACGACGACCGACCCGGTCACCTTCACCATCGTCACGCCGAGCGGTGCGACGAAGCACGTGACGGTGCGCGCCGACCAGATCGTCCGGCTGTCCTACAAGGTCAAGGAGGACACCACCGGCACCGTCACGGTCAGTGCACCGGGGCTCACGGCGACGACCCACTCCTACGCCAAGAACTGCACCAGCGTCCTCGGCGAGAAGGTCGTCCGGACACCCAAGACGCCGAAGCCGGCGGTCCAGGGTGAGAAGGCGCAGCTTCCGTTCACCGGCATGCCGACCGCACTGGCCGCGCTGCTCGGTGCCGTGATGCTCGCCGTCGGTGGAGCGCTCAACGTCCTCGGCCGCAAGCGCCAGGACGGGGTGTCAGCGAGCTAGCGACTGCAAGATCGCCGCGAGCGCCAGGAGTACGGCGACAACGTCGACGAGAGTGGTGACGGGCAGGCCCGCGTGGGGATGAAGCTCCGCGCGGGCCGCTCGGCATGTGGCGCAGCCGCCGTCGGCGACCGGCGCCGCGCACCGGGCGCACAGGAGCCGCTCACAGCACATGCCCGGCTCCCTTCCACGTGGTTCTCGAGCCCAGAATGCCCCGATCCGACGCGCTCCCAACCTCGTCGGCCGAGAAGCGGCTCGGGTTGAGCCCCGCCGGTTAGAGTCGAGGCGATGATTCGGTTCCAGAACGTGACCAAGTTCTACCCCACGAGCGCCCGGGCGGCGCTCGCCGACGTCACGGTGGAGATCGAAAAGGGCGAGTTCGTCTTCATCGTCGGCCAGTCCGGATCCGGAAAGTCGACGTTTCTCCGGTTGGTCCTCAAGGAGGAGAAGCCCAATCAGGGGGAGATCTGGGTCGCCGGCAAGGAGCTCGCCCGGCTGTCCCACTGGAAGGTGCCGCACCTTCGCCGGCAGATCGGCACCGTCTTCCAGGACTTCCTGCTCCTCCCCAACAAGACGGTGCGCGAGAACGTCGCGTTCGCGCTCGAAGTCATCGGCAAGCCACGGCACACGATCGCGAAGGTCGTGCCGGAAGTGCTCGATCTCGTCGGCCTCGCCGGCAAGGAAGACCGGATGCCCAACGAGCTCAGCGGCGGTGAGCAGCAGCGCGTCGCCATCGCGCGGGCCTTCGTCAACCGGCCGATGATCCTGCTCGCCGATGAGCCCACCGGCAACCTCGACCCGTCGACCAGCGTCGGCATCATGCGGCTGCTCGACCGGATCAACCGCACCGGCACGACGGTCGTCATGGCGACGCACGACTCGCACATCGTCGACTCGATGCGCCGCCGCGTCATCGAGCTCGACAACGGCCACGTCATGCGTGACCAGAGCCGTGGTGTCTACGGCTACGCCCGCTGAGGAGACCGACTCGTGCGCCTGCGCTTCATCCTGTCCGAGACCTGGCTCGGCCTCATCCGCAACGTCAGCATGCTCGCCGCTCTCGTGCTCACTGTCGTGATCTCTCTGGGCATGCTCGGATCAGCGCTGCTCGCGAGCAAGCAGATCAGCACGATGAAGGACTTCTGGTTCGACAAGATCCAGGTCTCGGTCTTCCTCACCAAAGACGTCACCCAGCCGCAGCGAGACGCGATCGCCTCGGAGCTCAACCACCTCCCGCAGGTCAAGCGGGTCTATTACGAGTCGCAGTCGCAGGCGTGCGCGCGCTTCCGCAAGCAGTTCCAGGACGTGAAGTCGCTGGTCGACAACACGCCCTGCTCGGCCCTTCCGGAGTCCTACCGCGTGCAGCTCAAGGACCCGCAGAAATACCTCGTCGTGTCGAGCGCGGTGCAGAACATGCCCGGCGTCGACGAGGTGCAGGGCCGGTCGAAAGCGCTCGAACGCTTCTTCCGGTTGCTCAACAAGGGCCAGGCTGCGGGCCTGTTCGCGGCCGGTGTCGCGCTGCTGGCGGCGGTGTTGCTCATCCTCAACACCGTGCGCATGTCGGCGATGAGCCGGCGTCGCGAGACTCGCATCATGCGCCTGGTCGGAGCCTCCGACCTCTATATCCAGGGACCGTTCGTCCTGGAAGGGGCGGTGGCCGGCCTCATCGGTGGCATCGGAGCGTCGCTCGGCGTCGTACTCGTCAAAGTGCTGCTGATCGACGGTGGTGTGCACGCCATGTTCGGCAACGTCGTCAACTACGTCGGCTGGAATGACGTGCTCAGCATCGTGCCGATCCTTCTCGTCGTCGGCGTACTGCTGGCCGGCCTGACCTCCCTGCTCACCCTGCAGCGCTACCTGCGGGTCTGATCGCGCGCGACGCCGCGTCTGACCGGCACCTATCCTGGAGCGGTGCCGCGTGCCAAGCCGTTGCGGATCGCCGCCCTCTCGGCAGCGGTCCTGACGGCGTACGCCGCGGGAGCGGTCACCATGGCTCTCTCCGGCCATCCAGCGACCGCACGTCGCAGCAGCGTGATCGACGAGGCCGAGCAGCGCATTGCCGCGCGGTCGGTTCATCCGATCTCGTCGGCCGAGCTCGAGCGTGCGGCCGTCGAAGGAATGCTCAACGCGCTGGACGACCGGTGGTCCGCCTACTACGCCCCGAGTGACTTCGCGCGCTTCGAGCAGGTGCTGTCCGGCAGCTACTCCGGTGTTGGCGTGTGGGTGCACCGCGCGCAGGACGGCAGCATGCGGATCCTTTCCGTGGAGTCCGACTCGCCGGCCGCGCACGCCGGTCTCAAGCCACGCGACGTGCTTGTCCAGGTCGCGGGGGCGCCGGTCGCCGGGCGCTCGGTCGCCGACGTCGTCGGGCAGCTGCGCGGCGACGTGGGCAGCGCGGTCACGGTGCAGGTACGACGTGGGTCGGCACTGCTGACGATGCGGCTGACGCGCGCAGCTGTCCGTGACGACGACGTGAGCGCAGTGATGGTCTCGCCGACCGTGGAGCGGCTGCGGATCGCGGCGTTCACCCGCGGTGTCGGTCGCTGGGTGCGCGACCAGGTCGCCAGGGCACGCATGGCGCACCTCAGCGGAATCATCCTCGATCTCCGCGACGACCCGGGCGGGCTGATGTCCGAGGCGGTCGAGACGGCGTCGGCGTTCCTCGACGGCGGCCCGGTGGTTGCGTACGACCAGCGTGGCTCGGCGCCGCACGTTCTCGACGCACTCGGCCATGGCGACACCGGCATCCCCCTGGTGGTACTCGTGGACGGTGGCACGGCGAGCGCGGCGGAGATCGTCGCCGGTGCGCTGCAGGACCGGGGCCGTGCGGTGCTCATCGGCTCGCGGACGTTCGGCAAGGGAAGCGTGCAGGCACCGACGCGGCTGTCCGACGGCTCAGCGCTCGAGTTGACCGTCGGCCACTACCTGACGCCGGCCGGACGGTCGCTCGACGGTGTGGGCATCGAGCCGGACGTCGCCGTCCCGGCACGCGCGCCCGCCGCACTGTTCCAGGAGCGGGCGGTCGAGGTGCTTTCCGGGCTGACCGCCGACGCCGGCACCAGCGGCAGAGGCTGACCGGTGGCGAAGGAGACCGGCCGCAAGCTCATCGCACAGAACAAGAAGGCCCGGCACGACTACCACCTCGAGGACATCCTCGAGGCCGGCCTGGTGCTGCAGGGCACGGAGGTGAAGTCGCTGCGCGCCGGTCGTGCTTCTCTCGTCGACGCCTACGCGCACGTGAAGAACGGCGAGGTGTGGCTGGAGAACGCGCACATCCCCGAGTACGACCAGGGCTCCTGGACCAACCACGAGCCGCGGCGGCCGCGCAAGCTGTTGCTGCACCGTGAACAGAT
Source organism: Mycobacteriales bacterium (assembly GCA_035695045.1). GTDB lineage: Bacteria > Actinomycetota > Actinomycetes > JAFAQI01 > JAFAQI01 > DASSKP01. The sequence continues at coordinate 193,246 of DASSEX010000051.1, read as the reverse complement.
CGCGAAGCTCGTCGGCAAGACGAAGGAGAGCGGACTCACCTTGGTGCCGCTGTCGCTGTACTTCAAGGACGGCAAGGCGAAGGTAGAGATCGCGCTCGCCCGCGGCAAGCGGTCCTACGACAAGCGGCAGTCCCTGGCCGAACGAGACGCCGCCCGGGAGATCGAGCGTGCCGTGGGCCGGCGGGCGAAGGGCCGGGTGTGACCGACGGCGCGGATGCGCCCCGGGTCGACGGCGTGGTGCCGCCACGCGCCGACGGTGACGTCGTCGGGTTCTGGAGGCATCTCGGACTGCCCGGGATCATCGACTTGCACGTGCACTTCATGCCGCAGCGCCTTCTCGACGCGGTGTGGCGCTACTTCGACAGCGCGGGGCCGCTGACCGGCCGCGAGTGGCCGATCCACTACCGGTGGCCCGAAGAGCAGCGGCTCGACCGTCTGCGCACGATGGGCGTGCGTGCGTTCTCGTCGCTGCTCTATGCCCACAAGCCGCAGATGGCGGAGTCGTTGAACGACTGGGCCGCCGATTTCGCGCGGGAGCACAGCGACGTCGTGCAGACGATGACGCTCTTCCCCGAGCCGTCGGTGTCGGCGTACGTCGACAAGGCGCTTCGCGGCGGCGCTCGCATCGTCAAGGTGCATGTTCAGGTCGGTGGGTTCGATCCTCGCGAGCCGGTGCTCGACGACGTCTGGGCGATGTTGTCGGACGCGCGCGTGCCGGTCGTCGCGCATGTGGGAAGTGGTCCGGCTCCCGGCGCATTCACCGGTCCCGGTCCCTTCGCCGATGTGCTTGCCCGCCACCCGCAGCTGACCGCGGTCGTCGCGCACATGGGCATGCCGGAGTACGACGCGTTCCTCGACATGGCAGAGCGTTACGACAACGTGCACGTCGACACGACGATGTGCTTCACCGACTCCTTCGGTGACCAGGCCGATCTCGGGCGCAGGCTGGCGCCGCGCCTGGCAGATCTCGCCGAGAAGGTCGTCTTCGGGGCGGACTTTCCGAACATCCCGCACCCGTACGCACACCAGCTCGAGGTGCTCGTGCGGCTCGGTCTGGGCGACGACTGGCTGCGCGGTGTCGTCTGGAGCAACCCCTTGCGGCTGCTCGAGCGTGCCGGTTCCGACGTGATCAGACGCGACTGACCTTGCCGGTGCTCTTGTCCAGCTCCAGCGAACCCTGCTGGAAGTCGCAACGATCGTGGGTGTCGTCCAGCGCGTAGACGTCGGTGATGGGGGAGCCGAGCCGTCCACCCTCGCGGCCGTAGTCGGTCGACCAGGAGTCGAAGATGGGACCCCAGACGCCGTGCGTCCCGGTCGCCGGTGAGGTGGTCACCGTGCCGTGCTCGCAGTCGTTGTGTGTGCCGATCTCGTTGGTATTGGGCTGTGGCTCGGTGGTGAGATGCCCCAGAGGTCCGGCCGGGCCGCCGAGCTTGCGCCACGTCGTCCAGATCGGGTCGAGCGCGTAGAAGACCGGCCCGCTCGCCGTGGCGGTCGCCATGCCCCCGTGCTCGAACCGCTGCCGCCAGCCGATGCCGTCCGCCTCGTGCCGGGTGTCGGTCGTCGGGTAGCCGAGCGGGCCGGTGAGCCGTCCGGTCGCGGACCACGCGCTGAACACCGGTTCTCGCAGCGCATGGGCACCGATGCCGCTGCGGTAGTAGATCGCCCCGTGCTGGAAGAAGTTGCGGGTGCCGGCGCCGTCGGCGTTCTCCTGCGTGTCCGTCGTCGGCAGGCCCAGCGGACCTCCCGTCTCACCGATGTGTGCGTAATGGTTCGCGATCGCCCCGAGCAGGTAGTGCGTCCCGGTCGCCGCGGAGTGATACATCCGGCCGTGCATGAACCGCTGCACGCGCCCACGTGTGGCGGCGTACTCGGTGGAGGCGCTGGCGCCGAGCACCGACCCCTGCGATCCCATCCTGCGGTAGCGCGCCTGCAGGGGTGTCCACGACGTCGGCAGGCACGGCGCGTTGTGCGATCGCGTGTAGTCGTCGGTCGCGCTCGATGTGCTGCAGTTGGTCCACTTCCAGGGGGGCGTGCAGCTGATGACGCGGCACCAGACCGGGCCGCTGCACGAGATGTGCTGGTTGCACTGGCCGTAGCGGAAGACGTTGTGGCACACGCGTCGCTCGTCGCAGGTTCCTTCGTGTGCGCAATGAGGCGTGCAACCCCAGCAGCTCTGCGCACAGAAGTGCGTGCCACTTCCGCACCCGCACTGGCATCGCGGATGACAGTCGATGTAGTACCGCGCCTTGCCACCGCAGAGGCCGGCGCCGTCCGCCTTCCACCAGCCTCCGGCGAAGCTCCCCGGTGGGCACTGGTTGCGGCCGTGGTTGATGGTGCAGCAGAGTGCGGTCCACCCCGAGGCGCAGGTGGAGCCGCTGCCGCAGACCGACGCGTACGCCGTCCCCGGACGCAGCACGTAGTCGAGGCCGGAAACCGTCATCGCCGAGCCGACGACCGCCACCCGCTGGAGGAACGTCCGCCGCGATGTGCGGCGCTCCAGCCAGCCGGCGGCCTTGTCGACGAGGGTCGTGGTCAGCATGGCGGCGGCCTCAGTCGATCGTCAGGTGGTCGAGGACGGCGTGCACCTGCGGCAGCAGGCGCGCCCGGCGGTGATGGCTGCCGAGGACGACGTACAACGTGAAGGCCCGGCCGCCGGTGTTGAAGAACCACTGTCCTCCGGACTGCCCCGGCAATGTGCGCTGCAGCTTGCGCGGGTCGAAGTCGACGACGCGCGGTCTGGGTAGCCCGCGCCGGGCGAACAGCGCGGTCTTCGCGGAGTCGCTGTCGAACTCGACGAGGACGACGAGCACGTCGTCGCGGCCCATCCGCTCGACCGCACCGCTGCCGAAGTCACCACGTCGAGCGGGCAGCGGGAAGTTCGCGATGTGCGTGACGGAGTGGGTGCGCTCCTCCGGCTCCGTGGGTGGCCGGCGCGAGATGCGCGCCTCCCAGCCGTCCATCGTGCGGACGGTGACGCCATGCGCGCGCACGCTCGTCATGCGGTCGCCCAGGCGAGCATCGCCAGACCTGCGGCGGCTTCGACAGCGATCGTCGCGCCGCGCGCGATCGCGAGTCGCTCGTGCCAACGTCGCTGCGATCGGCGAAGGACGTCAGCGGTGGTGATGCGGCGCGTGCCGACGAGGGGCAGTGCGCGGCTCAGGCCGAAGACGAGCCCGACCGCTGCGGACACGGCTGGATCTCCGGTGAGCAGCTCGACGACCCAGACCAGGTACAGCGACGCCGAGGTGACGATCGTCATCGCGCCCACCCCGAGCTGCAGCCCGAAGCCGGCGCCGTAGACCCAGTCGCGGTAGCGGTTCATCCATGTCTCATCCACCTGCCGCCGCAGTGTCGGCAGCCGGCCGGCGAGGTCGAGCGCCGCGGCTGCGAGAGCCACGGCGCCTCCGACAACGACCGGCCACGACGTGTGCCCGACGGAGAGCAGACGGCCGACGAGACCGAGCAGCGCACCCATGGCAGTGCCACCGATCGTCGACGCCACGACATACGCCGTCACCGTCCGGCGCCAGGACGCTCCGCGTCCCCGCTCACCTAGCGGGGTGATGCTGGCCAGCATCGACTCTCCTCAAGGTGACCAGGTCGCGCGCACTCCGGCCATCGCCGCGACCGCGACGCCGACGACGAGCAACAGCAGGTCACGGGGCAAGGTCGTCGTCCGGCGGAGCGGTGAGGCTCTGATGCCCGGTGCCGATGCCGGCATGCAGGAGCTCCGCATCGATGCGGGTCGGGTTGTCACGCCACTCGACGGCTGCCGTGCGGCCTTCGGCCAGCGCGGCTCGAGCTGCCCGGTCGTCGGCCGCCTGGGTGAGCAGCGCGCGGACCGATGGCCAGTCCGGCCCGGTGCCCTCGCCCGTCACGCGGCCGGCCGGGCCCTCGACGTAGACGAAGTGCGGGGAGCCTGGCACTGCGTAGCTCTCCCAGGCCCCGCTGGACGCGATGACCTCGAGGTGCGGGCCGGCGAGCGACCGCAGCCGCGCCTCGCTCTCCTCGTCCTGTACGACGACGACGAGCCGGGTCGCTCCCGGCAGCGTCACGCCGTCGCGGAAGGCGTCCCAGAACGGCTGACACGTGCTGCATCCGGTGGACAGGAACGCGAGCAGCGTGTCGTGCTGGGTGCCGACCACCGACAGCGAAGCGGTCGCCCCGGTGAGGTCGACACCGACCACGTCATGCGCCGTCGAGTCCGTCGTCGCCACGGTCGTCGCCGTGGACGTCGTACCGGCGGTGGCGGCTCGTCGGCCGGCGGGTTCGACGCTCGCGCCGAGGTCGTGCAAGGCGCGCAGGATCTCGGCGTGACTGCGCAGCAGGCCGGCCACGAGCAGCGCGAGCAGCAGAAGCACGACGCCTTCGCCGATGACCAGAGCGAGCATCACGACTCCTTCGCCGACAGGTTGGGGAGCGCGGTGAAGACGAGCCATACGAGCCACGAGGCGAGTACCGCGAAGGCGACTGTCGCGACGGATGCAGCGGACCACCCGATCGATGCGAGTCCGCCGGCACCCGAGAAAGCGGCGATCACGCAGGACAGGGCCAACGACGAGGTGACTGCGAGATGCGAACGAGTCGGCGGCGTGTCGGCGCGACCCAGGCAACCGCACGAGGAAACGGCCCCGCCGGACCGAAGCGCGACGAGGAGAAAGACGCTGAAGCCGGCGTAGGACAACGCGACGAGCAAGGTGACCGCTGGTGCTCCGGAGACCAGCGCGGCGACGCCGAGAGCGCTCTCGGCTGCGCCGAAGATGCGCACCCACAACGGCGGGACGCGCCGACCGACGCTGCGCAGTGCACCGACGGTGTTGGTCGGGTCGACGGCCTTGGGAGCGCCCGCGACCGCGAGCAGGGCGCTCGCGACCAGCAACGGAGCCGTCCACGCACCCATGCAGGCAGCCTAAGCGGGGTATGGGCGGATGCATGACCGAACCCAACGAAGCCACCATCCCCGACGGGCCAGAGAAGGCTCACGGCGACGCGCTCGAGCAGCTCGTGGACGAGCCATCGGACGGCCGCGCCGACGACGACGAGGCCGACGCGGAGAGCTGACTCCGAGCCCTCGGCACGCGGTCGTGGGAGGGTTTCGCCCGTGACCGAGCAGCTCAGTGGGATGGACGCGGCATTCCTCGCACTGGAGTCGCCCGAGCTGCCGCTGCACGTCGTCGGAGTGCTGCTGCTCGATCCGTCGGCGGGGGACGGCTGGAGCGTCGACCGGTTCCGGGAGGTCGTCCGCGAACGGCTGCCGCGGATGCCACCGTTCTGCCGCCGCCTGGTCCACGTGCCGCTGGCGTTGGACCGCCCCTACTGGCACTACGAGACGCCGGACATCGACGACCATCTGTTCTGGCGTCGGCTGGGCGGCTCCGGTGACCTGCACGCACTCGGTGACCTCGTCGGTGAGATCACGACCGAGCTGCTCGACCGGTCGAAACCGCTGTGGCAGCTCTACGTCGTCGAAGGTCTTGCCGACGGCCGCGTCGCGCTGATCGCGAAGGTGCACCACTCCACGCTGTACGGCGCCGCAGGTGCTGAGTTCATCGCGGAGCTGCTCGACCTGTCGCCCGAGCCGGCGTCGGCACCGGAGTCGCCTCCGGGTACGTCACCGGCCACGTCGGCTGAGCCACCCGGCCGGCTGGCCGTCGCGCGCCGTACCGCGCTGGCGCAGGTCCGACGACCGCTGGCGATCGGCCGCCTCGCGGTGCGCGGCGTGCGCGGCGCGGCGTCCGCGGCGGGTGACCTGGTCGGTGTCGTGCGGCATCACGGTCGCGCCGGTCTGCCACCGGTCGCACCGTCGACCATCATCAGCGGCACGCCGACCGCGCGGCGGGCCGCGGCCTTTGCCGCGCTGTCGCTGGACGAGGCCCGAGCCGTGAAGGACGCCGCCGGCGTGAAGCTCAACGACGTCGTCCTCGCCGCCGTCGCGGTCGCGCTGCGCGGCTACCTCCAGGCGCGCGCAGCGCTGCCTGATCGGGTGGTCGCCGGCGTTCCCGTCAATGCCGGCGAGGGCGACGCCGTCGGGACGAACACGCTGGCGACGATGCTGGTCGCATTGCCGATGCAGCCCGCTCTCGCCGGCGCGGAGCTCCTCGTTGCCGTGCATGACGCGACCACCGCGGCGAAGGCCTTCACCGGTGCCGTCGGCCCCGGCGCGATCGCGGAGCTCGCGGACGTGACGCCGCCGGCGGCGCTGTCGGTGGTGACGTGGGCGACGCGGACGCTGGGGCTGGCGTCCGTGCAGCCGACGCTGCTCAACCTCGTGGTCAGCAACGTGATGGGGCCGCCGATCCCGCTCTATCTGGCGGGCGCGCAGGTCGACGCGATCTACCCGCTCGGCCCCTTGCTGCCCGGCGCGGGCATGAACATCACCGTGCTGTCGAACCTCGATCGGCTCGACGTCGGCGTGATGGCGTGTCCGGACCTGGTCGACGATGTCTGGGAACTGGTGGACCGGCTTCCGGGGGCGCTCGCGGAGCTTGCGGAGGCTGTCCGCGGGGGATGAAACGAGTGTCGTCCGGCGTTATGACGTCGTACGATGATCGTGTCCAACCAATCCCTACGACGGGGGTGAACGGTTTCGACTTCGGACGTCGATTCAAGGGAAGCGGGTCGAGGATGTCGCGTGAGCTCGTTAATCCATCGCGGCGACTTCAATAAATGCCGATAACAACCGGCTCGCTCTCGCTGCCTGACGGTAGCTGAGCTGTCAGCCCAGATGTGCCCTCGCTCTGGGACCTGGCATCGATAGAGGGCTCCACCGATCGCCCCGGTCACGGGGGCGGTAGGGAAACCAAACAGTGACTGAGCCCGCAGCGTCTTGCCTGCGAGAACGCTGGGGCTGAGAAAACTGCAGCAGGCTGCACCCGGAGAAGCCTTGATGAGCCGCCGAAGGACGCGGGTTCGATTCCCGCCACCTCCAAGAGTGCTCAGGTCATGTCAGTTGACGTGAGCGCTGTTGGAGGTGCACAGGCACCGTCGTAGCGGTTGATGATCTCGCGTGCCCAGGCTCAAGAATCCGGCGGCGTACTCCGAACACGATCATGGACGGAGGGGCGCGGTGATGCCGGAACGGCGTGTGCTGCAGCGGCTGACACTGACGATGGCCACCGCGGCGTCAGGAGTCATGGTCGCGGCTCTCTCCATCCCTGCACCAGCGGGAGCAGTCACGGGCGGAACCCCCGACGGCTCGCAGCATCCATACGTAGGGGCGCTGGTCCCTCCCGGTGGCTCATCGCCCACCTGCACCGTCTCGCTCGTGCGCGGGGACAACGGCGTCGTGGTGGCTCTCACTGACGGCCACTGCCTCTACCGCAACGGCCGTCACAACGGCACCGGCGCCCTCGTCAGCTTCGCCTCGACATGGTCGTCGAGCGCGACCACTTACACGGGGCCTTGGTACGTGCATCCCAACTATGACCCCTCGAACCACACGCACGATCTTGCTGCGATCGTGCTGAAGAGCCCGCCGCCGATCGGCTACGCCGTCCTCGCAGCGAACGGCGTCACCGCGAATCGGCCTGTCGGCAGCACGGTGACCGTCGTCGGCATCGGACAGCCCTACCTCGGCCAGCGCCGGTCGGCGAGTGAGGTGATCACGGGGCGCAGCTCGTCGTGGCTCTACCTCGAGGCCGGATCGGGCAACTCGTGCAACAACGACTCCGGGGGGCCGGACCTGTTGCCGGGCACCAACACGGTGCTCGCGCTCACCGACCAGGGGACCTGTTCGTACGACGAGGACACCCGCGCGGACACGGCCGACGCTCACTGGTTCGTCACGACCGCGGCAACGTGGCCGACCCTGCGTCCTGCCATGAGTCTGAACCTGTCCAGCAGCACGACGCAGGTCAACCACAACGTCACCGCGTACGGTTCGACCAGCCCGCTCTACTCCGGCGAGACGGTGTTCAGGCAGGGGTACTACTCGGGCGCATGGCACACGTGGGCCAAGACCACGATCGGCTCTCGAGGTCACTACTCCTTCACCATCACGCCGACCGTCGCGACGACCGACTACTACCGCGTCTACCTGCCCGCTTCTGCGACCCATCCCGCCGGTGCCAGCCGCACGCGTGCGTTGACCGTGACCGAGTGACGCGTCGTCGAGATCGACTCAGGCAGAGCGCGGACCCGCACGGGTGCTTGCTGGCCCGGCGTCGGGGCGCAGTGCCGGAACTGACCGGCACAGGTTCAGCCCTTCCGCTGCCGGAGGGGGGGAGGCGCCGTACGGTGAGACATCGCGAGCGGGGACGGTGAGCGATGACGGAAGCCATCGTGGCAGTGGCTGCCGCGCCTGTGTTCGAAGCGACGGCAGCGCCGTATGCGATCCTCGACCGTCAGCTCAAGATCCGCGCAGTGAACCGGGCGTACGAAGCCGCGACCGGGCATCTGCGGAGCGACCTGCTCGGCGAAGAGATGTTCGTGGCCTTCCCCGACAACCCGAACGACCCGCACGCAGACGGCGTGCGTCGCCTGTCCGCGTCGCTGCACCACGTGTTCACTCGCGGGACACGGCACTACATGGGTGTGCAGCGCTACGACGTCCGGGACACTGACACGGCCGGACGTTTCCGGTACAAGGTGTGGACGCCGGTGAACTCACCGATCCGCGACGAGGCGGGCCGGTGCGCCGCCGTCCTGCATCACGTCGAGGACGTCACTGATCTGTTCGCAGGCGACGCCGACTCGGCGCCGGCAGCACGCCCCGCCGCCCGAGCCTGGCGCGAGCTGGCGGGGGCACTCAAGCGCGAGCGTGAAGTCGCTGCCGAACTGCGGCAGCAACTGGCCACCTTGCGAGAGGCCGTCGAGAGCAACCGGATGATCGGATCAGCCGTCGGTCTGCTGATGGCGGAAGCCGGTGTCGGACCCGACGAGGCGTTCGAGATGCTCCGCGATCAGAGCGCCCGTCAGCATCGCAAGATGCGGGAGATCGCACAGGACCTCATCGCTGACCGTTCTCCCAGCTGACCGGTCTCTGACATCGCTGGACTGGCCGACGAAGTCGGGCGCAAGAGGCTGACGTTCGGCCCTGGTGCCGACCGCTGTGGCAAGCGCAGGATGCCCATGAGGTGAGTGCCATGCCGAATGCCACCGACCGGCAGCCCCACACCCTTCTGGATGCGGCAGTAGACATCTTTCGGATGCGTCAGTACTTCGACGTGATTGTCCGGGCTCGTGACGTGGCGTCTGCGCTTCGCCACGACGCCGGGTTCCTCGACACGATCCGCCGCGGCCTGTTGCCCCTGCCGATCGACCGTCGCCCCGAGCCGGGTGCGATCTTCCGGCCGCTTCGCGGTACGCCGCCCGCACCGCTTCCAGGTCGGGTGGGCGTCGTTTCCACGGGCGGCAGCGGCGCGTTGGCCTCGCTCGTCGGCGTCGCCCGCGCGCTCGAGGAGACGAACACTCCGACCGCTGTGTACTCGGTGTGCTCGGGGTCCGCGCTCTTCGGTTTCCCGCTCGGCGCCGGCATGCCGGCCGCCGAGGTCGCCGAGATGACCGCGTCCCTCCGCCCGGCCGATTACGTCGACCCCGGCTGGCGCGAGGTTGCGGCCCTGCTGCCGACGCTGGCGCGCGGGTGGGCCGGCTTGCTGCGCGGGGACCGGCTGGAGGCCTTCTACCGGCAGCACTTCGGTGACCTCACGTTGGGCAGCCTGAAGACGCCGACGTACGCACCGATCTGGAACGTCGAGCACAACCGGCTCGAGTACCTCGGCCCGCGCACCTACCCGGATCTGCCCGTCGCTCGGGCCATCCGGATGGCCGTCTCACTGCCGCTGTTCGTCCAGCCGGTGACGATGGACGGTCTGAAGTGGTGCGACGGCGGGATCGTGGACATCTTCCCCGTGCGGCCGGTGCTCGACATCGAGCCGCCCGTCGACACGGCTCTGGCGCTCAACGGCTTCTACCCGCATGAGTTCCGCGGCGAGGACGTGACCGGTTGGGACGGGCATGCACTGAGCATCGTGTATGCCGCGTCGCAGGTGCGCACGTGCCAGCAGATTCAGCTCGCGCGCGAGCACTTGGCCCGGCTGCGCGAAAGTGCCCGCACGATCCTGGTCGAACCGGTCCCGTACCAGAAGGTCGCCGGCACGGGGTTCTACGAGCAGTTCGTGGACACCCGTGAGTGGCCGACGTTCATGCGGGCAGGGCACGCCGCCACGCTGGCAGCGCTGCGCCGCCAGGTAGCGCACGCTGCGTGATGCCTGACTAGTCCTCGATCACGTCGAGACCCTGCGCGCGCAGCCGCGCGAGGTTGTCCAGCATCTGGCTCAGGACCTCTGGTTCGTGTCCCTGCCAGTCTGCGACCTCGTCGACCACCCGAAGGCCGTGTCGGGAGCGGAAGGATCGGGTCGGGTTCCCCGGGAACCTCTTGTCGGTGACGTTCGGGTCGTCCTCGAACGGACCGAGTGGCTCCACGACATAGACGCGGCCACGTTCCTCGCTGCCGGACAGCGCGGAGGAGAGCTCGGCCCCCCAGACCGCGGTCTCGATGGCCGCGGCGAAGTAGATGTTGTTGGACACCCGCCCCTGGTGGAAGTTGGAGAGGTAGCCGGGCATCAGTACATCGCCGATCTCCAGTGCCGCCTTGGTCCCATGGAAGAACGGCCCGGAGACGTGGCCACAGCTGTCGAACGTCACGGGCACGTGGCAGTCGGAATCGGCGTCGGACACGCAAGCCAGGGTAAGCGGCGGGGAGCCGGATCCGGCCCGAGCGGAGGACGGATCCCGGGCATAGGCTCCGGTCGAGTCCAGCGAACAGGAGACGGCCGCGATGACCGAGCGAGGCAGCGAGAGCGAAAACCCGGTAATCGACTCCCCGAAGGCGGACGAGCATCGGCCGCGCAGCAACCGGGACTGGTGGCCCAACCAGCCCGACCTGCGCCCCCTGCACGCGCACTCGCCGTCGGCCGATCCGTTGGGTCCTGACTTCGACTACAAGAAGCAGTTCTCGCAGCTCGACGTCGAGGCGCTCAAGCGTGACATCGCGGCCGTGCTGACCGACTCGCAGGACTGGTGGCCGGCTGACCACGGGCACTACGGAGGCCTGTTCGTCCGGATGACCTGGCACGCCGCCGGCACCTACCGGATCCACGACGGCCGCGGCGGTGGCGGGCAGGGTGCGCAGCGGTTCGCGCCGCTCAACAGCTGGCCGGACAACGCCAACCTCGACAAGGCCCGTCGGCTGCTCTGGCCGGTCAAGCAGAAGTACGGCCAGCAGATCTCCTGGGCCGACCTCATCGTCTTCGCGGGCAACGTCGCGCTCGAGGAGATGGGCTTCAAGACGTTCGGCTTCGGCTTCGGCCGCGAGGACATCTGGGAGCCGGAGGAGATCTTCTGGGGTCCGGAGGACACCTGGCTCGGCGACGAGCGCTACAGCGGCGACCGCGAGCTCCAGGGCCCGCTCGGCGCCGTACAGATGGGTCTGATCTACGTCAACCCCGAGGGACCGAACGGCAACCCGGACCCGCTCGCCGCGGCGCGCGACATCCGCGAGACGTTCCGCCGGATGGCGATGAACGACGAGGAGACGGTCGCGCTGATCGCCGGCGGCCACACCTTCGGCAAGACCCACGGTGCGGGCAACGCCGACCTCGTCGGTCCGGAGCCGGAGGCCGCGCCACTCGAGCAGCAGGGACTCGGCTGGAAGAGCGAGTACGGCAGCGGCAAGGGTGCGGACACGATCACCAGCGGGCTCGAGGTCACCTGGACGTCGACGCCGACGCGCTGGTCGAACGGATTCTTCGAGATCCTCTTCGGGCACGAGTGGGAGCTGACCGAGAGCCCGGCCGGCGCGAAGCAGTGGGTCGCGAAGGACGCCGAGGCGACGATCCCGGGCCCGGCCGACCCCAATGACAAACGCAAGCCGACGATGCTCACCACCGACCTCGCGCTCCGCGAGGACCCGATCTACGGGCCGATCTCGCGGCGCTTCCTGGAGCACCCGGACGAGTTCGCCCAGGCCTTCGCGAAGGCTTGGTACAAGCTGCTGCACCGCGACATGGGACCGGTCTCGCGCTATCTCGGGCCGTGGGTCCCCGAGCCGCAGCTCTGGCAGGACCCGGTGCCGGAGGCCGACTACACACAGATCGACGACAGCGACATCTCGGCGCTGAAGGCGAAGGTGCTCGACAGCGGTCTGTCCGTGTCGCAGCTCGTGACCACGGCCTGGGCCTCGGCGGCAACCTTTCGTGGCACCGACAAGCGCGGCGGCGCCAACGGCGCGCGGATCCGGCTCGCGCCCCAGAAGGACTGGGAGTCCAACCGACAGAGCGGCGTCGACTCCGTCCTTCAGGCGCTCGAGAAGGTACAGCAGGACTTCAACGGCTCGGCGTCGGGCGGTAAGAAGGTCTCTCTCGCCGACCTGATCGTGCTCGGTGGTTGCGCTGCGGTCGAGAAGGCGGCAAAGGACGCCGGGTACGACGTCACGGTGCCCTTTGCGCCGGGTCGCACCGACGCGTCGCAGGAGCAGACCGACGTCGAGTCGTTCGAGGTGCTGGAGCCGAAGGCGGACGGGTTCCGCAACTACCTGCGCGCGGGCGAGAAGCTCTCCCCGGAGACGCTGCTCGTCGAGCGGGCCTACATGCTCAACCTGACGGCGCCGGAGATGACGGTGCTCATCGGCGGCATGCGGGCGCTGGGCGCCGGCGCCACCAAGCACGGAGTCTTCACCGGTCGGCCGGGCGTGCTGAGCAACGACTTCTTCGTCAACCTGCTCGACCAGGGGACCGAGTGGAAGGTCTCCTCGGAGGAGAACGTCTACGAGGGCCGTGCGCGTGGTGGCGGCGACGTGAAGTGGACGGCGACCGCTGTCGACCTCGTCTTCGGCGCCAACTCGCAGCTCCGGGCGCTGGCCGAGGTCTACGCGCAGGACGACGCGAAGGAGAAGTTCGTCCGCGACTTCGTGACCGCCTGGGACAAGGTCATGAACAACGACCGCTTCGACCTGCGCTGACGCCGAGGGTGACTACTCCTCGTCGTCGTCCCAGACGCGACGGATGAGCTCACTCGGGCTGACCTCGCGCACCGTCACGCGACGGTCGCGTGAGCGCAGTTCCTCGAAGCGGGCGAGCAGCAGCGGAGCCGAGGAGGCATAGCGCGTCAGCGCCTGCAGCCTGCGAAGATCCGCGTCCTCCGTCTGTGTCAGCACCCCGTTCATGTCCTGGGTGTTCCCCTTGGTCGAGGGGGATTCCTTGCTCCGTTCGGGTGACGTTCAGGCGGTGACGACGACCGGGGTCCCCAGCGGCAGCTGACCTGCGAGCCGGGTGATCACGGCGTTGGCCACGCGGATGCATCCGTGCGTCACGGAGTGACCGATGGAGGCCTTGTCGTCGGTGCCGTGCAGACCGATCTCGCCGGGACCGCCGGCGAAGGTCTTGAGCACGGGCGAGAACCCGGACAGCCCGAACGCGTAGGGCCCGTAGGCGCCGGCCGGGTCGGGTGGGCGCAACAACGAGGTCAGGTAGAAGACGCCGCGCGGTGTGGGGGTCGCGTGGCTGCCGACGGCGACCGGGGTCCGCAGCACCGGCTTACCGACGTTGAGCAACGTCAGTCGATGCGCGCTGAGGTCCACGACGAGTCGGTAGGGGTCCCACGTCAGCTGGACGGACGACGCGGGAACCCAACCGGTCGAGCCGTTGGGACGGATCGGCAGCAGGACCTTGAGCCAGTCACCGCTGCGCGCGGTGGCGAGCAGCGCCAAACGGTCGTGCCAGACGTTGGGGTTCGCCAACGTGGTGATGACCGGCCCACCAGGCCGCGCGTAGACCGGTAGCGTCGCGCCGACCGCCTCGGCGACGTAGGCGTAGTCGTCGCGCTGCCCGCTGGCTGCCGGATTCGCGCCGGCCGCACAACCGGTGGCCGTCGCGATGCAGCCCGCCGCAGTGAGCAGGGCGGCGAGCCTGCGCATCAGCCGGTGAAGTTCGGCTGCTGCGCCTGCGCAGGCGGCACCGCGGCCTGGCCGTAACCGGAGTAGCCGCCGGAACTGCTGCCGCTGCTGCTGGTGGGCGAAGCGCACGGGTCACTCGGCGTCGGCATGGCGGTGCTGGACGGGTCCGCCGAGGACGTCGGCGCCGGTGTGTTGTCGCCCGCGCTCTGCTGGCGCGCGCCGGCAGACGGGCTCAGGCTGTCGACCGGCAGTGGCAGCGACGACGACGTCGGCGATGGTGAGCCGGACGCGGACCCGGACGGCGCCGGCGAGGCGCTCGACTCCAGGCCGCACAGCGCGCTCTGCACCGGGTCGGGCGAGCTCGACTCGCTCGACGTCGGCGAGGCGGACGCCGACGTGAGCGAGGGCATGGCGGACGGGCTCTCGGAGGGCAGGTCTGCCGGGTTGGGACCCCCGCCCTCCGCGAACGCGGTGGCGGCGATCGAGGCGAAGAGGGTCGCGGTGGCAGCACCGAGAGCAGCGGACTTGCGGTTCATCGAGATCCACCTCCGTCAGCGTCTCCCTCCCCGTGACCCTCCGCACAAAAACCGGCAATTAGGACGAAACCGGGCGGTTACCGTGCGTAGGCAACGGCAGGAGCCGGGGTGCCCGAGAGCGAAGATCATCTGGGTGACCCGTCGCGCCCTGACCCTGCCGCTCGCTGCCTCCTTCGCCCTCGCGGCGGTGGTGTCGATCGCGCCGCACTCGACCGCTGCCGACGCGCCGCCGGAACATCTGCGCGCGCAGAGCCTGCTGCCACCGGGTGAGAGCGGCTTCTTCTCCGTTCCGGCGCAGGCAAAGTACGAAGCCGACGGTGACCCGAGCGACTTCGGACCGCACGTGGACGACCAGCGGGCGCCGTACTGGCACTACGGCAGCACAGACGACGATTTCCAGCCGCCGGAGGGCACGCCGACCGAGCCGCGTCCCGGCGTCCGGATCTACCGCGATCGTTACGGCGTTCCGCTCGTCTACGGCGACAACGGTTACGACGTGTGGTTCGGGGCGGGGTTCGCGGCAGCGTCGGACCGGCTGTTCGAGATCGACGCGATCCGCCGGACTGCTCGCGGCACGCTTGCCGAGCTCACCGGTCCCAGCGGAGTCCCCGCGGACCTGCAGGAGCGGGTGCTCACCTACACGAACGCCGAGTACGACGCCATGCTCGCGCGCTTGTCGCCGGCGGGACGTGCCGCGATCCGTGGCTATGCGGCCGGAGTGGAGGCACGCATCCAGCAGGTGAAGTCCGATCCGACACTGCTGCCGGCGGAGTACGCGGTGCTCCAAGCGACGCCGGCCGACTGGACCGTCGAGGACACGCTGGCATCGGGGGTCTACATCACGCGCGACGTGGCGGCGCAGGGCGGTGACGAGATGGCCAACGTGGCCTCTCTGCGCCGGCTGGAGAACAAGTACGGGACAGCGAAGGGACGTCGTGCCTTTGCCGCGCTGTATCCGGATGACGACCCTCATGCCGTCACGACCATCAAGGGCGAGCGTTTCAGCAACCTCGCGGCGGCCGCACGCACCGCCACTGCGCAGGCGCGTGCCTACGCCAAAGCCGTCGCGTATGCCGACGGTCTCCCTCTCGACCTGACGTCGGGTCCCGGCACGGGTGACGCGGCGGTGCCGTCACCGACGCCGGCTTCGCCGACGACCGCGCACCCCGTCGACGCTGCGAAGTTCGGCGGCGTGGTGAAGCGGCTCGAGGCGTGGCGGCGCGGCCTGCACGGTGGCTCGTTCGCGTACGCGATCAGCGGACGTCGTACGGCGTCCGGACACGCGATGCTGTCGTCCAACCCGCAGCTCGACTACTCCTACCCGTCGTTGCTCTGGGAGCTCGAGGTGCACGGCGGGGGATACGACGCGCGCGGTGTCGGTGTGCCTGGCATCCCGACCGTCGGGATCGGTCACACGGCGGACGTGGCATGGGGTCTCACCACCGGCTACTCGAAGACCATCGACAGCTTCATCGAGACGACGCGACCGAACCCGACGGCGGGCGGTCCGCCGCAGTACCTGCACAACGGCACCTGGCACGACGAGTCCTGCCGCACCGAGACGGTGCACTATCGCGAAGCCGTGCAAGGAGTTCCGGTCGGTCCGCCGACCTTCAGCCAGGACTACCAGGTGTGCCGGACGGTGCATGGTCCGGTCGTCGCGACGAGTGCTGACGGACGGCGCGCGCGAACGGTCGACTACGCGATGTGGCAGCACGACGTCGACACGGTCAACGGCATCCTGCGTTGGGATCGCGCGCGCAGCCTGGACGACATCGCGGCGGGCGTTCGCGAGGTGACGTGGAACGAGAACATCGTCGCTGCCGACTCGGCGGGCCACACCGGCTACTGGCATCCGGGTCGCTACTTCCGCCGGCCCGCCGGCGTCGACCAGCGCTTCCCGTTGGACGGGCGTGGTGCGCAGGACCCGAAGGGCTACTTGACCTACGAGGAGATGCCGCACGTCATCGATCCGCCCGATGGCTACGTCGTCAACTGGAACACCAAGCCCGCGGCAGGCTGGGTCGACGGTGACCTGTCCGGCACGAACACGCGACCCGGCGGTCCGGTGAACAGAGTCCTCGATCTGCAGCGACAGCTCGCCTCGCGCAGCGACTTCACTCCCGACGACCTGATGCGGATCGACCGGCTCGCGGGTGAAAGCGATCACCGGGCTCGCGGCTACCTGCCGCTTCTCCTCGCGCTTCGGTCGCGCACCGACCTGACGCCGAGCGAGCGGTCGGCACTCTCGCTGCTCGCGAAGTGGGACGGTCGCGCCTACGCGCCCGGCGCATCGGGCGGATCCTCGCCGATGTCGACGCCGCCGGAGTCGACGACCGACGGGCCGGCCGCGACGCTCTTCGCGGAGGTGACCAAGGATGCGAAGCGGTCGCTCTTCGGTGCACTGCCGTCCGAGGACAAGGCGCGTCTCGACACGTTGTCGACGGAGAGCCACCAGTACGACGCCACACCGATGGACAACCTCGCGATCCGGGTCTTGCGTCCGGGTTTGTCCGGGCTCGGCGCGCCGACTGTCGTCACAGGCGCCCGGGAGCCGTCGGTCGTCGTACGACGGGCTCTCGACTCCGCCATCTCGCACCTGTCGTCCGTCTACGGGCAGGACCCCAAGGCCTGGCGGCGCGCACACGGCATCAGCCACATCGAGTCGCTGACCGGGGTCATCGGGCCGTCCGCGACCGAGCCGTTCGAAGACCGCGGCACCTGGGTGCAACATGTCGCGTTCACGACGGGCCGACCGATGCCTCTGCTGAACACTGAGGCGGATGGCGCTGCCGGGGCCGGCGGCTCGCTGGCGACGACCGGGTCGAACGGGAGGCTCGCGATCGCCGGGTTCCTTCTGCTGCTGGCGGCGGGCGTCGGCGCAGGCATTCTCCGGCTACGAACCTGGACACGGCCGCTAGCTCATGAGGCTTGCTGGGACTTCCAGCGCTGAAGTCCGTCCCTAGGACCCTGGGCCCCGGCGCGTCGCCGGCGAAGGATCAGTGCGCACAGCGTCGTCTGATCCGGAGGTGTTTCGCGTGCGTACGTTCCGACTGCTGGCCAGCACTGCTGCTGGCGCCGCGCTGGTTGCTCTCCTCAGCACACCTGCTGGTGCGGCCCGACCGGTCCCGTCCGGCTCCTTCGTCGGTGACTGGCTGAGCTACAACCCCGATGCGGCGACGTGTTCGATCGCGATCGAGTATGCGTGGCAGGACGCCAACGGCATCGACCGCGCAACCGTCCAGTTCCAGATGAAGACACCGACTGCGACCGAGTGGACCGATGTCGGTGCGCTGTCGTCGTACGACCCGCGGATGCGCGTCCCGCGGACGTACTCGTACACCGCCGGGCTCAGCGTCGCGGTCACCGGCGTACAGCACGTGTTCCGGGCGGTCGGACAGGCCGTCAACCACCGTGACCTGGTCATCGCCGGGACGCAGGCCATATCGACGACATCCCCGAGCTGGAACTGCGGATAATCGTGCGTGGAGTCCTCACCGCTACCTGAGCGCGGCGGGACGGCGAGAATCGTTGACGTGGTCGAGACACCCGAGTTGCTCGTCGCGGACGCGGCCCGTTGGCGTGCCTGGCTGGCCGACAACCACGCGACATCGAGCGGTGTACGCCTCGTGCTGGCGAGGAAGGGAGCCGCGGGGCCGACGAGCCTGACCTACGACGACGCACTGCTCGAGGCTCTCTGCTACGGCTGGATCGACGGGCAGCTCACCCGCGGTGACGGCGCGACGTACCGCGTCCGGTTCACCCCACGTCGCGCCCGCAGCCTTTGGTCGCAGCGGAACGTGCAGGCAGCCGAGCGTCTGATTGCCGAAGGACGAATGCAGCCGGCCGGTCTCGCGGAAGTCGAGCGGGCAAAGGCGAACGGGCGGTGGCAGAGCGCGTACGGCGGATCTGCGTCGCTCGATGTTCCGGACGACCTGCGCGACGCGATTGCCGCATCGCCGGCTGCGCAGAGGATGTGGGACGTGCTGACCCGCACGAACAAGTTCGCCGTCGTGTACCGGGTTCAGGAGGCCAAGCGCGCTGAGACGCGCGCCCGCCGGATCCAGCAGTACGTCGAGATGCTGGCGCGCGGT
Organism: Mycobacteriales bacterium; assembly: GCA_035695045.1. Taxonomy (GTDB): domain Bacteria; phylum Actinomycetota; class Actinomycetes; order JAFAQI01; family JAFAQI01; genus DASSKP01. The sequence goes on along the minus strand of DASSEX010000051.1, from coordinate 174,725 downwards.
GACACGCCCCATCCCCAGAAGGGAAGGCCGGCGTGACATGGCGCGGGCAACGGTGCCACTTCCGGGCCCCGTCAACCGTTCGGTTGCGCGTCCAGGCGTCGTCGGAGGTCCGTGATCTCGACGGCGTCGTCGGGGTCAGGTGCCACGCCCTGGGCCGCGAACAGTGACTCGGCCGCGCTGAGCTTCGTCCGAGCGGTGACGGCATCTCCATCAAGCGCGGCCACGGTGGCCTCGTCGAAGGTCAGATAAGGGGCCATGGAGGGCGCGTCGAGTCCGGCGAACAGCCGGCGCGACTCGGCGAACAGGCGTCGGGCTTCGTCCAGGTCGCCGGCGCGTAGTTCGACGTAGGCAAGGTTGCGGTGTTCAGCGGCTGCCATCCGCATCTCGCCGAGCTCAGCGTTCAGGCGGATGCTCTGCCGATAGAGGTCACGTGCTTCGTCGTGACGATTGGCCATGCGTGCGGCGACGGCTCGCAGGTGCAGCGGCATGCGCTGCAGGCGCACTTCTCCACCAGCCGATTGGTGGGCAGCCAGTGACTTGGCCTCGACATCGTCGAGGCGACCGTCCCGCAACGCGACGCGAGCCAGCATGCACAGCGCGTCGACCTGGCCGGCACGATCGCCGGCGGCGGCCGCAGCCTCGAGGTCGGCCAGAGCCAGGCGTTCGGCCTCCGCGTTGTCACCCCGACGGAACGCTGCAAGAGTGTCCTCGTAGCCCATGCGGGCACTGTAGGTGCACGTCGAGCGGGGGCCGATTCGCTAGGTCGTCGGGGTGATGCCGCCGTCGATGGTGACGGTGGTGCCTGTGAGGGACCCGGCCCGCGGGCTTGCCAGGAACACGATCAGGTCGGCGACCTCTTCGGCCGAACTGAAGCGCCCGATGGGCACGCCCTTCCGCGCACTCGCGATGATCGACTCGGCGTCGCCGGCGCCGAGTGCGGACGCCTGCGCGGCGACACCAGTGGGGCCGAGCCACAACGGCGTGTCAACCGGTCCAGGCGCGACACCCACCACGCGGACCTGGCGGGAGGCGTATTCGCGGGCAAGGTTGACGGTCAGGTTGTTCATGGCGGCCTTGCTCGCGCTGTACGCATAGATGCCGGATTCCGGCAGCCGGCCGTTGATGCTCGAGACGTTCACGACGACGCCGCCGTGCGTGCTGAGCGGATGCAACGCTGCGCGGGTGGTACGCACGGCCGACATGAAGTTGAGCTCCCAGAACTGCTGCCAGATGTCGTCCGACTCGGCAGCGAAGCCGGTGCCGATGCGTCCGCTGCCCACGTTGTTGACGAGCACATCCAGGCGCCCGAACTCCTCCAGGCAAGCGGCGACCGCCTTGTCGCCGGCGTCGGCCTGACTCATGTCGAGGCTCAGGTGCGCCAGTCCATGGCGCTCCGCCGGTGCAGACCGGCTGGTCCCGAACACCTGCGCACCCTCGCGGATGAACGCGTCAGCAGCGGCCGCACCGATCCCGTAGCTGACGCCCGTGACCAGCGCAACCTTGCCGGTGAGCCCGAGATCCATGACGGGCAGCGTAGGGTCTCGCGCGAGGAGTGCTGCTCAGCACAGTCTTGTCGTGACGTGCGTCACGGAACGTGCCGTGCGAACGTCACACCCTGATTCGTATGAGTGATGTCGTCACGGCGCTTTCGCTCGGCCCCGACGTCTTGCCGGCGCCGGGAGGTCTTTGGCGCGCCACCTGTGACTGCGGCAACGAGTCAGTCCATCGTGATCAAACCGCTGCCTGGGAGTGGTTGGTCGCGCACCCCTGCCTGGCCGACATCCCCGAGGAACATGGACCGTAGGTCGGCTGCGACTCCACGTCATCGGCCGGTGACCTGTCTGCGGGCGAGGCCGCGGTCAGCGGGGAGTCGACCCGGGCGCCACGGCGTCAGGCGCGACTGCCGACGGAATCCCCATGACGTCGTCGTCCGACGACGCCGGTACGGCGTCCTGCGGCGGCACAGTGGCAGGAATGCCTTCGTCGGCTGCCGCCTTCTGCCGCTCGGCCATCCGCGCCGCGTTGCCGCTCTCCATCCGCAGCGGAAGCTCCGGGAGCTGCCAGATGATGATGAAGCCGACCGCCACGATGACAGCCGCGACGAGGAAGACGAGGTCCATCGACTGCGCGAAGCCGGTCTTGAACGGCGCGGCGAGAACGGGATCGAGCTTCTGGATGAACGACGTGTCGTTCAGCGCATGCCCGCTGCCGCCTGAGCGGATGAGCTGAAGCTGCGCCGGGTGCGCCGCCGCGGCCGCTTTCCATGCGCCGGTCTGCGCGGCCGCCTGCAACGCGTGCCGGATGTGGTCCGCGAGCACGCTGAACAGAATCGACAGGAAGACCGCGGTGCCGAGCGTGCCGCCCATCTGCCGGGAGAAGGTGACCGACGACGTCGCGACACCGATCTCCCGGGGCGCCACCGCGTTCTGCACGGCGAGGATCACCGGCTGCATGTTGCCGCCGAGTCCGAGGCCCATCACCAGCATGACGATCATGACCTGCCACAGCGGCGTGGTCGCGCTGACGAAGTGGAACAGCACCATCGCGACGACCATCAGCGCGGTGCCGACGACCGGGAAGATCTTGTAGCGCGCGGTGCGGGCGATGGTCTGGCCCGAGATGATCGAGCCGGTCATCATGCCGATCGTCATCGGCAGCGTCTCGAGTCCCGCTGTCGTCGGGGACGCACCCTTCACCACCTGGAGGTACTGCGGCAGCATCAGCAGGCCACCGAACATGCCCATGCCGATGACGACGCTGGACAGGCCGCCGATGCGGAACGTCTTGTTGCGGAACATCCGCAGCGGCAGCAACGCGTCCTCGCCGCACGCACGCTCCGCGAGGAAGAACAGCACGATGCCGATGACGCCGACGATGTAACACGCGAGCGCGCGGCCCGAGCCCCAGCCCCAGGAGCGTCCCTGCTCGGCGACCGTCAGCAACGGCACGAGAGCAATGACGAGCGACAGTGCGCCCTGCCAGTCGATGCGGTGCTTGTGGAACACGTGCTGCACCTGCAACACGCGTGACACCACGAGCAGCGCGAACATGCCGATCGGCACGTTGATCCAGAAGATCCAGCGCCAGCCGGTGATGCCGAGCACCGACGCCTGGCCGGCGAGGAAACCGCCGACGACCGGGCCGAGCACGGACGCCGTCCCGAAGACCGCGAGGAAGTAGCCCTGGTAGCGCGCCCGCTCGCGCGGGCCGACCAGGTCGCCGATGATCGCGAGCGCGAGGGTGAACAGACCGCCGGCGCCGAGGCCCTGGATGGCGCGGAACGCCGCCAGCTCGTACATCGACTGGGACAGGCCGCACAGGGCGGAGCCCGTGATGAAGATGGTGATCGCGCCCATGAAGAACGGCTTGCGACCGTACTGGTCGGACAGCTTGCCGTAGAGCGGCGTCGTGATCGTCGACGTGATGAGGAACGCCGTCGTCGCCCACGCCTGAAGGCTGTAGCCGTGCAGGTTGTCGGCGATGACGCGGATGCCGGTGGCGACGACGGTCTGGTCGAGAGCCGCCAGGAACATGCCGAGCAGCAGCCCGGACAGGATGGTGAGGATCTGCCGGTGCGACAGCAGGTGGCTGTCAGCACCGCCGGGGGCAGGGGGTGCAGCGGTGGTCACGCGGTCTCCAGGTCTGCGCGCTCGTCGTCGAGCGCGGTCTCGAAAGAGTCGTTGAACCGGCCGAGCAGCTTGGCCAGCCGGTTCACGTCGGCGTCACTCCAGTCGCTGAGCAGGCCGGCGATCATCAGGTCGCGGCCCTGTCGCATCTCGCAGACGCGCTCGTGACCCTTGTCGGTGAGCACCAGCAGGCTGGCCCGGCCGTCCGTCTGGTCCGCCTGCCGGGCGATCAGGCCTTCGCCGAGCAGCAGCGAGACGTGCCGGCTGATCGTCGACGGGTCGGTGTGGGTCAGCTCGGCGAGCGCCTGGCTGCGCATCGCGCCGTGATGGTGCAGAGGCAGCAGCAGCATGTGCGCGGCGCCCTGCGGGTGCAGCCGGGGGTCGGCGTGCGCACTGCGCCAGGCCTTGGTCAGCCGGACCAGCCGGCCGACCTGCTCGGCGATCGTCGTGACAGCGGGGGAGTTGGTCATTGCACGAAGAGTTGTAGCACAGATTGGTTGACTCATGCAATCAGTTGGTCGGCGCAATCATCCCGATTCGAGCTGCGATGCGAGGATCCCGGGCAGTGCGCTGTCGTCTCCCTCGTACGGCGGGGTCGGACGCGGCCAGTGCACGACGAGATCGGTCGCACCCGCCTCGGCGTAACGGCCGACCGCCTCCGCGAACGCCTCCGCTGACTCCAGTGCGCTCGCCAGCTGCCCTCCGGTCGACACGAGGCGCCGCAAGGTACCGGGGTCGCGACCGCTCGCGGCGCAGATCTCGTCCAGCCGTTGCACCTGCTCGCCGACCAGCCGCACGCTGGCGTCGATGTCGAGAGCGCCGGGGACCTTCAGGTCGCCGGTGGTGATCCAGGTGTCGCCGTGCTCTGCGGCCAGCCGCATCCCTCGCGGTCCGCTCGCGGCGATCGCCAGTGGCAGGGGTTGTCGGACCGGGCCCGGATGCGAGCGCGCGTCGTCGGCGACGTACCACTTCCCCTGGTACGACGCCCTGCCCTCGCGCAGCAGGAGGGCGAGGAGCTCGACGAACTCCTCGTAACGGTCGGCGCGCTCACGACCGTCGAGCTTCGCCTGCCCGAGCATGTGGGTGTCCCAGCCGGTGACCGCGCCGGCGCCGACACCGGCGATGATGCGTCCGTCGCTGATCCGGTCGAGTGCGACGAGCTCCTTGGCGAAGACGACCGGGTGCCGCAAGTTCGGCGACGCGACCAGCGTTCCGAGCCGGATGCGCCTGGTCGCAGTGGCCGCAGCCGTCAGCAGCGGAACAGCGGTGAACCAGGGACCGTCGCGCAGGTCGCGCCAGGCGAGATGGTCGTAGGTCCATGCGTGGTCGACGCCGAGCTCGTCGAGGAGCTGCACACGCCGCCGCCACTCGCGCCACGCGACGTCGGGCAGGACGCACACGCCGATTCGCATCAGAGCGACGCTATGACACGTCGGCCTCCGTCGTGTCGTCGCCGGCTGCTTCACCGGCAACGAGCCCTCGTGGCGGTTGATGGAGCGGCTCGGCATGCGACGCGAGAGGCACAGCGTCCGCGACTCCCGCTAAGCGCTGCGACGCAACCCGCTGAGCGCCGATCGCAGACCCGCCTCCGCATCGTTGCCGAGACGGATGAACGCGGGTTTCAGCAGGGGAGCGAGGAACCGGCTTGCTCCCTTGAACGTGAACTCGGCGGTGTAGGTGACTTCCGTCAGCCGTCCCTTGCGCCGGAAGGACATGGTGTCGACCGAGACGACCGTCTTGTTCTCGCCGCGGAGCCGGATCCGGTGGTCGGGCACCAGCTCTTCGACGGCGTACGTCAGCGAGGTCTCGCGGCCGAGGAACCTGGACGTGTTGAGGTACGTCGTCCCGACGCCCCCGTCGCCGTGCTGTCGCACCGTCGACACCGTTCCCGGATCCCACTGCGTCGTCGTGGTGAAGTCGGCCAGGAAACCGAACGCCTGGCTCAAGGGGACGTCGACGGTGACAGTTCGTTCGAGCCTCACGCAGCACCTGCCCAGAGTCGCGGCCACAGGCTCACCGGCACCAGACGTGCCGCTTTCATCAGCAGAGCCATCGGGAGGGGGAACACGATCTCGTTGCGTTCGTGCTCGAGACCGTCGCAGATCGATCGCGCCGCGTCGTCGGCGTCGATGATGAACGGCATGGGGAAGCGGTTGCCCGCAGTGAGATCGGTGCGGACGAAGCCTGGGCAGATCGTCGTCACCTTCACGCCGGTCTTCGCGAGATGCACCCGCAGCGACTCCAGCAGGTTGATCTGTGCAGCTTTCGTCGCGCCATAGGCCTCGGCGCCGGCCAGCCCCCGATAGCCCGCCACCGAGCTGATCCCGGCGATGACGCCGCTGCGCCGTTCCAACATCTCGGGCAGTACGGCGGCGATCGCGTTGCTGCTCCCGACGAGGTTGACCTGCACGTGCCGGTTGAAGTCGTCCGTGTCCCAAGCATGGGGATCGGTCTGCCTCCAGTGCCCGGCGGAAATGAGGGCGATGTCGATGCGACCGTGTTCGTCGCGGATCCGCGACGCAGCCGCCGCGATCGAGTGCGCATCGGTGACGTCGGCAGGCACCACGAGCATGTCGCCGTCGGAGACCTTCGCGAGCTGGTCCTCGCGTCGAGCGGAGATGGCGACGGTCGCGCCGCGGTTCACCAGCTCACGGGCCGTGGCGGCGCCGATGCCACTTGATGCGCCGATCACCCAGACGACCTTGCCGCGCAGGTTCATGCCGCCGCCCTCGCCAGCTGCAGCTGGCTGACGCCGAGGTAGCCACTGCGGAAGCCTGCCTCCGAGTAGGCGAGGTAAAACTCCCACATCCGGTGGAACCTCTCGTCGAACCCGTGCGCGCGAAGGCGCGGCGACGCGTCGATGAAACGTTCCCGCCACAGGCGCAGTGTGCGGGCGTAGTGCTGACGCAGCTCACGGCCTTGCACGACCCGCAGCGTGGTGTGCGCGGCCAGGCTTTCGTCGATCGCCCGCAGGGAAGGGATCAGGCCGCCCGGGAAGATGTACTTCTGGATCCAGCCGAAGCTTCGCCTCGTCGCGAGCAGCCGGTCGTGCGCCATCGTGATGGCCTGGATGCTCGCCGTGCCACCCGGCGCGAGCAGTCGGTCCAGCGTCTTGAAGTAGTCGGGCCAGTAGGCCTCACCGACCGCCTCGATCATCTCGACGCTGACGATCGCGTCGAAGCTGCCCTGCACCTCCCGGTAGTCCTGCACCCGGATCTCGACCAGGTCGGCCAGGCCTGCCTCCTCGACCCGCCGGCGGGCGAGCTGCATCTGCTCGGCCGACAACGTGATCGACGTGACGTGGGCGCCGCGCTGACCGGCGCGAATCGCGAGCGCACCCCACCCTGAGCCGATCTCCAGTAGGCGGGTGCCGGCTTTGACGCGGGCGAGGTCGAGCATCGCGTCGATCTTCCGCACCTGCGCGCCCTCGAGGTCGTCGGCGCTGTCGACGTCCGACTCGGTGTCGAACCACGCCGACGAGTAGCTCATGGTGGGGTCGAGGAAGGCAGCGAACAGCTCGTTGCTGAGGTCGTAGTGAGCCGCGATGTTGGCGCGGGATCCGTTGAGCGAGTTGTCCTGGTGAGCCGGAATGGGCCGGTCGACCAGCGCACGCATTCGCTGCAGCCACGGCGGCACGAGGCTGGTCAACCGTTCCGCGAACACGGTCAGCAGATCGGCCAGGTCGGTATCGCTGCCCGGCCGCCAGTCGCCGGCGACGTAGGACTCGCCGAAGCCGATCTTCCGGTCGCGTCCGATGCGGGCGAAGAACGCGGCGGGTCGCACCAGCTGGAGGACCGGCGAGCTCGACGTGCCCCGACCCAGCACCTGCCCGTCCGGAAGGGTGACGCGCAAGGGCAGCCGCGACACGGCTCGTTCGAAGATGAGCTGTGCGACGGTCGCACTCAACGGCGCTCGCGGATGCGGGGCGAGACCTTGCAGGGGGAGTGTCGGTGAGACGGACACGTCAGATGCCTTCCTGAGGGACGTGAAGGGGCCGCGGTCGGACCGGTAGGCGGCGAAGCCACAGCCAGATGCCATGGATCCGGATGAGCACCGATACGCGTTGCGGCATGAGGGGTTGGCGGATCAGCTGCCGGAGCAGCGCGCCGGGTGTGGCCGGTTGCGGACGGCCGCGGAAGCTTGCACGGAACGCAACCTCGCTCTCCCGTCGCAGGGTCACGCTCGTGGCGACCAGCTCGGGTGTCAGGTCGAACCGAAGTTGGTAGCTGCCGCTGACGTCGAAGAAGGGGGAGACGTAGAACTTCTTCTCCTGCTCGGCGTCGCCGTCCTGGTCGGGGCGGAGCAGGTAGGCGTGGCGTTCGCCGTACGTGTTGTGCACCTCCGCCACCACGGAGGCGAGCCGGCCGTGGCCGTCGTAGCACCAGAACACCGACAGTGGGTCGAAGACGTGTCCGAGGACCCGGGCGTTGGCCAGCATGAGGATTCGCGCGCCCTCGCCGAGCTCGACGCCGTGCAACGAGAGGAAGCGCTCGACGTTCGCCTTGATCGACAGCGCCGGGTCACCGAGATGATCCGAGCTGCGGAAACGTGCGAAGGGACGCAGCCAGTGGGGTGGCTCCGGCAACGCATCGAGGTCGACCAGCCACTGGTAGACATCGTGGCGGAACGAGTGTCTGACCGGGCCGATCCGGCTGTGGCTGACCCGACCCACTACCAGCGCCGGCACAGCCGGCGGCGAGGCCGTCATCGGTGGGGTCACCAGTCGACACCGAAATGCCGGGCGGCCGCGACGCCGGACCGGCATCCGTCCTCATGGAAGCCCCACCCGTGGTAGGCGCCGGCGTAGACGGTCCGGTCGGTCGCGAGCGAGTCGAGCCGCGCCTGCGCTCGTACCGACTCGACCGTGTAGACCGGGTGCTCGTAGTGCATGACGGCATGCACACTCTGCGGGTCTACCCGCTCCCGGTCGTTGAGAGTCACGACGAACTCCTGCGCGGACTCCAGCCCGTGCAACTTGTTCATCCAGTAGCTCACGACCGTCGGCTGGTCTGCCCGGCCGCAGGCCGCCATCCGGTAGTTCCACGACGCGCGCGCACCGGACGCTTCGGGCAGAACGGCGCTGTCGGAGTGCAGGACCGTCTCGTTCGCGGAGTACCGGAACTGCTTCAGCGTCGTGACCTCGTCGTCGGTCGGGTTCGTGAGCAGGCTCAGCGCCTGGTCGGCGTGCGTCGCGATGACGACGCGGTCGAACCATTCGACGCGGCCCACGGCGTCTCGCACCTGCACGCCGCCGTCGTGCCGCACGATGTCGGTCACCGCATGGCCGGCCCGGATGTCGTCGAGCATCGCCGTCAGCCGCTCGACATAGGTCCGAGAGCCGCCGACGACGCTGTACCACTGAGGCGACCCGCCGATCCTCAGCATTCCGTGGTGCTCGAGAAAGCGGAACAGATAGCGCGCGGGGTACTCGACCGCTGTCGCCGTCCCGGCCGACCACACGCAGGACACGACCGGCACGGCGTAGTGCGCGATGAAGTGCTCACCGAACCCTTCCCGCCGCAGGAACTCGCCGTACGTCGTGTCGTCCTCGTCGTCGGTGGTGCGCAGGAAGGCGGACGCCCGGCGATGGAATCGCTTCACTTGCGTCAGCATCCGCAGGAACTCCGGGTCGAGCAGCCGCTTCGGCTGTGCGAACACACCACGCAGGCCGCGTCCGCCGGCGTACTCCAGTCCGCAGCCGTCGCACCGGACGCTCATGCTCATCTCGGTGCGCCGCACCTCGACGTCGAGCTCGGTGAACAGCTTGCGGAGCCAGGGATAGGTGACGTCGTTGTGCACGATGAACCCGCTGTCGACGGCGTGGCGATGGCCATAGACGTCGGCCACGTCGTGCGTGTGTGCGTGACCGCCGAGGCGGTCGTCCGCCTCGAACAGCGTGACGCGGTGGGTGCGCCTGAGCAGGTACGCCGCGGTCAGCCCGGACACGCCGGCCCCGACCACGGCGACCGTGGGCCGGCCGACGTCGGGGGTGCCGGTGCTGCTGGTCATCACAGCTGCTTTCGTCGAAGGTTTGTCTAGGGAAGACGCTACGGAGCGCTTCAAGGCTTGTCAAATGTCTGTCGAGGGACTGTAGAATGCGTGGATGGCATCCGCGCAGCGTCAACCCGGCTGGCGCATCGGTGAGCTGAGCCGGCGGGTCGGTGTCAGCGACCACGTGCTCCGCGCCTGGGAGACGCGCTACGGGCTGCTGAACCCCTCTCGCTCGACAGCCGGTTACCGCCTGTATTCGGAGGCCGACGCTGATCGGATTCGACGGATGCGCGGCCATCTCGCCGAGGGGCTGTCGGCGGCGGAGGCCGCGCGCGCTGTTCTCACCGAGGTCGACGGCGGGCACGTGCCGCGCGTCACGCCGACGCCGTACGTCATCGAGGTCGGCGAGCTGTCGGACGCGCTGCGCGACGCGCTCGACGCCATGGACGAACCCGCGGCGCAGGCGGTGCTCGACCGCTTGCTCGCCGAGCTGTCTGTCCCGACCGTCCTGCGCGATGTGGTCCTGCCGTATCTCCAGGAGCTCGGGGTTCGCTGGCAGGAGGGCACCGCGAGCGTTGCGCAGGAGCACTTCGCGAGCTTCGTCATCCGCGGTCGGCTCGCCGGACTCGCGCGTGGCTGGGGAAGTGGGCAGGGCCCGCGCGCGGTGCTCGCCTGCCCGCCGCACGAGCTGCACGATCTCGCCCTGATGGTCTTCGGGATCGTGCTCAACCGTCTCGGCTGGCGCATCGACTACCTCGGCACGAGCACGCCCATCGAAGAGCTGGCGCGGGCCGCCGAGACGAGGCAGACGGACCTGATCGTCCTCTCGGCCAGCGTGCCCGAGGTGCTCGAACCGCTGCGCGCGGACCTCGCCGATCTGGCGGAACGCTTTCCGATGGCACTGGCCGGTGGCGGCATCTCGGCCGAGTTCGCAGCAGCAGTCGGCGCCCGGCACCTGCTCGGCGACCCGGTCACCGAGGCGGAGGGGCTCGCGCAGTGACCGCCTCGACGGTGCGCACCGAACGGCTACTGCTGCGGCCGATCGAGGTGGGCGACGCAGAGGCGATGGCGGCGATCTACGCCGACCCGGAGGTGGCACGGTTCGTCCACGGCCTGGACGTGGAGGGGACACGCGCCCAGCTCGCGCGGTGGATGGGCGAGTGGGAGACCCGGGGACTCGGACCATTCGCGATCGTCGATCCGGACTCCGGCGACTTCCTCGGTCGGGCCGGCGTGAAGTACTGGCAGGAGTTCGACTTCACCGAGGTCGGGTGGGTGCTCCGACGGGACGTCTGGGGTCGGGGCTACGCGACGGAGGCGGGCCGGGCGAGCCTCGACCATGCGTTCGCCAACAGCGACCTCGAGCTGATCACGGCCATCATCGCCGACGGCAACGTTGCATCCGTGGTGGTGGCGCGACGGCTCGGCATGGAGCCGTGGCGGCAGCAGGTCATGTTCGGGATGAACTGCACGATCTACAGGACACGAAGACCGGTTGGATAGCGTTGCGCCTCATGGAGACCGTGACCTTGGAGGTGGCAGGCGGCGTCGCATGGCTGACGCTCGACCGGCCCGAGGTCATGAACGCGTTCGACGCTCGCATGCAGGACGAGCTGTCGCAGGTATGGCGCTCTCTGCGCGGTGACGACGACGTCCGTGTCGTCGTCCTGACCGGTGCCGGCGACCGGGCCTTCTGCACCGGCATCGACCGTGCGGGCATCGCCGGCGACGGCACGGCGGAGGGTGGCGTGGGTTTCGCCGGGTCACCGTTCCACCTCGACGATCCGGGCGCCAAGCTCGGGCCCAAGAGCAACGACTTCTGGAAGCCGGTCATCGGGGCGGTGAACGGCATCGCGTGTGGTGGCGCCTTCTACCTGCTGGGCGAGTGCGACATCCTGCTGGCCTCGGACAACGCGACGTTCTTCGATCCGCACGTGACCTACGGGATGCCGGCGTCGTACGAGTCGATGCTGATGGTCGGGCGGATGCCGCTCGGTGAGGTGCTGCGCATGCAGCTCACCGGAGCTGCGGAGCGGATCTCCGCACAACGTGCGTACGACGTCGGCCTCGTCTCCGAAGTCGTGCCGCTGGCCGACCTGCGCGACGCCGCGCAGCGGCTGGCCGACACGATCGCAGCGTCGCCGACACTCGCGGTGCAGGCGACGCTCAAAGCCGTGTGGACCGCAGCGGAGGTGGGGCGCCGGCAGGCCCTCGATCTCGGCTACGCGTTCGTCGCGATGGGCATGACGGAGGAGTCGCTCGCCGAGGGGCAGCAACGGTTCGCCTCCGGTCAACGAGTCGAGTGGAGGCTCCGGTAGCGATGGCGAGGAACGCATGGTTCGAGACGGTTGCGGAGGCTGAGCGCCGCGCGAAGCGGCAGCTGCCGCCGTCCGTCACGTCCGCATTGCGCGCGGGTTGCGAAGCCGGCGTCACCTATCGCGACAACCTCGACGCCTTCGCCGAGCTGGGGTTCGCGCCGCACGTCGGCGGCCTGTTCGCCAACCGTGAGCTCGCGACGACCGTGATGGGCCAGCCGGTGTCGATGCCGGTCCTCATATCTCCGACCGGCGTGCAGGCCGTGCACCCGGACGGCGAGATCGCCGTCGCGCGAGCGGCTGCCGCGCGCGGCGTCGCCATGGGTCTCAGCTCCTTCGCGAGCAAACCGATCGAGGACGTCGTCGCGGCCAACCCGCAGACCTTCTTCCAGGTCTACTGGAACGGCAGCCGAGAGCAGATCACCCGCCGGCTCGACCGGGCGAAGTCGGCCGGTGCGGTCGGACTCATCCTCACGCTCGACTGGTCCTTCTCACACAGTCGTGACTGGGGCAGCCCGCGCATCCCCGAGCGGATGACGGCCCGCGAGGCATTGCGCTTCGCGCCCGAGGTGGTTCGGCGGCCGGCGTACCTGTTCCGCTATCTCCGGTCGGACACGAAGGTGCCTGACCTGACCGTGCCCAACCTGGCCGAGCCCGGGCAGCCGGCCCCGACGTTCTTCGGCGCATACGGCGAGTGGATGCAGACGCCGCCGGCGACATGGGAGGACGTCGCCTGGCTGCGTCAGGAGTGGGGCGGCCCGTTCATGCTGAAGGGCGTCATGCGCGTCGACGACGCGCGCGCCGCCGTCGATGCAGGAGTGACCGCCATCTCCGTGTCGAACCACGGCGGCAACAACCTCGACGGCACTCCCGCTTCGATCCGGGCGCTGCCCTCGATCGTCGACGCCGTCGGCGACCAGATCGAGGTCGTCCTCGACGGCGGGATCCGGCGCGGCAGCGACGCGGTCAAGGCGCTCGCGCTCGGCGCTCGTGCGGTCATGATCGGGCGGGCCTACCTCTGGGGGCTGGCCGCCAATGGTCAGGCCGGCGTCGAGAACGTCCTCGACATCATGCGCAACGGCATCGACTCCGCGTTGCTCGGACTGGGCAAGTCGTCCGTGCACGACCTGACGCCGGACGACGTGGTGATGCCCGAAGGATTCGGCCGCGAGCTCGGCGTCGTCAAGCCGCCGCCGGAGCACCGCGCCGTCATCGACGGCTGACCCCGTCAATCGCCTGCTGATCGCGATAGAGCGCGATCAGCAGGCGATTGATGAGTCGTTGCGGTTGACTGTGGCCGTGCGCGAGGTCAAGGTCGCCGCGATCGCCAAACGGGTCGAGCGCGCGTCACCGCGACTGTCGACGCTGTCGCTGCAGCGGATGCAGGAGACGCTGCCGTGGTTCGACGCCATGTCCGCGGACGTCCGGTCGCTCGTCGGTTTGCTCGTACAGTCCGGAATTGTCGCTTTCGCACAGTGGTTGCGGGCGCCGGCCGACTCGGCGCGGCTGACCGGCGAGGTGTTCGCGTCGGCGCCGCAGGAGATGGCGCGCGTCGTCACCCTCGAGCAGACGGTGGAGCTCGTGCGGGTCGCGGTCGAGATCACCGAGGAGTCGGTGGGCGAGCTCGCGACCGCTGGCGAACAGGTCTGGCTGCGCGAGGCGACGCTGCGCTTCTCGCGAGAGGTCGCGTTCGCCGCGGCGCTCGTCTATGCCCGAGCCGCCGAACAGCGCGGAGCGTGGGACGCGCGGCTGGAAGCCTCGGTCGTCGACGCAGTCGTGCGCGGCGAGGTCGACGACGAGACGTTGTCACGCGCTGCGGCGCTCGGCTGGTCGCAGCCCAGCGCGGTCACCGTCATCGCGGGCGGGGCCAAACCGGGCCACGATCCCGAGCAGCTCGTCGAGGAGGTGCACGCACGCGGGTCCGCGGTCGGAGCTGACGCGCTCGCAGGCGTGCAGTCGCAGCGTCTGGTCGTGCTTCTCGGCAGCACCGGGCGGCTGACCCGGGCGATCCGCTCAGTGCTGCCGGCGTTCGCCGCGGGGCCGGTCGTCACGGGTCCCGTGGTCGACACGCTGTCGGAGGCCACCACCTCCGCGCGGGCCGCCTTCGCCGGACTCCGTGCCGCAGCCGCGTGGCCCGCTGCGCCGCGCCCGGTCGGCAGCGACGCGCTGCTCGTCGAGCGTGCGCTCACCGGCGACGACGACGCGCGCCGGCAGCTGGTCGACGAGGTCTACCGTCCGCTCGCCGACCGCAGCGACGACCTGCTGGAGACGGTCGCGACGTTCGTCTCGTGCGGGGGGTCGATCGAAGGGGCTGCTCGTAAGTTGTTCGTGCATCCGAACACCGTTCGATACCGCCTCCAGCGCGCTGGAGACCTCTGCGGGGTCAACCTGCATGATCCGCGCGGACAGTTCGTGGCGCAGGTCGCGATTGCCGTCGGGAGGCTCGACCTCGGCAGCACGCAATTGTAGGAACCCTACAAAAGTGATCATGAATTCTCAGTAGGTCACGACGTCGGCTTTCCGCCACCCGCTCGGAAAGGGTGGGACGCGTGCTCGCCGTTCTTTGCCCCGGACAAGGGGCCCAGTCTCCCGGTTTCCTCGTGTCGTGGTTGGCGGCGTACGCCGTCCGCTCGCGGCTGGACGAGCTCTCCGAGGCAGCCGGCGTCGATCTCTACAAAGCCGGGACCGACCCGTCGTACGACGTCGTCGACACTGCGATTGCGCAGCCGCTGCTGGTGGCTGCCGGCATCGTCAGTGCCGAGCTTCTCGGCGAGCTGTCGCCGGAGACCGTCCTCGTCGGACACAGCGTGGGCGAGCTGACCGCGGCAGCGGTCAGCGGTGCGATGAGCGCGGCGGATGCCGTCCGCACTGCCGCCCGCCGCGGTGAGGCGATGAAGGGCGCATGCGCTCGTGCTGACGGCGGGATGACCGCGCTTCTCGGCGGTGACGCCGACGAGGTGCAAGGTGCGATCGAGGCAGCCGGCTGCGTCGCCGCGAACGTCAACGGCGCCGGGCAGGTCGTCGCGGCCGGCTCCCGTGCCGCGTTGGAGCGGCTCGCGGCCTCGCCACCGCCGGCGGCGCGGCTGCGGCCACTGGCTGTCGCCGGCCCGTTCCACACGTCCGCGATGGCCCCGGCGGCGGACGAGCTCGCACTGGCCCTGGACGCGGTGGCCATGAGCCCGCAGCACCTCGGGATCGTGTCGAACCTCGACGGCGCGATGCTCGCGAGCGGAACCCTGCTGAAGCAACGCCTGGTGAGCCAGGTTGCCGCGCCGGTTCGGTTCGACCTCTGCCTGCAGACCCTGCGCGGACTCGGTGTCACGGCCGCGGTCGAGCTGGCTCCCGGCGGCGTCCTCGCCGGTATCGGCCGCCGCGAGCTGCCGGGCGTCGACATCGTGGCGCTTCGCACACCGGAAGACGTCGATGCGGCGCGTGCCCTGGTCGCCGCGCAACATCCGGTGGGCGAGCATCTCGACACGGACTGGCGGGTCGTCGTCGCACCCGCCCGGGGCACGTTTCACCCGGTCGCGGAGATCGACCTGACCGACGCCGGGCATCTGGGGGTCGTCACGAACCGGGCCGGCGACGTCGCCGTCACGACCGATGCGCCGAGCGGGGTCGTTGAGTGGCTCGCCACGGAAGGCGACCCGGTCAACACCGGCCAACCACTTGCGCGGGTGCACGCATGACCGCGACGCGGTCCGGTTCGTCGGGCGAACCGCGGCTGCTCGGTCTCGGACAGCATCGGCCGCCGCGCGTGCTCACCAATGACGAGCTCGCCATGACGCTCGACACCGACGACACGTGGATCCGTGAGCGCACCGGCATCAGGCAGCGACACCTCGCGGCGGACGACGCGGGCGTCGTGACGATGGCTGCCGACGCCTCGGCGAAGGCTCTCGCCGACGCCGGCGTCGACGCTGCTGATGTCGACCTTGTCGTCGTCGCGACGTGCACGATGCCGACATCCATCCCCGGTGCGGCCGCCCAGGTGGCGAGCGCGCTCGGTGTGACGCGGGCGGGCGCTTTCGACATCAACGCCGCCTGCGCCGGGTTCTGTTACGGACTGTCGGTCGCGGCGGACGCCGTACGGTCCGGGTCTGCTCGTCATGTCGTCGTCGTCGGCGCCGAGAAGCTGTCCGACTGGGTCGACTGGTCCGACCGGCGGTCCGCGATCCTGTTCGGTGACGGAGCCGGGGCGGCGGTTGTCGGACGGGCAGGAGCCGGCCAGTCGTGCGGCATCGGTCCCGTGGTGTGGGGCAGCGACGGTGCGCGCGCCGAGCTCATCGACGTGCCGGTCGGCGGCAAGCTGCGACTCGACGGTCCGGCGGTCTTCCGGTGGGCGACCACGTCGCTGGCCGACGTCGCGCGGGCTGCTTGCGCGGCTGCCGATGTCGAGCCCGCCGACCTCGCGGCGTTCGTGCCGCACCAGGCGAACATGCGCATCGTCGAGGCGGTCGCCCGCCGACTCGGCGCGACCCAGGCTGTCGTCGCCGACGACATCGTCGACACCGGCAACACATCGGCGGCATCGGTGCCACTCGCCCTCGGCCGGCTGCGAGACGAAGGCCGGGTCGCGACGGGCGACCGAGCACTGTTGCTCGCCTTCGGGGCCGGTCTGACCTGGGCCGGCCAGGTCGTCGACGTCTGTTGACCGCAAGTCCATGAACACCACCCACAGAAGGAGCAGGACATGACCGAGCAGGACATCCTCAAGGGACTCGCCGAGATCGTGCAGGAGATCACCGGCATCGCCGCTGACCGCGTCACGCCGGAGCAGTCGTTCAGCGACGACCTCGACATCGACTCGCTGTCGATGGTCGAGATCGCGACTGCTGCAGAAGACAAGTTCGGCGTCTCGATCCCCGACGCGGCGATCGACGACCTGAAGACCGTTGCCGACGCGGTGAGCTACATCGCAAAGGCGGGCGTCCCGGCGTGAGCTCCGACCGTCGACCGACCACCGACGTCGTCGTCACCGGGCTCGGTGCCACGACACCGCTCGGGGGGACCTTCGACGACACCTGGCAGGCAGTGTTGGCCGGGAGGTCCGGCGCGCGTGTCCTCGATGACGCGTGGGCGGCGGACCTGCCCGTGCGCATCGCGGCCACGGCGGCGGTTGATCCCGCGTCCGCGCTCGAACCATCGGCCGCGCGGAGCCTCGACCGCAGCCAGCAGTTCGCCGTCATCGCGGCGCTCGAAGCCTGGCAGGACGCGGGTGCTCCGGACGTCGACCCGGAGCGCCTTGCCGTCATCGTCTCCACCGGCATCGGTGGAGTGACGACGCTGCTCGAGCAGGACGAAGTGCTCCGCACTCGCGGTGCTCGACGGGTGTCGCCGTTCACCGTGCCACGGATCATGCCCAACGGCCCGAGTGCAGCCGTCGGCCTTCACCTGGGCGCACGCGCCGGCGTGCACTCACCGGTATCCGCGTGCGCTTCCGGAGCCGAGGCGATCGGGCTCGCACTGGACCTCGTGCGCGCCGGCCGGGCCGACGTCGTCATCTGCGGCGGCACCGAAGCGGTTGTCGCGCCGTTGCCGATGGCAGCGTTCGCCGCGATGCGCGCGCTGTCGTCGCGCCACGACGACCCGCAAGCCGCGTCTCGACCGTTCGACAAGCAGCGCGACGGCTTCGTGCTCGCCGAGGGCGCGGCAGTACTGGTCGTCGAGTCGGCTGAACACGCCGCGGCACGCGGTCGCGCTCCGTATGCGCGGGTGGCGGGCGCCGGTTTCTCCAGCGACGCCCACCACGTTGCCGCGCCTGATCCGACCGGGGCCGGAGCCGCGCGTGCCGTCAGCGCCGCGCTGCGCGACGCCGGGCTCGAGCCGCGCGACATCGTGCACGTCAACGCGCATGCGACATCGACACCGGCGGGCGACGTCGCCGAGGCGGCTGCACTTCGCACCTCGCTCGGCTCGGCCGCGGAGTCGGTGGCGGTGACCGCGACGAAGTCGTGCACGGGTCACCTGCTCGGCGCGGCCGGAGCGCTCGAGGCGGCCTTCACGGTCGCCGCGATCCGCGACGGTGTCGTACCGGCGGTGCGCAACCTCGACGACCCGGACGACGAGGTGTCGCTCGACGTCGTACGGATCGAGCCCAGGCGGATGGCTGTCCCCGCGGCGGTCTCCAACTCATTCGGATTCGGCGGGCACAACGTCGCGCTCGCCCTCACGGAGGTCTGATGTCGGCACCGACGATCGCTGCCCCTGTCCGGGACGCGCGTGACCCACTCACCCGTATCGATGCCCTCTTCGACGCGGACAGCGTCCGTCTGCTGTCGGGCGATGAGGGCACGGGCGTCGTGACCGCGCTCGGCACCGTGCGCGGTGTTCCCGCCGCGGTCTTCGCGACCGATCCGCGGGTGCAGGGCGGGGCGCTGGGATCCGTCGGCTGCGCAGCCATCGCCGACCTCTACGAGGTCGCGGTCGCCGCAGGGCGAGCCGTCGTCGGCATCTGGCACTCCGGTGGTGCTCGCCTCGCCGAAGGTGCAGCGTCGCTGGATGGTGTGGGTCGCATCTTCGCCGCGATGACGCACGCCTCAGGCAAGGTGCCGCAGGTGTCCGTCGTCCTCGGCCCGGCGGCGGGCGGGGCGGCGTACGGGCCGGCGTTGACGGATGTCGTCATCCTCGGCCCGTCCGGTCGGGTCTTCGTCACGGGACCGGACGTCGTGCGCAGCGTCACCGGCGAGGACGTCGACATGGCACGGCTCGGCGGCCCAGAGCCGCACGGCCGTCGCAGCGGCGTTGTGCATGTCGTCAGCGACTCCGACGAGGAGGCGCTCGAGAGCGCGGCGGACGTCGTCGAGCTGCTCGGTGCGCCACGCCGCGTGCGCCGGGTGGACGGCGGTGCGATGGCGCGACTCATGCCCGACTCGCCACGGCGCGCGTACGACGTCCGGCCGCTGGTCGCTGCGCTCCTGGACGAAGGCACGACCGTGGAGCTGCACCCGCGGTGGGCGACCAGCGTGACGACGACGCTCGGCCGCCTCGGCGGCGGCTCCGTCGGAGTCATCGCGAACAACCCGATGCATCTGGGCGGCTGTCTCGACGCCTCGAGCGCGGAGAAGGCGGCTCGGTTCGTCCGGATGTGCGATGCGTTCGGTGTGCCCCTGGTCGTTCTTGTCGACGTACCGGGCTATCTCCCCGGCGTCGCGCAGGAGTGGGACGGCGTCGTGCGACGCGGCGCAAAGCTGCTGCATGCTTTCGCGGAGGCGAGCGTCCCGCGGATCACGGTGATGACGCGCAAGGCGTACGGCGGCGCCTACATCGCGATGAACTCGCGTGCGCTCGGCGCGACCCGCGTCTTCGCCTGGCCGGACGCGGAGCTCGCCGTGATGGGCGCAACGGCTGCCGTGCGGTTGCTGCATCGACGGACACTCGCTGCCGTCCCCGAGCAGCAGCGCGCCGACATGGAGACGCAGCTCGTCGCCGAGCACGAACAGGCGTCCGGCGGCATCGCGCGCGCGTCCGAGCTCGGACTGGTCGACGAGATCGTCGAGCCGGACGACACACGTGCGGCGGTCAGCGACCTGCTCTCCCGCTGCGTCGTCGTTCGTGGCCGGCACGGAAACCTTCCGCTGTGACCGCGACGACCGGGGAAGCGGCGGCGGGTGGCCGATCCGTCCTTGTCACGGGAGGCAACCGTGGCATCGGCCTGGCCGCCGCTCGCGCCTTCGCCGCGCTGGGGGACCGGGTGGCGGTGACCCATCACTCGACCGAGCCGCCGGACGACCTCTTCGCCGTCAAGTGCGACGTCGGCGATCCGGCGAGCGTGTCCGACGCGGTCGCCGCCTGCACCGAGCAACACGGACCGGTCGAAGTCCTCGTGGTCAGCGCGGGCATCACTCGCGACGGTCTGATGGTGCGGATGAGCGACCGTGACTGGTACGACGTCCTCGACACCAACCTGACCGGCGCATGGGGAGCGGCACGCGCGGTGCTGCCCGCGATGATGCGTGCTCGCCGCGGCCGGATCATCTTCGTGTCGAGTGCCGTCGGACTGCTCGGTGGGCCGGGGCAGGCCAACTATGCGGCGTCGAAGGCCGGACTGGTCGGGCTTGCTCGCTCGATCGCGCGGGAGTACGGCGCGCGCGGTGTGACGGCGAACGTCGTCGCTCCGGGACTCGTCGAGACGGACATGGCGGCTGAGCTGACGGACAAGCAACGCGAGGAGATCGTCTCGCGCACACCGTTGGGCCGAATGGCGACGACCGAGGACGTGGCGGGCGTCGTGACGTTCCTCGCGTCCGACGCCGCGGCGTACGTGACCGGTGCACTCGTGCCGGTCGACGGGGGCCTGGGAATGGGGCACTGACATGGGTGTGCTCGATGGCAAGACCATCCTCGTGACGGGTGTGCTGACCGAGGCGTCGATCGCGTTCCGTACGGCGGCGGTGGCGCAGCAAGAAGGCGCTCGCGTGGTGCTGACCGGCGTGCCGGGCCGGAGCCTCACTCTCACCCAGCGGATCGCACGCCGGCTGCCGGTGGAACCCCTGGTGGTCGAGCTCGACGTGACGGACGCGGCGCAGCTGGACGGACTCGCGGACGCCGTTCGCGGTCTCGGCATCGACCGCCTCGACGGTGTCGTGCATGCGATCGGTTTCGCACCGGAGGCTGCGCTCGGCGGCGGCTTCCTTTCGACGAGCTGGGCCGATGTCGCGACGACGGTGCAGGTGTCGACGTACTCACTGCCGGCGCTGGCCCGCGCGACGCTTCCGTTGATGAGCAAGGGCGGTGCGATCGTCGGGCTCGACTTCGACGCGACGGTTGCGTGGCCGGCGTACGACTGGATGGGCGTCGCGAAGGCGGCGCTCGAGTCGGCCTGTCGCTATCTCGCCCGTGACCTCGGCCGCGAGGGGATCCGCGTCAACCTGGTCGCGGCTGGTCCGCTCCGCACCATGGCCGCACGGGCCATTCCTGGCTTCGGCGAGTTCGATGACGTCTGGAAGAAGCGCGCGCCGCTCGGCTGGGACGTGGACGACACGACACCGGCCGCCCGGACCTGCGTCGCGCTTCTCTCCGACTGGCTGCCGGCCACGACGGGAACGATCGTCTACGCCGACGGCGGCGTGCACGCGATGGGTGCGTGACGCCACACTCGACGGGTGGCGACGGCGGACGACGTGCGGGCGATCGCCTTGTCGCTGGCAGACGTCGTGGAGATCGACAGCGACGGCTTCGACTTCCGGGTGCACAACGGCGGGTTCGTCTGGTCGTATCCCGAGCGCAGGCCCGGCAAGCCGCGGGTCATTCGGACCGACATTGCCGTGCTCTACGTCGGTGACGAGGCGGAGAAACAAGCGCTGCTGAAGGGCGAGCCGGACAAGTTCTTCACGACTCCGGGATGGGACGGCTGGCCGTTCGTGCTGCTCCGACTCGAGAAGGTCAGCCGTCCGCGGCTGAAGGAGCTCGTGACGGACGCATGGCGGATGCGGGCCGAGACCGGTGCGCCGCACGGTCGATGAGCTGTTGTACGGCGCCGTCGAAGCCGTCAGCCGACCGCAGCCCGATGCCGCTTCGGTGCGGCGACACGCGTGACCTCGTCGAAGCCGGCTCGTAGGTCGGTCATCAGCGCCTCGACGTCGGGAATCGCGGCGACGTCGACGTTGACGCCGATGCAGCAGGTGTCGACGTACGTCATCAACGTCGTGTTCACTGCGGTGCCGATCGTCGGGCCGAACGGGTAGTAGGCCTCGATCCGGCTACCGGCGAGGTAGACGGGCGCGGACAGGCCGGGCACGTCGCTGGCCAGGAAGTCGACCCTCCGGAGGATTCCCTGGATGACGCTCCGAGGCGCAAGGTTCAGACCGAAGGCGATGCCCTGGGTGAGTGGGATTGCACGCTCGGCTCGCCAGCGCGTGACGATGTCGGCGATCTCACGCATCCGCTGAACCGGGTCGGCGATCGCGACCGGCACGGCGAAGCGCAACAGTGTGATCCGGTTGCCACCGATCGGGTCGCCCGGGCTCCGGACACTGAGCGGCATCGTCATGCGCAGTTCGCCCACGTCGACACCGTGCCGGTCGTGGTAGCGCCGAAGCCCGCCGGTCACTCCGGCGACGAACGCGTCGTTGACGTGTCCCCCGGCGGCATGCGCGGCGTCTCGGAGCGCGGGCAAGGGGACGTCGATCGTGTCGAGGTATCGGCTCATCCGCCGGTCGATGAGCACCGGAGACGCGTTGTGAAGGATGGGGCGGACGATTCGTCCGATCGACGCGGCAGTTCCGGCGGCTTCACCCACGCCGGTCCGGGGGTGGCGCAGGGTGTGCAAGGTCGCCGGCAGCATGCCCCGTCCGATGCGCATGCCGGTGCCGGCCAGCTCCGCGAGGTCGTCGATGACGGACCGGGCCACGATGCTGACGGTGCCCGGGCTCGGCGGTGTCACGACGTCCGGCAGCTTCTCGATCTCCGGCATCTCCGGTGTCAGGTCGACGACGAGCGCCGCGATCTCGAGCCCGCCGATGCCGTCCGCGACAGCGTGGTGGGTCTTCGTGATGAACGCCGCCCGCCCCTCGGGCAGCCCCTCGAGAAGCGTGAACTCCCACAGCGGCCGAGCGCGGTCGAAGTCCGCCATCGCGGCGACCCGCGCGGCCTGGAGGACGGCCGCCCAGTCGCCCGGCTCCGGGAGCCGCACCCGCCGCAGGTGGTAGCCGAGGTCGAAGGTGTCGTCCGGCACCCAGCGCGGCGGCCCTAGGCGTAGAGGTGGCTCCACGACCCGTTGGCGCAACACCGGCACCTGGCGGGTGACCTTGTCGATGCGGCGGACGAGGTAGTTCCAGTCCGGCGGCTTGTCGACGATGGCGACAGCCACAACGGTCGATCGGAGAACGGGGTCTTTCTCCATGTACCAGGCGAAAGCGTCGGTGTGGAGCATGCGGCGGTCAACGGCCATGTCACTCGCCTCCAGCCCTCACGGTGGGACCGATCGGCAGCGGGTGCCAGGGTCTAACGACCCCGCAAATGGCGATGGCCGGCTCGGCTGCTGCGGGGGGCGGGTCGCTACGGTCTTGGGATGCAGAACGACCTCTTCGACATCTCCGGCAAGACGGCCGTCGTCACCGGCGGCACCCGTGGCATCGGCATGATGATCGCCCGCGGCCTGCTTCAGGGCGGCGCCTCGACCGTCTACATCAGCTCACGCAAGGCGGACGCCGTCGCTGCGGCCGAGGAAGAGCTGGCGGCGTACGGCAAGGTCGTCGGCATCGCGGCCGACCTGTCCGACCTCGACGAATGCCGGCGACTGGCTGCGGAGGTCGGTGAGCGCGAGGACCGGTTGCACATCCTGGTCAACAACGCCGGCGCGACGTGGGGCGAGCCGTTCGAGGCGTTTACCGAGAAGGGCTGGGACCGCGTCGTCGACCTCAACATGAAGACCCCGTTCTTCCTGACGCAGGCGTTCCTGCCTCTGCTGGTTGCGGCGGCGTCGGCGGATGATCCCGCGCGGGTCATCAACGTGGGCTCGATCGACGGGCTGCACGTCAACCCGATGCCCCACTACCCCTACTCCGCGAGCAAGGCCGGTGTGCACCACCTGACTCGGCACATGGCGAAGGAGTTGGGGCCACGGCAGATCACCGTCAACGCGATCGCGCCCGGGCCTTTCGAGTCGAAGATGATGTCGTTCGCGCTCGACGACCCGGACATGCGCGCCGCCGTCGCAGGCTCGTCACCGCTCGGGCGGATCGGCTCCCCGGAGGACATGGCCGGCGTGGCGATCTATCTGTCGAGTCGCGCGGGCGCCTATGTCACGGGCGCTGTGATCCCCGTGGATGGTGGCATCGGAACGACGGTTTGAGGCCGCCGCTCGAGGTTTGAAATCCCGTTGTCCACAACGGTTTCTCGGCAAACATCACCCGTTGTGTGAGCGAACGTGATCGTTTAGCGCTCCTTACGCAGCGGTGCACGCTCAGGAGCCGGAGAAGTTGATCACGTTCGCTCGATGAAGAGGTGCCGCTGCGGAGCGCGTCCGTTGCTTCAAGGGGCGTCCGTCACTCGTGTGAACGCAACGAAGAGGTGTCCGTAGCGATCCCGGTACGCGCCGGCCGGCAGGTCGTACCACGACCGCGATCGTTGTACCGGTGCGCTGCTGGCCCAGGAGTCCGTCGCCGGGCTGAAGCGCCGGTACGCGGTGAACACGCCGATCTTTGCCGTGGCCCACGACGGGTCGTGCCGAATCCAGGTGAGCACCGCCAGCGACGGCGACGGCATGCTCACCATCAGTCCGTGGTCGTGGCGGCCGGTATAGGACACGCGACGGGGGGATCCGAGTGTCCCGATGCTCTTGCCGGTCATGAGGTAGATGCCACGCATGCGGCTGGAGCCCCCTCTGTCGATCGCGATCATCACTCGGCCCCCCGCGGACGCCAG
Organism: Mycobacteriales bacterium; assembly: GCA_035695045.1. Classification (GTDB taxonomy): domain Bacteria; phylum Actinomycetota; class Actinomycetes; order JAFAQI01; family JAFAQI01; genus DASSKP01. Next base: position 150,427 of record DASSEX010000051.1, on the reverse strand, counting down.
GCCGAGCAGCGAGTCATGAGCACCGAGCGAACGCCGGTAAAGCGGAGGGAACGACCTCGTCGCGGGTGGCTTCGATCCGATCCGCAACGACACAACGTCGTGCGGGTTGGGTGTAGGCACCCAAGTGGAGTACTGCAGCGCGACCGCGATACGGCCGGTGGCCCGGTCTACGGCCAGGACCGCATTCTCCAGGTCCCTGCCAGGCAGTGCTGACTGCGTCCACGACCCGGTGACGTTCGTGCGGTACGTCGCGCTGGTGAAGCCGGTGACGAGGAGGTGGATGCGACTGCGACTGTCCTGGACGAGCCCGGCGAGGCGCCCGGTCACCGGGACGAGGCGCATGGTGCCCCAGGCGTGGGCGGGCCAGCGGTCGCGCCACCGTGGACGGCCGTCCCGGCCATTCCAACCGACGACGATGTGACCGGCGGGCGAGACGCTGATGGACAAGCCACCCGAGCCGCCTCCGCCGTATCCGCCCCAGATGTACTGCTCGCTCGTGCGGCCGAGCTGCACGGGTCGCGACCACGCGCGGGTGGGCGATCGCCAGGCGTACCAGACGGTCGGAGTCGTGCCGCCGCCACACAGATAGGCCGCGTGCGTGACGCCTCGGGGTGTGACCGTCATGACCAGACCCGGCAAGGGCGCCGTACAGGTGAGCGCTGTCTTGCTCCACACGTTTCCGGCGCGGTTGTTGTCGCGGACGTACTGACCAGCCACTCGGGCGGCGACCGTGGCAGACGATGGCCAGCTCAGGTGACCCCCCAGGTCCCGCGCGCGCACGGTGAATGTGTAAGGCCGGTCCGTCACCAGACCGGTAGCGATGTAGCGGACGACGGTTGGGGTGGGGGAAGCGGGGATGACCGCCAACGGAGTGGCGGTCAATGGCGGTGGTGCAGTGCCTGCTGCCCTCGTGATGACCCACGAAGCGAGGTCACGGACCGGTTCCTCGCTGTCGATTCCCCACCAGAGCACCACGCTGTGCGCGGTGCGGGCGGTCGAATGCGGGAAGTCGAGCACGCCGGGCGGTGGATTGTCGGGAACGGTGATCGGGCCGGTCGTGCTCGCGGGGCCAAACCCCTTCAGTGTCGACGACCAGGAGAACACCGCGACCGTGTAGGTGTGCCCGGCCATTACCTCGACCTGGTATCCCTGCGCGCACAGCGCCGGTGCGGTGGGCGCCGTTGGCGGCGACGTTCCCTCGAGTGCGCATACCGTGGCCGAGTCGGCGTCAGCGGGCAGTGTGTAGTCGACGATGATCGTCCCACCCGCGCTGTAACCACCGCCACCGGCTTGGTCTTGGCCAACCGCGGTCAAGGAGGTGACGGGGGAGGGCTCTGTCCAGGTCGCGGTCGCCGGAGTCGCGTAGGTTCGTGGATCGTCCGCCGCATCATAGGCGAACGCGGAGACTGCGTACTTGGCGCCGCCGGTGAGTCCTGTCACTGGCGTGGCCGAGGCGGCAGGGGCGACGTCTTGGATGTTGAGCGCGGCCGGGTCGTTCGGATCCGTCGTGGGGACCGTGCCCGAAACGACGACGAGCCGCACGGACGGGTCGGTCAATTGCCCGGAAGGCGTCCAGCTCATGATGACGGACAGTGGCGTCGTCGCGTATCCGGTGACGACCACCGATGTAAGCGGTGGCGGTGTGGCCGCCGAGACGGTCGGCGCGTTCAGTGATGCCGCTAGCGCGGTCACTGCGACGGCGCTCAGCCGGAACAAGGTGCGCATAGTCGCCCCGCAGACAAGAGAAGTGTCGGGCGGGCGCCCGTTACGAAGAAAGTGCAAGCCCGAGGACGGTCCCCGTCCAGAGGCGAAGGTTGTGGCGACAGCGGGCTGAAGGTCCTCTCCGACCGCCGAATTCCGCGACCGCCGGAAAATGCCGGTCCGCCTGCTGTCGATCGCACCAAGCCGGAGTGGCCCTCATCGGCGGACGATCAGGCGCGACGACGGTCCAGCTCGGCGTATCCGGTCTCGAGCAGCTCGCCGTATGTCGGAAACGCGTGTACGACGTCCGCGAGGACTTCCATCTCCACGTTCGCCCGAATGGCGAGCGTCAACTCTGCGGCCCACCCGTCTGCGCCCGGACCGACAACTGCGGCGCCGACCAGGACTCCGCTCTTCGGGTCGGCGTAGAGCCGCACCTTCCCGGACGGACGACCGTCGATGATCGCTCGCGCCGTGTCGGCGATGTCCAGGTCGACGCTGACACTCTCGTCCTCGGTCTGTCCGACGCAGAAAACGACAGGATCGGTGTAGACCGTTCGCGGGATGGCGCGGTAGTCGGCGCGGCGGCTCTTGCCCGTCAGGTTGTCGACCACGATCTTCGCCTGGTAGTTCGCCGCGTGCGTGTACGGCGCGATCCCGGTCACGTCACCGACCGCCCACAAGCCGTCCGTCACGCGGCACTGGTCATCGACGGGCAGGGCACCGCTGTCGTCCGTCTCCACGCCCAGGACGTCCAGTCCGATGTTGCCCGTGCGGGGTCTGGCGCCCACCGCGACGAGCAGTTTGCTCGGAGCCGCCGGCACGCGATCGAGCTCCGTCCCGAGCCTGACCTGCACGCCGTCGGCGACAAGCGCCTGCCGGACGCCATCGCTCACGAACCCGGGCTCGCGTGACAGGAGACGGTCGGCCGACTCCACGAGGGTCACATCGGACCCGAACCGGGCATACGCCTGTGCCAGCTCGCACCCGACCGGCCCGCCGCCGAGGACCACAAGAGACTCGGGCAGCTCGGAGCTGCTCAGCGCGTCTTCGCTCGTCCAGACGTCTGCCTGATCGATGCCCTCGAGGCTCGGGATCGTCGCCTCGGATCCGGTCGCGACGACGAGTTCGTCGTACGCCAGCTCGCGTGACCCGACCCGCACGCGACCCGGCGAGGTGATCGCGCCGTGGCCGCGGACGACGCAGACCCCGTCGTCGACGAGCGACCGCTCGGCCTCCGAGTCGTCACGGTGCGCCGCTGCCTCGTCGCGGAAGGCGACGGCTTCGGCCCAGCTGGGTCGACCGTTCGCATCCCGGAGCCCGGCCATCCGAAGCAGCGCCTTGCTCGGCATGCAGGCGACGTATGGACACTCGCCGCCGACGAGGTTCGCTTCGACCAACGCGACGCTGACTCCACGCCCGGCCAGGCCGGACGCTGTCGCTTCACCGCCTGATCCGCCCCCGAGGACGACGACGTCGAACCTTTCGGCCATGCCCTGGCCCTACCCGAAGCCCGGGCCACAACGCGCACGCAATGACTACGCGAGTGATGTCAGCGCAGCCAGCAGCCGGTCGACGTCGTCATCGTTCGTGTACGGCGCCAGACCGGCGCGCACCGCTCCGGCATCACCCAGGCCGAGATGACGAGAGGCCTCGATCGCGTAGAAGTTGCCGGCCGGAGCGTTGACGCCGTGCGCCGCGAGAGCCACGTGCACGTCGCGCGAGTCCATCCCGTCGACGGTGAACAGCAAGGTCGGCGTACGCCGCGAAGGCGCGCCGATCAACCTCACCCGGTCGATCTCCGCCAGCCCGTCCGCCAACCGCTTGAGCAACGCGGCCTCGTGCTCCTCGAGCGCTGTCATCGACGCGACGGTCCGCTCCCGACGCGAACCGGCAGCATCGGTCTCCAGTCCGGCGAGGAAATCCACTGCCGCGGTCACTCCGGCGAGCAGCTCGTAAGGCAGTGTTCCCAGCTCGAAGCGCTCCGGTACGGCGTCGGTCGACGGCAGCAGCTTGTCCGGATGAACCCTCTCCAGCAGCGCCGGATCCGCGACGACCGTGCCGAGATGCGGACCGCAGAACTTGTACGGAGAGCAGGCGAAGAAGTCCGCACCCAGCGCTGTCATGTCGACGTACGCATGTGGCGTCAGGTGCACCCCATCGACGTAGACGAGCGCGCCGGCGTCGTGGGCAGCCGCGGCGATCGCGGTGACGTCCGGCCGCGTGCCGAGCAGGTTTGAGGCGCCGGTAACGGCAACGACCTTCGTCCGGTCGGACAGTGCCGCGACCACGCTGTCGACCGGGAGTTCGCCGGTCGTCGGATCGAACTCGACCCGCCGTACGGTGGCCCCTGCCCGCTCCGCCGCGATCACCCAGGGCCGGATGTTCGCGTCGTGGTCGAGCCGGGTGACGACGACCTCGTCACCGCGTGTCCAGGTGGCACTGAGTGCGCGGCTGAGGTCGAAGGTCAACGCCGTCATGCTGCGACCGAAGACCACGCCGCCGGCGACGCCGCCGACGAGGTCTGCCATCGCAGTCCGCGCCTCGACGACGATGGCCTCTGCCCGCTGCTCGGCGCGGGTCACCGTGCCACGGTTCGCCACGGCGCCGCGGAGCGTCGACGCGACCGCGTCCGCGACGGGCGCTGCCGTCTGCGAACCGCCCGGCCCGTCGAAGTGCGCCGCGCCTTCGGCGAGCGCGGGGAAGAAGGTCCGGATCCGGTCGACGTCGTACGTCACGCGGCCAGTCTGCCGTCAGGTCATGTGTGCGACGCGGCGGGACAGCCGGACGACGGTGTAGATCGCCGCCACCACGAGCACCAGAAGGATGGCGAGGCCCGTCCCCGCACCGATCCCGTGTGTCACCGTCGTGCAGTGCGCTGCAGGCAGGCCGACAGCAGTCGCGCCCCCGTTGCCCGCGGGTTGAGCCGAGCCGACCTGTAGCGGTGTGACGCACGCTGTCGACGACCCGGACGACAGCGGCATGAACGCCAGGACGAACGGTGCGAAGAACCCGAACGGTGGCAGCAGTGTCCCGATCAGCTTGTCTGCACGGGTGAAGCGTCGCGACACCCAGAGCAGTACGACGCCGACGAGCCAGCCGAGCAGCGGGACGAAGATGCTGCCTGCGGAGATCAGGAGGACGGCGGCGATCTCCAGCCCGCGACCGGTTCGCGGAGGGACGGGCATCGGGAGTGGCGGCGCACCCGCTTCCTGTGCGATCGCGTGCGGGTCGCCGACCCGGCGCAGGACGTCGTCGACTGCCGTCGGCTCCCCACCCACAGCTGTCAGCTCACGGGCGATGTGGTCGCTGATGTCGGTGAAGATCTCGTTGCGCTGGTCCCACGGCAGCGGGGACAGCGCGAAGTTGAGCTGGCGCAGGTAGGCCTCGACGCGGGGGTCGATCGGCGTGGTCATCATCGCTCCTCCTCGAGCAGCCGGTTGACTCCGGCCGTGAACGTGCGCCATTGCTCCTGGAACGCCGCCAAGGTCTGCCGCCCGCGGCTGGTCAGCTCGTAGTAGCGACGGGGTGGCCCGGCGTCCGACTCCACCCAAGACGTGTCGACGAGCTTCTCCCGTCGCAGCCGCGACAACAGCGGATAGAGAGTGCCCTCGCTGGTCAGCAGTCCCAGCTCGCCCAGCTCCGAGCCGAGCTCGGCGGCGTACTTCGGTTGCCGTCGCACCAGCGCCAGCACGCAGAACTCGACCGTTCCTCGGCGGAGGTTCGCCATGAACGGCTCCGGTTCCATGCGACGCAAGATACCTTGCGGCAGCCATCACCGCTAGGGTCCTTCCGTGCGCGTGCTGGTGGCGGCTCCTGCCGGGATCGGTCACGTCCACCCGCTGCTCCCGCTGAGCCTCGCCCTGCGCGACCGAGGACACGACGTGCTGTTCGCCGTCGCCGCCGAGCACCAGCCGGCGATCGAGGGCGTCGGCATCCGCAGCGTGGCCGCCGGCATGTCCCAACCGGAGCGGCTCGCCCGCGCCAACGAGCTGGCCGGCGTCGAGGTGCGAGACCTTCCGCCACGAGCGCACGGCGACGTGGGGTTCCCCTTCGGCTTCGGCGCCGCCGCCATGCCGGCGATGCTCGACGAGCTCCGACCGATCGCGGCGGCGCACCGCCCGGAGGTCATCGTGCACGACGTCGGTGAGCTCGCCTCACCGTTGCTCGCCGCCGAGCTCGGTATCACCCACCTCGCGCACTCGTTCGGAACGACTCCGCTGCCCTCCCGGTTGGAGAAAGCGGGGGAGCTGACCGCTCACCTGTGGGAGCAGGCTGGGCTGACGCAGCCGCCGTTCGCAGGTGTCTTCGCCGACGTGTACGTCGACATCCGGCCGGACGGTCTGGACGGTCATCCGCCGGCCGGCACGCATGTCGTCCGCGAGCGGCCGGCCTCGCTGGACGCGCTCGGCGGCGGCGTGCCCGAGGCCCTGGCCGAACCGTCCGATCGCCCACTTGTCTACGCCACTCTCGGGACGAACTTCGCGGCCGTTCAGGTGTTGCGAATGCTGGCCGAGGCGGTGGCCGATCTTCCGGTCCGCGCAGTCCTCACCGTCGGCCCACGCGGTGCACCCGACGCGCTCGGCACGGTGCCCCCCAACGTGCACGTCGAGCGCTACGTCCCGCAGGGCCAGTTGCTTCCGCTGTGCGACCTGGTGGCGTCGCACGCCGGGTCCGGAACGTTCCTCGGTGCGCTCGCGCACGGCCTGCCGCAGCTGTGCCTGCCGCAGGGTGCCGACCAGTTCCTCAACGCCGACGCCGGACACGCTGCCGGCGCCGCGATCGTGCTCGAGCCCGCAGACGCCAGCACCCAGGCGATCCGATCAGCGGTCGAGCACCTGCTCGCGTCGCCGTCGTACCGCGCATCGGCAGGTCGCATCGCCGACGAGATCGCCGCGATGCCGACGGCCGACGAGGTCGCGGCCGGCATCGAGGAGCTCGTGCACTCCTAGCCGACTCAGCCGAGTGAGTGCCACCAGGCCAGGACCTGCGCCCGAGTCCGCGCGTTCTTCGGCGCGACGTAGAAGTCGCCGCGCATGAACGGATGGATGCGACAGAAGAACGTGTAGTAGCCCGGTTTCATCGCGCTCGTGTCGAGTGACCACTGCGGCGTCGGCGACGTGGACACGTAGGCGTCCTCCCACATGTAGCCGAGCACGCCGGAGTCGAACCTCCCGTCGAGGAACGGGTAGTTCGTCATCATGCCCGGGCCGTTGCACGGGGCGATGCAGGACGAGACCGTGTGCCGCATCAACGAGTCGGCGTAGTCCTCGTTGTAGAAGCTGAGTGTCTGCCCCTGCGTCACCACGGGCGGACCATCGGGCAACCCCGAGTTGCCGCCGTTGCCGGGGAGGTACTGCATGTCCGCGATCTGTACGACGTCGGTCGACGGTCCGGGTTTCGGTCGAGCCTCCTTGTGATCGCACTTCGCGCACGTAGGCTGGTCCGGGTACATCGACCACGGGTGGTTGATGTTCGTGTGGATCACCTGACGCCACGATGCGTGCGGATGGTCGGCGAGGAACGGCGCGCAGCCTGCGCCCGGCGGCGGCGGAGCCGCCCGGTCGACGTAGACGCCGGCGAACACCATCGCGTCCGGGAAGCTGAACTTCTTCGGCAGGTAACCGCCGTTGATGGCCAGCCGGTCGCCCTTGTGCACGTAGGCGCGCCAGTCGTACTGCGACAGCCCCATCTGGTAGTCGTTCGTCGGCCAGATGCCGTGGTGACCGATCACGCGGCTGTCGAGCAGTGTCGTGCCGGGATAGCCGCTCAACCCTTGCTGCGGGCACGGATGTGCCACGGAACCGAGGTTGGAGAGGACCGCGTCGGTGCCACCCGCGTGCAGGTGCCCGGCGGAGACGACGATCGTGCCGCTGTACGGCGCAGTCCACACGACACCTACGCCGGGTTCGAGCTTCGACGGCGTCGGGTTCGACGTCATGGTGCCGTGGTTCTGGCCGGCGTCCTTCACCCGACGCCCGAGCTGCACCGGCCACGCGTACGACCCGCCGGTGCGCGGCACGTTGAACGTCCCGCCGAAGATCTGCGGCGTCAGTGCGTGGAAGTCCAGGTGCTTGGCCTGCTGGATCGCGTCATGCGTCCCGTAGACGAACCTCAGCTGGAAGCGGATGTAGACGGTGCGGTTCTCCGAGGTCATGTTGTGCAGCATCGAGAGCTCGCCGAGCATCGAGCCCTGTGTCATCGGGATGCCATAGCGACGACCGGCGGCGTACTTCGGGTCGGCCTTCGCGCGCTCCGCGATCGACCCGCCGGTCATCTCCTCGCCGGTGCCGTAGAGCCAGTCGAGGTAGTCGGGGTTGTTCGGGTTGCCCTTCAGCAGGTGCACGTGGTGCGTGTGCACCTCGTTGCCGGCGACCTTCGTGCCGTCAGGGTTCAGCACGAACGTGTGAACCTCGGTCGTGTAGCCGGTGGCTCCGGCCGGAGTGAAGTCGATCCGGCTGAGGTCCGTGCCCGCGGCGACGACGTAAGGCCCGAAGTCGAGGTTGATCGTCTGCGTCGTGCCTGCCGGCTGCGGCGCCCATGCGGAGACCCTGTTCGACGGCAGGGGAGGCACCGGCGGTGTCGGGAACGAGGGGTCGCCGAACTGCCGCCAGGCCGCGTGCGTCGCCGCGCGCACCCACGCGGCGTCGTACGCCGTCCCGCTCCGGGTCGACGTCACGGCGATCGACGGCGCCGCGAGACCTGCGGCCACCGTGACGGTGGCCAATCCGAGCACGGCGCGGCGAAGCGAGGGACGGTGCAGGGCCATGGGAGGCGGCCTTTCCGGCGAGGCGGCACGGATCGGCCCGGAGGCTGGGCGGGCGCTCGGGGAGTTACTGTCCTGTCCTAGCCGAGATACGCGCGCGCGGCAACAGAGGTTGCCTTCGGGCAGGGTTCAGCCTTCGGTCGGCCGAGGCAGGGGGCATCGGTAAGAAGCGTTGCTACGTAAGGAAAACTGTCCGACCCCGTAACTAGCGTCCGGGGCATGATGCTGATGGTCGACGTCCCCGACGAGCTTTTCGCGAGCGACGCAGCTCTCCCGCCTGTGCTGAGTCCGGACGGCGCTGCGCTGGACCGCGTGGCATCGGTGCCGGCCGGCCCGTGGCTGGCCGTCCTTCTGGGATGCATCGACCCGCGGACGCTGACCGAGCATGACCTTGCGCTCTACGTCGAGGCGTGTGGCCGGCTGGAGAACTGGTCGGCCTCGCTGGTCAACGACGCGGTTGACGAGTGGGCTCGCCGGCCGCATGCACTGGGCGTCGCGCAGAAAGTGGCCTTCGCCTTGCACGAGCCGGTGCAGACAGCAGAGCGCCGGATCTGGGTCGCGCGCACGTTGCGCCGGTTGCCCCGGACGCGTGCACGGTTTCGCTGCGGCGATCTGCCGGCAGCCCATGTCGCCCGTGCTGCTCAGGCGGTGGCGCACGTCGACGATCTCGACTTGCTCGACGCCGCCGAGCAGAAGGTGTGGCGCCGAGGAGTCCGCAACAGCGCCCGGGAGCTGGGTCGTGCGTTCCGTGACGCCCTGGGGCGGCTCGACCCAGCCGGCGCATCCGAGCGTGCCGAACGGGCTAGCGCGGAAGGCACCGACGTGATCCTGGAGCTCGGTGACGACGGCATGGCGACCGTGGTTGCACCGCTACCCGTTGAGGACGCGTTGACGGTGAAGGCGGCCGCCGACGGCTATGCGTTCGCCGCCAAGAACGCGGGCGACGCCAGGCCGGTCGGCGTGCTTCGCGGCGAGGGTCTGGCGCGCTTCTGCGGCGAGTGGCTCACCGGAGCCACACGCGGCTTGATCGTGCCGGCGTCACCGAACGTGTCCGGCCGGTCACAGCAGTTCTGTGACGGGACGGCCGGTGACGGGGATGACCTACTGCGAGGTGACCGCGTCGGACGGCCTCCGACGGCGGGCCGTCGCCCCATCGAGATCGCCGTCGTGATCGGCCTGCGCACCGCGCTCGGGCTCGACGAGCTCCCCGGTGAGATTCCCGGCCACGGCATCGTGCCACGCAGTGCCGTGGAGACGTTGATCGCGCGCGAGCGGCCCAGACTTCGGATGCTGATCGTCGACGAGTCGTCGGGCCGGCTGCTGCACCGCGCGCAGACGAGCTATCGACCCACCGCGGCGCAGTACGCACACCTGCGCGCGGCCTATCCGTTCAGCGTCGGTCCGGGCAGCAGTGTGCTCAGCGCCCGCTGCGACGTCGACCACACCGACAGCTGGCCCAACAGCGCGACTCGCATCGGCGAACTCGTTCCGATCTGCCGTCCCTGGCACAACGCGAAGACGCGCCGCGAGATGCGAATGCGTCTCAACGACGACGGGACAGTCACGTGGACGACGGCCACCGGCCAGAGCCGCACGGTCGAGCCAGATGGCTACCGCGTCGACGCACCTGCCGAACCCAGGCCATGACTCCTTCGCTTCGGAGGCAGGCTCAGGTGTGTTGCGCGAGCCAGTCGTGCAGCGGCTCAGCGGCGCGCCACAGCCCTACGACGCGGTCCTTCGCCTTCGCGGTTCCGAGCCAGGGCGCGACCGGCCACGACTGCCAGGCGGCGAGCCCCTTGCGGCGCAACAGGTCCGCGCGCGGATGGTCCTTGTCGAAGCCTCGCGGGGCGCTCTTCAACACATCGCGCGACATCACCTCGATGCCTTGCTTCCCGAGCGCTGCGACGATGCGGACCAGCTCCTTGCCCGACATCTCATCGTCGACGGCCGCGCGGTAGCGCTTCAGCTCGTCACCTTCGAGGTGCCACACGCCGCGGCCGGCGGCCAGGCCGTCGGCGCCGAGCTGCACGTAGGCCCCATGCTCGAACAGCGCGCCGATGTGCGTCTTGTACGGCGTCTTGTCGGCGCTGAACCTCACGTCGCGGTAGGGCCGGAAGATCTTGCCCTCGCCGACCTCTCCGGCGACCTCGGCGATGAGCTCCATCATCGGCCGGAGCACGTCGTTGTCGTACGTCGACCGGTGCGCCGTCCAGTAGGTCTTGCTGTTGTCGGCGAGCAGCCCCTCGTAGAACTCCACGGCCTCGATCGGCCAGCCCCGAAACGCCATGCCGCCGACGCTAACCGGAGCCGCCGGCCGATCGGGAGGTGTGACGTACTCCACGCGCCTGAACTGCGCGTTCGCACTACATTCAGGCTTTCCCCGCGCTTCGTGAGGCCCACGTGACCGAGACCGCCTTCGCCAGCTTCAACCCGTTCGCGCCCGGGTTCACCGACAACCCGTATCCGCACTACGCGGCGCTGCGGCGCACCAACCCGGTCGAACGGCACGAGCTGGGGTTCTGGGCACTGTGGCGGTACAGCGACGTCTTCGAGGTGCTGCGCGCGCGGCTGTCCGTCGAGGACCGCAACGTCACACACCAGGGCCCGATGGCGTCGGTTTACGACGAGGTCTACGCCGAGAAGGGCATCGGCGCGGAGCGGGTGCAGTCGATGCTCGACAGGGATCCGCCGGACCACACCAGGTTGCGCAAGCTCGTGTCGCAGGCCTTCACGCCACGCACCATCCAGCAGCTGGAGCCGACGGTCGCCAGGCTCGTCGACGAGAGCCTCGACGCGATGGGGGAGGCGGGCGAGGTCAACCTGATCGACGCACTGGCGTTCCCGCTGCCGTTCACCGTCATCTCCGTCATGCTCGGCATGCCGGAGACCGACTCGACCCGGCTGCGCGAGCTGTCGCACCAGGTCGTGAAGTCGCTCGAGCCGGTGCCGGACGAGGCCACCGTGCGCGCCATCGTCGAGGCCGACATCGAGCTCGCCGAGCTCGCGAGCGAAGCGATCGCCTGGAAGCGCAAGAACCCGGCCGACGACCTGCTCACTGCGCTCATCAACGCCGAGGACTCCGGCGACGTGCTGTCTGATGACGAGCTCGTCTCGCAGGTGCTCCTCCTCTACATCGCAGGCCATGAGACGACGGTCAACCTGATCGGCAACGGCACCCTTGCGCTGCTTCGCAACCGGGACCAGCTCGATCTCTGGCGTGACCGTCCGGACCTCGACGACAACGCCGTCGAAGAGCTGCTGCGGTTCGACCCGCCCGTGCAGATGAGCCGTCGGATCACGCTCGAGGACTACGCCGTCGGCGGTGAGGTGATCCCCGCCGGCACGTTCGTCATCGCGTGCCTCGCGTCGGCGAACCGCGACGAGGACCAGTTCGGCGCCGACGCCGAACGGCTGCGGCTCGACCGCGACAATGCCCGCCAGCAGGTTGCGTTCGGTGCGGGTGTGCACCACTGCCTCGGCGCCGCTCTCGCTCGACTCGAGGGGCGGGTGGCGATGTCCCGGCTGATCCGGCGTTTCCCCACGCTGGAGCTGGGCGGCGAACCCGAGTGGAACGGTCGGATCAACCTGCGTGGCTGCGTGAACCTGCCCGTGTCCGTCGGCTGACGACCGATCCGGTCACGGTGAACCGAAGGTGCGTGACCGGCTGCATGTGCAGTCGGCGAGCGCGCGCTGCCAGTGACTGTGGTGTCGCGAGGCGGTCGAGGTCCGTGCGCAGCTGCTCCGCCTGATCCGTCAGCGACGCGATCTTCTGACGTTGCAGCGTCATGCGATCGGACTGCTGCTGCATCGCCGTGTTGAGCAGCAGCACTCCGACGACACCGATGGACAGCACCGTCGTGAGACAGACGACGAAGAGCAGATCGCGGACACCGGGCGCGACCGTCCTCCGCACATCAGCGACGATGACAGGAACCGCGCGGTGACGCTCGGTGACACGCCGCGAGAAGGGCGGACCGGTGGCTCAGGGCACGTTGACGGCGCGACTGCTGGTCGCGACGCCGCTGCTCGTCGAGCCGACGTTCGACCGGACCGTGATCCTGCTGATCGACCACGACAGCGACAACGGCGCGCTCGGTGTGGTGCTGAACCGCCCCGCGACCGCGGCGGTCGTGGACGTCGTACCGTCCGTCGCCGACCTCACGACCGAACCGCAGGTTCTCTTCAGCGGCGGACCGGTCAGCCCGTCGACGGCACTGGCGCTCGGCCTCGCGCGGCCGGGTGCGGCGCCGGAGGGCTGGACGCCGGTGATCGCGCCGATCGTGACCGTCGATCTCGACCACGACCCGGCGCTTCTCGCGGCGTCGCTCCGGACGCTGCGGGTCTTTGCGGGTTACGCCGGGTGGGGTCCTGGCCAGCTCGAGGCGGAGATCGCCGAGGGCGCCTGGTACGTCGTCGACGCACTGCCGGACGACCCGTTCCTCACCGATCCCGGGACGCTGTGGCGCGCGGTGCTGCGCCGTCAAGGCTGGCCCCTCGCCGCCGTCGCGGTCTGTCCCCGTGACCCCACGATGAACTGAACGCGTGTGCAGTGGGCACGATGAGGTCGTGACCGATACGTCGATCCCGCCGAGCGGCGAGCAGCACGAGATCTCCGCCGGGCCGCATCATGCGGTCGTCGTGGCCGTCGGAGGGGGACTTCGCACGTACGACGTCGACGGCCGCGCTGTCATGGACGGCTACGCCGTCGATGCGATGGCGGACGGCGCCCGTGGCCAGACGCTCGCGCCCTGGCCCAACCGGGTCAAGGACGGGACCTGGACCTGGCAGGGCGAGAAGCAGCAACTGGCCCTGACCGAGCCGGCACAGCACAACGCGATCCATGGCCTCGTGCGCTGGCTCGGGTGGTCGCTCGTCGAGCGGTCCGACAGCGAGGTGACGCTCGAGGTCACGAGCTTTCCGCAGCAGGGCTACCAGTGGCCGGTTCGGGTTCGCAACACCTACACGCTCGCCGAGACGGACGGCCTCACCGTCACGACTCGCATCACCAACCTCGGCAGCAGTCCGGCCCCTGTCGCCAACGGTGCGCATCCTTATCTCACTGTCGGAACCCCGAAGGTCGACGACGCCGTCCTCGAGGTTCCGGCGGACAGCTGGCTTCCGACCGGCGAGCAGCAGATCCCTGTCGGCAGGCAGCCGGTCGACGGGACGCCGTACGACTTCCGGACAGCCCGGCCGATCGGCGACACCGAGATCGACTACGCCTTCACCGACCTGCGCCGCGACGACGACGGTCGCTGCCGGCTCAAGCTCTCGTCACCTGCAGGCGTGACGGTCGCGTTCTGGGTCGACGAGGCCTACCCGTTCCTCGAGGTCTTCACGGGCGACGCGCTCCCGGACGAGTCGCGCCGCCGTCGTGGGCTCGGTGTCGAGCCGATGTCCGCGCCGCCCAACGCCCTGGCGAGCGGGGAGTCGCTCTGTGTTCTTGATCCGGGGCAGACCTGGGTAGGGCAGTGGGGAATCAGTCCGCAGTGAACGGTCGTGGGAGGCTGGCTTGATGCTGTCGCCGTTGACGCGTCTCGCGGGGGACGGCGCCGCCGCCGTCAAGGTGCTGGCCCGCACAGGGCTGCTGGCGCCGGTGCGTCCCGACAAGCTCGTCGGGATGGGCCTGTCCGCCCTCAGGTGGGGTAGCTCGCCGGCGGCCGCCTACGAGATCGGTGCGCTCCGCAACCCCGACCGGCTCGCCGTCATCGACGAACGCGAGTCGGTCACCTACGCGGAGATCGACCGACGAAGCACGGCCGTCGCGCACGCGCTGAAGGAGCGCGGCGTCAGCGTCGGCGATGCGGTCGCTCTGCTTGCACGCAACTCGGCGGCGTTCGTCGTCGCGCAGGTCGCGATCAGCAAGCTCGGCGCGGACGTCCTCTACCTCAACACCGGCTTCGCCGGTCCGCAGCTCGGTGACGTCCTGGCATCCGAGAACGCCGTCGTGGTCATCGCCGACGAGGAGTTCGTGCCTCTCCTCGAGGAGGTCGGTTCGGAGCTGCCGTTGCTCGTCGCGTGGACCGACGACGAGAAGCGACCCGACAGCATCGCCGTGCTCGGCGCCGAGGACGCGCCGTCGCTGCCGGCGCCCGGGCGGGAGGGCCGTCACGTCATCCTGACGTCGGGCACCACCGGCAAGCCGAAGGGCGCCGCTCGAGCGACTCCCGGCGTCCTGGCCGGCATCGTGCAGCTGGTCTCGGTGCTCGAGGCGATCCCCTACCGCGCGCGCGGCGTGACCGTTCTCGCCGCGCCGGCGTTCCACGCATGGGGGCTCGCGAACCTGACTCTCGGCATGCTGTTGCAGTCGACGCTCGTCATGCGCCGACGGTTTGATCCAGCGGCGACGTTGGAGCTGGTGGAGAAGTACGACGCCGACACGCTCGCGGCCGTCCCCGTCATGATCCAGCGAATCCTCGACCTGCCGGAGGAGGAGCGGCGCAAGCGCGACACGTCGTCGCTGCGCGTCGTTTCGCTGTCCGGCTCGGCGCTGCCACCGTCGCTGGCGACGAAGTTCATGGACGAGTTCGGTGAGGTCCTCTACAGCCTCTACGGGTCGACCGAGGTCGCCTACGTGAGCATCGCCGGGCCGTCGGACTTCCGCGCCGACCCGGCGACCGCGGGCCGGGTGGTGCGTGGGGTGACCGTGCGACTCGTCGACGACAACGACAACGACGTCCCACCCGGTGAGACGGGTCGCATCTTCGCCGGCTCCTCGGCGGCGTTCGAGGGCTACACCAACGGAGACGACAAGGCGCGGCTCGGCGGGCTCACGTCGACCGGCGACGTGGGTCGGATCAAGGACGGTCGACTCTTCGTGGAGGGTCGCGACGACGACATGATCGTCTCGGGTGGCGAGAACGTCTTTCCGGCCGAGGTCGAGGATCTCCTGCACCAGCATCCGGACGTCGCCGACGCGGCCGTGGTCGGCGTACCTGACGAGCGGTTCGGGCAAGCGCTCGTGGCGCACGTCGCGTTGCGCGACGGCGCCTCGGCCGACCCAGACGACCTTCGTGCGCACGTCAAGAAGTCGCTGGCCAACTACAAGGTCCCGCGCGAGGTCGTCATCCACGACGAGCTGCCGCGCAACGAGACGGGCAAGGTCCTGAAGCGCAAGCTCAAGGACGACGAGGACGAGAAGAAGTCCTGACCGAGCCGGCTCCGCGACGGTTGATGGTCCAGGTCGTCTCACCGACTGGTACGAACGTGGGCTTTTCCCGCTCGCAAAAGGCCATTTTCGTACCACTCGATGGGCGGTCGAGCCGGCCGTAGGCGGGTCGAGCCGGTCAAGCGCCTGCTCCGGAAGGATCATCGCCGGTTGCCGTCGAACCCAGAAGGGTGCTCCTGACCCGGCGACGTGTGGTGGCGGCTGCCATTTCCGTGCTGGCGGCCGCTGCGTACGCCGTGGCCCCGCTCGCGACCGCGGGTCCGCAGCGGCCCGGCATGGTCCTGGGCAACGTGCCGACCGGCCCCACTCCGCTGACCGGCGCGGTCGTCGCCGGTCCGGGTGGTGCGGTCACCGGCTACTACTCGAAGGTCGTCGTCATCACGCAGGGCATGCCCCTGACGTTCGTCAACCTCGACGAGCTGGCGCACACCGTCACGTCGGTCGCCAAGGACGCCAACGGCTCGCCGCTGTTCAACGGCAACGCGCTGCCTGGTACGACGTCGACGATCGCCGGCGCCGACAAGCTGGCGCCCGGCACCTACTCCTTCTACTGCAGCTTCCACCCCAACATGCAGGGGACGCTCATCGTCGAGGGCAGTGGTGGAGGGCGCAAACCGGCACAGCCGACCTTCGACTCGCCGCTGCGCCTCCCGCCCACGCTGACCGGCTCGCACATCACGATCCCGGTCCGGGAGCAGGACATCCGTGTCCTCCCGCACGGCCCGAAGACGCTGATGTGGACCTACGGCGGCAGCTATCCCGGCCCCACGATCCGCCGCCCGACCGGCCAGCGGACCACCGTCACGTTCGTCAACCAGCTCGGCAGTGCCGTCGGCTCGATCACGGTGCATCTGCACGGCGACCATCACTCGTCGGCGGATGACGGACTTCCGGACTCGCAGCTCATTCGGCCCGGTCAGAGGAAGACCTACACCTATCCGCTCACCGACGGCGGCAAGCCCGAGCGGGCGGCGTTCGACTTCTACCACGACCACCGCATGGACGTGACCGGCCGCAACGTCTGGAACGGCCTGCAGGGGATGTTCATCACGTCGGACGCCGTCGAGCGCCGGCTGCCGCTTCCCAAGGGCCAGTACGACGTCCCGCTGCTGATCAGCGACCGGTCGTTCGACCAGAACAACCAGCTCACCGAACCGTTCCATCACACCGGCGACGGCTACGACAACACGCAGAGCAAGTTCACCGGGCCCTACGCCGCCCCGGGTGACGCCACGGTCGGCGACCACATCCTGGTCGACGGTGTCTGGGCGCCGCACTTCGACGTCGGCACCCACCGCTACCGCCTGCGCCTGCTCAACGGCTCGGGGTTCCAGTCCTACGACTTCAAGCTGTCCAACGGACAGCCGTTCATGCAGGTCGGCACCGGCGCGGGCCTGCTCCCGAAACCGGTGTCACGTACCGACATCCTGCTCGGCCCGGCGCAGCGGGCTGACGTCGTCGTCGACTTCGGCCGTGACTTCGGCAAGAAGATCCAGCTGGTCAGTGTTCCGCGCACCGACAACGACCCGGGTGGCATCGGCACGCCGGATGCGCAGATCATGCAGTTCCGCGTGACCAGGCGGGTCAAGGACACGACGCGGGTGCCGGCGCACCTCGAGCCGCTGCCGAAGCTCTCACCGCCGTCGACGCCGAGCGCCGTCTGGACCTTCGGTCTCGGTGGGGATGCGACGTCCGGCACCTACTGGACGGTCAACGGGCATCGCTACGACCCGAGCCGGGTCGACCTCGAGGTGCCACTCGGATCCACGCAGACGTGGCTGCTGCAGAACCTGTCACCGATCACCCACTACATCCACCTGCACGAAGAGCAGTGGCGGACGATCGCCTACAACGGGCAGCCACCTCCGCCCTACGAGGCGGTCGAGGACACCTGGCGGCTGGATCCGGGCGACAGCGTCGAGGTCGCGGCGAAGTTCACCGACTACACCGGCGTCTTCATGATCCATTGCCACATGCTCGACCACGAGGACCACGGCATGATGGCGCAGTTCGCCGTGGTGAAGAAGGCCGGACTGCCACTGCCGACCGGCTACCACCTCGGTCCGTCGAAGTCGTCGCCCGTGTCGATGGACATGAGCGGCGCGGCTCGGCACCCGATGACGCAGATGGCGTCGATGCGCCCCCTTGCCGCTGCCCCGAGCTGGGCCCGCACGCTCGTCCGGCTCGGCTGGGTGCTGTCGGTCGAGCTGCCGCTCCTGGCTCTCGTGCTGCTGTGGCGCCGCCGCCGTACGACGTCCGTTCGTGACCTCGCGATCCGCGGAGCATTCGTCCTGCTCCTCGCCGGAGTCGCGGTGACGCACGCGTCCGACCTGCTCGACAAGCTGCACGAGGCGCCGTACCTCGCAGCAGGCTTCGGCCTGCTCATCGTCGGCGCCGGCGTGGCAGCACTCAGCGTCGCCGCTCGCGGCCCGAGCAGAGTCCTCGACCGCACCGTTGCGGCGGCCTCCGTCGCCACCGTCATCGGCTACGTCCTCAGCCGCACCGTCGGCCTGCCGCAGATCCCTGACCACGTAGGCCACTGGGCCGACTCGTGGGGCACCGCTTCAGTTGCGGTCGAGACCGCGCTCGTCCTGCTCGCCGCGCGCACGCGGCTTGCCGTCGTACGTCTGCCACGCATCCGCGTGCGCACCTGGAAAGGAGTTCACATGAGCAGGCCTCGCTGGGTCGTCGCTCTCGTTGCCGCCATGGGCATGATCGGAGCGGGCGTGGCTGCTGTCCCGTCCCAGGCGGCGAAGCCGCACGTGCTGCTCGTGTGCAACGGCTCACGCGGTTGTCCGCACGGTGCGAGCTACTACCGGTCGCTGTCGCTGGCCGTGTCGCACGCGAGCAACGGCGACTGGATCCTGGTCTGGCCCGGCACCTACAAGGAGTCGGTCACCGTGCAGCCGGGTCATGGCCTGACGAGCGGCCTGCACATCCGTGGCATGAACCGCAACACCGTCGTCTTCGACGGCAAGAAGACCGGCGGCTCCGCAGTGCACGTGCAGGGCGTCAACAACACGTGGGTCGAGAACATGACCGGTGAGAACTACCTCACCGGCTCGGCCAACGCGTTCTACTGGACCGGCGTGGACGGTTGGTGGGGCAACTACCTCACCGCTTACAACAACGGTGACTACGGCCTCTACGCCTACGACTCGACCAACAGCGGCAAGCTCCCGGGCACGTTCGCGCACGACTATGCGTCCTGGAACGCCGACAGCGGCATCTACATCGGCGGCTGCCGCGACTGCCACGCCGTCATCGTCGACTCGAAGGCGGAGAAGAACGCCATCGGCTACTCCGGCACCAACGCCGGCGGCGAGCTCTACCTGCTCGACAGCGAGTGGGACCACAACGCGAGTGGCATCGTGCCCAACACGCTCACCAGCGAGCCGGACCCGCCGCAGCAGGGCGTCAACATCGTCGGCAACTACGTGCACGACAACAACGACCACGACGTGCCCGGCGCCGGCATCACCGCCATCGCGCCCGTCGGTGACGGCATCGAGATCGCCGGCGGCTCGGACAACATCATCCGCGACAACCTCATCAAGAACGAGATGCACGACGGTGTGATCCTGCACTGGCTGTTCGCTCCGCCGATGAACAACCAGGTGCTCAAGAACACGTTCATCCACGTCGGCTACGCGGGCGGCCCCGGCGACGCCGACATCGGCCTTGACGGAACGAGCATCCAGAACTGCATCGACGGCAACGTCGACAAGACCGGCGGCCACACCAAACCGGCCACCGTCGACCCGCCTGGCCTGGCCAACCTCGACACCTGCGGCGACGAGAACCCGTTGCGCCAGAACGGCCGCGGCATCTACCAACCGGGCGACCCGATCGTCAGCATCATGACGGCGCTCAACGCGGTTGGCATCACCGAGCCGAAGGACTACAAGGGCGCGGGCCCGCGGCCGGGAGCGAAGCAGACGATGCCCAACCCGTGCCGGGGCGTGCCGGACAACCCCTGGTGCGCCAACGGAAAGCCGGTCTTCGCGATCCCCGGCTGACCAACCGTTGAGTGCGACGTAATCCCCCTAACAGAGCCACCAGTTAGGGGGATTACGTCGCACTGAACCCCGGCGCAACGGTTCAGCCGGGGAAGAGAACTTCCTCAAAACATCTTGACGTCCTAACACTGTTAGGACATGCTCTCGGCCATGACAACCGAGACCGCGCCGCTCGACCGGCGGCACCGCCGCCGGCTCGAGACGATCGAGGAGGTCCTCGACCACGCGGTCGCGATCATGGCCGAGGAGGGCGTCGCCGGCCTGTCGCTCGGTGAGATCGCCCGACGGATGGGGATCCGGACCCCGTCGCTCTACGTCTACTTCCCGTCGAAGCACGCCCTGTACGACGCCCTGTTCGCCCGCGGGTGGCGAGAGCTGCTCGCCACGATGCGTGAGATCTACGACAGCGACGACGTCGAGCGGTCGGACGACCTCGCGGACCTGATGCTGCGGTCCGGCCGGCTCATGAGCCGGTGGGCGGTCGAGAACTCCGCCTATGCGCAGCTGCTGTTCTGGCGTCCGGTGCCCGGCTTCCAGCCGAGCGACGAGGCATACGCGCCGGCCGTCGAGCTCTACGAGGAAGGGCTGGCGAGGCTCGCGCGGCTCCAGCAGCGCGGGCTGATCCGGCCGGACGTGCCCATCGACGACGTGCAGCGGGACTGGACGGTCGTCATCTCGGGGGTCGTCAGCCAACAGCTCTCCAACGCACCCGACCAGCCATTCGACAGCGGCCGCTTCACGACGGCGCTACCCGGTCTGGTCGACATGTTCGTCACCTATTACGGCGCCCAGCCGTCGAACGCGGCAACGCCGCGAACCACACCCAGGAGGGGACATGCAGGCAAACGTTGACCAGATCGCGGAGCGCATCTACCGCATCTCGACGTTCGTGCCCGAGATCGGGCCAACCGGCTTCACGTTCAACCAGTTCCTCGTCGACGCCGAGGAGCCCTTGCTCTACCACACGGGCATGCGCGGGCTCTTCCCGATCGTGAGCGAAGCCGTGGCGCGGGTGCTGCCGGTCGAGTCGCTCCGCTGGATTGCGTTCTCGCACGTCGAGGCCGACGAGTGCGGCGCGATGAACGAGTTCCTCGCCGCCGCTCCGAACGCACAGGTCGCGCACGGCGCTCTCGGCTGCATGTTGTCGCTCAACGACCAGGCCGCGCGGGCGCCCCGCCCGCTCGAGGACGGTGAGGTCATCGACCTCGGCGGCGCCGGCTTCACCAGGCGCGTCGTCGAGGTGCCGACCCCGCACGTGCCGCACAACTGGGAGTCCCACGTCTTCTTCGAGCAGGAGACGCGCACGCTGTTCTGCGGCGACCTGCTCACCCAGCTCGGCAACGGTCCGGCACTCGTCGGAGACGACATCATCGACGCCGCGATCCTCGCCGAGGACGTGTTCCACCAGACCTCGCTCGGCCCGCTGGTTCCGGCGACGCTGCGCCGCCTCGCCGACCTCGAACCGCAGCGACTCGCGATCATGCACGGGTCGTCGTACGAGGGTGACGCCGCGACGATGCTTCGCCGGATGGCCGACGTGTTCGAGGAGCGCTACGGCTGCGGGACCGTTGAGCTTCCGGCGCAGCCGCTGCCCGGGCACGCAGCTCCCGTCGGAGCACAGGTGTGACGACGGCAATGGCGGCTCCGACCGGTACGACGCCGCGCCGCCCGGCCATCGACCGGGAGACGGCCAAGCGGCTGATGACGACGGAGTACCAGCGCGTCGTCGACCAGCTGCGCACGCTCGACGACGAGGAGTGGCGGGCACCCACCTGCAACACCGGGTGGGACGTGCGGGCGCTCGCAGCTCACATGCTCGGCATGGTCGCGATGGCGGCGTCGGTCCCGGAGCAGCTGCGGCAGATGCGCGGCGCGCGCAAGCGCGGCGGCATCTTCATCGACGCGTTGACTGCGCTGCAGGTGGAGAAGTACGAGGGCTGGTCGCCTCGCCAGATCGTCGACGAGTACGCGCGACTCGCGCCGAAGGCCGTCAAGGGTCGCACCCGGATGCCCGGGCTGCTGCGCGGCCGCACGATGCCCGAGAAGCAGCCGATCGAGGGACCGGACATCTTCGAGGCGTGGACGTTCGCGTACCTCGTCGACGTCATCCTGACCCGCGACCCCTGGATGCACCGCAGCGACATCGCGCTCGCGACCGGCAGGCCACAGCAGCTCAGTGCCGACCACGATGGCCTCATCGTCGACGACGCGGTTCGCGAGTGGGCCGGTCGGCACGGTCAGCCGTGCTCGCTGCGTCTCACCGGCGCGCTCGAGCGGGATTACATGTTCGGCAGCGGCGGCCCGTCGTACACGCTCGACGCGATCGAGTTCTGCCGCATCCTCTGCGGCCGTGGCAAAGGGGACGGACTGTTGGCGCAGCCCGTCCCCTTCTGAGCGGCGTTACGCGAGCGTGAAGACGTACGCGCTGCCCTCAGCGGAGTCGGCGATCGTCGTGTCGTCAGCTCCGATGAAGGCCGTCGCCCCATGGATGGCGACGGCGGATCCGAACTCGTACGGCGAGTACGTGCTGTCCGGCGTCAAGGTTTGAGCATTGGCCCAGCTGTCTGCGGACGTGTATGCGTATGCCGTGTTGCCGTCGCGCGCACCCACGATCACGTTCGGCCCGTCAACCCCGACCGCGAAGCCGAAGGTGTCGCCACTCGTCCCCGTGAGCGTGGTGGCGAGTGACAGACCTCGCCGGCCGACCGAGTAGATGTACGCCTTGCTCGCGCCGGAGGCGCCGATGACGACGGTCGAGCCGTCGGTCGCAACTGCAGAACCGAACGCATCCGCGCTGGCCGAGCCGGTCAGCTCAGCGACCTGGCTCCAGCGCTTTCCCTTCGCGCGGAAGACGTACGCCGCCCCGTTGTTGTAGTCACTTCCGACATTGCTGTCGGGGGCGCCGATGACGACGGTCGAGCCGGACAGCGCAATCGTCGGCGCATACCCGCCGAAGGACCCGAGCGTCACGTTGGAACTGACCGTCGGGGTCAGCGTCGCCGACTGCGACCACACGCCCTTGCGCGACATGGTGAAGACATACGCCTCTGGGTTGGTCGCGTTGTTCGCGATCACTGCGGTTCCTCCTTCGAGGGCAACTGAACTGCCGAAGTAGTTGCCGTCGGGAACGGTGAGCGTCGCCGTCTTGGACCACGTGCCGCCGGACTTCGTGAAGACGTAGGCCGCCGCATCGCTGCCGTAGCACGGGTCGGTGACGATGGCGGTGGCGCCGGACACCGCGACCGCGTTGCCGAAGCACCGAGAGGCCGCCGACTCCGTCAGAATGGCGTCCTCCGTCCACGTCGACCCGGACACGGTGTAGATCCAGGCCTCCCCGGGCGCGGCGTTGGCGTCGCTGCCGATGATGGCCGTGGTGCCGTCGTAGTCGACATCCGTGCCGTAGAACTGGTACCCCGCGTGGTCGGAGGCAGTGAGCTCCGCCTGCTGGGTCCATGTCGTGGCGGCCCATGCCGGTGGCGACGTCAGAGCCGCAGACACCGCGCAGATGACCGGCACCGTCAGCAGGGCGAGTCCCCGCCGCCTCGTCGTCCTGGTATGCATCGCTTGCGCCTCCTGACAGTCGGGGAAATCGCGCGCCGTGTGCGCAGACGCCCTCACGCCCGCTGCGCGCCCGTCTTGCCACCGTGTCCGTGACGCCGGCCCACCGGCCAGGGGCGAACGTCGTCGAGAACCACGACGACAGTCACCGTGTGCGCCCGATGCGTGAACTGATGACCGGAAAAGCCGCCTCCGCGCCTGACAGAATCCGGTCAGAGGGCGCGGCAACCGGAGGGGGAGCGCGGTGCGGATCGTCGGCGCAGGTCTGGGACGCACAGGCACGCACTCGCTGAAGCTCGCGTTGGAGCGGCTGCTCGATGCGCCCTGCTACCACATGTCCGAGGTCTTCGAGCATCTCGACCACATCCCCACATGGCATGCCGCCATCCGCGGCGAGGCGGTCGACTGGAAGCCCGTGCTCGGCAGCTACGAGGCGATCGTCGACTGGCCCGGGGCGGCTGTCTGGCGCGAGCTCGCCACTGCCTATCCCGACGCGCCGGTGCTGCTGTCGACGCGCAAGGACGCTGCGACCTGGCTCAAGAGTGCGCGCGCGACGATCCTCGGCAACTCGCCGGAGAACAAGATGGAGGACGACCCCTCACTGCCCGGATTCGTGCCGATGGCTCGCGACATGTTCGCGCGTTTCGAACCCGACTGGCGGGACGACGACGCGGCAATGGCGGCTTACGACCGGCACAACGCCGCTGTCCGCCGCGAGGTCCCGGTCGGTCGGCTCGTCGAGTGGCAGCCCGGCGACGGGTGGGGCCCACTCTGCGAGGCGCTGGGTGTGCCGCTCCCCGACGAGGACTTCCCGCACGTCAACTCGACGGAGGAGTTCCAGCAGCACCGGCGCGAACGGCAGGCGGCCGCGGCCGACTAGTCGGGCTATCGCGTGGCGACGTGCGGCGCGCCGACCAGCGCGATGCCGGCGTCGCGCATCTCGCTGAGAGCGCTCTCGGTGGTCGCTGCCGCGACGCCGGCGGTCAGGTCGAGCAGCACGCGGGTGCTGAAACCTTCGCGTGCTGCGTCGACGGCTGTCGCGCGGACGCAGTGATCGGTGGCGATCCCGACCACGTCGACGTCGCTGACCTTCTTGTCCCGCAACCATTCGGCGAGCGGCTGCCCTGTCGGGTCGACTCCCTCGAAACCGCTGTACGCCGCCGAGTACGCGCCCTTGTCGAACACGGCCTCGACGCGCTGCGTGTCGAAGGCAGGATGGAACTCGACGCCCGGCGTCCCGACGACGCAGTGGGTCGGCCACGTGTCGACGTAATCCGGCTGCACCGCGAAGTGCGCGCCGGGATCGTGATGCGCGTCACGGGTCGCGACGACGTGGTCATAGTCACTGTTCGCAAGGAGCGCGCTCACCGCCGCCGCGACTGCTGCGCCGCCGGCGACAGCGAGCGAACCGCCCTCGCAGAAGTCGTTCTGCACGTCGACGACCACGAGCGCGCGGCTCACGGCGACACCTCCTCGTAGCGAGTGTCGAGCGCGGGATCGCCGGGGGACAGCTTCATCGCGACCGCCGGCAACGCACCGACGGAACGGCGGCAGTGCTGGCGTGCCTCGGCGAGGCTCGTTGCGTGCACGGACTCACCATCACGGACGACCGGCACGAGAAGCGGCCGTTCGTCGTCGCGGATCTGACCATGTCCGCCCACGTAGATGTGTTCTTCGACGGCGCGACCTGCGCGATCGTGGCGGCGCGCTGCCCACTTGCGGCCACCTGTCGAGCCCTTCCCGGTCGACTTCTTCTGCACCGGTTGCCAGCCCTCGGCGGTCTCGCGCGAGACGAGCTTGTAGACGAACCCGGCCGTCGGCACGCCGCTGCCGGTCACGAGCGACGTCCCCACGCCGTACCCGTCCACCGGAGCCGCCGCCAGGCGCGCGATCGAGTTCTCGTCGAGGTCGCTCGTCACGACGATGCGGGTCTTGGCCGCCCCCAGCTCGTCCAGGAGCTCACGGGCGCGGTATGCCTGCGACAGGAGATCGCCCGAGTCGAGCCGGATCGCTCCCAGCTCCGGCCCGGCTGCCGCAATCGCTCGCCGGATGCCCTGCTCGACGTCGTACGTGTCGACGAGCAACGTGGTGCCCACGCCCAACGCGTCGACCTGCGCCGCGAACGCGGCTTCCTCGTCGTCGTGCACCAACGTGAACGCATGCGCTGCGGTGCCGGTCGTCGGCACGCCCCACCGCTCGCCGGCGGCGAGGTTCGAGCTCGCCGCGAACCCTGCGATGTATGCCGCCCGCGCGCTCGCCACGGCGGCCCACTCGTGCGTGCGCCGCGAGCCCATCTCGATGCACGGCCGGTCTCCGGCCGCGCAGATCATCCGGGCCGCCGCCGTCGCGATCGCGCTGTCGTGATTGAGCACGGACAGGATCAACGTCTCCAGCACGACGCACTCCGCGAACGTGCCCTCCACGACGAGCACCGGTGAGCCCGGGAAGTAGGCCTCGCCCTCGGCGTAGCCGTCGATGGAGCCGGAGAACCGGTACGACGACAGCCACTCGCAGGTCGCCCGGTCGATGACTCCTGTCGCCGCGAGGAAGTCCAGCGTGTCGGCGTCGTACCGGAACCGCGGCAGGTCGTCGACCAACCGGCCGAGTCCGGCGACCACTCCGTAACGACGGCGGCCCGGGAGCGACCGCGCGAAGACCTCGAAGACGCAACGGCGGTCGGCCGCGCCGCTGTGCAGCGCAGCTTGGACCATCGTGAGCTCGTAGTGGTCAGTGAGCAGAGCCGTACTCGTCACCGGCAGCCGACCTCCGGCTGCAGCTCGCCATCGGTCGCGGCGTCTGCTCGGCCCTTCGGACCTGGTGTCGCAAGGCCTTCGGCCTTGGACACTCGGTCTTTCAGGGCCGGCACGCTCCGCTCCTGCCCCGTGTATTCAGCGTTCTTGTCCTCTCCGGACCGAGCGCGGCCGCCGCGGGTCACTTCTCCGGCCGCCTTGTGGCTTCTCGTCACGATGAGCATGACGCCGGCGACGATCAGGGCGGTGGCAACCAGGGTTCGGCTGGTGAAGGGTTCATGGACGAACAGGATGCCGAGAAGGATGGCGACGAGGGGGTTCACGAAGGCGTAGGTCGTGACCAGCGACAGCGGCGCGCTGTGGAGCAGCCAGACGTAGGCGGTGTAGGCGAACAGCGATCCGAAGACGATGAGGTAGCCGAGGGCCAGCCAGACGCTGGTCGAGGTCTGGGTGAGGTGGAGGTGGCGGCCCTCGCCGATGGCGAAGCCGACGGCGAGGCAGGCAAGGCCGCCGGTGAGCATCTCCATGCCGGTCATGACCAGGGGCCGGCGGACGGTCGGGGCCGTGCGCGACCAGACCGAGCCGGCCGCCCAGGACAGCGACGCCGCGAGGACGATCAGCACTCCTGTGAACTGCACCTTGCCGCTGCCGGTGCCGGCGACCAGCGCGGCGACACCGGCGAACCCCAGGACGAGACCGGTCGCGTGACGGGCAGAGATCCGTTCCAGGCCGCCGACCGCACCGAGCAGCGCTGCCCAGATCGGCACGGTGGCCACGACGAGGGCCGCGATACCGGAGGGGATGCGCTTCTCGGCAAGCGAGACGAGCCCGTTGCCGCCGAGCAGCAGTGCGACACCGATGACCGACGCGGCGAACCACTGCCGCGCCCCCAGTGGGTCAGGCCGGCGGTCGGCGGCGGGCCGCCGGACGGTGAACGCGAGCATCAGCAGCCCGGCGATGGTGAAGCGGATGCCGGCGTAGATCAGCGGGGGAAAGGGGGCGCCGTGGTCCGGCCTGACGCCCAGCCGGATCGCGAGATAGGTCGAGCCCCAGACGAGATAGACGACCCACAGCGCCAGCCAGACCTTGGCGTCCACGCCGCGCCGGGAGGTCACGATGATGCTGTCCCCGGCCACACCGCCACCCTAGGTGAGTGGCGTCGGCAACCCTCGCGGTTTTCCGTCGCGACGGTCATGCGCCACGATGGCGGGGTGGCAGCTCCCGCGGTCGAGGAGCTCGAGGCGCCTGCCGATGAGGACGTCGTCGAGCCGGACCGACCGTGGATCACGATCGTGTGGAACGACCCGATCAACCTGATGAGCTACGTGACCTACGTCTTCCAGAAGCTCTTCGGTTACAGCCGTGAGAAGGCGCACAAGCTGATGCTCGACGTACACGAGAAGGGGAAGGCCGTCGTCTCCTCGGGCACACGTGAGCAGATGGAGATCGACGTCGCGCGCCTGCATGCGGCGGGGCTCTGGGCAACGCTCCAGCAGGACGACTGACCGTGGCCTCGGTCAAACGCCGCGGCGAGAAGGTCGTCGTCCGGCTCGACGCTGCCGAGCGGAGCGTGCTGGCCAGTCTGCTGGGTGCGGTCCGGGCGCTCCTTGCCGATGAGGACGACGCCTCGGGCGAGACGGATCCGCTGGCGGCCTTCGTGGGCATGTCCGACGGTCCGGTCGAGACCCCTGAGGACCCGATCCTGCTGCGGTTGCTTCCCGACGCCTATGCCGATGCCGAGCAGTCGGCGGAGTTCCGAAGGCTGACCGACTCCGACCTTCGGGCGCGCAAGACGGAGGCGATCGACCGGGTCCTCGACGACGTGGCCGGATCGGAGCGGCTCGATCTCGACCTCGACGAGGGCATCGGCATGTGGGTCCAGGCGATCAACGACGTCCGGCTGGTGCTCGGCACGCGGCTCGACGTGACCGAGGACTGGCCGGAGACGCTCGACGACCTTCCGCCGGATGACCCCCGCGCCGCGTTGTACGACTTCTACGGCTGGCTCAGCGCGCTGCAGGATCGCCTGGTCGTCGCCGCGATGGACGACTGAGCAACGTCGGCGCCGTACCCTCGCTGCCGTGCTCGAACTGCGCCAGGACCTGTACGACGCCATCGTCGCCCACGCGCGGCGCGACCACCCTGACGAGGCATGCGGTGTGATCGCCGGTCCGGCGGGCAGTGACCGGCCGGATCGGTTCATCGCGATGGACAACGCCGAGCGGTCGCCGACGTTCTACCGGTTCGACGCGATGGAGCAGTTCCGCGTCTGGAAGGAGATGGACGAGCGGGACGAGGAGCCGGTCGTCATCTACCACTCGCACACCGCGACCGAGGCGTACCCGTCGCGCACCGACATCTCGCTGGCCAGTGAGCCGGCCGCGCACTACGTGCTGGTCTCGACGCGCGACCCGGAGACCGTCGAGCTGCGGTCCTTCCGCATCGTCGACGGCGAGGTGACGGAGGAGGATGTGCGCGTCGCCGGCTGACCTCAGGCTGCGGACCGGCGTGACTCCTCCGCGACGAAGGAACGAAGGGCCGGGCCGCGGCGCACGGCGACGGTCTCGATGAACCCGGCGGTCCGCTTGCGCATCGCGCGGGCGCCCAGGGCGCGGTTGACGTCGTACTGCGTGTTGAGCGCGGCGATCAGCTGAGCCTTGCGGAGAGGAACCTCCCTTGCGGGGTGCTGGTTCCCTGACCAAGATCGCGGGACGTCCGGTATGTCACCTTCGCCGTGGAGATCTCATGCGCCCTCGTCTCGTTCTGGCCGGCGTCGCCGTCGGCGTCGCAGCGGCTACCGCAGTGCCGGCGCTCGCCAAGCCTTCGGTCCCGGTCCCCGTGCCGGTCGGCGTCGGCTCGGACGGCAAGGGCGGCGAGTGCGTCTATGCCTTCACCTGGGTGCCGCAGTGCGTGGACGTCAGCGAGATCGGTCCTATCGGGACGCGGGCACAGGCGCCGCGGTCGACCCGGCTGATGTGCGCGCGGCTGCCGCAGCAGCAGCTGAACGATGCGGAGCAGCGCGCCTGTTTGCTGATCTTCGGGCCCTGAGCGGCGACCGAACGGCCGCGGCGGTCCGGAATGTCGCGCCCGCATCGCGGGTTGCGACAATGTGACCATGGCCATCGAAGTCCGGATCCCGACGATTCTCCGCAGCTACACCGACGGCGAGAAGGCCGTCGAGGGCAAGGGCGAGACACTCGGTGACCTTTTCGCCGATCTCGACACGCGTCACGCCGGGCTGCGCGAGCGGCTGGTGGGCGACGGCGCTCTCAACCGCTTCGTCAACGTGTACCTCAACGACGAGGACGTCCGGTTCCTCGGCGGCATCGAGACCCCCGTCGCCGACGGCGACGTGGTGACGATCCTTCCGGCGGTCGCCGGGGGAGCGCGCTAGCCCCCCCAGGCGTCGATCATGGCCCGCTACGACTCGCTGCTCGACTCGCTCGGCCGCACGCCGCTCGTCGGCCTGCCGCGCCTGTCACCGCGCTGGACCGGTGACAAGCCGGTGCGCCTCTGGGCGAAGCTCGAGGACCGCAACCCCACGGGCTCCGTGAAGGACCGGCCGGCCTTCTACATGGTCGAGCAGGCTGAGCGCGACGGTGTGCTGACACCGGGGTGCACGGTGCTCGAACCCACCAGCGGCAATACGGGCATCAGCCTCGCAATGGTGTGCAAGCTCAAGGGCTACCGACTGATCTGCGTCATGCCCGAGAACACCAGCGTCGAGCGACGGCAGCTGCTGACGATGTTCGGGGCCGAGATCCGGTTGTCGCCGGCTGCGGGTGGATCCAACCAGGCGGTCGCGATGGCGAAGGAGCTCGCCGCTGCGAATCCCGACTGGGTGATGCTCTACCAGTACGGCAACGCGGCGAACGCCCAGGCGCACTACGAGACCACCGGCCCGGAGATCCTCGAGGACCTGCCCACCCTCACGCACTTCGTGGCGGGGCTCGGCACGACCGGCACGTTGATGGGCATCGGCCGGTTCCTGAAGGAGAAGAACGACCGGATCCGCGTCGTCGCGGCCGAACCTCGCTACGGCGAGCTCGTCTACGGGCTGCGCAACATCGACGAGGGCTTCATCCCCGAGCTGTACGACGCCTCGGTGCTCGACACCAGGTTCTCGGTCGGGCCGGAGGACGCGCTGCGGCGTACCCGCCAGCTCGTCGAGGAGGAGGGCATCTTCGCCGGCATCTCGACGGGCGCGATCCTGCATGCGGCTCTCGGTGAGGCGCGACGAGCGATGAAAGCGGACGAAGCGGCAGACATCGCGTTCATCGTGGCGGACGGTGGGTGGAAATACCTCTCAACCGGTGCATACGACGGCACTCTCGACGAAGCCGCCGAACGGCTCGAAGGCCAGCTCTGGGCATAGCGAAGTAGCGCCCAGGTAGCAATTGTTAAAGGTCTTCAGGTAATTCACCGAAACGCCGGACCTGCTGCCGGGTGTGATGCGAGGCTCCCCGCGCACGCGTTCGTAGTCCGCGACGTCGCCGCGACGAACGCGCCACGGAGGGCTCCAGATGCGTCTTCGTTCTCGCCAGACCCGAGTGCTCGCGCTGACGGCCGCCGTCGGCCTCGGGGTCCCGCTCGCGATGGTCACCGGAGCCTCGGCGCCGGCCATCGCCGCCAAGGTGCCCCCGCCCCCGCAACTGTCGTTCAAGCAGTTGTCGCGGTCGCACGGCGAGTCCGAGGGGAAGGCCTACTTCAACTCCCGGGAGCGCTACCTCGAGGCGCGCTACCTGGCGGGGACCAGCCCGCTGTCTCCGGAGCAGGCTGCGCACTACCGCGCCGCCGCCGCGTCCAAGTACGGCCGCACACCGCACGCGGCCGCTGCGCCGCAGCGCTACCTGACAGCCAGCACCGTCACGCCCGCCTGGTCGTCGATCGGCCCGAGCAGCGTCTACCAGGTCGGCAGGACGACGTACTCGTTCCAGAAGGTGTCCGGACGGGTCAGCGCGCTGGCGGTCAACAACCAGGGCGAGATCTACGCGGGCGGGGCTCAGGGCGGACTGTGGCGCTACGACCCGGTCGCCCAGCAGTGGACCGCGCTCACCGACAACCTGCCGACGCTGTCTGTCGGCGCTGTCGCGATCGCTCCGAGCAACCAGAACATCGTCTACCTCGCGACGGGCGAGGCCGACCTCTCCGGTGACAGCTACTACGGCGACGGCATCTGGAAGTCGACAGACGCGGGCAACACGTGGACGCACGTCAGCGGATCCAAGTTCAACGCCGCGACGATCAGCCGTCTGCTGGTCGACCCGAAGAACCCGAACAAGCTGTACGTCGCCACGATCCGTGGGCGCGGCGGTGCACGTCGAGTGAGCCCGCCGACCAACCAGACCTGGGGCATCTACCGCTCGACGACCGGCGGCAGGTACTGGACCCTCCTGAAGGGGACCAAAAACGCCAGCCACGGTGCGACTGACCTCGAGTTCGACCCGAACCACGCGGGCGTGCTCTATGCGACCTTCTGGAACGACGGTCTGTACAAGAGCGACCCGAGTGAGCGCTTCTGGAAGAACCTGAATAGCAACCTTGCCGGTGCCATCTCTCCGACACCGACCTTCGCCGCGTCACGCATGTCGATCGCGACGGCCAACCTCGGCGGTGGCCACACCCGCATCTACGCCGGCTTTGACTGGTACAACGCGGGGAACGGCACTCACCGCCCCTCGCGCCTGTTCCGTTCGGACAACGGCGGAGCGACCTGGACCATGCCGGGGTTCGGCACGCCGGGCGACCCGGACGCTGTGCTCAACTACTGCGACATCCAGTGCACCTACGACAACGTGGTGGAGGTCGACCCCAGCGACCCGGACACCGTCTACGCAGCCGGTGAGTACAACTACAACAACTCCCCGCAGCTCGGCGGCGTCTACATGTCGAGAGACGCAGGTGCTCACTGGGTGACGCTCGGCGTCGACCTGCACCCGGACTTCCATGCGCTGGCCGTGCAGCCCAACGACCCGGCCCACATCGTGGTCGGCAACGACGGCGGCGTGTGGGACTCGCCGGACCGCGGCGGACGCCAGCCGGGCCCGATCGCAGACTGCCTGACCGCGTACTTCTCCGGTGACGGCACCACCCCGCCACCATGCACGGACTGGGTGGACCGCAACAAGGGCCTGGGCATCGCGCAGTCGGACAGCGTCGACTACGCCAACGCCGACAACCCGGACACGTTCTGGGAGGGCACGCAGGACAACGGGACGCAGTCCACGCTTCCCGCCGTGGGCTGGCCCGGATACGCGACGAGGTGGATGGACCAGACCTCGGGTGACGGCGGCCAGGTGGTCGTCGACCACAACAACCCGAACTTCGTGTTCGGCACCTACTACAACCTGACCGGCCTCTACCGGTTCGACTCGGCGCAGGACACCCTCAACACCTTCCATGGCCTGCCGACGTTCTCGAACGCGAACATCATGAACGGCATCGACACGAGGGACCGGTCGGAGTTCTACATTCCGCTGATCCAGAACCAGGGCAACTCCAACCAGCTGTTCACAGGCACCTCCCGGGTCTACCGCAGCGACAACGCGGAGACCCCGGTCGCCTCCGATGTCCAGTGGCAGCCGATCAGCGACGACCTGACCAGTGGCTGCACCGGCAGCGCGAGCAATGGCGGTCGCGCATGTGTCATCAGCGCGCTCGGCATCTCCGACGGTGGCACCGGTGGCTACGCGGGCACCGAGGAAGGCTGGGTCTGGCACGCAAGTGACGCGACGACGAGCACGGGCAACGCCGACTGGGTGCGATCTGACCCGAGCGGCAGCGTGCTTCCGGGCCGACCG
Source organism: Mycobacteriales bacterium (assembly GCA_035695045.1). Lineage (GTDB taxonomy): Bacteria > Actinomycetota > Actinomycetes > JAFAQI01 > JAFAQI01 > DASSKP01. The sequence goes on along the minus strand of DASSEX010000051.1, from coordinate 117,665 downwards.
GTCGGTGGCTTCGCCGTCGACCGCTCCAACTGGCGGGTCGCCTACGTGTCCTTCGCCGGCTACAACGCAGCGACGCCGGGCCACAACGGCCACGTCTTCAAGACGACCGACGGCGGCCAGGCGTGGACCGACGTCACCGGCAACCTGCCCGACAACCCGGTGAACTCGATCCTGCTCGACCCGAGCGACGCGAACACGTTGTACGCCGGCAGCGACGTGGGTGCCTTCGTCACCCACGACGGCGGTGCTCACTGGGCACCGATCGGTTCCGGGCTCCCGCGGGTGCAGGTCTACCAGCTGGCGTACGACCCCTCGCGCGCCCTGCTGGTGGCCGGCACGCACGGTCGCGGTGCGTGGACACTGTCCACCGGCGCTCAGGCCCCGGCGCTGGTCGCGTCGATCACCGACCCGGGCACGCCGGTCGGACCTGGCAGTGACCTTCCGTACACCATCACCGTCAAGAACATCGGAAACGCCGACGCGACGGGTGTGACGGTCACCGACCCGGTGCCTGGCCACACCACGGTCGGGGCCGACCAGGTCGGCGACGGCGGGAGCACCGACGGCACGACGATCACCTGGAGCGGGTTGACCATTCCGGCGGGCGGATCGCAGGTCCTGCACGTGACCGCCACGATCGACCCGAACCTCGACTCCTCGGTGACGGAGATCGTCAACGACGGGCTGCACGTGACGAGTGACCAGGGCGCCTCGACCAGCGGCAGCCCGCACGTCACGCCGATCGCGCCGCAGTACGCCGCTGACGTCACGCCGACGAGCGAGGTCCGCACGGCACAGCTGACGACAACGGCGACGTTCAGCTACACGGTGCGCAACGCGGGTTACACGGCTGAGTCGTTCGACCTCAGCAAGAGCGGCGACACGTGGAGCACCGTCATCGAGCCGGACTGCCAGACGGCCGGGACGGCGACAGCCGTTCTCCAGCCGGGTGACACGCAGCAGGTGTGCGTTCAGGTCACGGTGCCTGGCACGGCGAACAGCCAGGACACGGATGTGTTCCACCTGACCGTGCAGCCGGACGCTACGACCGACACGTCCGGCGCGGAGACCGTTGACGGCACCACGGTTGCCGTCACGCACCCGGTGCTGCTGGTCGACGAGGACGGCAACAACCCGGACGTGCAGTCGTACTACACGGACGCGCTCACCGCTGCCGGCATCCAGTACGACGTGTTCGACCTGAGCACGACCCAGCTGCCCGACGGCTACCTCAGCGGCTACAGCTCGGTGTACTGGTTCACCGGCACGTCCTACCCCGGTCCGCTCATGCCCTACGAGAAGCAGCTGACCAACTACCTGGACAACGGTGGCCGGCTCTTCGCGTCAGGCATGGACGCGCTCGACCAGTCGGCGGGCACGACGTCCTTCGTGCACAACTACCTGCACATCAACTGGGACGGCACCGACACCATGAACGACCGGGCGACCTCGACGTTCACGGGTGTCACCGGATCGGTCATCGGTGACGGGTTCGGGAGCGTCGACAAGACAGCGGTCACCGGAGAGGCGGCGTACGAGGACGAGATCACGCCGATCGACCCGGCCACGCCGCAGTTCATGGACGACGGCAGCCACTCCGCTGACGGCCAGCCGCACCCGGACGGGCTCGCAGTGGCCGCCCAGTCGGGCACCGGCAACACCTACAAGGTGGTCTTCCTGTCCTTCCCGTTCGAGGAGTTCGGGTCGGCGACCGACAGGCAGACTCTCGTCGAGAAGGTGAACACCTTCTTCGGCAGCTGAGCCGGGGTGCGAACACACCGGAGGGGCGGGGCGCGCGAGCGTCTCGCCCCTCCGGCATTCCGGGCAGATAGATTGCGGGAGTGGACGCGCCGATCGGCATCTTCGACAGCGGGGTCGGAGGACTGACCGTCGCGCGCGCCGTGCTCGACCAGCTGCCGCATGAGCCGGTCGTCTACGTCGGCGACACCGCTCACGGTCCCTATGGCCCGCGGCCGATCGCCGACGTCCGGGCGCTCGCCCTGGACGCCCTCGACCACCTCGTCGAGGAGGAGCGGGTCAAGTTGCTCGTCATCGCGTGCAACTCGGCGAGCGCGGCCTGCCTGCGGGACGCCCGCGAGCGCTACGACATCCCGGTCGTCGAGGTGATCCAGCCCGCCGTACGACGTGCCGTCGCCGCCACCCGCAACGGCAAGGTCGGAGTCATCGGCACCAGCGCGACGATCGGCAGCATGGCCTACGACGACGCCTTCGCGGCTGCACCCCATGTCGAGCTCACGACTGTCGCGTGCCCGCGTTTCGTCGAGTTCGTCGAGCGTGGCGACACCTGGGGCGGCGAGCTGCTCGAGGTGGCGGAGGACTATCTTCGCCCGGTCGTCGACGCGGGTTGCGACACGCTCGTGCTCGGGTGCACTCACTATCCGCTGCTGACGGGCGTCATCTCCTACGTCGTCGGCGACGAGGTCAGCCTCGTGTCCAGCGCGGAGGAGACAGCGAAGGACGTCTACCGCCTGCTCGCCCAGCGTGACCTCTTCCGCGCGGAAGAGCTGCCCGCACCGCAGCACCGGTTCCTCGCGACCGGCGATCCTGAGCCGTTCGGGCGGCTCGGGCGCAGATTCCTGGGTCCTGAGGTCGGCGATGTCGCTCGCGCCGAACGCTCGCCGCAGCTTGTTTCCGACGCGAGGACGAGTGCGTGAAGCTCACCGTCATCGGGTGCGCAGGCACCTTTCCCGGGCCTGACTCCGCCTGCTCGTCGTACCTGTTGGAACACGACGGTTTCCGCCTGCTGATCGACGCGGGCAACGGCTCGACCGGCACCTTGCAGCGAGCCTGCGGGTTGCTGAGCATCGACGCCGTCCTGATCAGCCATCTGCACGGTGACCACTACCTCGACCTCGTCACCTACACCTACGCACGTCGTTACCACCCGACCGGGCGGCCGGAGTGCCTGCCGGTTTACGGGCCGAGCGACATCAAGGGGCACGTCGCAAGCGCATTCGGTCGACCGGTCGACCAACTGCTGCGCGAGGTCTACGACTTCCGGCCGGTGCCCGGACCCGGGGATCTGGAGATCGGTCCGTTCCGTCTGCAGCTCGACCGGGTCAACCATCCGGTGGAGACCTACGGCATGCGCATCAGCGACGGCACGTCGACGCTCGCCTTCAGTGCGGACACGGGCGTGAGCGACGAGCTCGTCGAGCTGGCTCGCGGCGTCGACTTCTTCCTCTGCGAGGCGTCCTACCTGGACGGCGACGACAACCCGCCGGACGTACATCTGACCGGACGCGAGGCCGCGGAACACGCCGCGCGCGCGGAGGTCGGGCGGCTGGTGTTGACGCACCTCGTGCCGTGGGGCGACCGCTACCGCACCCTCGAGGAGGCGAAGTCGGCGTACGACGGCAGGATCGACGTCGCCAGCAGCCTCGACACCTTCGAGATCTGAACCCCAGCGTCACAGAGAGGCCGGAGAACGATGCCGCGACCGGACGGCCGTGCCAACGACGAGCTGCGTGCCGTCACCATCACCCGTGACTGGCTCGACCACGCCGAGGGGTCGGTGCTGGTGGAGTTCGGCCACACGAAGGTGCTGTGTGCTGCCTCGGTCACCGAAGGTGTGCCGCGCTGGCGCAAGGGCAGCGGTCTCGGCTGGGTCACAGCGGAGTACGCCATGCTGCCGCGCGCGACGCATACCCGCGGCGACCGCGAGTCGGTGAAGGGCCGCCTGGGCGGGCGCACGCACGAGATCTCCCGCCTGGTCGGGCGATCGCTGCGCGCGTGCATCGACTATGCCGGGCTCGGTGAGAACACCATCGTTCTGGACTGCGACGTTCTGCAGGCGGACGGCGGCACGCGCACGGCGGCGATCACCGGTGCGTACGTCGCCCTCGTCGACGCCGTCGAGTGGTTGCGCGAACGCGGAGCTGTCGCAGGCGACCCGCTGCGCACGTCGGTCGCGGCGGTGTCGGTCGGCCTGCTCGAAGGCGAGCCGAGGCTGGACCTCTGCTACACCGAGGACGTCGCTGCCGAGACGGACATGAACGTTGTCTGTACCGGTGACGGTCGCTTCGTGGAGGTGCAGGGGACGGCGGAGGGCGAGCCGTTCGACCGCAGCCTGCTCGACGGCCTGCTCGACCTCGCGGTCCGTGGATGTGCGGATCTGACCGACCTGCAGCAGCAGGCACTCGCCGCTCCGCGGCGGAAGCGAGGCGTGCAGCCGGAGGGATTGTGAGGGTCGTCCTCGCCACGCGCAACGCGCACAAGGTCGAGGAGGTCCAGCGCATCCTGGCGCCGTACGACGTCGAGCTCGTGTCGCTCACGGAGTTCCCCGACGTCGGCGATGTTGCGGAGACAGGGGCGACGTTCGCGGACAATGCGTTGCTGAAGGCCGAGGCCGTTGCACGCGAGACGGGGCTGACCGCACTCGCGGATGACAGCGGGCTCGCCGTCGCGGCACTCAACGGCATGCCGGGTGTGCTCTCCGCGCGGTGGGCCGGCCGCCATGGCGACGACCTGGCCAATCTGCAGCTGGTCCTCGACCAGATCGTCGATGTGCCGGACGAGCGACGGGGCGCGGCGTTCGTGTGCGCTGCGGCGGCGGTGACACCGGCAGGGGAGCGACTCGTCGTCGAGGGTCGGGTCGAGGGCATCGTGATCCGGTCGCCGCGCGGAACGAACGGGTTCGGCTACGACCCGATCTTCGTGCCGACGGGGGAGAAGCGCACGACCGCCGAGATGTCGGCCGAGGAGAAGGACGCGATCAGCCATCGCGGCAAGGCCTTCCGGATGCTTGCACCACGCCTCGCCGAGCTCCTGTGATGACGCTCACCACTGACGACGAGGTGCGCGGCGTTCGGCGCATCTTCCTGCTTGCCCTTGCTGCGGCTCTCGCCGCGGCCGGGGTGACGCTTGGCATCGAGCTGAGCCACGAGGCGTCGTCGCGCGCGCAGCCGTCGTTGATGCCGGCGACGTTCCGCGAGCCCGGCTTCGCTGACGGCACGTTGCATCTGCGGCAACAGACCACCGTGCCGGGTCGTGTGCGCATGCATCGCCTGCACACCGGCAAGTCGTCCGGCAGCGTCGTGTACGTCGTCGTCCGCTGCGACACCGGCACGGCGACGGTGCGACTCGGCGGGCTCACCAGTGCGCAAGCGTGCTCCGGACGACCGGTTGGTCTGGTGCGGTTGACGCTGGCCAAGGGCGGTGCCGCTCTGCAGGTGACCGTCAACCACCCACAACGCCACGACTGGGCAATCGGCCTTTATCGCTGACCGTTCGAGGGCGGCGGATCCCGCCGATCGCTAGGCTCGACTCACCAGGCGCGCCTGGCGAAATCGGGTATACGCGCGGCGCTTAGGTCGCCGTGTCCGAAAGGACGTGGGGGTTCGAATCCCCCGGCGCGCACCATCGCAGACTCTCCGCGAGCGTGACCTGTGTCCGGTTCGTTCGTTGTGGAGAGCAGGAAACGCCATCCTGCGCGCAGAAGCCTGTGCGCAGGACAACGACGTCTGCTCACGAGGGGCTCCTGCGCATGATCGGCTCGACCGCACGCTTGATCGACCTCTGCCGCCGACGCGGCACCGTCATCGCCCGCACATCGGCCGCCGCCGGACTGTCACTGACGCTGGCGGGCGCGCTCGCGCCGGGCGCTCCGTCGGTCGCGCCGGTCGCGGCCGCCGGCCACGGCAGCCTCCGTTCGCTTCTCAACCCGTCCGGCGCCGAGTCGCACGCCGACCCGGCCGAGGAGATGACCGCCCAGCAGTCGTTCGCGGCGAAGCACTTCGGCGCCGCCGGCCTGTCCAGCCCCTACGCCACGTCCCGCGCGATCTCGCAGAGCGTCGCCCAGGCCGCGCTCGTCCCGCAGAGCACCACCTTCGGTGGCGACTGGAAGATCCGCGGTCCGAAGAGCTACTTCGCCAACGACCCGAGCCGCTCGCCCAGCGACATCACCGGGCTCGGTTTCCAGAACCTCGGCGGTCGCGTGACGTCCATCGCGACGACCCCGCAGCGCCCGGACCAGGTCTGGGTGGGCGCCGCCGACGGTGGCGTATGGAAGAGCGCCGACGCCGGCAAGACGTGGGCGCCGAAGTTCGACCACCAGGGGACTCTCGCCATCGGTGGCATCGCCGTCGACCCGGCCGACGCCAACCGCGTGTACGTCGGCACCGGTGAGGCCAACACCAACGCAGACGCCTACTACGGCGACGGCATGTACGTCACCAGCGACGGCGGCAACCACTGGACGCACGTCCACCTGCCCGGTGTGCTCACCGTGTTCCACGTCGAGGCGGCGAAGCCGAGCAAGGGCTACCCGGACGGCCGCGTGTTCGCCGCGACCAACAACGGCCTCTGGTTGTCCACCGACCACGGCAAGCACTACGTCAACGTCAAGCTGCCGAGCAACGCTGCGCACAACGGTGTCTACACCGCTTCGCCGTTCGGCAACTTCGTCAGCGACGTCCGGGTCCGTCCGCACCACCCGAACGAGGTCGTCGCGGTCATCGGCTGGCGCGGCGGGGCGCAGAAGCTCCCTAACGGCAAGCCGCAGTCCGAGGGCAACGGCTTCTACCGCTCGACCAGGTCGGGCGCGCGTGGCACGTTCTCCTTCGTGCCGCAGCAGCCGGGCACCGGTCTCGGCGAGGCGGGCAACGACGCCAACCCGATCGGCACGTCGCAGGCCATCGGCCGCACCTCGCTGGCCTACTCCGCCGACGGCAAGTACCTCTGGGCCGTCGTCCAGGACGCCGGCAACTTCCGCAACGAGACCTACGCCGGCATCCCGCTCGAGGCGAAGAACAGCGTGCTCAACGGTGTCTACCTGTCGCCCAACGCGGACCCGGGCAACTGGACACCGAAGGGCAACTCGCAGTCGTTCAGCGCGGCTCCCGGCACGGGACTGCTCGTCGAGCAGGCGTTGCTCTACGCGCCCGGCGTGCAGGCCTGGTACGACCAGTGGATCTCGGTCGACCCGAGGGACGACAACCGCGTGCTCGTCGGTCTCGAGGAGGTCTACGAGGCGATCAGCAACCAGACGGGCCCCGGTCTCGCTCAGTGGCGCACCGTCTCCCGTTACTGGAACGGCTGCGCAGCGCTGAACGGCATCGACTGCTCGAGCGTGCCCGGGCCGGCGTACGCCGGGAAGGCGACCCACCCCGACCAGCACGCGGTCGCGTTCGTCCCGCTGCAGAACGGCGTGAGCCGGCTCTACACCGGCTCCGACGGCGGCATCTTCAGCCAGCTGAGCCACACCACCGACCTCGGCTACGTCGGCTACGACAACTCCAGCTGGCGGTGGCTCAACCTCGGCCTTGCCACCACGCAGCCCTACTACGCCGTCGAGGGCTCGGGCGGCACGATCTACGCCGGCCTGCAGGACAACGGTGAGGTGAAGATCGACCCGGGCAGCACGCGGGGTGACGAGATGTACGGCGGCGACGGCTTCGACACCGCCGTCGTTCCCGGCAACGACCTGCAGGTCTACGAGGAGTACACCTACGGCGACATCTCCGTCAGCACGAGCGGTGGCCGCAGCTGGACCGACATCTCCTCCTGCGAGTCCGGTGCCTCTGCCACCAACCAGTTCTCGACGCCGTTCGGTCTCGACCCGCGCAACGCCAACCACCTCGTCGCGGTCGGTCGCTACGTCGACGAGAGCGTCAACGGTGTCAACACCACCGGCGGCAGCTCGGAAGAGGGGCAGTGCCTCGACCCCGGTTCATGGAAGGTCAGCTACGACCTCGGCGCGAGCAGGGTCAACGGCAAGACCGGCGTCAACGCATCCGGTGGCAACAACATCGCCACCGCGCTGACGATCGACGGCGCCAGCATGTACGTGCCGTTCTGCGGCCTGTGCGACCCGATCAGCCAGGGCTCCGGCAACCTGTCCTACTTCCACAACGGCATCGCGACCAACGTGAAGCCGGGCTGCACGGCGAAGGTCGGAAGCAGTGCGTGCTGGCACAAGGCGGCGGCGATCGGCCTCCCGAACCGCTACGTGCAGGGCGTCGCCATCGACCCGCGTGACCACAAGACGGTCTACGTGGCGCTGTCCGGTTACCTGCGCCGCTGGTTCCCCAACCCCAACGCCGGTGGTTCGGTCTACGTCTCGCACGACGCCGGGCAGCACTTCACGAACATCACCGGCAACCTGCCGCGCACTCCGGCCAACGCGCTGGTTCTGCGTAACGGCGTCGTGTTCGTCGGCACCGACCTCGGTGTCTACGAGGCCAGGCAGGGATCGACCCGGTGGACCCGGCTCGGGCACAGCCTGCCGAACTCCAGCGTGATGGACCTGCGACTCAACCCGCAGGGCTCGCAGCTGGTCGCGGCGCTGCACGGACGCGGCGTCTGGACGTTCTCGTTCGGCAGCAAGGCCGAGGCGCCGTACCGCCAGCGTCCGCCCGCCCCTATGCCCCCGATCGCCGGTACGACGCCGCTCGGCGGCCCGGGTGGCAGCAGCGGTCCGGGTGTCGACCCGACGCTCGTTGCCGCCGGCCTGCTGCTGCTCCTGCTCGCCGCCGGCGTGAAGACGCTCGCCAAGAAGCCGCTGGCGGTCGCGACCGTCGGGTAGTTCACGGCGTCGGGCTAGCGTCGGTGGCGTGGCGCAGGACGTTGACGTAGCGATCGTGGGCGGTGGCCCGGCCGGACTCGCGGCCGCGGCAGCCGCCGCCACGGGCGGGCTCCGCGTCGTCGTCCACGAGCGCAACGGCGCGATCGGCGAGCCGGTGCGGACGAGCGGTGGCAGCTTCGTCGAGCCGCTGCGGCGGCTCGGCGTGCCGGACGACTGCTGGCATCCGGTCCACACGATCCGCGTCATCGGGCCCACGACCGACGTCGCGAAGCACTACCGCACGCCGGTCGGCTGCGTCCTCGACGTCCGCCGGACCTACCAGTGGCTCGGTGCCCGCGCGGTCGACGCGGGAGCCGAGATCCGGCTGAAGTCCCACGTCGACGGACTGCGCCGGGACGAGACCGGTCGTGTCGTCGGACTGCGCGCGCGTGACCCCTTCCGCGGCCGGTACGACGTCGATGCCGCCGTTGTCGTCGACGCCAGTGGCCACACCGGATTCCTCGCCCGCGATGCGGGCCTCCGGCCGGGCAACGAGCGCAGCGCGGTCGGGATGGAGATCGAGCTACGGGCTCCCGGCTACGACCAGGACCAGGCGGTCTTCTGGCTCGGCGACGCCGTCGCCCCGGGCGGCTACGGCTGGGCGTTCCCGACCGGGGAGGGACGCGTCCGGTTGGGCGTCGGTGTCGTGCGCCCGGAGAGCGACGCCGAACCGCGAGAGCTGCTCGACCGGCTCCTCACCGTGTTCCAGGCGCACGCGGGCGGTCCAGGAGCACCCGCCGGCGCTCTCGAGATGCACAGCGGCCTGATGCCCGTCCTCGCTCCGACCGCGACGCAGCTCGTCGCCGATCGCATGCTGGTCGTCGGCGACGCAGGCGGTCAGGGTTCGACGCTGCTCGGCGAAGGCATTCGCTACGCCATCACGGCCGGGCGGATGGCCGGCGAGGCGCTGGTCGCAGCGGGTGGCGACTACACGGCGAGCGGGCTGGCGGCGTACTCCCGCAGCTGGCACCGGCGGATGAAGCGCGACATGGCGATCTCGTACGCCGTCAACACGCGCATCTGCAACTTCCGTGACGAGGACTGGGACCGCGCGGTGCGGCGGATGGAGCAGCTGACCGCGAAGCAGGCCGCGCGGTTGTTCGCGAGCGACTTCTCGGTCAGCTGGGCGATGGGGGTGCTGGTCACCCATCCCTCGCTGCTGCGGTCGGTCGGCCGGGCGCTCAGGCAGCGAGTTTGAGGTCGCGCAACAGCTTGGCCACATGGCCCGTCGCCTTCACGTTGTAGAAGGCATGCTCCACCCGGCCCTGCGCGTCGAGAACGACCGTCGAGCGGATGACGCCGGTGACCGTCTTGCCGTAGAGCTTCTTCTCGCCCCACGCCCCGTAGGCCTCGAGGACTCTGTGCTCCGGGTCGGAGAGCAGCGGGAAGGGCAGGTCATGGGTCTCGCGGAACTTCCGCAGCTTCGCCGGCGCGTCGGGGGAGATGCCGACGACGGTCAGTGTGGCGTCCTTGAAGGCGCTGAGGTTGTCCCGGAAGTCGCACGCCTGCTTGGTGCAGCCGGGGGTGAGCGCCGCCGGGTAGAAGTAGAGGATCGCACGCCCGCCGCGCAGCATCATCGACGAGAAGGGGCGCTCATCGGCGTCCGGGAGCTCGAAGTCGGGGGCCACGTCGTTCTCGGACAGTCGCATAACCGGACGCTAGCCGACGTAAGCCGCGACATCCCGGGTAGGCAGGGGACATGACCCGGGCAGCGCCGGGTGGGAGGATGCCGGCGCCGGTCGGCAGTCACCGCGGCATCGATGGAGGCGACGTGGCCCAGCAGAACGACACGCAGCGTGACCCGGACACGATCCAGAAGGAGATCGAGCAGACCCGGGCCGAGCTCGCGGACACCATCGACGCGATAGCCGAGCGGATCAGCCCCAAGCGCGCGGCGAGCCGGGGGGCCAACGCCGTCAAGTCCTCGGTCTCCGGGCTGTTCGGGAGCAACGGCAACGGCCACGCGCCGGCCAGCGTGCTCGATGCGGGCGCCGCCCAGTCCGGCGAGGTCGACACGGCGGCCCGCCGCCGTGCCGTCCAGGCGATCGCGCGCGAGGGCGGCGGCGCGGCCTACACGGGGACCAGCGAGTTCACTGTCGAGCGCCGGCTGCGCGCCGAGCGGGTGCTCCTCGTCGTCGGCGCCGCCGCTGCCCTCGCAGGCGCCGTCGTGCTGTGGCGGTCGCGCCGCCGCTGAGCGGGCTGCGCGGGGGCTTGCCGCGGGGGATTGGGGTCGCTACGCTGTGGGTAATTCTCTAGTGAACTAGTTAAGTTAACTCACAGAGCCATCTGGAGGCACCGTGCACATCGATCTCGCGATGTCGGTGGCCGGCCTCATCGTCGGCGTCGTCGTCGGGCTGACCGGTATGGGCGGCGGCGCGCTGATGACTCCTGTGCTCGTGCTCTTCTTCAACACCGCCCCGTCGGCAGCCGTTTCGAGTGACCTCGTCACGTCGTTGTTCATGAAGCCCGTCGGCGGTGCGATCCATTGGCGCCGCGCGACGGTGCACAAGGGCATCGTCAGGTGGCTGCTGACCGGCGCCGTTCCGGCCGCGTTCGCCGGCGTCTTCGTGCTCAACTCGCTCGGTGACGGGCAGGTCCTCCAGGACCGCATCAAGCTGGGTCTCGGCGCGGCGCTGCTGCTGGCCTTCGCGGCCATGGTCACGCGCTCCTTCCGGCACCGCCCGAGCGATGCTGCTGACGGACTCGACACTCCTGTTCGGGTGTTGCCGACGTTGGCCATCGGTGTCATCGGCGGCCTCGTCGTCGGCATGACCTCCGTCGGGTCCGGCTCCATGATCATCGTCGCCCTGATGTGGCTCTACCCGCGGCTGTCCAACCGCTCGCTGGTCGGCACCGACCTCGTCCAAGCCGTCCCGCTGGTCGGCGCGGCGGCGCTCGGTCACGTGTTCTTCGGCGACGTGCAGCTGTCGGTCACGACATCACTGCTCATCGGCAGCCTCCCCGGCGTGTTCATCGGCGCGCAGATCTCGTCGCGGACGACCGCTCCGTGGCTGCGTCCGGTCCTTGCTGCGGTGCTGCTCGCCTCCGCGATGAAGCTGCTCGACGCGCCATCAGTGGTCACTGGCTGCGTCGCAGTGGCCGTCGCCGTCGTACTTCTCGCTACGCCGGTCGTGCTGCGGCGCTTCCGCGGCCCTTCCCTCCCGGAGCAGCAGACGGCCGACACGCTCACGCTCCCGCCGTCGCTCCCGACGTCCGGCGCCTCTGCGCGGGAGACTGCTGCCGGTGCGAATCTCCGCTAAGTCCGACTACGCGATCAGGGCCATGTCCGTCCTGGCCGCGGCCGGCGCCGATGGTGCCGTCCGCGCCGAGGACATCGCACAGGCACAGGACATCCCGCTCAACTTCCTGCTCGGGATCCTGCGCGAGCTGCGCAACGCGCACCTCGTGCGCAGTGTCCGCGGCCGCGACGGCGGCTACCTGCTGAGTCGCCCGGCAGAGGACATCGCTCTCGCCGATGTCATCCGCGCCGTCGACGGGCCGCTGGCCAACGTCCGCGACCTGAGCCTCGCCCAGCTGTCCTACACGGGGTCGGCGGAGGCGCTGAGAGACGTCTGGATGGCCGTCCGCGGCAGCCTTCGTGAGGTCCTCGAGAACGTCAGTGTCGGCGATCTCGCTGCCGGCAAGCTCCCACGCAACGTCCGTCAGCTCGCCGAACGGCACCAGGCCGAGCGCTACTGACATTCGCTGGTAGGGAGAAGCGGCCCGCGCGCCCGAAGCTCACCGAGGCATCAGCAGCGAAGCGGGTGCACCGCGGCGGAAATGAAGAACGCCGCCCGGTCCCCCCCTCAGGGCCGGACGGCGTTCTCGGTTCAGGTGGCTCAGCTGAGCAGTGCGGCGATCTCCGCGTCGAAGTCGACCCGGTCGAGTTCGGCGCCGGTCGCGACGACGGCGTAGGTCTCGACGAGGAACTCGATCACCCGGTCGGTCGACGCCAGCATCGTCGCCATGCAGTCGGTGGCGAGCGTGATGCGCAGCTGCCGCTCTTCGGCGCCGAAGCCCTCGCTCATGTCCGGCTCGATCGTGATGTCGCCCTCACCGGAGGGGGCGTTCACACCGGCCGCGAGCAGGTCGCGGGCGAAGGTCCAGACGACCGGCTCACCGCAGTCGACGCCGATGGCCAGCGAGACGGCGAACGGGTCGGCCGGGTCGTAGCGCAGCTCCGCGTCGAGGTCTGCCTCGCCGGTGCCGGTGGACACGGTCAGCGTCAGCGGCGTCGTGATCGTCCGGGGCAGGTGCAGCATTTCGGCTCCTTGGCGGTGAGGGGCGGTCACTCACTGCAACGACCGTCCTCGCCGCTGGTGACGCGGGTTCTGCCGCCCGCCGTACGGCGCCGATGACGAACCTGGCAAGCCGGACATTCCCGCCGGCAGCCGGGCCTCGTCAGTGCCGGCTGACGCTGATCGAGCCGGAGTAAGGAAGCAGCTCCACCCACGTGCGGCCCGGCATGAGTGGAATCAGCCGACCGCGGGCCGTGCGTAGCCGGAGCGCCGAGTTGGCGTGCTTTCGCGTCCAGTGCCCACGGATCACATGACCGTTGCGGAACACCCACACTGGGCCCTGGCCTGTGACGACGTCATCGGGGGAGGCGTTGCCGAGGACATCGCGAAGCCCGAGGTACCGGGTCTGGATCCGCATGACGATCACGTTCCGAACGGCAACCCGGGTGCCGCCGACGAGAACATCCGGAGATCCGTTCTGCGTGCGGTTCCAACCGCTGCCCGTCCAGGTCCAGCCAGCGGAAGCGAAGCCGGACCAGCGCAGAGCGATCGACCTCACGACCTTCCCGCCCGGGCTCGCGTTCGAGTACGTGAACAGCGGCGGCGGCGGCTTCAGCTTGTGGCTGTGCGCGAGGCCGGCCTTCAGGAGGGCGGAGGTCGACGAATAGACGTTGTGTGGGGCGGGCCGGCTGCCGGATCGGTAGTACAGCCCACCGTTCGTGTCGTACGACAGGGCGACGGCCCCCGGGGTGGAGAGGATCCTCGCGTTGACGTGTCCGTTCGCCCCGGAGTACGCGAAGACGGCTGTCTTGAGCAGCTGGATGAGGTCGGAGTCGCTGGTACGCGCGGAACGAATCGGCCCGACGACCGGTGCACTCTCGCACTGGAAGACGGCGAAGAGCCGGGTGAGTCCACCCTCGACGGTCTCCTCGAAGATGACATCTGCGTGGTTGATGCCGGTCTGAGGACGGGCGATGTCAACGTTGTCGATCTTGATGGCGACGGCGGGCCGCGTGCGGTTCTCACCCTTCGTCGGCGGCCTCCCCAGCAGCGGACAGGTCGCCGGCGCAGCCTGCGCACTGGCGGTCGGCGAGGCAGACGTCGCGCTCGGCGAGGGCGCCGCGGCAGGCTTCTTGTCGTGACCGCCGCAGGCCGCAAGGGCGAGGAGCGAGGCAGTTGCGAGCGCGGCGATGACGGGGCGCGAGGCGGTACGTGACATGTCTCCGACCGTATGTCGACTATGTGGTTTCTTGTCCAATGACCCGCCGTGGCGCCTGCGGAGCGTCACAGCCCGCTCACGAACAGATGTCGTCCGCTGCGGTGCGTGGTTGGGTCACCGTGCCGGTCTGGCCTTGCGCAGCGACCACGACGCGCTGCACACCGTGGTAGTTGGACCCGACGACGACCTCTAGTCCGCTGCCGAGGCCGGCGACCTCCTGGAGCTTCGCCCCGAGGATCGCCGCGGCCAGCGTCTTCGCGGAGTCGGCGCGGCTGGGCCCGTAGCGGATCACCGTCGTCTTGGGGTCGGCGCCGGACGTCTTGCCGAACGAGGCGCTCGCGTGGAACCCCAGCGCGCTCAGGTCGCCCGCGACCTTCGCGGCGAAGCCGTTCTGGCTGGTCGCGTTGAGCACCGGCACCGTGATGCTGCTCGGCGGGACGGTCACCTTGCGGCTCTTGCCCTGCTCGGCGGGCCCCACCGGGCGGTCGAGGGTGAGATCGCGGAACAGCTGCCGGGACAGCACGGGGTCCCACTCGACGACGTTGCCGACCGCGCCCATGTTGAAGCTGCCCGGCTTGAGCGGCACCCGGATCATCTCGACGTGCGCGGGCGACATCGACCGCAGGTTGAGCGCCAGGTCCTTGATCTGCGCGGTGCCGAAGTCCTTGTCAGTGGTGAGCGAGTCCGCGACGGCGCTGATGAAGTTCAGCAACCGCACCGGGTTGAGCAGCACGCCGGTGCTCTTGGCCTTCTGCACCATCGCCGCCATGAACTTCTGCTGCCGCTGGATCCGGCCGAGGTCGGCGCTCGGGTCGAACTCGCGTGCGCGCACGTACTCGAGAGCGCGCACGCCGTTGAGCGTCGACTTTCCCTTGGGCAGCTCGAGGCCACTGCCGCCGTAACCGCCCGTCGGCAGCCGGTGGATGGGGTCGTGGATGGGCGTCGGCGTGCAGACGGTCACCCCGCCGAGGGCGTCCACCATCTTCACGAAGCCGAGGAAGTTCACCTCGACGTAGTGGTCGATGCGTACGCCGGTGTTGCGCTCGACGGTCGCGACCGTCAGCCGTGGGCCGCCGAAGGCGTAGGCCGTGTTGAGCTTGTTGTGGCTGGCCGGGACGATGTGCCCGGTCGCGTCCCTGTGCTTGGGGATCAGCACGTAGGAGTCGCGCGGCAGGCTGACGAGGATCGCCTTGCCCCCGCCGCGGGGGATGTGCAGCAGGATCATCGTGTCGGACCGTCGGCCGACGTCGTAGCCGACGTGGAGCTGTCGCTTCTGCGCATCGGTGAGCCCGGATCGGCTGTCCGAGCCGACGATCAGGATGTTGAGGTCACCCTTCACGCCGCCCCCGGGGCGGCCGCACGGGTCCGTGCAGAACGGGTTGATCTTCTTGATGCCGCTGATGATGTGGTCGAGGGTGACCACGCCGGTGATGGTGCCGAGGAGAAGTACGGCGGCAAGGCTGCCGGCGACCCAGGCCGCGATGCGCTTGCGTGAGCGTCGGCGGCGTGGAGGCCTGGGTCCCGCCGGCTGGTCGCCACCGGGCCGCGCGGCACCGCCGGCCCGGCCGCGGCGCGGGTCGAGGTGAGGGGGGAGCGGCTGACGGGGCTGGTCCGCCGAGGGGCCGTCCGTCGGCCCGGTCATGTGCAGTACCTCCGGCGAACGCGCAGAACCGGCTGGTGCCGGGCTTTCGGGCCATGCTAGGCGAGCAACCTGAAGCTTCCCTGTACCGGCACGCGGGTGGCGGTGCAGTAACGTGCCGACGCCATGCCTTCCCGCCCGACGACCCCGACGACCGGCGGGGCCGGTCAGAGCGCTGACTGGCCGGCGGTGTCCGTCGTGCTGACGGTGCTCAACGAGGAGCTCTACCTGCGTGCGGCCATGGCGGCCGTGCTGGGCCAGGACTATCCCGCGGCGATCGAGGTCGTCATCGCGCTCGGCCCGTCCCGCGACCGCACCAACGAGGTCGCCGCAGCCATCGCCGCGGAGGACCCCCGGGTGAGGACGGTCGCGAACCCGTCAGGGCGCACCCCCGAAGGGCTCAACCGCGCCATCGAGGAGGCGCGCTACCCGGTCATCGCCCGGGTCGACGGTCATTCCGAGCTGCCGCTCGACTATCTGCGGATCGCTGTGGAGACCATGCGGCGCACCGGTGCGGACAACGTCGGCGGCTTGATGTGGGCCGAGGGACGGACCCCGTTCGAGCGCGCGGTTGCCCGCGCGATGACGAGCCGTTTCGGCGTCGGCAACGCACCCTTCCACGTCGGCGGCCAGGAAGGTCCGGCCGACACCGTCTACCTCGGTGTGTTCCGCCGTGAGGCGATAGAAGGCGTCGGCGGATACGACGAACGCTTCACTCGCGCGCAGGACTGGGAGATGAACTACCGGCTGCGCAGCAATGGCGGACTGGTGTGGTTCACACCCAAGCTGCGCGTCGCTTACCGCCCGCGTGCAGACGTTCGTTCGCTGGCGTCGCAGTACCACCACTACGGCCGCTGGCGCTACGAAGTGATGCGGCGGCATCCGAGCTCCGTCAATCTCCGCTACCTCGCGCCGCCGACCGCGCTCCTCGGACTCGGTGCGGGGGTTGCCGCGGGCATCGCGGGCGCGTTCACCTGGCCGTGGTTGTTGCTCGGCTTCGCGGCTCCCGCGACGTACGTCGCCGCCGTGCTGCTCGCCTCCGTCGTGACCTCACGAGGCCTGCCGCCGAAGTCGCGTGCGCTGCTCGTCCTCGTCTACCCGACGATGCACATCTGCTGGGGCAGCGGCTTCCTGTCGTCCGTCATGACGTACAGACAGCGCGGTCGGCGGTGACCACATCGAGCGATGCCGTCGGCGTCGGAGTTGCCGTGGGTGTCGACATCTTCACTGCCTGGGAGCCGGAGTAGTCGCTGCCGACGACCAGCTCGAGGGTCCCGGACAACGCGCCGTCGAGCTGGCGGGTCGATCCGGTGACGCTGGCTTCGAGGGTCTGTGACGACTCGTTGCGGTCCGGCCCGTAGCGGACGACGGTGTGCGTGTAGCCCGTCGAGTCGGCGTCGCCGATTCCGTCGATGATGAAGCCACGGGCCGCGAGGTCCTGCGCGACCTTCTGCGCGAGGCCCTTCTGGCCGGTGCCGTTCAGGACACGGACGTGCACTGCGCTGGGCGGGACGACCAGCGAAGGAGCGGGCGACGCGGACGAGGACGGCCGTGGTTTCGGCGCCGTACCGGGAAGTGGTCCGTCGATGCGCAGTGCGTGCCACAGCGCGTCTGCCCGAGTCCTGTCCCAGAACACGACCGAGGCGTTGACGCCGCCGATCTTCACGTAGGCGTCGGGGTTCGACAGCGGCACGGTGAGCAGGGCGACCTTGCCGGCCTTGAGCCCGTGCAGCTGGCCGGCGAGCGTCTTCAGCTGGCTGAGGCCGAACCCGGGATCGGTGCGGATCGACTTGGTCGCCGCGTTGAGGAAGTCGAGCAGTCGCCAGGGCTTCAGGATCAGGCCGGTGCTCGTCGCCTTGCGGATGACCGCGGAGATGAACACCTGCTGGTTCTTGATCCGTCCGAGGTCGCTGCCGTCGCCGACGGCGTAGCGCGCTCGCACGAAGCCGAGCGCCTGCTTGCCGTGGAACGTGTGGACGCCGGCGGAGACGACGAGCCCGCTGCCGATCGTCCCGCCGGTCACCGGGTTCTTGCGCACGGGGTCGTCGATGGGATGCGTCAGACAGACGCGCACTCCACCGAGTGCGTCGACCATGCGCTGGAAGCCGAGGAAGTTGACCTCGACGAAGTGATCGATGCGCAGGTGGGTGAGGTGTTCGACGGTCGCGATCGTGCACGACGGACCGCCGATGGAGTACGCCGCGTTGAACTTGTTCCACTGCGGCGCGGAGATGTGGCCGCCCGGCTCGTGACAGCGGGGGATCAGCGTGTAGGTGTCGCGCGGGATGCTGACGAGGACGGCCTTCTTCCCGTCGGCCGAGATGTGCACGAGGATCGTCGTGTCCGACCGTGCGCCGGTGACCTCCGCGCCGAACCGGGCGCCTCCGGCGAACGCGCGCGAGTCCGAGCCGATGAGCAGCACGTTCTCCGACTTGCCGGGGCCGTCGGCAGGCCGCGCGCCGACGATGTCGGTCCGCAGATGCGTGATGTTGCCGTTGAGCTTGCGGTACTCCAGGTACGCGCCGGCCGTCGCCAGCACGAGCACGATGCCGAGCCCCAGGGCGATCCATGAGGCAAGCCGCCCCCACCGCCGCTGCGGTCGGGGCGCAGCGTGTTGCGGCCTCGTCACTCGGGAGCTTCCTTCCGGGCGGCCCGATGCCGCGCCCGGAACATGCTAGGGCCGGCCACCTGAAGAATCCCCTTGCGCGTAGGTGCCCGGACAGATCCCGGTTCTGGGGGTCAACTCGGCCTACTGTTGTGACGAGTGTTCTCAGAGGGACCTGTGTCCGTTTGTCACGAATCCGGGAGATGCCGCTCATGAGCACGGCCCGACGCGCGCTCGGCGCCGTCCTCGCGACCGTTACCGCTCTCGCGGTCGCCGTCATCCCCGGGGCGAGCGCCGCCCCGATCTCCGTCAACGAGGTCTATCCCGTCCCGCCGAACGGCGTGTTCACGCTCGACGGGCACGGCTACGGCCACGGTCACGGCATGAGCCAGTTCGGGGCGTACGGCGCCGCGCTGAAAGGGCTCACCTACCAGCAGATCGTCGGCTTCTACTACCCCCACACCACGCTGACGCAGCAGCCGAACAGCACGGTGCGGGTGCTCGTCTCCGCCGCTCAGGGCGCGCCGCTGACGATCGAGCCGCGCGCCGGGGTGGACACGTCGGTGAGCTCGTCGGTCGCAGGCGTGGCCGCCTGCACGCTCCCGACGTCGTACGACGGCGGGAAGACGACCGTCCAGCGGTGGCGCGCCAAGGTCGTGTCGACCACGAACGGCCCGCGGCTGCGGCTGCAGAAGACGGTCGACGGCTCGACGTGGACCGTGGGCAACCCACCCAACTGCGACAAGGCCTGGTCTGCCGTGATGAACGGCAGCATCACGTTCACGACCGGCGGCTACGTCCGACTGGTCGTCGGGAGCAGCGTCCGCCGCTACCGCGGCGCCATGCGCGCGGCGTTCACCGGAACGTCGATCTACCCGGTTGACGTCGTACCGATCGAGTCCTACCTGCGGTCGGTCGTGCCCAGTGAGATGCCTTCCTCATGGTCGGCCGCGGCGCTCGAGGCGCAGGCGGTCGCGGCGCGGACCTACGCCGCCTACGTGCACGAGCACCCGCACCCCGGAGTCGGCGCGTACTTCGACCTCTACGACACGACCAGCGACCAGATGTACACCGGCATGAGCTCAGAGGTGACGTCGACGAACGACGCCGTCGCCGCGACCGCCGGCAACGTGCTCTTGGACAGCCAGGGACATGCCGCCTTCACGCAGTTCTCGTCGTCGTCCGGCGGTTGGACCGTGGCCGGGGGGCAGCCGTACTTGATCGCGCAGCAGGACCCGTATGACGGTGTTCCGAGCGTGAGCTGGAGCCCGCACTCCTGGCGGACCACCCTGTCCGCTTCGACGATCCGTTCCGTCTACTCCTCCCTGGGCGCCGTGACGTCGATCGTCATCACCGGCCGCGACGGCAACGGTGACTGGGGTGGCCGGGTGACGTCGCTGACCGTGCATGGAAGCAGCGGCAGCGTCACCGTCAGCGGGACGTCGTTCCGCTCGACGTTCGGGCTGCGCAGCGAGTGGTTCCGCGTCGTGCTCCCACCGAACGTCCCCACCTACGTCCGTGCCTCTCGCAGCGGTGGGTCGGCCACCGTGACCTGGCGGCCACCGAAGCCGAACGGCGGTGCTCCGGTGTCCGGCTACCAGGTCGTGCTGCAGCCGGGTTCGCTGACGAAGACGGTGTCCGCGTCCACGCGCAGCGCATCGTTTTCCGGTCTGGCGAGCGGCACCGACTATGTCGCGGAGGTGGCGGCGCGCAGCGACGTGGGTCGCGGCCGCTATGCCACCGTCACGACGAAGGTGGACCGGCTCGGCACGTCATCCGCGGCGGTCAGCGCCGCGCGCGTGTCGGCGGCCGACTTCACCGCCGGTTCCGCCGGCGCGGTAGTGCTGACCTCGACCACGGCCTGGGCGAACGGACTCGCGGCCGGCCCGCTCGCGGTTGCCCTGCACGGGCCGGTGCTGCTGACGGACGCCGGCTCCGTCCCGTCCGTCACGATGGCCGAGATCCAGCGCGTGCTTCCGGCAGGCGGCAGGGTCTACCTGCTGGGCAACACCGGCGTCATCAGCGATGACGTCAAAGCGGCGGTCGCGGCGAAGGGTTTCCGTCCGGTGCGGCTGGGTGGGGCGACCCCGGCGGCCACGGCGCGAGCCGTCGCGAACAAGTTGGCGTCGACCACGACCATCAAGGCGGTCGTCGAGGTCGATGACGGCGGCTTCACGGACGCCTGGGCGGCGACACCACTGGCGGTGCGCAAGCACGCGGCGATCCTGCTCACCCACGCCGGCGCTCTCGCGCCGGAGACGAGGACGTGGCTTGCGAACCATCCGGGCCTGACCCGCTTTGCGGTCGGGGCGGCCGCGCACCAGGCGGACACCTCGGCGACGGCGTACTTCGGTGGCACCGCCGCACAGACAGCCGCTGCCGTTGCGACGGCGACCTTCGGCAAGCCCGGCCGCGCGGGTGTGGTGGCCGCCGGCAACGCCACCTCGGGCCTGGTCGAGGCGGTCCGGCTGCGGGGGCGTGGACCGCTCCTCTACGCCGCCGGCAGCAGCCTTCCGGCGGAGACGAAGAGCGTCCTGCACACCGACCGCACGGGTCTCGCGCTGGTCGACCTGACCGGCTCGGGTCTGCCCTATTACGACGTCGAGTCAGCCGTCCAGGGAAGCCTGCTGCCCTGAGCCGCGATGAACTTGCCGCGCTCGTAGTCGCGGAGGCACTCCTGGAACAGCTCGAACAAGGCGTCGTCGGCCGGCTGTGCTTCACCGGCCGACTCGGCGATCGTCGCGACCGCCATCTCGATGGCGATGCCGGGCGCTCGGCGGGCATGCTCACCGACCTCGACGGGCAGCGCGGCGACGTACGCCGCTGCCGGCGCGAGCTCACGATCACGGCCGAGAAGAGCGAGCTCGGCGTCGAGCGACAGCATCGACCCGTCCCACCCACGTGACTCGCCGGCCGCTGCCCGCTCCAGCCCCAGCAGGGCGACGAGCAGCACCTGGCGGCGAGTGCCGTCGGCATAGCGCAGAGCGGTGAGCAGGCAACGTCTGACGATGCCGCGGCGGACGTCGTCGCCTGCTCCGTGCGCTGTCGTCAGGTCACCGGCGAACGGCGCGATGCGCTGTCGCGAGGCATCGCTCGAGTAGTCGTTGACCGCCCGAGCCACGGCGGCGAGCACCGGGTCGGTGCAGCGCGGCGAGTCGCTGAACCGTTCACCCGCCAGCACGGACGTGTACTCCATGAGGCACGCGCCGCGGCGAGGGCTGCGATGACGTCCCGTGGCGAGGATGGGCATTGCGGTAGGCGTCGCGACCATGGCGGCCTCACATCGTGTCGTGCCCCGCGCGCCGACCCAGATGCGGAGCCCTGCCGCCGTTCCTATCGCAAAGCCGGGCCGCCAACCACCGATTCAGCGAGTTCGGTCGACCTGCTCGGTCACCTCGGGCGAACGGGTCGCCGGGATGCTGCCGAGCCGTCCCGCCTGGAAGTCCTCGAAAGCCTGGAGCACCTCGCTCTTGGTGTTCATGACGAACGGGCCGCCCCACGCGAGTGGCTCACGGATCGGTCGCCCGCCGAGCAGCAGGATCTCGAGCGCCGGGTGGCGGCCGTCCTGGGACTGCGCTGCCTCGACGCGGACGACGTCCTCGCCCTCCGCGCGCGCTGCTGAGCCGAAAACCACGAGCTGGCCGGTGCTGACCGGGCGTCGCTCGGCGCCGACCAGGCCGTTGCCCGCCAGCACGTAGCCGAGGGCGTTGAAGTCCGGCCGCCACGGAACGTCGACCGCCGCGCCGGCGGAGACCGTCGCGTGCAGCATGGTCATCGGCGTGTACGTCGTCCCCGGGCCGACGTGCTCGGCGAGGTCGCCGGCGATGATGCGGACGAGCGCGCCCGCGTCTGGCGATGCGACCAGGCCGACGGCACTGCCGCGCAGGTCTTGGTAGCGCGGGTCGACCCACTTCTGCTCACGCGGGAGGTTGACCCAGAGCTGGACGCCGTGGAACAGCCCGCCACTGACAACGAGCTCCTCCGGCGGCTTCTCGATGTGCAGGAGTCCCTTGCCTGCGGTCATCCATTGCGTGTCGCCGTTGGTGATGAGCCCGCCGCCGCCGTTCGAGTCCTGGTGCTCGAAGGTGCCGTCGAGCAGGTAGGTCACCGTCTCGAACCCGCGGTGCGGATGCCACGGGGTGCCTTTGGGCTCGCCCGGCGCGTAGTCGACCTCGCCCATCTGGTCCATGTGGATGAACGGGTCGAGCAGCGACATGTCCACGCCCGCGAAGGCCCGGCGGACGGGGAAGCCCTCGCCCTCGAACCCGCTCGGAGCCGAGGTCACGGACCGGACCGGCCGCACGGCAGCGAACGCGGGCTCCCGGAGCCGCGGAAGGACGGTGACGTCGTCGACGGTGACTGCAGGCATCAGATTGACCTCCGGCAGGTGCAAGGTCATTGAGCCCGCAAGTATTCCTTACTTCGTTGTGGGCCAGTAGCTGGCGCCCCAGGTGATGCCGGCGAGGGTGTTCTGGCCGCTGATCGACGGGTGGAAGTAGTCGATCGTCGAGATGTCCGAGGTCTTGAACGCGTAGTTGTAGGTCGCCAGGTTGTCCCACTTGCAGTTCGCGAACTGCGCGCACACGGTGGCGAGCGCGTTGTTGTCGGCCTGTTCCTGCGTCACGACCGTCTGCCGGTCGGCCTCGGTGTTGTTCTGCGACAACATCGACTGGCAGATGCCGAAGTTCTTCCACTCGAACTCCGCCGTGGAGTTGGTGTGCTCGAGGCTCCAGAGCTGGTAGATGTTCGGGATCGAGCTGACGAAGACATGGGCGTTCGGGTCGGCGGCGAAGAAGTCCGTCAGGGCCGTCTGGAACTGGCTCTGGAAGGTCGCGGTCGGCGTCATCGTCGAGATGCTCGAGGTGCAGACGTCGTTCGCACCCATCAGCACGGTGAGGTACTGCACGGCCTGTGACGCCGCGGTCTTCACCTGACCGTCGAGGTCGATCATCTTCGCGCCGGTCTTCGCGTCGTTGTAGACGTTGCCGCGGACGCCGTTGTTGGCCGCGAGGATGCGGTTGTACTGGCTGTTGACCGTTGAGGCGCTGGCGGTCCCGGTCGACCAGGAGTACTGCGGGCAGTCGGACAGGAAGCACCCGTTGGAGGTCGAGTCATAGGCACGCGTGATCGAGTCGCCCGTCGACGCGATGCTGTTCGGCAGAGCCACCGTGGTGGTCGTCGCGGCGAACGCGGCGGGACCTGCGACAGCGGCGAACGCAATCGCTACGACGGCGGCGAGGACGGCAGGACGGCGCATGAAGACCCCCGTGGTCGAATCCGATTCGTCGAGATCCTGACGATTTGTGCGGACACCGTCAAGCAGGGTCAGTGTGCGCCGCGTTCGGTCAGGGTGGCCTGGACGTCACCGGCACGGTTCGACACCGGCTCTCCGCTCTCGTCCCGCGGTCCCGGGACGTTGCGGAAACGGAACGGCTCGCTCGGCCGGCCGGGCTGGATGTACCAGCACTGGCCGGACTCCTCGCTGGTGACGGCCGCGATGAACGCATCGACGACCCGCTCGGGGTCGAGCAACGGGATGCCGATGCTCGCGAGGCCCTCGCGTGCCTCCGGGCTGACGATGTTGGTGTCGGCGAAGCCCGGGCACAGTGCGTTGACCCTGATGCCCTGCGGGCCGTACGCCGCCCCTGCGGCGCGCACGAGACCGACGACGGCGTGCTTGTTGGCGCCGTAGATCGGGTCGAAGGGGGTCGCGACCAGTCCGGCAAGGCTCGCGGTCGCGACGATGTCCCCGCCTCTCT
The DNA here is from genome assembly GCA_035695045.1 of Mycobacteriales bacterium. Lineage (GTDB taxonomy): Bacteria > Actinomycetota > Actinomycetes > JAFAQI01 > JAFAQI01 > DASSKP01. Next base: position 93,621 of record DASSEX010000051.1, on the reverse strand, counting down.
CGGACATCGCGCCGAGGACGTGGTGGAGACCGAACGCGACGCCGTCGAGATTGATGCTCATGGCGCGCTTGTAGCGGTCGAGATCGAAGTCGTCGCCGATGCCGATGCCCGTCGCGACACCGGCGTTGAGGAACGCGATGTCGAGCCGGCCGTGCTGGTCGAGGACGGAACGCACCGCCGTCGCGTTGGCGTCGTACGACGAGACGTCGCAGGCGACGAACGAGCCGCCGATCTCTGCCGCGACCTTCTCGCCGTTGTCGACGTCGACGTCGGACAGCACGACCGTCGCGCCGAGGGAGGACAGTCGGCGTCCGACCCCTGCACCGAAGCCGTTGGCGCCGCCCGTGATCCAGGCGACCTTTCCGTCGAAGCGCTGCGCGGTCACTGCTGCTCCTGTCTCAGCCGAAGATCTGCTTGCTGATCGCGCGGGCCCAGGGCCGGACCAGGTCGATGAGCTCCTGCGTGCGCTCGGGACCGAGATGGTCGTAGGGCGCGGCCGCCGCGGCATCGGTCTGGGCCTCGATGCCGGCGCGCACTGCCTGCCCGCGATCGGTCAGACCGCCCGCCGGGTCGAGCAACCCGTCATCGACCAGTCGTTGCTTGGCGGCGTTCCACTCATCCTCGCTGTAGCCGCGGGTCTGCCGCTGCAGGTCCTCCGGCATGCTCTTGCCGGTCGCCACATAGGTGAGTGATGCGTCCAGGCCGGAGAGTCCGGCCAGGACGAGCGCCGCGATGTGCCCGTCGCCGCGATGCTCGCGCAACAGGGTCGCCGCGTGCCAGAGCTGCAGGTGCGCGGGCTCCGGCCACGGCAGGGCCGCATGTCCGGCGAACAGCGGCCGGCCGGCGACGTCCAGAACGGCCGTCGCCTCTCGGGCGAGCTCGGCGGCGCGTGCCATGTCCGGCGAGTCGACCGCATCGCCGAGGAGGCGGCGCAGTGCGGCGTCCGCGCCGTCGAGCCGCGCCTCGAGGACCGCTTCCGGCGTCGTGACCTCCCAGACGGAGGGGATCGCCTTGCGCACGGCGGTCGGAGAGAAGTTGTAGAAGGTCGAGATGACGACCTCGGCCGGGACCACTCCGAGCGGCGCGCCACGGCTCGCGAAGTAGCCGCGCATTCCGCCCTTGATGCCCAGCGCCTGGTAGCGCTCGCCGTTCTCCGGCACGAAGTAGACCAGGGTGTGCACCGGCTCGAGGTAGCGATGCGCTGATCGCGCCAGGTGCGCGCGGTCGACGGTTTCGGTCGTCATGCGCGGACCTTACTTTGCAGGCGTTCCGGCGTCGGCGGAGGTGCACCGAGCGCAGAGGCCGACGACTTCGAGCGTGTGCCCTTCGACGACGAAAGAATGCGCGCGACCGAGACCGGACAACCATCGTTCGAGTCCCGGCGCTTCGACCTCGACCGTGGCGCCACAACGTCGGCAGACCAGGTGGTGGTGATGCGCGTCGCTGTCGCAACGACGGAACGTCGTCTCTCCGTTGCCCGTGCGAAGGACGTCGACGGAACCCTCGTCGGTCAATGACTGCAGCGCCCGGTACACACTCGTCAGGCCGACCGTGCTGCCGTCGTGGCGCAGTCTCGCGTGGATGTCCTGCGCGGACAGGAAGCGACCTGCCGTGTCCAGCACCTCGAGCACCGCGCGCTGAGCCTTCGTCGTCACGGGAGCACCTCCGTGACGGCGTACATCATCGCCGCGCCCGCGACCGTCAGTGACAGCGTGGCAAGCGACGGATGGTCTGCGTGTGCTTCCGGCAGGATGTCGCTCGCGCCGATGTAGAGCAGGAAGCCGGCGAAGACCCCGAGGTAGATGAGCAGTCCCTTGTCGGGGACGGTGAACAGCAATGTCAGCGCCGCGCCGACGACCGGCGTCACGGCGTCGAGTGCGAGCAGCATCGCTGCTCGCCGCCGGGTGTTTCCATGCGTCAGCATGAGCGAGACGGTGTTGAGCCCGTCGGCGAAGTCGTGCCCGATGACCGCGATCGCGACGGCGACACCGACAGCGCCGCCGACCTGGAAGGCCAGCCCGATCGCGATGCCGTCGGTCAGGCTGTGGCCGGCCAGCGCGAGCGCGGAGGCCACCCCGACCTGCGGATGGTGATGGCCGGCGTACTCGTGCTCGTGAGCGTTGTGCACGAGGAGCCACTTCTCCATGCCGTGGAAGAAGAGGAAGCTGACCGCAAGCGCGATCATGACCGTGCGGAACCCGAGTCCGGTGCGCTGGCTGAGCGCGTTGATCTCCGGTAGGACGTCGAAGAGCACCACGCCGACGATGACGCCCGCGGTGAAGCCGAGGATCAGATGCAGCTGGTCGCGATGCCGCAGCGCGAACATCCCGCCGAGAGCGGTCGAGGCCACGGCGGCCAGAGCGACGAGAACGGGCACGTCCCGACCGTAGCCCAGAATGGAAACGGTTTCCATTCCTGATCGACGGTCGGTTGGGCGGGAGAACCTCGACGGTCGGTTGGGCGGGAGAATGGGGTGTCGCCGGGCCCGGGCCGGGTGACAACAAGAGGAACCCGCGCATTCCGGACAGCGGACTTCCGAAGGAGGAGCCTTGCCATGGCGTTGATGCCGCCGCAGGACTCGATGTTCCTGATCCCCGAGTCCCGCGAGCAGCCGATGCACGTGGGTTCACTCCAGCTGTTCGAGCTGCCGGAGGGTGCCGACCGTTCGCTGATCCGGGAGACCTACGAAGAGCTTCTCGGCACCACGGACATCGCGCCCCTCTTCCGCCGTCGTCCGCATCGCTCGTGGTCGACAGCGGGTCAGTGGGCCTGGGTCGACGACGACGACGTCGACCTCGAGCACCACGTGCGTCACTCGGGGCTCCCCGAGCCGGGTCGGGTTCGCGAGCTGCTCGCACTGGTGTCGCGGCTGCACGGCACGCTGCTCGACCGGCAGCGGCCGCTGTGGGAGATGCACGTCATCGAAGGGCTGACCGAGAACCGCTTCGCCGTCTACACCAAGCTTCACCACTCGCTGATGGACGGCATCTCGGGCCTGCGCCTGTTGCAGCGCACGCTGAGCCCGGATCCCGACAACCGGTCGCAGCCGACCTTCTGGGAGCCCGCACTGCACAAGCGCCGCAGGTCGAGCGGCGACGGGGGTGGCCTCACTGCGCTGCCGTCAGCGGCGGTGCACGCTGCCGCCGACATGCTCAAGCTGGCGCCGAAGACGTTGCGCATCCTCGAGCGCGGCATTCGCGAGCAGCAGACGATGCTGCCGCTGCAGGCACCTCGCAGCATGCTCAACGTCCCGATCACGGGCGCGCGTCGTTTCGCTGCTCAGTCGTGGTCGCTCGAACGAATCAAGTCGATCGCGAAGTCGAGCGACGCCACCGTCAACGACGTCCTGCTGGCGATGTCGGCCGGCGCCTTGCGCGCCTACCTTCTGGAGCAGGGACAGCTGCCCGACCGCGACCTCGTCGCGATGACTCCCGTGTCGTTGCGACGTGACGACGACGAGGAGTCGACGGGCAACGCGGTCGGCACCATCCTCTGCAACCTCGCGACGACGGAGTCCGACCCCGGCAGGAGACTGGAGCGCATCCACGCGTCGATGCAGCAGGGCAAGGACCTGTTCGCGGGTCTGGACCAGCTGCAGGCGACGGCAGTCAGCGCGGCGATGATGCTTCCGCTGCTGCTGACGTTCGCGCCGGGTGGCCTCGGTGGGCTGACGCCGCCGCCCTACAACCTCGTCATCAGCAACGTGCCCGGTCCGACGCAACCGCTGTACTGGAACGGCGCGAAGCTCCAGGGTGTCTATCCGTTGTCGATCCCGACGATGTACCAGGCGCTCAACCTCACGGTGACGTCGTACGCCGGCAACATGGAGTTCGGCCTCATCGGTTGTCGTCGTAGCGTCCCGCACCTGCAACGGCTGCTGACTCATCTCGAGGACGCGCTCGCAGACCTGGAGAAAGCCGTCGCCTGAACCTCAGCGACGGCCCTCCTGAGCGAACGTGATCATCTTGGGGCTGCTGTTCCCAGTCTGGAGGCTCAACAGCCGGAGAAGTTGATCACGTTCGCTCGGGTCCGCCGGTGTCTGGCGGGCCGCTGCCTGTCCGGACTGGTCACGCCTGAACGGGACGCCCGCTTCGTCGCTTGGACGCCGTACCGAGCAGCCCGCGGGTGAACCGGTCGGTCGGACGTCGCTCGACCCGGTCGAGGCGGCGGAGACCGAACGCGACCGCGCCGATCCAGATGAGCCCGATGACACCGAGCGCGATGTACGCCGCCCGCTGCAGCGCGACCGATCCGCCGACGGCTTCACGCTGCAGGATCTTCTTGTCCGGCTCGAAGGCGCGCGTGAACTTCGCCGGCGCGGCCACACCCTGCGCCGGGATCGCCGGGTCGGCGGGCAGGTAGATCGGCATCGCCTGCAGGCTGCTGACCGTCGCCAACCGCAGCAGCGTCTTCCACTTGCCGTAGACGGGCACGGGGGTGGTCGTGCGGTAGGTCCCGGGTTGCCCGGCGACCGGCCGCAGCGGGACCACCCACTGTCCGGTCACCGAGCTGTTGTAGGTGCCCGTTCCGCCCTGCCACGACGTGATGTCGAACCAGGTGGCGTTGTCGGCGGCCTGCGGCGGGTCGAGCTTGACGGTTGCCAGCACGCTGCGCTGCGGCGAGTTGCTGACGCTCTGCAACGTCACGGTCGCCTTGTAGTCGGAGTGCGCGCTCATCGGCAGCGCGAGCGCGAGCGTCGCGAAGGCCACCGCCCAGGCGACCGGCACGACCAGGCGAGGGGAGCGCTGGCGGGGTGCGTCCTCGGGCAGAAGAGCACGCCCGGCGAGGCCGCCGAGCACACCGGCGGCGACCGCCGCCACGAAGCCGAGGACGGCTGCGAGCGGCCACATCGCCGCCGTCCACGGCAGCGGCATCCAGATGTGGCTCCAACCCCACTCCGCCGCAAGTCCGACGGTGCCGATCAGCAGACCGCTGACCGCGCCGAACGTCACCTGCCGCTGGGGGCTGACGGCGAACGCGACCGCCTCGACGAGCAACGCCTCGACGATGTAGAGCGGAAAGTGCAGCGTGCTGCGGCCCAGGCCAGGAGCGATGATCAGCGTCAGTCCACCGCGGATGACGAGGAAGACGAGTACGGCGCCGAGTGCGCCGCCGCGTCCGGCGCGGATGCGCGCGGTGACGAGCCCGATGCCGGCCGCCAGCATGATGAGAATCGGTTGGTAGACGGCGCGGAACTGTGGCACACCGAAGTCGAACTCACCCTGCAACGTGGACAGGCCGACGAGGAACGCTCCCGCCGCGATGATGTCGGAGCGGCCGACGACGAAGCCGAGAAGGCCACCGCGCCGGGCGACCGCGCGACGCCGGTCGGGGTTACGCCGGCGACCCTCCTCCTCGAGGATCCAGGTGCCGAGCGTCGCGAGCGAGGCGCCGCCGATCATCTGGATGTGCGTCGGCCCCCAGAGCGTCACGTCCTGGCCGAACATCGTGTGCCAGAGGTCGTCGAGCGGGAAGCCGGCGAGGGCGATCATGCCGCACAGCAGCAGGAGCGCGCCGCCGATGCTGACGCGCCAGCCCGGCCGCAGCCGCACGCCCTGCGCATGGTTGTCCTTGTCGAGGACGACCGAGGTCACGCCCGCGAGGGCGATGCCCAACAAGCCGACGATGATGAAGTAGTGCGCCGGCGTGCCGAACGGGCCGTTGTCGCGGCCCTTGTCGATGTGCCAGGCGACGTCCCAGTAGAAGCCGAAGACGGCGATGAGAAGGCTCACGCCGGTCATGAGGGAGGGCAGCGCGGCCCAGCCCGGCAGGCCGCTCCGCGCCCCGGCGGCGTTCGCCACCCGGTCGAGCACCGGCAGCCGGCCCTGGCGGTAGCGCCAGGCGCCGTACGCCACGGCGGCCGTCAGGAGGACGGCGACGATCGTCGCGGGGATGACCTGGGCCGGCGGGAACCCGCGGGCTGGGGCGATGCCGGCGCTGAGCAGCTGCGTGGGCAGGGCCATGACGTCTCCGTCCGGTCGTGGTCGACGGCTTTCGTCAATGTAACGCTTATCGGTGTCACATAGGAACATGACAGATGTCACACTCGTGCCCGCCGTGGGCGGGGATGAACCTCCGTCGACACGGGCTGCTCACCTGCCGAGACTGGGAACGCTCGCACCCGCTCGGCCGACCCAGGGGGACCACATGTTCGCGAAGAACGACCGGCAGAAGCTGCTGTCCGAGATCGCGCTGTTCTCCGCCTGCACCGATCGCGAGCTGGACCGGCTGGCTCGGCACGCCGAGGTGGTCGACTTCTCAGCCGGCGACGTGCTGATGACCGAGGGCGAGGCCGGGCACGAGTTCTTCGCTCTCGTCGATGGAGAGGTCGGGGTGACCAGCGGGGGAGAGACGGTGGCCAAGCTCGGGCCGGGCGCCTACGTCGGCGAGACGGCCCTGCTCGACCCCGGCCCTCGCACCGCAACCGTGACGGCGCTGCGTGACACCCAGGCCGTCCTGTTGTCGAGCCGCGAGTTCTACGCCGCCGTCGATGACGTCCCCGGCCTCTCCCGCAAGCTGCTCGCCGGGCTTGCGCGCCGGCTGCGCGAGGCGTCCGCTCAGGGCGCGCCCGTCACCTGATCCTCGATGCGGCGGAGCAGTCCGAGCCACGTCTCGTGACCGAGCGCGCGGGCGTCGCTCTCGACGCGACCGCGCCGCACCTCGGCCACGTCGTGAAGCCCGGCATTCGCCAGCAGCTCGACAGCCAGGGCTGCGACCGGGACCTGGAACATGCCGTCTCCCGAGGCGCGAAGTCGCTCGACGCACTCGTCGATGATGCGAAGCCCGGCGGCAAGCGGCGTCGCGCCGCTCACCACCGCATGCCAGGCCGTGCACGCGTCGAGGAGCGCATCGGTGTGCTCCACGCCTGCGCCGCTCTCGCGAGCAACCTCGAGGATCCGCGGCAGGGTGTCGACATCGTGTCGGGTCACGGCAGCCAGCGCGCCGAACGCGGCCGCCCACGACATGGCCCAGCTGTTGCGCCGACGCCGCGCGTCCGCCACCGCTGACATCGCGGACGCGACCCAGTCGGCATCGTCGTCGAGCGCCAGCACGAGCGAGCGGACGCCGAGCTGCGTGGGCACCGGGATGGACACCCACATCGCCGGCGCCTGCGACTCGCCGATGTCCTCGCACAACGCCAACGCACGGTCGATGTGGCGGCGAGCGGCCGGTACGTCGCCAGTGAACAACTGCATCGACAGCACGTAGTGCGCGGCCGCTTCGAGCTGCTCGTGCCCCGTCGCGAGCGCGTGGTCGAGCAGCTGTCGGCCGGCGCGCAGCGCCTCGGCGAACTCACCGGCGAGGGGCGCGTAGCACCCGATCCCGAGCAGCACTCCGCCGAGCTGCTCCGGGTCGTCGGGCCGGCACAGCCGCAGCGCCTGCTGGTTGCGGACGTTGGCCTCGCCGCGCCGCTCCGGCTTGTGGAACAGCACCTGTCCGAGTCTCGACTGGGCCTGGACCTCGAGTGCGTCGCGCTCGACGGGGTCCGTGACCTCGTCGAGCAAGGTGAGGGCGGTCGTCAGCTGGCGTTCGGAGAGCTCGAGGGCGAGGTCGATCAACGCGATCCGTGAGCTCCAGATCAGCCTCCGGATGGCGACCGACGCGCCGCCGACGGCGACGGCCGCGACGCTGTGCCGCGCGAGCTCGTGCGCCACCCGACGGTCGTGTTCGCCGTGCACGTCGACAATCGCCTCGGCGATCCGGTGGTGCAGCCGCGCACGGCGGATGCCGGGCAACGCGTCCGCGATCGCGTCGCGCATCAGGTCGTGACCGAACCGGTAGACGCCCGGAAGCTCCGCCGACTCGACCAGCAGGCCGGCAGCGGTGAGCAGGTCGAGGATCTGGAGCAGCTGCTCCTCGCTGACACCGGCGACTCGCTCGAGCACGCCGAGCGACACCTCCGGTCCGGCGACGGCAGCAACCGCGAGCACTGCGTTGGCGTCGTCGGGGAACCGAGCGAGTCGGCGCCGTACGACGTCCCGGACTCCTGTCGGAAGCGCGGCGGCGCGAACGTGCTGCTCGTCGAGCGGACCGGTTGCGGACAGCAGGCCGACGAGCTGCGTCGCGAAGAACGGGTTGCCGGCGGTGCGGCCGTGCAACGCCCGGACCGCGTCGGCATCCGCGGAGACGTCCAGCGTGTCGACGAGCTCAGCGAGCTCCGCGACGTCCAGCCCGCCAAGTGCGATGTGCCGGGCGTGCGATGCCCGCGCCAGCGCGGATCGCGTGTCGTCGAAGGAACGGCTTCGCTCGTCGCTCGGGTCGCGCAGCGTCACGACCAGCAGCACCGGTGCGTCGACGAGGTCGACCACGGCGAGCTGCAGGAGGGCTTGGCTGACTTCGTCCGCCCACTGCACGTCGTCCACGAGCAGCGCAAGCGGACCGAACCGGGTGACGGAGCGCACGACGTCGAGCACGCCGGCGAACAGCCGCCGGCTGCCGGCCACGGCCGGCTCGTCCGCATCGGTCAGCAGCGGCGCGATCCGGTCGTCGGACGCGTCGACGTCGAGCTGCCGGAGCAGCTGCATCCACGGCCACAGCGCAGGCGCGCCTCCGCCTTCCGGGCATCGCGCGACAGCGGTCCGCATGCCCGTGTCGCGAGCCTGGTGGAGCAGCGCGTCGGCCAGCGCGGTCTTACCGATGCCGGGTTCGCCCGACACCACGAGAACGCGGGCCGCGCCGAGCGCGACGTCTGCGACGACGTCGTGGCAGGCCGCGAGCGCGTCCGCCCGGCCGACGATGGCCGGCCGGGTCGGGGTCGTCGGACCCGAGGTGAGGGCGACCGGGCGGGATGGCGACGGAGGCGCGTCGAGCTCCGCGGACTGTTCGAGCACAGCCTGCTCGAGCCGCCGAAGCGTCGCTCCCGGCTCCAGGCCGATCTCGTCCAGAGCCGCCTTGGCTCGCCGGTATGCCGTCAGCGCGTCGCCCTGTCGGCCTGCGCGGTACAGGGCGACGACGAGCTGCGACCAGACCCGCTCGCGGAGCGGGTCGATGGCCAGCGCCGCCTCACAGTCGGCGATGACCTCGTCGTGGCGACGGAGGGCGAGCAGAGCGTCGGCGCGGTCTTCGGTCGCGGCGGCCCGCAGCTCGTCGAGTCGCCGGATGGCCGGCTGCGCGAAGTCGTCGTACGGGAAGTCGGCGAAGGCGGGGCCGCGCCACAGGGCGAGAGCATCGTCGAGCATCGCTGCTGCGGCGGCGGCGTCGCCACCGGCGAACATCTCCCGTGCGTCCGCCGTCATCCGCTCGAAGCGGACGGCGTCGATGTCGGCCGGTTCCACGGCGAGCAGGTAGCCCGGTGCGCGGCTGACCAGGAGAGTGCTCGGTGCGCGCGGGGGACGATCCGGTTCGAGCAGCCGCCGGAGGTTCGACACATACGCGTGCAACGACCCGATTGCCGCGGGCGGCGGCTCCTCGCCCCACAGGTGTGTCACGAGCCGGTCGATCGACACGACCGAGCCGGCTTCCGTGGCGAGCGCCGCGAGCAGTGCTCGCTCCTTCGGCCGCGAGATCTCGATGGTGTGCGCGTCGTCGCTCACTCGGAGCGGGCCGAGGACGTCGATGCGCACCCGCCCGATTGTTCCGGAACGGATGTGCGGTGTCCGACGCTTCGGGTCAGACATCGACCAGGACCCAGCCGCCGGCGCACAGTGTCGCTGACGAGCTGGCGAGCAACGTGTCCGCGAGCGGCCCGGCCGCTGCGGGAGCGAAGCTGACGCGTACGGCGCCCGTCGCTGCCGCCGCAGCGCACAGCTGGCTCACGAGTGCAGCCGCCACCGGGGGCCACCGGTCGTCGATCGCTGCGAGGTCGACCACCCAGATGGCGTCCGTGGGGCGGACGACCGCCGTCGCGCGGACCATCGCCGCGTCGTCCGCCGCGACGTCGGCCAGCACCATCAGCCGTCCGGCAGCGGGGATGACCGGCCATCGACCCAGGAGCGCGGCTGCCCGGGCGATGTCGCCCGGGCAGCCGGCCCGCAGGATCAGGGTGGCGCCGTGGTCGATGCTCACGACCCGCCGAGGCCGATGAACACGTCCTCGATCAGCGCGTCGAACACCGGCGTCGGGTAGTCGTCGGAGTGGTCGATCCCCTTGCCGTTGGTGGCGAGATCGGCGCGCATGTTCGTCGCGAGCTCGCCGACGTGCGCGGGGTTGAGGAAGACGGTGAAGTTCGCCGGGACGCGGGGGTCCTGGTTGACCACCGCCATCACCTGGTCGACCTGGTCCGGACTGAGCCCGGCCAACGCGGAGAGGATCTCCGGGACGCTCCACCAGTTGCCGGAGTTGGCCGCGGCGCTGACGTCGCCCTGGGCGGAGCGACTGGCGTTGAAGCAGTCGTAGGCGTTGGCCGCGCCGGCGGTCGCACCGAGTGCCGTGACCGTGGTGACGGCGACGGCGGCGAGCTTGACTGGCATCCGCATGGGTGTTCCCCCTCTTTCGAGACCGGCGCTTGTCGCCGGGTCCGCCCGCTCGGGCGTGGGACCCACCTTCGATGGCCGTTCTAGTAGCCGACTAGGACGCGACTAGGCCGCCGTCAGGGAGGTCCCCGCCAGGGCAGTCCGGCGTCGCGCGCCGCGTACTTACCAAAAAGTTCGAAAAAGGTGTCCACCCCCCTTGTTGGCCCCGTCTCCGTGGGGTTTCATCCCACTTATCCCGATTCATCCGGCGCGTGACCGCTGCTCAGGCGGCCTTGCGTCGGCCCGACACGACCGACCCCGGTCACGGGGCGGAGAGGAGTAGGTATGCGGGTGTTGACACGGCGGGGGCGCAGATGGGGCGCGGCGGCCGTGGGTGCCGCGGCGTTGGCCGGAGGTTTGACCTTCACCGCGACATCCGCAGCCGCAGCGCAGGGCGGCGGGGAGTGCCAGCTCAACGGCACTGCGAACTTCGACCCGCCCGGCCTGACGGCGGCAGGCGGCAACTTCAGCTACAGCTTCACCGGGGCGCTGACCGGCTGCAACTCCAGCTTCAGCGGCGCACCGGCGCAGGGCGCGATCGCTGCGGGCAAGGCCTACACGGTCACGGTCAGTGGCACCGACCCGACGACCGGCGCGTGGAGCGTCACGTATGCGCTGCCGCAGGCCACCGGTTCCGGAGGCTGCGCGCAGTCGTCGACCCAGGGCACCAGTGTCACCACCTGGCCGGACGGCACGAGAACCGTCGCCACCTACACGACGACAGGTGCGCTCGCGAGCGTCGCGCTGCAGGGCACAGTCGTGCCGTCGGCGACGATGAACGAGGTCTCGTCAACCGGGACCGTTCCCGCCGGCACACCTAGCACCTACACGGTGAGCACGACGAACACGTTCTACCCGGCAGGCGACGGCGTCGCCGGTTCGCTCGTGTTCTCGGTCAGCGACCCGACGCAATGCCAGACGGGCGTCACCTCCGCGGGCATCAGCGGGGCCGTCGGCCTCGGCAGCACCAGCTGACACACGCGACGGGGCCGTGGTGGGCATCAACTGCCACGGCCCCGTCGCCGCGCGTGTCGGCCACGCCACCGGCCCGGCTGGTCCAGGTCGGTCAGGGGCGGATGACGAGTCGCACCGGGTCGCCGCGCTTCGTCGCCAGCCGGTCGACCGCATCGGCGATGTCGTCCAGCGGCAGGACGTCGCTGACGGAGTCACTCACGTCGAGTCGGCCGAGGTCGACGAGTCGCACCAGCTGGTCGAGGTGCTGCTTGCGATAACCCAGATGTCCGAGCAGCGACTGGGACTGCAGCGAGAACAACGCGCCGGGTCCGAGCGTCGTCGGCTCGAGAGACATGCCCACCATGACGAGGCGGCCTGTGTGGGCGAGGCACTGCTCGGCCTGTTGCAGCACGAGTGGTGACCCGACGACATCGAGAGCGATGTCGAGACCGTCGCCTCCGGTGACCGCGCGCACCTGCTGCACCGCATTGGCGGCGGTCGGGTCGATCGCGATGTCCGCGCCTGCACGCAGGCCGCGCTCGCGAGCAGCGTCGAGGGGGTCGAGGACGACGATCGGCGCGGCGCCGAGCATGCGCGCGAGCTTCACGGCGTGGATGCCCAGTCCGCCGACACCCCAGATGCCCACGGCCTCGGCCGGACGCACCTGCGCGCGTTCGAGCAGGGCGGCGTACGGCGTCGAGACCGCGTCGGCAAGGATCGCGGCCTGCTCGATCGGTACGCCGTCCGGGACGAGCGTGAGTGCCGCGAAGGGCACGACGACGAACTCCGCCCAGGCGCCGTCGAAGCTGAAGCCCATGATCTGCACCGCGCGGCACGCGTCCGGATGACCTCCGGCGCAGCTCGAGCAGGCCAGGCACGGGCGGCCGGCCGCCATCACGACGCGCTGCCCGGGCTTCCAGTACGGCACGGCGTCACCGATCGCCTCGATCACCCCGGCGGGCTCATGTCCGGGCGTCACGACCGGCAGGTTGCTCGGCAGGCTCCCGTCGATCAGGTGGATGTCGGAGAGGCAGACGCCGCACGCCTGCACGCGAACCAGCACCTCGTGCGGCAACAGGTCCGGAACCGGCACCTCGGTGAGGGTCAGCTGCCGGGCGGACTGGTCGAAGCGCGCGGCGCGCATGGTCGTCGGGCTCAACGCGCCACGGCCAAGTGTTGCTCGTCAGCCGACCGCAGCTCCTGGTAGTAGGAGTCGATGTCGAAGTGCTTCAGCCGCTGCGCGAACCTGAACGTGTAGTCCGGCCAGATCGTCGGGTTGCGGCCGTTCTTGTCGAGATACCAGCTGACGCAGCCGCCGGTGTTCCACACCGACGGCGCGAGCTTGCGTTGCAGCTCTTCGTTGTACGACGTCTGCGCGTCTGTGCGCACGTCCAAGGTGCGGATGCCGCGGTCCTTCATGAGGCGCAACGCGTCGAGGATGTACGCCAACTGCGCTTCGATCATGTAGATGACCGACGTGTGGCCGATGCCGGTGTTGGGCCCGACGAGCATGAACAGGTTGGGGAAGCCTGCGATCGTGGTGCCGTTGTAGGCACTCATGCCGGTCTCTTCCCACGTCTCCTGCAACGTGCGCCCGTCTCGCCCCGTCACCAGTGCAGAGAACGTGTTGTCGGTCACGCGGAAACCGGTCGCGAGGATGATGACGTCGACCTCGTGGAGTGTGCCGTCGACGGTGCGGATGCCGGACGGTTCGATCCGCTCGATGCCGTCCGTGACCAACGTCGTCGACGGGGAGGCGATCGCCGGAAGGTAGTCGTTGGACGGCGTCAGTCGTTTGCATCCCGGGACGAAGGAAGGCGTCAGCTTCGCGCGCAGCTCCGGATCCGGCACCTGCTCCTCGAGGTGCTTCATCGCCATGTTGCGGATCAGCTTCGTCCGGCCTGGGTTCTTCGCGAGCGCCGGCAGGACGACGAACTCCGCGGACCAGTAGTGATAGGCGCGCACCAGTCGCTGCAGAGCGGGGAGGCGACGGTAGAGCGCCTTCTCCTTCTCCGGGATCGTCCGGCCGCGGTGCGGCAGGATCCACGCCGCGGTGCGCTGGAACACGAACAGATGCTCGGCGTCGCGGTGAACTTCCGGCACGATCTGCACGGCCGAGGCGCCGGTGCCGATCACCGCGACGCGCTTACCGGTGACGTCGTACGACGGATCCCACTCGGCGGAGTGCATCACTTGACCCGCGAAGGTCTCGATGCCGTCGAAGTGCGGGATGCGCGGTTCGGACAGGAAGCCGTGCGCGGCGATCAGGACGTCACAGGTGATGGTGCCCGTCGAGGTCTCCAGCACCCACTGCTTGGCGATGTCGTCCCAGCGGGCGGACTCGACCTTGCAGCCGAACCGCACCCGCTCGATGACGCCGTGGTCCTCCGCGACCCGTCGCAGGTAGCGCCAGATCTCCGGCTGCAGCGAGTAGCTGTCCGACCAGTCGGGGTTGGGCGCGAAAGAGAAGGAGTAGAGGTGCGACGGGACGTCGCACCGGCATCCGGGGTACTTGTTCGCCCACCAGGTGCCGCCGACGTCGTCGGCCTTCTCGAGGATGACGTGCTCGATGCCCTGCTCGGCGAGCTTGATCGACGCACCGATGCCGCCGAAGCCGGCGCCGATGATGACGACGCGGTGCGACTCGTTCATCGCGCGGCCTTCGCTCGCCGTCGCGGTTTCGCCGGCGTCTCGACCTGCGCGACCAGGTCGAGCAGGGCCGCGTTGACCGCCTCCGGCCGCTCGAGCATCGCGCAGTGTCCGGCGCGATCGAGCTCCAGCAACCGCGACCGCGGTACGCCGGCCGCGATCACCCGGGCATCGGTCACCGGCGTCAGCCGGTCGGCGACGCCGACGATCACGAGGGTCGGCACCTCTGCCAGCGCCTCGAGCGCCTTGACCTTGTCGTGCGCGTCGAGGTCGGCCCAGAAGTCGCCGACGACCTGCGCCTTCGTCGCGGCCGTCATCGCCTCGGTGAACCGCGCGAGCCGCTTGTCGGACTTGCGGTGCAGGTTGAGGAACGCGCTGATCCGTACGGAGAGAGCGGAGCCCGACCGACGTGCGCGCTCGGCCTTCTCCGGATCGGCCACCATCAGTGCCAGCGACGAGGACCACTGCTTGAGGAACAACGTCGCGAACGGACCCCGCAAGCCGAACGTGTGGTCGTCAGGTCGCTTGGCGCTGGTGTCGAGCAGCGCAACGGCCTTGACCTTGCTGCCGAACAGGTCCGCGTGCTCGGCGGCGAGTGCCATGATCGTCATGCCACCCATGGAGTGCCCGACGAGCACGACGTCTCTGTCGGCACACGTGGCCTCGAGGACGGCGTACAGGTCGCGTCCGACCTGCTCGATCGTGCGGTTCTCGCGGGGCCCGGTGCCGGACTCGCCGTGGTCGCGGTGGTCCATCAGAACCAGGCGGTACCGCTCGGCGAGCATCCGCTGGTAGTGCCAGGACCGGCTCGAGAACGTCCAGCCGTGGATGAACACCAGCGTCGGACCCGGATGGTTGTCACCGAGGATCTCGACGGCGATCTCCGTCCCGTCGTCGGACGGGACCCGAAGCGTCGGCGTCCACCGCAGGCGGTGTGGGTCGGGCCACGACATGAGCAACCCCCAGGGAGTCCTACTGTGGGACGGCGTTCGGCTCCGCGCGTCGAAACACATCATGGTCTGGGAGGCTGCCCGGATGAGAACCGACCTCGTCACCACGCCGACGGGCAACAGCCTGCAACGGCTCAGCGAGCAGGCGTGGGAGCGGTTCGG
This sequence comes from Mycobacteriales bacterium, assembly GCA_035695045.1. Classification (GTDB taxonomy): domain Bacteria; phylum Actinomycetota; class Actinomycetes; order JAFAQI01; family JAFAQI01; genus DASSKP01. The sequence goes on along the minus strand of DASSEX010000051.1, from coordinate 78,455 downwards.
CGACGAGTCGACGCTGCACTTCGAGGGCGAGTCATGGACGGGTGCTCAGCTGGCAGCCCGGACCCGGCGGCTCTCCCGCGGGCTTCGTGACGCCGGACTGGGTGTCGGCGACCGCGTCGTCGTGTGCATGGCCAACTGCCCGGAGGTCGGGCTCACCTACAGCGCGGTGTGGCGCGCGGGTGCAGCCACCACGCCGGTGCTCTTCCTGCTCAGCGAGGACGAGCTGCGTCACGTGCTGACCGACTCCGGGGCGGCGTACGTCGTCACCACGCCGGACTTCCTTCCGAAGGTCGTCGCCTCCGCGACCGGTGTGAGCACGGTGCGCGGCATCGTCGTCGTGGGCGATCCCGGCGGTGTCGAGTCGACCATCCCGTTCCTCGACTTCGCCGAGCTCGAGCAGTCCCCGGAGGGCGAGCTCGTCGACCGCGACCCCACGGAGCTCGCGGCGCTTCTCTACACCGGCGGCACGACCGGGCGCGCCAAGGGCGTCATGCTCAGCCACGACGCGCTGTCGTCAGCGGCGTGGGCGGCGATCGCCAATGGCGACGACCGGGACGAGACGACGCGGTCGTCACTGTTGCCGTTGCCGTTGTCACATGTCTACGGGCTGACCGTCACGATCATGGGGCTGCACGCGACGGAGCCGGGGACGTCGGTGCTCATGCGATGGTTCGATCCCGCCGGCTGGCTGCAGCTCGCGGAGAAGCACCGCACCGAGATCAGTGCACTGGTGCCGTCGATGTTCCAGATGCTGCTGACCCAGCCGATCGAGGACTACGACCTGTCCGCGCTCCGGCGGGTCGCCAGCGGTGGTGCGTCGCTGCCTCGCGAGGTGGCCGAGGAGTTCCAGAAGCGGTTGCCGGGCGTGGAGATCACCGAGGGGTACGGGTGCACCGAGTCCGGGGCCATCATCTCGACGTCGCCGCCCGGAAAGGTGCGCCCCGGCAGCGTCGGCAAGCCGCCGCCGCTGATGGACGTCCGCATCGAGAAGGCCGACGGCACCGATGGCGGGGTGGGCGAGGACGGCGAGATCTGCGTCCGCGGACCGAACCTGATGGCCGGGTACTGGAACGCGCCGGAAGAGACGCAGCACGCCCTCCGCGACGGATGGCTGCACACGGGCGACATCGGTCACTTCGACGCCGACGGTTTCCTGTACGTCGTCGACCGGATCAAGGACCTCATCATCCGGGGCGGCATCAACGTCTACCCGCGCGATGTCGAGGAGGCGTTGCTCGAGCATCCGGACATCGTGGGCGCCGGCGTCGTCGGAAGGCCCGACCCGAAGATGGGCGAGGAGGTTGTCGCCTTCGTGCAGCTGCGGCCGGGTGCGGGGCTCACGCCGGACGACATCGTCTCGTTCGCGAAGCAGCATCTCTCCGCGGCGAAGTACCCCCGTGACGTGCGCATCGTCGAGCAGCTCCCGCTGACGAGCGTCTTCAAGCTCGACCGGAAGAAGCTGCGCACCTACCTCTGAGCGGATTGTGCGCATTGGTCGGTCTCGCCGCGGGATGGGTATCGGCCGAACGGCTATCCACAGTTTGTCCACACAGCCGAGTGTCGCTGTGGAAACGCTCCGGGACACTTCGAAGTCCGGCGCAGGGGGCGCCGGAGCGGAGACGAGGTGCGATGGCGCCCAGCCTCGGTGCGGTCACCGTACTCATCGCCGACACGGGCGAGGGCCGCGCCATGCTGGCGGACGTCCTGTCCGGGTTCGACGACTTCCAGGTCGTCGGCATCGCGTCTGACGCCGAGAACGCGATCGACCTCGCCGCCCGCCACAACCCGCAGGTCGCCCTCCTGCACGTCGACGTCCCTGGCGGGGGAGGCGTGCACGCCACCCGTGGCATCCGGGCGGTCTCGCCGCGGACGCGGGTCATCGCGCTCGGTGCCGGTGAAGACCACGAGTCCGTCCGGTCGATGCTGAGTGCCGGAGCGCGAGCACACCTGCCGCGCCACACGGGTGCCCACGAGCTGCTGCGGTCGATGCGGCAGTTCGCCGCGCATGCCGCTCCCGTCGGTGATGGGGTCAAGCACTCGGTCGTGGCGGAGATCAACGGGGAGTTGCAGTCGCGACTCGGTCGCGACCGCCTGCGGGACCGCAAGCGCGGAGCCGTGCTCGAACTGATCAACGCCGGAGGTCCCGAGGTCGTCGTACAGCCGATCCGCCGGCTCGTCTCCAGCGAGGTCGTCGGCTTCGAGGCGCTCAGCCGGTTCGGCGGCGACCGCCTGACCACGGCGGAGTGGTTCGACGAGGCGCACAGCTGCGGCCTCGGCCCGGAGCTCGAGATCGCCGCCCTGCGCGCCGCTGTCGAGCAGGCCTGGCCGTTGATCGCGGGCCGCGGCGATGCCTACCTCGCCATCAACGTCTCGCCGAGCACCCTGGGCCGCCCCGACGCTCTTCATCTGCTCGGTCAGCTGCCGGCGGACCGCGTCGTCGTCGAGCTGACCGAGCACGAGCTCATCACCGACAGCCACCATCTGTCCGCGCTGGCCCGCATCCGGTCGGCGGGCATCCGCATCGCGATCGACGACGTGGGCGCCGGCTTCGCCGGTCTCCAGCGCCTGCTCACACTCCGCCCGGACATCATCAAGCTCGACCGCGGGGTCGTCGGCACGATCGAGACCGACCCGTCCCGTCGGGCCCTGACCCGCGCGCTCGCGGGATTCGCCGACGAGCTCGGGATCGCGCTCGTCGCCGAAGGCATCGAACGCTGGAGTCAGACGCTCTCGCTCTGCGAGCTCGGTGTCTCTCTGGGCCAGGGCTATCTGCTCGGCCCGCCCGAGGGCCCTCGGGTCTGACCCCCCTCCGGTCAGACCAGCGGTCGCGGAGGCGCTACCCGCTCGCGGGCGAACCGTCCGAGGCCGCGGGTCATCGCCGGCATCGTCGCCACCGCGACCGGAGCAGCTGCGGCTGCGGCCGCCGCGTGCCGGCTGCCGCCACCGAGCAGCCGTGGTGCCCGCTGCATCGACGTCGTGCCGCTCGCGATGACGGCCATCGCGACGAGGATCAGGAGTGCGAGTGCCGCGTTGTGGGCGGTGTTGTCGACCTTCGGCATGCCGGCGGCTGTGTTGGTCAGCGCACCTGGCTGCTGAGTGGTGCCTGCGGGCGCCACCTGTGGCGCGGCGTTGTCGACGGCCGCCGTGGACGTGGACGGCGGGGGGCCGGCGGTCAGCGTCGGCGGCACGGAGCCTCCGGCCGTGCTGCCCGACGACGACCCGGCGCCGGCGCCGCTGGTCGCAGGCGGCTGCGTCTGGCCGGTCGAGCTGACCGACCCGCTGCTGCCGGACGTCGGCAAGGTGCTGCTCGTGATGACGAGCGACGACGCGTCGGGCTTGGGGATGTCGACGGAGAACGGCGGCGTCGAGTCGACCGGCAGCTCTGTGCCCACACCGCCAGGGGCGTCGTGGGTCATGTACGGCACGATCGCCAGGCTCAGCTCACCGGGCGTCGTCTCCGCGCTGCCGTCCAGCAGGAAGGTGACCGTCGCGCCGTCCGACGACACGGAACCGGTGTAGCTGTGCGTCGAGCAGTCGAAGGCGGGGGCGTCGCTCGCCGGCTGGTCGCCGCCTTCCTTCCAGGACGAGTCCTTGGTCGGGCAGGCGACGAGCACCGGGGTGCCCTGGCCGCTGACCTTCAGCTCGAGGGTCGCCGTGGCGTCCTGCGGCATGTCGTACAGGACGGCGCCGTAGGCCAGGATCTGGCTGGGCGCGACCGCGATGTGCAGCCCGCCGTCGGCCGTCGTCGGCGCAGGAGCCGACTGGCCACCACCCGAGGCGGTGTTCCACCAGCCGGTGCGCACGGGTGAGTCCGCCTGCGCGGCGGTCGGCCAGGTCGCGATGACCAGCGCACCGGCCGTCGTCAGAAGTCCTGCGCCGGCCACCCGTCGCCACGTCCGACCGTTCATCATGCGCCCACCTTCTGGCCCCGGGCCTTGCTGGTCGTTCCGGTTCGCTTGATGGCAGCGGGATCGCCGCCCAGGTATGCAGTCACCACGCGTTCGTCGGCGAGGACGGCGGCGGGCGGCCCTTGTGTCAGCACGGCGCCGAGGTCCAGCGCGACGATCGAGTCGGACAGAGACGTGATGAGCGGCATGTCGTGCTCGATGACGAGCATCGCGCAGTTGGTCTCCTGCTGGATGCGCTTGAGCAGCGGGCCCAAGGCCTCGGTCTCGCGTTGTGCGATACCGCTCGACGGTTCGTCGAGAAGGAGCACCGTCGGGTCGTGCGCGATGGACATCGCGAGGTCGACGATGCGGCGGGAACCCGTCGACAGCTCGGCGACGAACTTGTCGCGGAAGGCGCCCAGCCCCATCAGCTCGATGAGGTCGTCGACCGTGTAGGCGACGTCGGCCTCGGACTCACGGATCGCGGGCGTGCCGAACAGCGCCGAGACGTGGTCCCGGACCTCGATGTGCCGCTCGAGCCCGAGCGCGATGTTCTCGGCCACCGTCAGCGACGGGAAGATCTTGGCGTCCTGGAACGAGCGCCCCAGCCCGACGGTCGCGCGGCGTTCGGCGGGCCAGTCGGTGACGTCGGCCTGGCCGACGAAGATGTGACCGCGCTGCACCGGCAGGTGCCCGGAGATGATGTCGAAGATCGTCGTCTTGCCGGCGCCGTTCGGACCGATCAGGCCGAGGATCTCGCCCTCGTGCACGGTGAACGAGACATCGTTGACGGCGGAGATGCCGCCGAAGTGATGGCTCAGGTTGCGCACGCTGAGCGCGGTCGGCCGGGTGACGGTCTCCGCGGCGTCGGCGACCCGCTTGGTCCTCGCCTTCGCGTCGCCCAGCGACTTCGTCGCACGGTCGAGGAAGACCGACCGCAGCACGTCGTCGCGCTCCAGCAGCTGCTCGGTCGGACCGGAGAAGCGCACCTCGCCCTTCTCCATGAAGTAGGCGCGCGTGGCGATCGTGAGTGCGACGTTGACCGACTGCTCGACGAGCACGACCGTGGCGCCTTCGGCGTGGATCGCGCGTACGGCGTCCAGCAACCGCTCGACGATGACAGGGGCCAGGCCGAGCGACAGCTCGTCGATGACGAGCAGCCGCGGCCGGGCGACGAAAGCCATGCCGAGAGCGAGCTGCTGCTGCTCGCCCCCGGAGAGGTCGCCCGCGAGCTGGTCCCAGCGCTCGACGAGTCGCGGGAACATCTCGAGCACCTGCTGGGTGCGGCGCTCGACTTCCTCGGCCTCCTGGCTCGCGTAGAGCCAGCAGCCCGCCTTGAAGTGCTCGGCGACGGTCAGGGTCGGGAACACCGCCTTGCCACCGGGGACCTGGACGATGCCGAGTGCGGTCGTGTCCTGCGGTGTGGCGCGGCTGATGTCGTGACCGGCGAAGGTGATCCGCCCGGCAGTCGGCCGGACGACGCCCGAGACGGCCTTCAGCAGCGTCGACTTGCCGGCGCCGTTGGTGCCGAGCAGCGCGACGATCTCACCCTCGTGCACGTCGATGTCGACGCCGAACAGCACCTGCACCTTGTCGTAGGCGACGTCGACGCCGCGGCACTGCAGCAGGGGCAGGCCGGCTGCGGCGCCGGCCGGGTACGCCTCGTGCGCAGCGGCGGTGTCGCGTCTGCTGAACGGCAGTCTCATCGGACCAGCTCCGGCTCGGTGGACGCTTCGGGGGAGGGCTCGGGCACGTCGATCGGAAGCGTTTCGGGCATCGTCGCGTCCTTGTCCTCGACCAGGCGGTCGGCGACGAGTGAGGGCACGTGGACGCCGTGCTTCTTCGCGAGGCGCCGCAGCCACTTGTCGCGCTCTTCGAAGACCCACCCGGCAAGGCCGCCCGGGTTGGTGTAGAGGTTGAGGATCAGCAACGGTCCGGTGAGCAGCAGCGGCATGACGTCGGAGATGGTGTGGCCGAGGTGATGCCACAGCAGCGGACCGAACAGGACCGTTGCCTCGAACGCGATGACGCTCAACGTGCCACCCATCAGCGAGCCGAGACCGCCGACGGCCGCCGCGAGGAAGACGCCGATGCTGGTCGGCACGTCGTACGTGCCGGGGATGACGTTGTGCTGCTGGTAGGCCATGAGGACGCCGGCGAGCCCGGCGACGGCGCCGCTGATCGCGAACGCCGCGAGCCGGGTGCGCGCCGGCGCGATGGAGTACGACGCCGCCGCGCGCTGGTTGTCGCGCAGAGCGATCAGCACGCGGCCGCTGTGCTGGCGACGGAAGGAGGCGGCAGCGAGCAGGCACACGACGAGCAGGCCGACGCAGAGGAAGTAGAAGGAGCGCTCGCCTCCGGTCGTGCCGTCCAGCGCGAACTTGCCGTAGAGGTACGGGCGCTGGACGTCCGGGTGCAGCTGGTTGGGCAGCAGGTGGCTGCCGATCCAGTAGTGCGAGTTGAGGATGTAGTACTGCATCGAGTAGCCGAACGCGAGCGTCATCACCGCCAGGAACAGGCCCTGGATCCGGATGGCCGGCAGGCCGATGACGACCGCCGTCAACGCGCCGGCGCCGATGCCGATGCCGACGGCGGCGAAGAAGTCGATGTTGTGGTTGCCGACCAGGCCCCCGGCCGCCGCCGCGCCGATGCCGACGAGACCGAACTGGCCGAGGCTGATCTGCCCCGCCCATCCGGTGAGGATCACCAGTGAGACACCGACGATGCCGAAGATCGGCAGCAGCTGGAGGTGTGGCAGGTCGCTGGGGCTGATGAGGTACGGCAGACCGATGGCGAGACCGAGGCCGAACACCAGCAGCCCGGAGCGCATCCGGATGACCTCGGGAAGCTCGCGCAGCTCGACCGGGATCGGCCGGAACACCGCAATCGTCTGCCAGCTGGACGCGTTGGCGTCGATCGCTCGCGAGCGCGACTTGCGTTGGGTGAGCAGCGCCGCGTAGATGATGACCGCCATCAAGGCGTAGCTGTAGGACTCGTCGCCGGTCTTCAGGTTGGAGCCGACGATGAGCAGGCCGATGCCGACGCCGGTCACCAGCGAGACGGTGAGGTTCTCCATCTTCGCGACGACCGCGGCGGCGAGGCCGTAGAGCAGCGTGTTGAAGCCGAGGGTCGCATCGGCGGGCACGCCGTACAGCGGTGCGATGGAGAAGATCGCCATCGACGAGAGCAGACCCGCGAAGGCCCAGGCGATCGTGCTGACCCGAGCGACGGGCATGCCGAGCAGGGCAGCGCGTTCGGCGTTCTCGGACGACGCGCGCAGCGCGATGCCGAGGCGCGTCTTCTTGAGGAAGAAGACCAGCACACCGGTGAGCAGGACGACGACCGCGAAGGCGAAGACCTGGTTGCCGGTGAGGATCGGCTCGCCGCGGTGGTTGTTGATCATCCAGTCCTGCCACGGCGTCTTCACCCGGGGCACGCGCGACGCGGCCTCGCCGAACCAGACCGGGATGAAGAAGCCCAGCGCCGCGTAGGACTGCGCGATGCCGATCGTGACGACGGTGACGATCAGCCGAGACGTGTTCTTGAAGCGGCGCAGAATGAGGATGTCGGTGAGCGCACCGAACAGCACCCCGCCGACGATCGCGATCGGCATGGTCAGCAGGTAGCTCACGCCGTCGGCCGTCGACAGCAGCACCGCGGTGATGGCGGGTACGGCGCCGACAGCCGCTGCGGCGAAGTTGATGACGCGGCTCGTGCGGTAGGTCAGCACGATGCCGACGCCGATGATGCCGTAGAGCCCGCCCAGCGAGACGCCGCTGATCATCGCCTGCGGCGACAGGTGGAAGACCGACTGGACGATCAGCAGGAACAGCGCCGCGATGATCAGGCGCCGGATGAGCGTCGGCGCCGCCTTCGAGGACGATGCCAACGAGGTCACCCTGCCCGCGAGATCGCCCTCCAGCGGGCGACGCAGCGCGTCGAAGGCGCTCATGAGCGCCTCTTGTCAGCGGTCGGTGCCGGCGGCTGCTTGACCGACGGGAAGTGACCGACGGAGAAGCGGCTGCCCTCGATGTCGATGTAGTGGCCCTTCTGGCCGTTGTACGGGCTGGTTGCGTTGGCGTTCCAGTAGACGACGCGCACGTCCTGCGTCCAGCACCACGACCCGTTGCGGAATCCCCGCAGCGGGTAGCCCGTCGTACCGCCGCCGCGGAACGGGATGTGCAACGCCGACGCCTGCATCCGGGCCGGCGTGAGGATCGGACCGGTGCCCTCGATGAGGGTCGCGATCATCGCGTACTGCTCCCAGAACACGTCGAGGTTGGCGACCGAGGTGGGCAGTGCACCGTTGTTGGTCGCGGCCTTGTAGACCTTCACCGCTGCGCTGTCGGCGGCCGACGTCTGCGGGATGTCCGAACCGACGCCGATGGCGCCGTCCCAGCCGCAGCCGTTTCCGTTCTTGGGACACGACAGCGAGTCGTTCTTGTGGTCACTGCTGGAGTAGGTCTGCGCGATCGAGTCCCAGTCCATCGTCTGGTCGCTGCCGAGAATGGCCTCCGGCCAGTAGTTGTTGTTGCCGAACGCGTTCTGGCCGAACTGCGGCGCGACCGGGTCACACAGGCACAGCACGCTCGTCGCCGGGTTGGTCGGCGTGTTCATCGCCTGCTCGCTCTGCTGCGACTGCGTCGTGGCCGTGTTGATGTCCTGTGCGTAGAAGTACTCGTGGTTGACCGTCTCGCCGCAGCCTCGCTTGAGCGCCGGGTAGAGCACGCTCTTGACGGTGTTCTCGTTGTCGGGGTCGTTGGTGCTGATGACTCCGAGAACCCGCGGCTTGTTGCGGAAGTCCTCGGCCGGGTTCTGGTCACCTGCGAATATCGCCGTGCGTCCGGAGCCGCCTTGGCTCGTCATCTGGTGACACCACCAGTCGGCGAAGTTCAGCTCGATGTTCGTCGCGCTCATGCCGGCGTCGTACGAGTAGGGCGCGTTCGCGTTGTGGAACGCGTCGGAGAAGCCGCTGCCGCCGAAGTTGACGACGTGCAGCCGGGACAGCTCGGCGAAGCACTGCGAGCAGACAGTGGTCGACCAGAGCACGCCGTACGGGTGGTACGTCGACACGATCTTGTCCATGTCACCGGTGAGGCACGGGTAGTCCGGCGGCACGGTGCGGCAGTTGCCCTGCACGGTGTCGATGTGGATCTGGCGACCGTAGAGCTGGTAGTGCGAGTTGATGAACTTGGCGTAGGCGTCGTTCCACTGCTTGGCCTGGCTGGCGTCGTAGTAGAGACCCTGCGCCTTGAGGATGGCGTCGACCTCGGCGCCGTAGTCGGCGACGTAGTTGACGATCTCGATCTTGTTGTTGGTCACACCGGGCCAGGTCGCGCCGCCGTTGTTGGGGTCGGCCGCGCCGGGCGTGCCGGGGACGCACGGCGGTGCGTAGTAGTCGATCTTCGGGTCGAACTGGCGGCCGTTGACGCAGTGCTTGGTGTCGCCGCCGACGCCCGAGCTCGTGGTGGCGCCGGAGGTCGTGCCACCGGAGGCGCCCGCGGTGGCGCCGCCGCCTGCCGCGGTCGTGGTCGTCCCGCCGGCCGCCCCGCCCGCGCCACCGGCGGGTACGGCGCCCGCGGGCAGCCCCGTGGCGGGACCGGTGCCGACCGGCGCTCCGCTCTGGGTGGTCGCGTACGGGCTGCCGCCGAGTGCTGAGTTGGCGGCGTTGGGAGCGGTGGACGGCGCGGCCACGACGAGCACCAGCTGCACGACGGCGAGCAGGACGATCGGGCCGAACTTCCCCATCAGCGGATTGCTGGGCACGGTGGGGGCCTCCTGAGAGTGTGGCGCCTGGATGTGACCTGGGTCACAACTTCGCCCAATGCACCACGAAACCTTCTGAAACCGCCAGGGAGGTTCAGGGGCGGTTTGACTCCCTAACGGGCTACCAGCCGGTAGGTCACGGCCGGGGCCTGAAAGCCCTTGAGCGCCTGTGGGGGCAGCTGCTCCACCGGCCAGCCGGCGCCCAGGGCGTCGACGACGGCGTCCGTGACCACCACGCTCGCCGGCCGCGCGAGCGCCACGAGCCGGGCCGCCCGGTTGACGACCTCGCCGAAGTAGTCGCCGGACCGGCTCATCACCGGTCCGATGTCCGCCCCGACCCGCACGGGCGGCAGCTCACTGGCGGTGGTGCGCTCGCAGATGTCGAGCGCCGCCGCGCACCCGGCCGCCGCGGTGTCGGCGACGTACATCGCGCCGTCGCCGATGAGCTTGACCAGCCGGCCGCCTTGACCGGCGACCGCTTCGGCGACGGCCTGCTCGAACGTCGCGAGCAGGCGGTGCAGCTCGCCGGGCGTGAGCGTGCGTGACAACGCTGTGTAACCGACCAGGTCGGCGAAGCCGACGAACAGCAGCCGTCTCGGGCTGACCTGGTCGTCGTCCGGCGCCCAGGCGCCTGCCGCGACGCGGACGAGATGGGCCTCGAGCGTTGCGGCGACGAGCTGCTCGAGCGACGGCAGGCTGGCCCTGGTCAGCTCGACGTACCGCTCGACCACCTCCGTGTAGGTCATCCCACCGGCGAGCTCCGGCACCTCGTAGCGCATGCGGAACGCGTCGACGACGGCTTCGGCGAGCTGTGCCGTCGTGCTCCCGATGACCCGCGCGAGGCCGAGGCCGGTCTGCTCTCCGAGCCAGTCGCGGATCGCCGCCGTGAGCACGGGTAGCGAGTCCGCGATGGCGGGCGGCACGCGCTGCGGGCCGGAGGACGCGGTGAGGCCGAGCGCCCGCCACACCTCCGCGAACTCCTCGTCGGACAGCGCTGCCCGCCGTGCCGCCTCCGCGGCCGGCACCGCCGGGCGCCCCCGGCGAACGGCCACCTCGAGCGCCAGCGCTCCCGGCGTGTCGGTGTCCAAGGCGGTGGCGATCTCCTCGTCGTCCGCGCCCAGCCGTCGCAGCAGCTCGGTGAGCTCATCCCGGTCGTACCAGGGCGCCGGAGACCCCTGCTCGTCCGTCACCGGGACATCGTCCACCACCTCCGGTTACAGAACGTGACATTCCTGTCATACTGCCGCTCTTGAGTGGCGGGGGTCACACCATGGAGCTCTCATGAACGGGCGGGCCCGAGGGGCGGACGACCGGCTGCACCCGGCCGGCGGCGAGGCTCGCGAGGAGCCGGCGATCGACCTGGCGGCGGACCCGATCGACCTGTCCGCACTGCATGGGGTCACCGAGCTGTTGCGGACCATGGGGCGGCACTGGACCGCCGTCGGCACGCTGCAGCGACGGCTGCCGCTCGCAGTCCAGCAGCGGCTGCTCGCGCTCGAGGGCGACATCGACGTGGCGTTCGAGCAGACGCTGCATCTGTTCGCCCATGAGTTCCCGCCGACCGTGGTGGCGTCGATGCGCCAGCGCATCGACGCGGCGCTCGAAGCCATCGAGTCGTTGCGACCGGGCACGGAAGCCGAGGAGGCCCTGCGCGGCCGGAGCATGGACGCCGCCAGGTTCGCCGTGATCGTCCGTGACGTCATCACCGCGGGTGACCAGCTCGAGGTTCATCTCCAGCCGATCGTGTCGTTGTCGTCGTACGACGCCGCGCCGGCGGGATACGAGGCGCTGGCCAGGTTCCAGACCACTCCGTACCAAGCTCCCGACGTCTGGCTCGGCCGCGCCGCCGAGGCGGGGCTCCTGCAGGAGCTCGAGCTCTCGTGTGCGCGGTCCGCGCTCGCGCTCGTGCCGCTGCTTCCCGAAGGAGCGTTCCTCACGGTCAACGTCTCCGCGGAGACGCTGGTCTCGCCGGGCTTCGCCCGGGTGCTCGACGGCGTTCCCGCCGACCGTGTCGTCGTCGAGGTCACCGAGCACGCCATCGTTCGCGAGTACGACGCTCTGCTCCGGGCTCTGGGTGGACTGCGCGAGCGCGGCGTGCGGCTGGCCGTCGACGACGCAGGTGCCGGCTTCGCGAGCTTCCGTCACGTCCTGGAGCTCAGCCCGGAGATCATCAAGCTCGACATCCACCTGAGCCGCGGCATCCACAACGACCTCAGTCGGCAGGCGCTGGTCCGTTCCCTCGTGGCGTTCGCGGCTGACGTCGGCTCCACCCTCATCGCCGAGGGCATCGAGACGCCGGAGGACATGCAGACGCTGCGCGAGGTCCACGTCGACTACGGGCAGGGCTATCTGTTCGCGCGACCCGGACCGGCGCAGCGGGTGCTCGGTCTGTCGGCCTAGCCGTTCACGCCGAGGTCAGGCCGGCACGTCGTGCCGGCAGTGCTCGTCGTGCTCGCACTTGAACGTCCGCCGATACGTGATCGGCGGCACTCCCACGACGCGGGTGAAGTGCTGGCGCAGGTTGGCGGCCGAACCGAACCCGGCCAGTGACGCGATCCGCTCGACCGGCTCGTCACTGCTCTCGAGCAGATGCTGGGCCCGGCGGACGCGTTGCAGCAGCAGCCACTGCAACGGCGTGGTGCCGGTCGCCGCCTGGAACCGTCGCATCAGCGTGCGCACGCTGACGTGCGCGACGTCGGCGAGATCGTCGAGCGTGACCTGCTCGTCGAGGTGGGCGAGCGCCCAGTCGAGGACAGGGCCGAGCGTGTCGGCCTCGACCTTCGGAAGCGGCGCGTCGACGTACTGCGCCTGACCGCCGTCACGGTGCGGTGGCACGACCATCCGACGTGCCACGGCATTGGCGATCTCGCTGCCGAAGTCGCTGCGCACGAGGTGCAGCGACAGGTCGATCCCGGCGGCCGACCCGGCCGAGGTGAACACGCGACTGTCCTCGACGTAGAGGACATGGGGGTCGACGGTCACGTCCGGGTAGCGCTCCGCGAGCTCATCCGCGTAGGCCCAGTGGGTCGTCGCGCGCCGGCCGTCGAGCAGCCCTGCCTCGGCGAGAAGGAATGCGCCGGTGCAGATGGAGGCGATGCGGGCGCCGTTGGCATGCGCGGCGCGCAACGCGTCGATCAGCGGGCGGTGCTGACCGGGCCGCGTGCCTGCGGCAGGAACGATGACCAGATCGGCCGACACGATGTCGTCGACGCCGTACTTCGTGTCGAGCACGAGCCCGAGCTCGGTGCGGATCTCGCCGGGCTCGGCGGCGCAGAGCTTGAAGGTGTACCAGTCCGGAGTGAGGTAGCGGCGGTCGGCGCCGAACACCTCGATCGCCGTGGCGAGCTCGAACAAGGCCGTCCCGGACACCACGGCCACAGCGACGGTCAGCATGGCAAGAATCTAGCGCATGATGTCAATACCGCCACTCGTGCTGCGGCCCGCCGGGGCGGAGAGTGCTCCGTGGAGGTGGTCGACATGGTGTCGCCGTATCTGACCCAGGTCCTCGCCGAGGCGCACACGGACGAGCTGCTGCGGGCGGCGTGCCGGACCCGGGGCGTGCGCCGGCGACCGGCCGGATCCACCCTGCCGAAGCTGAGGCATTGGTGGGCCGGCCAGCTGCGCCGCCCCGGCCTCGCGCGTGCCGTCGTCCTGCCCGGGCGTCCGGTGACGCCCTGCGGATGCGTGGGGCGGTGAGTGACATGGCGCTGATAGCGAGCGTCCTGGCTACCGTGGTCCTGGTAGCGCTGTCCTACCTGTTCGCAGCCGACAGCAGGCCGGGCGTCGACGAACCGCCCGGGGGGTGGTTCGGCCGGAGGTGAGGGGTGTCGCGACGCGGCTGGCTGCTGTTCGCCGCGATGTGCGTGATCTGGGGTGTTCCTTATCTCCTGATCCGCGTCGCCGTCCGTGACCTCAGCCCCGCCACGGTCGTCTTCCTCCGCACCGGTCTCGGCGCGCTCCTGCTTGCTCCGGCTGCGATACGACGCGGCGGGCTGGCAGACCTCGTGGCGCGCTGGCGGCCGCTGCTCCTCTACTCCGCGGTCGAGGTCGCGATCCCGTGGTGGTTCCTGAGCGACGCCGAGCGGCACCTGTCCAGCGCGCTCGCGGGACTGCTCCTGGCGGCGGTCCCGCTGTTCGCGATCGGGATCGCGCTCGCGCGCGCGTCCGAGGTCGTCGACCGGTGGCGGGCCCTCGGGCTCCTTCTCGGTGTCGGCGGCGTCGGCGCTCTGGTCGGGCTGCAGCTCGGCCACATCGACGTCGTAGCGGTCGGTGAGGTGCTCGTGACGGCTCTCGGCTACGCCGTCGGGCCGGTGATCCTCACGCGCCGGCTCGCCGACCTGCCGGCCGTCAACGTCGTCATGGCGTCGCTGGCTCTCAGCTCACTGGCGTGGGCGCCCGCAGCGGCCGCGACCTGGCCCTCGTCCGTGTCGCTCGAGGCCGCGGCATGCGTCGTCGCACTGGCGTTGGTCTGCACGGCGATCGCGTTCCTCGTCTTCTTCGCGCTGATCGCCGAGGTGGGACCGTCGCGCGCGACCGTCATCACCTTCGTCAACCCCGCGGTTGCGATCGCGCTGGGCATCATCGTGCTCGGGGAGAAGTTCACGACCGGCATGGCCGTCGGTTTCCCGCTGGTGCTCGCCGGGTCGGTGTTGGCGACGCGCCTCAGCCCGGCGGGCGGCGCACCACGACGATCGCCAGGTCGTCGCGCAGCTCGCTGTCGACGAACGAACGAGCCGCTTCTTCGGCGCGCTCAGCGATCGCCTCGGCATCGTGGCCGGCGGTCGACGCCAGCACCTGCCGAAGACCTGCCTGCCCGAACATCCGCCGACCGTCCCGCCGCTCCGTGACGCCGTCGGTGTAGAGAACGAACGCGTCGCCCGGCTCCAAGGTCACCGTCGTCTCGGTCAGCCCGAGCGCCGAGTCGGGCAGGACCCCCAGCAGGTCGCCGGGCTCGCCGACCAGCTCGGTGCTTCCGTCGGCGTGGACGACCACCGGTTCGGGGTGGCCGGCAAGGCAGACGCTGGCCGTCACCGCTTCGCCACTCGTGTCGAAGCGGGCGAGCGCAACGGTGCAGAACCGCGAGCTGCTCGGGTGGTCGTTGAGCGCGCGGTTGAGCCGCCGAAGAGCTTCGGTGAGTGACGCGCCGTCGATCAGCAGGAGTCGAAGCACGTCGCGGCTCGTGCCGGTGACGGCCGCTGCCTCGGCGCCCTTGCCGCAGACGTCGCCAATGGCCACGACGACCGATCCGTCCGGTAGGGCGAAAGCGTCGTAGAAGTCGCCGCCGACGGACAGACCGGGCGCGGCTGCGTGATAGCGCGCGCCGAGGTCCAGTCCGGGGACGTCCGGAAGCCCTGACGGCAACAGCGATGCCTGCAGCGCGTTGGCTGCCGCGACCTGTTCCTCGTGCAGCCGCGCGTTGTCGACGGCGATCGCGGTACGCCGTCCGAGCTCGAGCGTGGCCATGAACGCAACGGCGTCGAGCGGCGTCGTACGTCCGAGGACGAGAACCCCGAGCGTCCGCCCGCGGGAGACGAGCGGGATGACGGCGACATGGCTGCGCTGCCCACTGACAGGGATCGTCGACGGCAGCCGCTGCGTCGCGCCGGTCGCGCCCGCCACGATCGCCGCGCGGACCTCTTTGTCGTTCTGGAGCAGCTCGTGCACCGCATCGATGCGGTCCTCGCGCCGGTGTGTCGCCGTCACCCGACGTGGGCGACCACGGTCGTCGACGACGAACGCCGCGGACCAGTCGGCCAGCCGCGGGACGACGATCTGCGTCGCGAGAGTGAGCGTGAGCGCGACGTTCATCGACCCGGCGAGCAGCTCGGTGGCCTCCGCGAGGTAGTCGAGCTCGGCCTCCCGCTGCTGCTCGGCGCGGACGACGCCGTGCTCTGCAGCGAGCAACGACAAGCGTTCGGCGGCGAGCTCGAGGAAGCAGTCGTCGTTGTCGGTGGGGAGCGCGGGCAGGTGCACCGTCAATGTGCCGAGCCGTCGGTCGTCGACGATCAGGTCACGGAGATAGGAGTGCTCGGCGACGTCGGCGCCGCAGTGGACGAGCGGCTCCGCCGACCCTTGCATCGTGAGGTCACCGCCGACGCCGTCGACACCGTCGACGATGCGCTGCAGCAGCTCGCGCGCCTGCTCCTCGAACGTCATCGCACGTCGGAGCAACGGGCGGAGGAGCAAGGTGCGCAGCTTCTGCTCGGCGGTGCGAACCGACTCGAACTTCTCGGTCGTGCCGTCGGTCGGCTCCGCCGTCGCGGGTTCGTCAGGAGGAGTCGGGTGGACGGCGAGCCGGAACCACACCGACTTCCTGCCGCCCTGATGATCAGTGCCCCACGCCTCGGCCAGCCGGTCGACGAGCAGGAAGCCGCGGCCACCCTCGTCGAGCTCCATCCCGCCGCCGGCCCGCATGACGAGCGGCCCCGTGTCGGCGTCGCGCACTCGCACCACGATGCCGGCCGCGTCCTGCTCGACGGCGACCTCGACAGGGCTGGCGGCATGCACGACGGCGTTGGTCACCAGCTCACTGACGAGAAGTTCAGCGATCTCGCGGGCCTCGGCGAGCTCAGGAGCGTCTAGCGTGGAGGCGATGAAGCGGCGCGCCTGCTGTGGCGCGGCCGGATCGGGAGCGAGGCTCAGCGCGGCGCTCATCGGCCATGTCCGCTATGTCCTCTGCGTGCATACACCGTCACGCTCCGCGATTTCTGGTCCATACTGACCAGATCGCGCTCAACAAGGCTACGAGCCAGATGCCTCGAGGAGGCTCCATGAGCACCACCGCTGCCAGCCGCACCCGCAAGGCGCCGACGCGGTCCACAGTGGAGGTGCCCACCGAGCATCTCGCCGAGCTCGCGGCAGCACTGACTGCGTTCCGCAACGGCGACTTCACGGTGCGCCTCGGACGACGTGACGGGCTCCTGGGCGATGTGGTCGACAGGTTCAACGAGGTAGCAGATCTGCAAGAGCGGCGCACTCGCGAACTCGTACGGGTGAGTCATGTTATCGGCCGCGAGGGTCGCATGACCGAGCGCCTGAGCGAGCTCGCCGACAAGGGTGACTGGGCGACTTCGGCGACGGCCGTCAACAACATGATCGACGACCTCGTCCGTCCGACGACCGAGGTCGCGCGTGTCATCGAGGCGGTGGCCGAGGGCGACCTCTCCCAGCACATGGCCCTGGAGATCGCCGGCCAGCCGGTGAAGGGTGAGTTCGAGCGCATCGGCACCACGGTCAACAAGATGGTCGATCAGCTGTCGTCGTTCGCCGACGAGGTGACGCGTGTTGCGCGCGAGGTCGGCACCGAGGGAAAGCTCGGTGGTCAGGCGCAGGTCCGCGGCGTCTCCGGCGTGTGGCGTGACCTGACCGCCAACGTGAACTCGATGGCGGCCAACCTGACGACCCAGGTCCGCAACATCGCGCAGGTGACGACGGCGGTCGCCCAGGGCGACTTGTCACAGAAGATCACGGTCGACGCCAAGGGTGAGATCCTCGAGCTGAAGAGCACCGTCAACACGATGGTCGACCAGCTGTCGTCGTTCGCCGACGAGGTGACGCGTGTCGCCCGTGAGGTCGGCACCGAGGGCCGGCTGGGTGGCCAGGCCGAGGTGCGCGGCGTGTCCGGCACGTGGCGCGACCTGACCGACTCGGTGAACTCGATGGCCGCCAACCTCACCGACCAGGTGCGAAACATCGCCCAGGTCGCCACCGCCGTCGCCCGCGGCGACCTGTCGCAGAAGATCACCGTCGAGGCGAAGGGTGAGGTCGCCGCCCTCGCCCAGACGATGAACGCGATGGTCGACCAGCTGTCGTCGTTCGCCGACGAGGTGACGCGTGTCGCGCGCGAGGTCGGCACTGAAGGTCAGCTCGGTGGCCAGGCCGACGTACCCGGTGTTGCCGGCACG
This sequence comes from Mycobacteriales bacterium, assembly GCA_035695045.1. GTDB lineage: Bacteria > Actinomycetota > Actinomycetes > JAFAQI01 > JAFAQI01 > DASSKP01. The sequence continues at coordinate 60,898 of DASSEX010000051.1, read as the reverse complement.
TGGAAGGACCTCACCGACGCGGTGAACTCCATGGCAGGCAACCTGACCAGCCAGGTGCGAAACATTGCACAGATCGTCACCGCGGTCGCCCGTGGCGACCTGTCGCAGAAGATCACCGTCGATGCGAAGGGTGAGGTCGCGGCACTCGCCGACACCATCAACTCGCTGACCGACACGCTGCGCGTCTTCGCCGAGCAGGTGACCACGGTCGCCCGCGAGGTCGGCACCGAAGGAAAGCTCGGGGGCCAGGCCGATGTGCCCGGTGTTGCCGGCACGTGGAAGGACCTCACCGACTCGGTGAACTCCATGGCGTCTAACCTGACCGACCAGGTCCGTGACATCGCGCAGGTCACCACGGCGGTGGCGAAGGGCGACCTGTCGCAGAAGGTCTCCGTCGACGTGCGCGGCGAGACGCTCGAGCTGAAGTCGACGATCAACACGATGGTCGACCAGCTGTCGTCGTTCGCCGACGAGGTGACGCGTGTCGCCCGTGAGGTCGGCACCGAGGGTCGGCTGGGTGGTCAGGCGCAGGTGAAGGGTGTGTCGGGCACGTGGCGTGACCTGACCGACAACGTGAACTACATGGCGGCCAACCTGACCGGCCAGGTGCGAAACATCGCGCAGGTCGCGACAGCGGTCGCCAAGGGTGACCTGTCGCAGAAGATCACCGTCGACGCGCAGGGCGAGATCCTCGAGCTGAAGAACACCGTCAACACGATGGTCGACCAGCTGTCGTCGTTCGCCGACGAGGTGACCCGTGTCGCCCGTGAGGTCGGCACCGACGGAAAGCTCGGTGGTCAGGCGCAGGTGAAGGGTGTGTCCGGCACCTGGCGCGACCTGACCGACAACGTGAACTCCATGGCGGCCAACCTGACGAGCCAGGTGCGAAACATCGCGCAGGTCACGACGGCGGTCGCCCAGGGTGACCTGTCGCAGAAGATCACCGTCGATGCAAAGGGTGAGGTCGCCGCCCTCGCCCAGACCATCAACACGATGGTCGACCAGCTGTCGTCGTTCGCCGACGAGGTGACGCGTGTCGCCCGTGATGTCGGCACCGAGGGTCGGCTGGGTGGTCAGGCGCAGGTGAAGGGTGTGTCGGGCACGTGGCGTGACCTGACCGACAACGTGAACTACATGGCGGCCAACCTGACCGCCCAGGTGCGAAACATCGCGCAGGTCGCGACGGCGGTCGCCAACGGTGACCTGACGCAGAAGATCACCGTCGACGCGCAGGGCGAGATCCTCGAGCTGAAGAACACCGTCAACACAATGGTCGACCAGCTGTCGTCGTTCGCCGACGAGGTGACCCGTGTCGCCCGCGAGGTCGGCACCGAGGGCCGGCTGGGCGGCCAGGCGCAGGTCCGCGGCGTGTCCGGCACGTGGAAGGACCTCACCGACTCGGTGAACTCGATGGCGTCCAACCTGACGAGCCAGGTGCGAAACATCGCGCAGGTCACGACGGCTGTCGCCCAGGGTGACCTGTCGCAGAAGATCACCGTCGATGCGCAGGGCGAGATCCTCGAGCTGAAGTCGACCGTCAACACGATGGTCGACCAGCTGTCGTCGTTCGCGGCTGAGGTCACCCGCGTCGCCCGCGAGGTCGGCACCGAGGGCCGGCTCGGTGGTCAGGCCGAGGTCGCCGGTGTCTCCGGCACCTGGCGTGACCTGACCGAGAACGTCAACCAGCTCGCCGGCAACCTGACCACCCAGGTGCGTGCGATCGCCGAGGTGTCCACCGCTGTGACCCGGGGTGACTTGACCCGGTCGATCTCGGTCGAGGCGCAGGGCGAGGTCGCGGAGCTCAAGGACAACATCAACCAGATGATCGCCAACCTCCGTGAGACCACGGAGAAGAACGCGCAGACCGACTGGCTGCGGAGCAACCTCGCCCGCATCGGCGGCCGGATGCAGGGCCAGCGCGACCTGCAGGCGCTGTGCGCGATGTTGATGAGCGAGATCACGAGCGTCGTCCAGGCCCAGCAGGGGGCGTTCTTCCTGCTCGCCGCCGAGTCCGACGCCGAGCCGGTGCTGCGGCTCACCTCGGCATACGGCTACGCCGAGGGCTCCGACCACGAGGACGCGCCGGTCAGCCGGCGCGAGTTCAAGATCGGTGAGGGCCTCGTCGGGCAGGCGGCGGTCGACAAGACCCGGCTGCGCGTCGAGGGCGTGCCCGCGGGCTACCTCACGATCAAGGGCGGGCTCGGCGAAGCGCCGCCGTCCGATGTCGTCGTACTGCCGGTCCTGTTCGAGGAGCAGGTGCTCGGTGTCATCGAGCTGGCGTCGTTCCTGCGCTACAGCGAGCAGCACCTGATCTTCCTCGACCAGCTGGTCGAGACGATCGGCGTCGTCCTCAACACGATCATCGCCAACACGAGGACCGAGGAGCTGCTCGCACAGTCGCAGCGGCTGACCCAGGAGCTGCAGGTGCAGTCGGACGAGCTGCAGCGCACCAACGCCGAGCTGCAGGAGAAGGCGCAGCTGCTCACCGAGCAGTCGCGAGACCTGGAGACGAAGAACCGCGAGATCGAGCTCGCCCGCGCCGGTCTCGAGGAGAAGGCGCTGCAGCTGGAGCTCGCGTCGCAGTACAAGAGCGAGTTCCTCGCCAACATGTCGCACGAGCTGCGCACACCGCTCAACAGCCTGCTGATCCTCGCGAAGCTGCTGTCGGACAACCCCGAGAGCAACCTCACCGACAAGCAGATCGAGTTCGCCCGGACCATCCACCGGGCCGGCTCCGACCTGCTCGAGCTGATCAACGACATCCTCGACCTGTCCAAGGTCGAGGCCGGCAAGATGGACGTGCGTCCGAGCCCGATCGACGTGCGCACCCTCTGCGAGACGGTCGAGCAGTCGTTCATCCCAGTGGCGGAGCAGAAGGGGCTCAGCTTCATCGTCAACGTCGAGGGCACCGTCCCCGACTCGCTGACGACCGACGAGCAGCGGCTGCGTCAGGTGCTGAAGAACCTGTTGTCCAACGCGTTCAAGTTCACCGACAGCGGGCGGGTGACGTTGCGCGTGCACGAGGCCGACCCCAACCAGCGCTTCGGGGTGGCCGCGCTCGACGACTCGGACGAGCCGGTGATGGCGTTCTCCGTGAGTGACACCGGCATCGGCGTCGCGGCAGACAAGCTGCGCCACATCTTCGAGGCGTTCCAGCAGGCCGACGGCACGACGAGCAGGAAGTACGGCGGCACCGGTCTCGGCCTGTCGATCAGCCGGGAGATCGCCCGGCTGCTCGGTGGCGCCATCACCGTGGAGAGCGAGGAGGGCGTGGGGTCAACCTTCACGCTCTACGTGCCGCAGACGTTCCCCTACGCCGACACCGTCCAGATGCTGCCCGCCCAGCCGACCGTCCAGGAGTCCGGCCGCGGACCGATCATCGCGGTGTCTCCGGTGCTCGACGGGGAGGCGGCCGACTACGACTCGACCTCCCTCACGGGGGCCACGATCCTGGTCGTCGACGACGACGTGCGCAACGTCTTCGCGCTCACCAGCGCCCTCGAGATGCACGGGGCCGTCGTGCTCTACGCCGACAACGGCAACGGAGGGCTCAAGACGCTTCAGGACCACCCGGAGATCGATCTTGTCCTGATGGACGTCATGATGCCTGAGATGGACGGCAACGAGACCACCGCTGCGATCCGGCAGATGCCGGGGCGCGAGCAGCTGCCTGTCCTCTTCCTGACCGCGAAGGCGATGCCCGGCGACCGGGAGAAGAGCATCGCGGCCGGCGCGTCCGACTACATCACCAAGCCTGTCGACCTCGACCGGCTGCTGCACTCCATGCGGCAGTGGCTCGGCGGCACCCGAGCAGCACAGACGGCGGCCGCAGTGGCGGACCCGAGCTGATGCCGTTCGCCGGACCCGCCCGGATCCTCCTGGTCGACGACCGGGAGGAGAACCTCCTTGCGCTCGAGGCGATTCTCGGGGGTCTCGGTCACGAGCTGCTGCGGGCGACGTCGGGGCAGCAGGCGCTGAAGCATCTGCTCGTCGAGGACGTCTCGCTGATCCTCCTCGACGTGCAGATGCCGGAGATGGACGGCTACGACACGGCCGCGCACATCAAGAGCCGGCCACGCACCCAGGACATCCCGATCATCTTCCTGACCGCGATCGACCGGGAGGCGCACCAGGCCTATCGGGGATACGCGGCGGGCGCTGTCGACTTCCTCGCGAAGCCGTTCGACCCGTGGGTGCTGCGCGCGAAGGTGGAGGTCTTCCTCGGCCTCCAGCAGGAACGCCAACGGTTGATCGACCAGGCAGCCGATCTGCAGCGCAGGCTGGAGGCGGTCAGCGGCGAGCGTCTCGACGCGTCGCTCGCGAAGGTGGAGCGGCTGCTGGTCATGGCCGGTGACGAGGCCACCGACGGTGGTCCGCTCGCCGAGGCCCTGGACTGCCTGCGCAGCGTCCGGTCGGACCTGGCGAGCCCGACGGTCAGCCCGCCGGTGCAGCGCTGACCCGTCGGGGTTTGGGGCGGAAGACGTGCACGACGAGGTGTCGGCAGTCGTCGACGCGCCGCCGCAGGTCGTCTTCGCGCTGGTGAGCGACATCCGCCGGATCGGTGAGTTCAGTCCGGAGACCTTCGAAGCGGAGTGGCTCGACGGCGCGGATGGTCCTGCGGCCGGCGCGAGGTTCCGCGGGCATGTGAAGCGCAACGGCCGCGGGCCGGTCTACTGGACGAACTGCACGGTGACGTCGTACGAGCCCGATCGTGAGTTCGCGTTCACCGTCGACTTCGCGGGTTCGCCGGTGAACACGTGGGGCTATCGGCTGCGGCCGGACGGGCAGAAGACCGTGCTCACCGAGTGGTTCCGGCTCCGCCCTACGCTGCTCAACCGGCTCTACTGGGCCGCGGCGGGTCGCTGGCGCGGCCGCACCAACAGGCGCGGGATGGCGGAGACGATCGCGCGGATCAAAGCGGTCGCGGAGGCCGGTGGACGCGGCTGACGTCCCGGCCGTGAGGCCGGGAGCCCGGATCCGTTCAGAAGCGTGCGCCGCCAGGGACTCGAACCCCGAACCCGCTGGTTAAGAGCCAGCTGCTCTGCCAATTGAGCTAGCGGCGCGTGCGAGCCAGGCTAGCAGGATCGGCATGCGAGGCTGACCGGCGTGGACCCGGCAGAGACCGCCCGCCGCTGCGCCGAGAGCATGTACGCCGCGGATCTGGCGAGCCAGCGGCTGGGGATCGACATCTCCGATGTCGGTCCGGGATGTGCGACGGCGACGATGACCGTCCGCGACGACATGGTGAACGGCCACGGCATCTGTCACGGCGGTTACGTCTTCACTCTCGCTGACACCGCGTTCGCGTTCGCGTGCAACACCTACGACGACAGAACCGTCGCGGCCGGAGCCGATGTCAGCTTCCTCGAACCGGTGGCTGCGGGCGAGCGGCTGACGGCGCGGGCGACGGAGCGCAGCCGACGCGGCCGATCGGGCTTGTACGACGTCACTGTCAGCCGCGACGACGGCACCGCGGTTGCCGAGTTCCGCGGCCGGAGCCGAAGCCTCGGTCGGAGCCTCCTGGACGGCTAGCCCCGCCGTCCGGCCGACAGGTCCTCTGTCGTCAGACCGCGTCGTAGTCGACGACGACGTGGTCGGTCGTCGGGTGTGACTGGCAGGTGAGCACGAAGCCTGCCTCGGTCTCCCAAGGCTCCAGCGCATAGTTGTGGTCCATCACGACGGACCCCTCGAGCACCTTCGCGCGGCACGTCGAACAGACGCCGCCGCGGCACGAGTAGGGCAGGTCGAGCCCCGCGAACTCGCCGGCCTCGAGAACCGTGTCGTCCGGGTGCGCGTCGTCCACCTCCGTCTTCACGCCGTTGAAGATGAACGTGAGCTGTCGATGGTCGCTGGTCTCGGAGTGGACGCGTGGCGCGCTCGCGGTGACCGAACCGAAGAGCTCGAGATGCACATGGGTCGGATCGGCGCCGAGGTCGACGAGAGTGTCGCGTGCCTCGAGGGTCATCGGCTCGGGGCCGCAGACGAAGATCTCGTCGTACGACGGGACGTCGAGCAGCGTCGATGCGAGCGCGCGCAGCTTGTCGCCGGTCAGCCGTCCGTTGAGCAACGGAACCGACTGCTGCTCTCGGCTGAAGACGTGGATCACATCGAGTCGCGCGAGATAGCGGTCCTTGAGGTCGTCGAGCGCCTCCTTGAAGATGACCGACGAGGGCCCACGGTTGCCGTAGACGAGCGTGAACCGGCTCCGCGGTTCGCGAGCGAGAGCCGAGCGCACGAGCGAGATGACCGGCGTGATGCCGCTGCCCGCGGCCAGGCCGAGGTAGGTCTTCTCGTGCTCCGCGTCGAGTGCGGTCGTGAAGTGCCCCACCGGCGTCATCACATCGAGGACGTCGCCGGGCTGCAGCGTCGTCGCCGCGTAGGCACCGAAGACGCCTCCCGGGATGTGCTTGACGGCGACGCGCAGCTCGCCGTCGTCGACCCCGCTGGAGATCGAGTAGGACCGTCGCACCTCGTCGCCGTTGGGCCCGGGGAGCCGGATCGTCAGATGCTGACCGGGCGCGAAGGTGTAGGCCTCGACGAGGTCGGTGGGCACCTCGAAAGCGACCGACACGGTGTCGGCCGTCTCCCGGCGCACATCACTGACCCGCAGCGGGTGGAAGACAGGCACGGCTCAGTGGCTCTTGAAGTAGTCGAACGGTTCACGACACGAGGTGCACCGCCACAGCCCCTTGCACGGTGTCGACCCGAACCCGGCCAGCTCCTCGACGTCGCGCGAGCCGCAGCGCGGACACGCGTCCGGCCGGTCGGGTCCGACGATCGGCAGCAGCACCCGACCAGGCGGAGCGATGCCGAAGTCACGAAGCTTCTGCCGCCCGGCATCGCTCATCCAGTCGGTCGTCCACGCCGGCGACAGTCGGGTCTGCACGTCCACGGCGTCGTACGACGTCTCGAGCGCAGTGCGCACGTCACGCGCGATGACCTCGGTCGCGGGGCAACCGGAGTAGGTCGGCGTGATCGTGACCGTCACCGCCGTGCCGTCGCTCGACTCCGTGACGTCGCGGACGATGCCGAGATCCACCACGGACAGGACCGGGATCTCGGGATCCGGCACGTTCGCGAGCAGTGCCCACGCGCGCGACCCGGTCCGGGTCATGTTCACCACGTCGCCCCGGGATGCGCTCGCGCCAGCGACTGCATCTCCGCGAGCAGATACCCCAGGTGCTCGGTGTGCCAACCGTCGGCGCTGGTGCGCTGGGTCCACGCGTCACGGTCGGGAACGGGCAACGTCGCTTGGGTCAGCACGTCCGCGACGCGCGCATGCCATGCGTCGCTCTGGATCTCGCCGCGGTAGGGCCACAGCGCGTCGAGGGCGGCGAGCATCCGGCGCTGAGACTCCTCGGTGCCGTCGCCGAGACGCACGACCCAGCTCGTGGAGTGGCGCAGGTGGTAGGCGTTCTCCTTCTGCGCCTTCTCGGCCACTCCGCGGACTTGCCCGTCGTCGGTGCCGGCGGCCAGCTGCGGCCAGACGTCGGCGAGCCACGCATCGACGAACAGCTGGCGCAGCATGGTGTGTGCGAAGTCGCCGTTCGGGAGCTCGCAGATGAGTGGGTTGCGGAACTCCTGAGCCTCACGGAAGTAGGCGAGCCGGTCTTCGTCCCCCAGCTGCTGGAGCAGGCCGCGTGCCTGGCCGAGCAGGTCGAGCGCGATGTTGCCGAGAGCGACGTCCTCTTCCATGGTCGGCGCGAGGCTCATCCACTCGCTCAGTCGATGGGAGAGGACGAGGCAGCCGTCGGCGAGCGCCTGAAGCGCCGGCAGCTCAGATGTTCGCGACACCGTCGGGGATCTCGTAGAAGGTCGGGTGCCGGTAGACCTTGTCGAGCGCAGGCTCGAACAGTGAGTCCTTGTCCGACGGGTCGCTGGCGACGATCTGCGCCGAGGGAACGACCCAGATGCTGACGCCTTCGCCGCGGCGGGTGTAGACGTCACGCGCGTTCTCGACCGCCATCTCCGCATCGACGGCGTGCACACTGCCGACGTGCTGGTGGTGCAGGCCGTTGCGCGACCGGATGAAGACCTCCCACAGCGGCCACTGCGTGGTCACGGACGCGTCGGACGACGTCGTCTTCTCAGTCATGCGGCGCCTGCCTGTTTCTTCGCCGCGTGCGCCTCGGCGGCCTCACGCACCCAGGCGCCGTCGTCGTGGGCGCGCCGTCGATGCGCCATCCGCTGGGTGTTGCACGGACCCTGGCCGCGCAGCACTGCGGTGAACTCGTCCCAGTCCGGCTCGCCGAACACGTAGTGCGCGGACTCCTCGTCGAAGCGAAGCTCGTCGTCGGGGACGCGCAGACCGAGGAACTCGGCCTGCGGCACGGTGACGTCGACGAACTTCTGCCGCAGCTCGTCATTGCTGAACCGCTTGATCTTCCAGGCCATCGACTGCTCGGAGTGCGTCGAGTCGCTGTCGTGCGGACCGAACATCATCAGCGCCGGCCACCACCAACGGTCGAGCGCGTCCTGCGCCATCGCCTTCTGCGCCTCGGTGCCGCGCGACAGGGTCAGCATGATCTCGAAGCCCTGCCGCTGGTGGAACGACTCCTCTTTGCAGATGCGGATCATCGCGCGCGCGTAGGGCCCGTAGGAGCAACGGCAGAGCGGGATCTGGTTCATGATCGCGGCGCCGTCGACCAGCCAGCCGATCGCGCCGATGTCGGCCCAGGTCAGTGTCGGGTAGTTGAAGATCGAGCTGTACTTCGCCTTGCCGGACAGCAGCTGGTCGACCATCTCCTCCCGCGAGACACCGAGCGTCTCTGCGGCGGCGTACAGGTAGAGGCCGTGGCCGGCCTCGTCCTGCACCTTGGCCAGCAGCACCGCCTTGCGGCGCAGTGAGGGCGCGCGAGTGATCCAGTTGCCTTCGGGCTGCATGCCGATGATCTCGCTGTGCGCGTGCTGCGAGATCTGCCGTACCAGCGTGCGCCGGTAGGCGTCGGGCATCCGGTCGTTGGGCTCGACCTTCTCCTCCGCGGCGACGCGTTCGTCGAACCGCGCGAGCAGCTGCGCCTCCTCGACGGCGTCAGGCGCCTCGTCACGCTGGTCCAAGCCCTGCGTGTACATGTCCTGAATGTAACGGTCGAGCGCAGATCCCGCAATGGCGTGTCACAGCATCGAGGGGGGTACGGCGACACGGGCGGAGCCCGGCAGAATCCGCCGGGTGACCGACCTTCCTGCGCAGCCTCGGATCGCGCCGCTCCCGCCCACTGACGACCGGCGCCAGCTCAACATCTTTCGCACGCTCGGGCACAACCGAGACCTCTACAAAGGCTTTCTCGCCCTCGGCGGGCATCTGCTGGGCGGCTCCGGGCTACCGGCACGGGAACGCGAGATCGTCATCCTGCGCACCGGCTTCCGGGCGGGTTCGGAGTACGAGTTCGGCCAGCACACGCGCATCGGCCGTGACGCCGGGCTGAGTGACGGGGAGATCACGCGGCTGGCCGACGACGCCGGCTCCGGGTGGGACGACGGCGACGCCGCACTCGTCGCGATGGTCGACGAGCTGTGCGGCGACGACGTGGTCGGCGAGCAGACCTGGCAGCGACTTGCGTCGCGGTGGAGCGACGAGCAGCTGCTGGAGCTGGTAGTGCTCGCGGGCTACTACCGGTTGGTGTCGGGACTGCTCAACAGCGTCGGCGTGGCTCTCGAGCCGGACACGCCGGGATGGCCGGAGGGCAGCGGCGGACTGCGCCGCGCACCCCGGGAGGCGACCTCGTGAGCGGCCGGTTGGCGGGGCGCCGGTTGCTGGTCGTCGGCGGCGGCACGATGCGCAGCGACGACCCTGATGCGCCCATGGGCAACGGCCGCGCGATTGCCGTCCTCGCGGCGCGCGAAGGAGCCGCCGTTGCCGTCACCGACATCAACGAGCTGGCGGCGCAGGAAACGGTTCGCCTGGTCGAGGAGACGGGCAGCACCGGCCACGCTCTCGCCTGCGATGCAGGCGATGCCGAGGCCGCGGTCGCGGCCGTCGGCTGGGCACGCGATGTGCTCGGCGGCCTGGACGCGCTCGTGCTCAACGTCGGAATCGGAAGCGGCCGTGGACTCGAGGGCACTTCCGCCGAGGAGTGGGACCGGGTGTTCGCCATCAACGTGCGGTCGCACTTCTTGTCGCTGAAGGCCGCGATCCCGGTGATGCCCGAGGGGTCCGCGTCAGTGCTCATCTCCTCGATTGCCGGGTTGCGGCCGGGCAGCGGGATTCCGTCGTACGACACCTCGAAGGCCGCGCAGATCGGTCTGATGCGGCATGCGGCGCGCGAGGCCGCGCGTCGTGGCGGCCGCGTCAACGTCGTGGCGCCGGGGCTCATCGACACGCCACTGGGCCGGCTGGCGACGGCTGGTCGCCCCAGCCGAGCCAAGACGCCGGTGCCGTTGGGGCGCCAGGGGACTGCCGAGGAGGTCGCCAGGGCAGTCGTCTTCCTGCTGTCGGACGACGCGAGCTACATCACCGGCCAGGTGCTGGCCGTCGACGGAGGCTTGTCGACGCTGCTCTAAATGCGCTGGTGGCCGACCCGACCACGCGCCTACGGTGGGCCGATGTCGCCGGCGAAGCACTTCCAGGTCACCTTCGACTGCGCCGAACCCGAACGGCTGGCTCGATTCTGGTGCGACGTGCTCGGCTACGTCGTGCCGCCACCTCCGGACGGCTTTGCAACCTGGGACGCCTTCGACCGTTCGCTTCCGCCAGAGCGCCAGGGCGCTGACTTCGCCTGTGTCGATCCGGCGGGCGTCGGGCCGCGACTGTTCTTCCAGCGGGTTCCCGAAGGCAAAACCGTCAAGAACCGGCTGCACCTCGACGTCCGGGTCGGGACAGGGCTCGTCGGGGAGGAGCGGCTCGCGACACTTCAGGCCGAGAGCGAACGCCTCGTGGCACTCGGCGCGGAGGTGGTTCAGGTGTTGTACGCGGACGACTTCAACGAGTCGTGCATCCCCATGCGGGACATCGAGGGCAACGAGTTCTGCCTGGACTGATAACTCGTTTGGGCGCGACGCTCCGTCGTGGCAACCTCGAAGGACGATGCGACGCCTGCCGCTGCCCGACCCGGGCATTCCGGACACGCGCTCGCCCGGTCGGTTCTTCTGGTGGCTGGTCCGCGGACAAGGGGGGACGATCGCGGCCGGCGCGGCCTTCGGCATTGCCTGGATGCTGCTGCAGGCCGTCGCGCCGTTGCTCGTCGGTCGCGCGCTCGACGCCGGTGTCGCGGCCGGTGACACCCGTGCTCTGATCGGGTGGACGTCTGCGCTCGCTGTCGTCGGCGTGCTGCAGGCGGCGGCAGGTATCGGCAGGCACCGGCGTGCCGTCGCGAACTGGATGACCGCCACCTACCGCTGCAACCAGCTCGTCGCACGTCATGCCGCCCGACTCGGTGCGGCGCTGCCTGAGCGCGTCGCGCCCGGCGAAGTGGTCAACATGGTCGCGAGCGACAGCCGGCAGGTCGGCAATGCGCTCGACATCTCGGCGCGGCTGTCCGGTGCTGCCGTGTCGTTCGTGGTTGTCGCCGTGTTGCTGCTGCAGACCTCGGTGTTGCTCGGCATCGTGGTGCTCGTCGGCGTCCCGCTGCTCATGACCGCAGTGACCCCCTTGCTGCGTCCGCTTCACCGGCGGCAGGCAGCACAGCGTGCGGCGATCGGGCGCCTGACATCGCTCGGCACCGACACCGTCGCGGGCCTGCGGGTGTTACGCGGGATGGGCGGGGAGCGCACCTTCCACCACAGGTACGCCGTCCAGTCGCAGCGCGTCCGCGCGGCGGGGGTCGAGACCGGACGCGTCATGTCGGTGGTGGACGCGCAACAGGTGCTGCTGCCGGGCGTCTTCGTGGTCGTGCTCACGTGGCTGGGTGCGCGGCTCGCTGTCCGCGGCGACATCAGCGTCGGTGACCTGATCGCGTTCTACGGCTGGGCGGCCTTTCTGGTGCTGCCGCTTCGCACGTTCACCGAGGCCGCCGACAAGATGACGCGCGCGCACGTCGCCGCCAGCCGGTTGCTCGCGCTGCTCAGGGCGCAGCCGACGCTGCAGTGGGGACCCCGAGACCACTGGCCCGCCGCGGGCGTGCTCGTCGATGCGCAGACGGGTGTGCGGGTGCCCGCAGGTGGACTGCACGTCGTCGCGTGCACCGACGCCGGCGACGGCGAGCGGCTCGCCGACCGGCTCGGCCGCTACGTCCCGGCCGACGTGACCGTCGGCGGCATCGCGCTGAGCGAGTTCACGGAGGAGGTCGTGCGTTCGCGTGTCGTCGTCGTGGACCCGGCGACGACATTGTTCGGCGGTGCGTTGCGCAGCGAGCTCGATCCCGAAGGCGTTCGCTCGGCTCAGGAGATCGCCGACGCCATCGACGTCGCCTCGGCGGACGACGTCGTCGACGGGTTGCCGGAGGGACTCGACACCGTGATCGGTGAACGCGGCCGCTCGCTGTCGGGCGGCCAGCGGCAGCGTGTTGTTCTCGCGCGTGCCGTCCTCGCCGACCCGCCGGTGCTCGTGCTCGTCGACGCGACGAGCGCGGTCGACGCGCACACGGAGGCAAGGATCGCCGACCGGCTGAAGCAGCGTCGTCAGGAGCGGACGACGGTCGTCGTCACCACGAGCCCGCTGTTGCTGCGAGTCGCCGACACCGCCTCTCTGCTGGTCGACGGCCGGCTGGTGGTCCAAGGCGACCGCGCAGATGTCGTTCGCCACCCTGCCTTTCGCGCGGTCGCGGACCGGCTGTCCGGCGGTGACGACCTCGACCTGCGCGAGTCGACGGGAGCGCCCGCATGAGCAGCGTGCTTCCCCTTGCGTCCAAGAGCCGGTTGCGCACCGAGGGCTGGCAGCTCGCCCGGGACAACCGCAACGCTCTCGTCGTCACGGTCGTGCTGCATGTCGTCGCGGCTGCCATCAGCGTGGTCCCGCCGAAGCTGCTGGGTGACCTCGTCGGCGCGGTGCGGGGCGGAACGAACGTCGGTCATGTCGACCGTGTCGCACTCGTCCTCGTCGTCGTCGTCGTGGCCCAGGCCGTCGCGACCCGCGCAGCGCGGCTGGCGGCGTACCGCATGGCTGAACGCGTGCTGGCCGCCGTGCGGGAGGGATTCATCGGCCGGCTGCTCGGCCTGCCGCTCGGTGTGGTCGAGCGGGTGAGCAGCGGTGACCTGCTCAACCGGGCGACCGGTGACATCGACACGCTGACCCGATCGGTCCAGCTGGGCGCGCCGGAGGTTCTTGTCTCGCTGGTGCGGCTTGCGGTGACGCTCGTGGCGGCGTTCGTTGTCGCGCCGCTGGTCGCGCTGCCGATGCTTGTCGCGGTGCCGCCACTTGCGCTCGCGACCCGGTGGTACCTGAAGCGCGCACCGGCGGGTTACCAGCGGGAGATGCGCGCCTATGCCGCGATCACGGGCACTGTCGCGGAGACCGCCGGAGGCGCGCGCACGGTCGAGGCGCTGCGGCTGCGTCCGGCGAGGGTGCGGCGCACGGATGAGGACCTGACCGAGGCGTACGCCGCCGAGCGCTACACCCTGTGGCTGCGGACGGTGTGGGCGCCCGCGGTCGAGTCGACCTACGTGCTGCCGCTGCTCGCGGCCTTGCTCGTCGGTGGTGTCCTGCACGCGCACGGCGTCGCGTCGCTGGCGCAGGTCACGACGGTCGCCTTGTATGCGCAGCAGCTGGTCGACCCGGTCGACCGGTTGCTGATGTGGGTCGACGAGCTGCAGCTCGGGGCCGCGTCGTTCTCCCGGCTGCTCGGAGCGGCCGAGGTCCCTCCGGATCGCGAGGAGTCCGGCCGGTCACCGCGCGACGAGCGCCTCGACGTGGCGGACGTGCGCTTCGCCTACCGCGAAGGACACGACGTGCTGCACGGCGTCACGCTGGGGCTGGCGCCGGGGGAGCGGGTTGCCGTCGTCGGGCCGAGCGGCGCGGGCAAGTCGACGCTCGGGCGGCTGCTCGCGGGCATCCATCCACCGCGCACCGGTCGGGTCGCCGTCGGCGACGCCGACCTCGTGGAGCTCCCGCTCGAAGAGCTGCGCCGCGAGGTCGCGCTCGTGACGCAGGAGCATCACGTCTTCCTCGGCACTGTTCGCGACAACGTGACGTTGGGCCGTGCCGACGCGAGTGACGACGACGTGCGACGTGCGCTGGACGCCGTCGATGCCCTGGCGTGGGTGGAGGCGCTCGACGACGGGCTCGACACCGCAGTCGGTGGGGACGGCCTCGTGCTGTCGGTGGCGCAGGCGCAGCAGCTGGCACTCGCGCGCATCGTGCTCGTCGACCCGCACACGCTGGTGCTCGACGAGGCGACGTCGCTGCTCGACCCGCGCAGTGCCCGTCACCTCGAGCGGTCGCTGGGCGCCGTACTGGAGGGGCGCACGGTCGTCGCCATCGCGCACCGGCTGCACACCGCCCACGACGCGCAGCGGGTCGCGGTCGTGGAGGACGGCCGGATCAGCGAGCTCGGGAGTCACGACGAGCTGCTCGCCGCCGACGGCTCCTACGCCGCGCTCTGGCGAGCCTGGACCGACGACTGACCTGTTGAGTGCGACGTAATCCCCCTAAGTGAAGGGTGAGAAAGGGGGATTACGTCGCACTCAACAGTTCGATGAGGGGGATGACGCGGGGGCTGATCTCCGTCGCGAGCACGATGACAGTCGAGGCGCGACGGACCGAAGGTGCGGCGACAACCTGGTCGATCACCCGCTGAAGGTCCGCGTTGGAGCGCGCGACGAGGCGCACCATGAGGTCCGCGCCGCCGGTGATCGTGTGCGCCTCGAGCACTTCGGGAATCGTGCGCAGGTGGTCAGCTACCGGGCCGTGCCCGGCGGCCTGCGCGATCTCGAGCGTGGCGAACGCCGAGACCGGAAAGCCGACGGCGGAGGGGTCGACCCGCGGCGCCCAGCCCGTCACGACTCCGTCGCGCTCGAGCCGGTCGAGCCGGGCCTGGACGGTGCCGCGGGCGACGCCCAGCCGGCGTGACGCCTCCAGGACTCCGATCCGCGGCTCGCGGGAGAAGAGCAGAAGGATGCGCGCGTCCAGTGGGTCCGGATCGGGCATGTTGCACAGCATAGCGGCCACTAGAGAGCACATCTTGCACAATCTGCTCAGGTGTCGGCCGCCTAGTTGTACGACGCCGCGCCGATGGGCACGCTGCCGCCATGACCCAGCTCGCGCCTGCTCCCGAGTCCGGCCCGGCCACCGACGCGTTTCCCGTCGAGGGCGTCGACCACGTCCACTTCGTCGTGGGCAACGCCAAGCAAGCCGCCCACTACTACTCGACGGCGTTCGGCATGAAGGTCACGGCGTATCGCGGTCCCGAGACCGGTGCCCGCGACCTGGCGTCGTACGTGCTCGAGGCGGGCTCGGCGAGGTTCGTGGTCACCGCCGCCGTGCACGCGGGCACCGACGCGAGCCGGCATGTCGCCGAGCACGGCGACGGCGTCGTCGACGTCGCGTTGCGGGTGCCCGACGCCGCGCATGCGTACGAGCTCGCGATCGCTCGCGGCGCGAAGGGCACCCTCGAGCCGACCGTGCACGAGGACGAGTGGGGCAAGGTCGTCGTTGCGCAGATCGAGACCTATGGCGAGACCAAGCACTCGTTGATCCAGCGCAGCGACTACTCCGGCGCGTTCATGCCGAGCTTCGTCGCGCGCGAGCCGATCGTCGAGCCCCCGGCGAAGCGATGGTTCCAAGCCATCGACCACATCGTCGGCAACGTCGAGCTCGGACACATGGACGAGTGGGTGGAGTTCTACCACCGCGTCATGGGCTTCACGAACATGAAGGAGTTCGTCGGCGACGACATCGCGACGGAGTACTCCGCGCTGATGTCCAAGGTCGTCGCGGACGGCAAGCGCAAGGTGAAGTTCCCTCTCAACGAGCCGGCGATGGGCAAGAAGAAGAGCCAGATCGACGAGTACCTCGAGTTCTACGGCGGCCCGGGCGTGCAGCACATCGCGCTGTCGACCAACGACATCGTCCGCACTGTTCGCGAGATGCGGAAGGCCGGTGTCGAGTTCCTCGACACCCCGGACAGCTACTACGACACGCTCGGCGAGTGGGTCGGCGAGACGCGGGTCCCCCTCGACGAGCTTCGCGAGCTGAAGATCCTCGCCGATCGCGACGAGGACGGCTATCTGCTGCAGATCTTCACCAAGCCGGTGGAGGATCGGCCGACGGTGTTCTTCGAGCTGATCGAGCGGCACGGATCCGAAGGGTTCGGCAAGGGCAACTTCAAGGCGTTGTTCGAGGCGATCGAGCGCGAGCAGGCGCGTCGAGGGAACTTGTGACCTCGCCGGGCGGGCGGTGCGGCAATCTGTAACCCGTGACCGTCAAGCTGCGCGACGCGATGGCGTCGCTGCCCGCGTATGTCCCCGGCCGCAAGGTCCCCGGCGCGGTCGTGCTCGCCAGCAACGAGTCGCCGTACGGTCTGTTGCCCAGCGTCGCCGCTGTGCTGGCGGAGCGCACGGTCGGCGTCAGCCGCTATCCGGACATGGTCTCGACCGAGCTCATCGCCGCGATCGCCGCACACCATGGTGTCGATCCCGAGCGGGTCGCTGTGGGCGCCGGCAGTGTCGAGGTCTGCGGTCAGCTCGCTGCGGCCGTCGTCGACGACGGCGCGGAGGCCGTCTTCGGGTGGCGCGCCTTCGAGGCCTACCCGATCATCACGGCGGTGGCCGGCGGCGCGGCCGTGAAGGTGCCCCTCGACGAGGGTCACGTGCACGACGTCGACGCGATGCTCGCGGCCGTCACGGACCGCACCAGGCTCGTCTTCCTGTGCAATCCCAACAACCCGACCGGCACGGCGGTCGGGCGCGACGAGCTGCTCCGGCTCGCCGACGGCCTGCCGCCGCAGGTGCTGCTCGTCGTCGACGAGGCCTACCGCGAGTACGTCGACCCGGCCAAGGTGCCGGACGCGTTCGAGCTCCTCGGGGACCGTCCCAACGTTGCGATCACGCGAACGTTCTCGAAGGCTTACGCCCTCGCCGGCCTCCGGGTCGGCTACTGCCTTGCCGCACCGGACGTCGCCTCCGCCGTCCGCAAGTGTCAGGTGCCGTTCAGCGTCTCCGGGCTCGCGCAGGCGGCCGCGATCGCCGCGCTCGGCGAGCGCGAGGAGGTCCTCCGCCGCGCCAAGCTGACCATCGCCGAGCGCGATCGCGTCCGTGCGTCGCTTCTCGAGGCGGGGTACGACGTCCCGCCGTCCGAGGCCAACTTCGTCTGGCTGCCGCTCGGCGAGAGCAGTCAGGACTTCGCCGCCGCCTGCCTCGCGGAAGGCATCGTGGTGCGGCCGTTCGCCGGCGAGGGTGTTCGCGTCACGATCGGCACCGACGCCGAGAACGACGCGTTTCTCGCCGCGGCCGTGCGCTGGCGGCGCTCGGCGACCGACCAGGGCTGAGCGTGCGCTTTCGGTCCGGGGCGATCGTCGGCTGGACGATCGGCGGTCTCGCCTTCTTCGCGCTCACGGCGCTAGCGGTCCTCACCGATCCCCAGGCAACGGGCGGCGAGCGCGCCGGTGCAGGCGCAGTCGGTGTCGCCCTCGCGCTGTCGGTCTGGCGGACGGCCGTGCTCGGCCTGGACGTTCGCCGAGACTCCGTCGTCGTACGCAGCTTCTTCTGGAGCCGCAAGCTCTCGGCGTCGGCCCTCGCCGGGCTGGCGATCGAGCCGGTGCTGCGCCGCAACTTCGCGCGCCTTGTGGTGGTGACGACCGAGGGCGAAACGGTGCCCGTCGCGTTCGCCGCGTGGCGGATGCGGACGGCCGCGTTGCAGAGCAACGCGATGCGGGCGGCAGGGGCACTCGGGTGGGTCACAGGAGAGCTGACGCCGGGCGAGGTCGTGCCGGACCGGGTCGAGCACCCCTCCGCCTTCACGGCACTTCTCTCGGACGGCCGCATGGTCGCCGTCCCGGCGCTGACCGGCGAGCCGGTGCTGTCGCCGCAGCTCGTGGAGCGGCCGGGCATCCCGCTGCTGGGCTGGGAGACCGTCGTCGTGACGGTGGCGTTCGTGCTGCCCGCGACGGTGACGGCGATCGCGCTGTTCGCACGACACGTGGCCGGTGTCGCCGATCTCGACGAGTTCAGGCTGCCGCTGCCGCACCACCTGCCCGCGAGCCTCGTGCTGATGATCGCGCTCTACCTGACGTCAGCGGTGGTGACACCGGTGGCGCTCTTGCTGCTGGCACGCACCGGGCAGTGGCCGCGGCGGCTCGGACTCTCGAAGCGTGCCCTGCGCAACGACGCGCTTCCTGCCGTCGGACTGCTCATCGGCACATGGGTCACCGCGTCCATCGTCGCTCTGCCCTTCACGAACGTGTTCCACAACGCCTCGCTGACCAACCAGCAGCACAACACGCACGTGCCGGCGTACTTCGTCATCTATGCGCTTGTCGTCTCCGCGACCACCGCCGTCAACGAAGAGGTCGTCGTCAACGGATACGTGATGACGCGTCTGGCGCAGCTCGGCTGGAGGCCGTGGCCGTCACTCGCGCTCAGCCTCGCCCTCCGGACGTCGTACCACACCTATTACGGCGTGGGGCTCATCGCGACGGTGCCGTTCGGCTACTGGGCGACGCGGTCGTTCCAGAAGCACCGCCGGCTCGACCGGCCGATCATCGCGCACTTCCTCAACGACGCGATCCTCCTGACCGCCGCTGTGCTCACGAGCTGAGGAAGCTCGTCCGCCGTCGGCGAGGACATCGGCGATGGTCGTCTGCTCGAGCGCGTGCTGGAGATTCGTCCGCAGCATGGCCCAGAGTGCGTGCACCCGGGCCGTCGTCGAGGACCTGTCCGGTGGAGCAGGTTGCGGTTCCGATGCGCGTCCGCCGGGTGCGATGTCGACAGCTCGGATGACCTCGGCGACCGTGAGCTCTGAGGCAGGTCGGCCCAGCCGATAACCGCCTCCCGGGCCACGGCGACTCTCGACGAGCCCGGCTCGGCGCAGATCGCTCAGGATCATCAGCAGGAAGCGCAGCGGGATGTCCTGTGCGTTCGAGAGGGTGCCGGCGGTCACCAAGTCGTCCGCCGGCAGCACCGCGATGGCCGCAGTTGCCCGGATGGCGTAGTCGGCCCGGGCGGAGATCCGCAGCGTCTCGCGCATGACTCAGGCCGTGTGCACGTCACCGGAGCGCGTGGCGGCGATCTCGTGCCGCGGTCCCTGGGCGAGGGGTCGGAGGTAGACGGTGTCTCCGACCTGCAATTCGAGCTGCCTGGCATGTGCGCGGGTCAGCTGGACGGTTGCCTCGCTCCCGTCGGCGAGCACGACCTCCAGGCGGCTGTGAAAGCCGAGCCCGATGACTCGCTGCACGACGCCTTCGAACGCGCCGTAACCGTCCTTGCTGCGGAGCACCTCGATGTCGTGCGGACGCACCAGCTGGTCGCCGATCCTGGTGGTGTCGCCGAGGAAGCCCATGACGAAGGGGTTGGCGGGATGGTCGTAGAGCTCCTCGGGTGGTCCGATCTGCTCGACCGCGCCGTCGTTGATCAGCACGACCTGGTCGGCGAGGTCCATGGCCTCTTCCTGGTCGTGGGTCACGAACACCGTCGTCGCGTGCACCTGCTCGTGCAACTCGCGCAGCCACGCCCGTAGCTCCTGGCGCACCTTGACGTCGAGCGCTCCGAACGGCTCGTCGAGCAGCAGCAGCTTCGGTTGCACGGCGAGCGCTCGAGCGAGTGCCATGCGCTGCCGTTGCCCACCGGACAGCTCAGCCGGATAGCGGTGCGACAGCCCGGACAGGTGCACGAGGTCGAGCAGCTCCCCAACCCGCTCGGCCGTCTTCGCCCTGTCGGTTTTGGCGATCTTCAGGCCGAACGCGACGTTGTCCCAGACGGTCATGTGCGGGAAGGCGGCGTAGTGCTGGAAGACGAAGCCGACTCCGCGTCGGCGGGCCGGGATGCCGGTCATGTCCTTGCCATCGATGTAGACCCGACCCTGGTCCGGCGTCTCGAGGCCCGCGATGATCCGCAGCAGCGTCGACTTGCCGCCGCCGCTCGGGCCGAGGAGCGCGGTGAGTCGCCCGCGTTCGATGCTGACGGTGACGTCACGCAGCGCGTGAAAGTCACCGAACGTCTTCGTGATGCCGCGGGCGTCGATGCTCATGTCTAGGGGTGCTCCTTGCGTCGGCTCAGCAGCGTCATCGCCGCGAGGATCAGCAGTGAGATGAGGGCGAGCAGGAAGCCGGTGCTGTAGGCGCCGGTCGAGTCGAAGTCGCGGAAGCGTTCCTCGACGAGCAGCGGGAGCGTCTGCGTCTGGCCGACGATGTTGCCGGAGACGATGCTCACGGCGCCGTACTCCCCGAGCGCGCGCGCCGCACTGAGTACGACGCCATAGACCAGGGCCCAGCGGATGGACGGCAGGGTGATCCGCCAGAAGGTCTGGCGGGAGTTGGCGCCGAGCGTCGCGGCGGCCTGCTCCTGGTCGTCGCCGAGCTCCTCCAGGACGGGCACTACCTCTCGGATCACGAACGGAAGCGACACGAATGCGGTCGCGAGGACCAAGCCGGGGAAGGAGAACAGGACCTGAAGGCTGTGGGCGGCCAGCCAGCTCCCGATCCAGCCGGTGCGGCCGTAGAGGACGAACAGGGCGAGACCGATGACGACGGGTGACATCGCGAACGGCAGGTTGACGAGAAGGTTCACCAGGCCGCCCGCCGGCATCCGGCGGCGGGCGAGCAGGACGCCGGTGCCGACCCCGAAGACGATGTTGAGCGGCACGGCGATAGCGGTGACCGCGAGCGAGAGGTAGACCGCATGCAAGGCGCTCGGCGTCGTCAGCGCGTGCCACACCGGCGAGAGGCCATGCGCGAAGGTGCGATACGCGATCATGCCGACCGGCGCGAGAAGCAGCAGAGTCAGGTAGCCGAGCGCTGTGAAGCGCAGCAGTTGCTTAGACATGTCGCGTCCGCATCCGGCGGCTGGCGAGGCTGAGCAGCCCGAGCACAGCCAGGGCGGCGAGCAGGAGCACGACACTGACCGCAGCAGCGCCGTGGGTGTCGCCGGACTCGACCTGGCCGCTGATGAAGACCGAGGCGACCTGCGTCTTGAACGGGATGTTGCCCGAGATCAGCACGATCGAGCCGAACTCGCCCAGCGCGCGGGCGAACGCGAGTCCGGCGCCGGTGAGGGCCGCAGGCAGGATTGCCGGAAGTGTGAGCCTTCGGAACGTCTGCCACGGGCCGGCACCCAGGCAGGACGCGGCCGCCTCGACGTCGCGGTCGAGGGCGAGCAGCACCGGCTGGACGGCGCGCACGACGAACGGCAGCGTGACGAAGAGCAGCGCGAGCAGCACGGCGGTTCGGCTCTGCACGACGTTGATGTGCAACGGACTCTTCGGTCCGTAGAGCGACATCAGCACGAGCCCCGCGACGATCGTCGGAAGTGCGAATGGCAGGTCGATCACGGCGTTGACGACGCCCTTGCCGGGGAAGTCGTCGCGGACGAGCACCCAGGCGATGAGCACTCCGGTCACCACGTCGATCACCGTCGTGGCGACGGCCATGAGAAACGTCAGCCACAGCGCTGACTCCGCTTGCGGTGAGGTGATGGCCGGCCAGAACCGGTCACTCGCGGCTTTCGATGCGAGCGCGGCGATCGGCAGCGCCACCATCACCGAGAGGTAGAGCATGGCCGCCCCGGGGCCGAGCGCGGCGGTCAGCCGTGGCGCTGCCACCGGCCGACCGCCGCGCGCGAGGGTGGCCTCAGCCACCAGAGACGCCCAGCTCGTTCTCGATCTTGGAGATGGAGCCGTTGGTCGGGTCGAAGAACTGCTTGTTCACCGTGGACCAGCCGCCGAGGTCGTCGATGGTGAACAGCTGCCTCGGCGTCGGGAACCTGCTCTTGTCGAGGTCCGCTGTGACCACCGGGCGGTAGCCGTACTTCGCGAACGTCTTCTGCGCGGCGTCGGTGTAGAGGAAGGACACGAACTGCTGCGCAGCCGCGGGCGCGCTCTTCGTTACCGCGATCGGGTTCTCGATGAGGATCGTCTGGTCGGGCGTGACGTAGTCGACGTCCGCGCCGCCCTGCTGTGCCTTGATCGCCTCGTTCTCGTAGCTGATCAGCACGTCACCGGTGCCGCCGACGAAGGCTTCGGTGGCCTTCGAGCCGCTCTCGGGCTGAGCCACCGTGTTCTTCAGTACAG
Organism: Mycobacteriales bacterium; assembly: GCA_035695045.1. Taxonomy (GTDB): domain Bacteria; phylum Actinomycetota; class Actinomycetes; order JAFAQI01; family JAFAQI01; genus DASSKP01. The sequence goes on along the minus strand of DASSEX010000051.1, from coordinate 38,808 downwards.
CCTTGACAAACGCCAGCGCCTCGGCCGGTGTCCTGCCCTGCTTGATCTGGGACCCGTACGCCGCCATGAGGTTCCACTTGGCGCTGCCCGAGCTGAAGACGTTCGGGGTCACCACCTTGATGCCTGGCTTCACCAGGTCGTTCCAGCCGGTGATGTGCCTCGGGTTGCCCTTGCGGACGACGAAGACGACGACCGAGTCGGTGACGATGCCCTTGTACTGCCCGCTGTTCCAGTCCGAGGCGACGAGGCCGGCATCGACCAGCTTCGACATGTCCGGCTCGAGGGAGAACTCGACGACGTCAGCCGGCTGGCCGGCGAGCACCGCCCGGCTCTGGCTCCCGGAGGCGCCGTACGACTGGCGGAAGCTCACGCCCTTGCCCCCGGCCGTGGCCGTGAACTGGGGGATGAGGGCGCTGTACGCCTGCTGTGGCGTCGAGTAGGCGACGAGGTTCAGGCTGGAGCCGCCTCCGGACCTGGCGCTCGCAGACGTGGTGGAGCAACCGGTCGCAAGGGCGGCGATCGAGACGGCAGCGACGGCGACGGGCAGGGCGCGGGTGGGGCGAGGGGCGCGCATGGAGACCTCTCTGCTGGACGGTGGGCCGAACTAACCGTGCTTTCTAAAGTAAGTAACTCCAGATTGTCAAGTCGACCGAATAACCTCGCAGGTCGATCGATTCCCTAGAATGGCAAGGAAATCTCCGTCGCCGTGAGGATCTGGTCGTGCGCGCGCTCCTGCTCGAAAACGTCCACCCGGACGCTGTCTCCGTGCTTGCCGCGGCCGGTTGCGAGGTGGAGACGGCTGAGCGTGCCTACGACGAGAAGGAGCTGCTCGCCGCTCTTGACGGCGTCCAGCTGCTGGGCATCAGGTCGAAGACCGACGTCCCGGCAGCGGTTCTCGCGGCGGCCGCTGACCTGGTCGCGATCGGCGCCTTCTGCATCGGCACCAACCAGATCGACCTCGAAGCCGCGAACGCACGGGGAGTCGCGGTCTTCAACGCGCCGTTCTCCAACACCCGAAGCGTCGTCGAGCTCGCCATCGCGGAGATCGTGGCGCTCACCCGTGGCCTGACCCGGAAGAACGCCGACATGCACGCGGGCATCTGGGACAAGTCGGCAGAAGGCGCGCACGAGATCCGCGGGCGACGTCTCGGCATCGTCGGCTACGGCAACATCGGCGCGCAGCTGTCAGTGCTCGCCGAGGCGCTCGGCATGCAGGTGCTGTTCTACGACACCGCGGACAAGCTCGCGCTCGGCAACGCGCGACGTTGCGAGAACCTCGACGAGCTGCTCGAGAACGCCGAGGTCGTGACCCTGCACGTCGACGGCAGGGCGACCAACCGCGACATCTTCGGTGAGCAGCAGTTCGCGCGGATGCGCGACGGCGCGCTGTTCCTGAACCTCTCCCGGGGCTTCGTCGTCGACCACCACGCGTTGCGCAGCCATCTGGAGAGCGGGCACCTCGCCGGCGCCGCGGTCGACGTGTTCCCGACGGAACCCAAGGGCCGTGGCGACGAGTTCGTCAGCGAGCTGCGGGGCCTGCCCAACGTGATCCTCACCCCGCACATCGGTGGATCCACCGAGGAGGCGCAGCAGGACATCGGTCGATACGTCGCCGGCAAGCTGCGCGACTACGTCGTGGAGGGATCGACGTCGATGAGCGTCAACCTTCCGCACCTCACGTTGCCGCCGCGACCGGACGGCCACCGGATCGCGCACATCCACCACAACGTGCCCGGCGTTCTCGCCGCGATCAACGGCACGCTCGCGGAGCACAAGGTCAACATCGAGGCTCAGCTGCTCGGCACTCGCGGTGACCTCGGTTACGTGCTCACGGACGTGGCGGTCGACTACCCGCCCGCCGTGCTCGACGAGCTGGCCGCGATGGACGAGACCGTGCGGGTCAGGCTGCTGTCGTGACCGTGGAGCAGGCGCTCGCGGATGCGGTCGGCGCCGATCACGTGCTCGTCGATGCCTCCGTGCGGGCGTCCTACGAGACCGACTGGACGCGCCGCTTCCAGGGCGCGTCGCGCTGCGTCGTCCGGCCCGCCACGACCGCCGAGGTGGCCGCGGTTGTCAACATCTGTGCATCCGAGGGAGTGGCCGTCTGCATCCAGGGCGGAAACACGGGACTCGTCGGCGGCTCCGTGCCTGTCGATGGCGCGGTCCTGCTCTCGACGGCGCGGCTGCGCGAGCTCGGTGACGTCGACCCGCTCGCCGCGCAGGTGACCGTCGGTGCGGGTGTGCCGCTTGCGGTGCTGCAGAAGCACGTGCGCGCCGCGGGATTCGACGTCGGTGTCGACTTCGCCGCGCGTGAATCGTGCACGGTCGGCGGCATGTGCGCCACCAACGCAGGGGGAGAGCGGGTCCTGCGTTACGGCACGATGCGTGCGCAGGTGCTGGGGGTCGAAGCGGTCCTTGCGGACGGCTCGGTCGTCACTCGCCTCGGTGGCCTGCCGAAGGACAACACGGGGTACGACGTCGTCTCGCTGCTCGCCGGCAGCGAGGGGACGCTGGGTGTCGTCACCCGCCTGCGGCTGCGGCTGGTGCCGCTGCTGTCCGGCCGGACCGTCGCTCTCGTCGCCGTCGACGGCACATCAGCGGCAGTGGACGTCGTACGCCGCCTCCGCGACCGGATGCCTTCGCTCGAAGCCGCGGAGCTGTTCTTCGCCGACGGCCTTGCCCTGGTGCGTGAGAAGGCCGGTCTCGCCGCACCGTTCGCCGAAGAACACCCGGCCTATGTGCTGTTCGAGTGCGCGCAGCACGACGATCCCACCGACGAGCTGCTCGCTGCGCTCGAGGAGTGCGACGGGGTCCGGGACGCGACCGTCGCATCGGACCCGAGAGGGCGACACGCGCTCTGGGCCTACCGCGAGTCGCACACCGAGGCGATCAATGCCGCCGGGGTCCCGGTCAAGCTCGACGTCGCCGTGCCGCTGCCGTCGCTCGCCGCGGCCGTGGCCGAGCTGCCGGGCACCGTCGCTGCGGTCGTCCCCGAGGCCAGGACGATCCTCTTCGGTCATGTCAACGAGGGCAATCTGCACGTGAACGTTCTCGGTGCGGTCGACGCGGGTGAGGCGGTCAGCGACGCGGTGCTCAAGCTCGTGGCGTCGTACGGCGGCAGCATCAGCGCCGAGCACGGTGTGGGCCGGGCGAAGCGCGAGTGGCTGTCGCTGTCGCGCTCACCCGAGGAGATCGCGATGATGCGCGCGATCAAGAACGCTCTCGATCCGCGCGGCCTGCTCAACCCGGGCGTTCTCCTGTAGCGAGCGCAGGAACGACGGTGCCGGTGACCTCGCCGAGTCCGATGCGGCAGCCGTCGGCTCCCGACGCGGTCGCGGTGATCTCCACCTCGTCACCGTCCTCGAGGAAGGCGCGGGTCGAGCCGTCATCGAGAGTGAGCGGTGTCGCACCGTTGTCGCTCAGCTCGATGAGTGACCCGAACTCGTCCCGGGTCGGGCCACTCACGGTTCCGGACGCGTAGAGGTCACCGCTGCGCACGGACGCGCCGTTGACCGTGAGATGGGCGAGCATCTGCGCCGGCGACCAGTGCATCAACCGGTACGGCGGTCGCGACACCACGGTGCCGTTGAGGCGCACCTCCAGGCTCAGGTCGATCCCCCACGGCTCCGACTCGCGCAGATAGGGCAGCAGCCCGCCGTCCGTCGTGGAGCGAACCTCGCACCGGGCCGCTTGCAGAGCGTCCAGCGGCACGACCCAGGGCGAGACCGACGTCGCGAACGACTTCCCGAGGAACGGGCCGAGCGGCTGGTACTCCCACGACTGGATGTCGCGCGCCGACCAGTCGTTGACGAGGCACACGCCGAAGACGTGGTCGGCGAAGGCGTCGACCGGGATGGGCTCACCCTGCACCGACGGGGCCCCGACGACCCAGCCGACCTCTGCCTCGAAGTCGAGCCGCTGGGTCGGACCGAACTCCGGAGCCCCGTCAACGGGTTTCGCTCCGGCCGGCAGGCGCTGCCCGCATGGACGTCGGATGTCCGTCCCGGAGACGACGACAGTGCCGCTGCGCCCGTGGTAGCCGATAGGGAGATGACGCCAGTTGGGCGGCAGCGGTTCCTGGCCGGGTCGCAGCAGTCGGCCCACGTTCGACGCGTGATGCTCGCTTGCGTAGAAGTCGACGTAGTCACCGACGTCGAACGGCAACATCGGCGTCGTCTCCTCGAGCGGCAGCATCGCCGTGGCCACGTCGTCCATCCGGCCGGTGTCGACGAGCAGGTCGGTCAACCGTGACCGGACCTCTCGCCATCGCACCGGGCCCGTGGCCATGAACGCATTGAGCGAGCCGGTAGCCCACCATTCCTCTCCGGGAACGAGCCCGCGCTCCGCCAAGCGGCCGAGATCGAGAACCTGCTGGCCCACCCGGACGACCACGCGGCGGCCAGGAAGGCGGTCGCAGAGCACGACTCCGTAGGGGAGGTTCGTCAGCGAGAACGGCGATTCGGGATCGAGGTCGAACCAGGTCGATGACACGCGCAGATCTTCGCAGGCCGCGATGCTCAGGTGGAGGCATTCACCGCAGCGGTCACGACACCGAACGTCGCCAGCGCAGCAGCGACTGCCGTTGCGAGGAGGTGCCAGGGCCGGATGCCGCCGCGCCGCGCGACGAACAGCGGGAAGACCACCACGACGACCAGCTGTGACAACCAGAGCAGGACGAGTGACGGCCGCAACAGCGCCTGATAGAAGCGATCCGGGTCGAACAGCAGACTGGCCGGGCCGGCGAGGACGAGCGCGGCACCGAGCCAACGGGTCGAGGTGCGAATCTCGACTCCGGCGACCGCCCGCAGCAGCCGCGTGATGGCGACGTACTCCAGCAGCATCACCGCGATGACGCTCGCAGCGACGCCGAGCCCGACCGCGTCGCCGGCAGCAGCACCGACGTCCGCGCGCACGAGCGACATGCCGGGAGAGCTCGCGCGGGCGAAGGCGCGGTCGTGGGCCAGCGGGTAGACGGCGAGCAGGACGCCGACCGCTGCAACCGCGAATGCGACAGGCAAGGCCAGCCGGAATGCGCGTCGAGGAGCAGCAACCTCCCCACCGAGGAACAGCGGCAGGCTGCCACAGACGAACAAGGTCGCGACCTCCGCGGTTGCGTGCGTCGTGTCGCCGTTGACGCGTCCCGCGAAGGCGGCGGCGGTCGGGGCATGTCGCACGGCGACGACGTCGAGCAGCACGAGCAGCGGGACCTGCACGAGGCCGAGCACAGCGATCGCACCGAACGCGACGCGCCGTCCGGAGACCACTGTCAGCGCGATGACGGCCGGCAGCAGCGCCGCGAACGCCGGTCGCCAGGACTGGATGCCCGGCCACACCGGAGGCAGCAGGTCGTAGACGACGTACGCGCTCGTATAGAGGAGATAAAGCACGTACGACGCCAGCCACAGGGCGGCCTGCACGAGAGCGACCGGCCGGCCCACTGCCGCGGCGACGAAGGCGAACAGGCCGCCGCTGCTTGCGATGTCACGGCTGTACCGCAGCCAGATGGCGAGCGGCGCGACGAACGCGATCGCTCCCGCGATGGCGATCGATCCACCTGAGCCGGTGACGTCAGAGACCGCTCCCGGCGCGTACAGGGCGGCGAGCGCGAGCGGGCCGCCGACCGACGCGAGCGCAAGGGGGAGAAGCGCTCGCGTGGTCAGCGGCCGCTCACCTTCGCCGGCGGGGGGTCCGGCGATCGTCCCGGCGCTGACGCTCAGCCCCAGTTGTAGCTGGACTTGCTCGGGGTGGAGCCGGACGAGCTCTTCGGCTTCGCCGAGCTCTTGCCGGACGCGCTGATGGCTGATCCGTCGGGGGCGACGATCCACCACTTGCTGCCGAACTCGTCCGATCCCTGGCCTTCCATCTCGCCGGCGCTCTTGTCGTCCTCGTAGAAGTAGAGCGGGTGGTCGGCGTAGGTGACCTGCGTCGTACCGTCGCTGCGGCTCGTCGTTCCGAGCATGGACTGCTGCACACTGCCGGACGCCTGCGGTGTGCCGCTGGTCGTGAACGGCGCCCAGACCTTCGCGCAAGGCCCGGCGCAGGTCGAGGACGAGCCCGAGTCCGCAGTCCAGAGGTAGAGCGTGCGGCCCTTGCTGTCCGTGAGGTAGGTGCCCTTCGGACTGGAGTGCGTCGCGACGACGGCAGCCGCCGTCGCGCCCCCCTTCGACTTCACCTGTGCGGTGCTTCCACTGCTGCCACTCCCGCAGGCGACAGCTCCGGTGAGCACCGCGGTGATGACCGCACTGGTTCGCAAGATTCGATGCATGCCCCCATCACGTTCTTCAGCGGAGACCGGTTCAGCGACGTGCGACGGTCACGCAACAATCCGGCGGCGCGCCGTCGAGTGCCGCCGAGACGGATCGATGTCCGCCGAGCCCGTCGAGCATGCCGCTCACCAGCTCGTCGTTGACACCGCACACCAGAGCGGGTGCGACGTCGACGACCGAACGGAACGGACAGTTGCGCAACCGCACGCACCGCTCGTCGGAGCGCGCCGGTTCGTATCCCAGGTCGTGGAGAACCTGCTCGGCGGTGTCGAGGGTCGCGGCGGCCGACAGTCGCCCACCAGGACGGCGCAGCCTGCCGATCTGCTCACCCTCTTCGCGAGCCACGTGCAGCGCCTGCTGCTGCGGGTCGATGCCCGGCCCCGACTCGGTGACGGCGCGCGCCAGGATGCGTGCAGCGAGGTCGTAGCGCCGCGCCGGCACCCGCAGCTCGACCTCTATCGGCGCCGGGCGATAGCGCTTCGCCGGGCGACCGGCTCCGGGACCGCTGCGGCCCGGCGGGCGCGCGTAGTCGACCTCGAGCAGGCCGCCTTCGGCCAGCAGGTCGAGGTGGAAGGCGGCCAGGCGCTTGCTGATGCCCGCGGCGTTGGCGACGGCCTCGCGGGTCTGCGGACCGTCACCGGCACGCACCGCGTCGTAGACCCGCCGCCGGGTCGGCTCGGCGAGCAGATGGAGTGCGGCGTTGCCTGCATCGCTTGACATCCGGCCCCTCCATGCTCTATCACCAATATCTACTGTTAATAGTGTCCCGGCTCGAGGCCGGTCCGTCAACCAGGAGGCAGTTCATGCGCCGGCTCACGTTCCGTCCGGGCTTGACCGTGAAAGGCCGAAAGTTCAAGGGACTCCGCGGCTATGCGGGCAAGCCGTTCCACCCTCCGCTGACGGACGTCCCCGTGACCGCCTACCTGTTCACCGCGGCGTTCGACATCCTGTCCATCGCGACCCACAGCAGCCACCCGGCCGTCGCCCGGCAGCTCTACGTCGCGGGCACCTGGACGCTTCTCGGGGGCGCCGCTGTGTCGCTTCTCGCCGCGCTCACCGGCTGGGCCGACTGGCACCGGTCCAGTGAACCCGGGACGCAGGCCCGGCGCACCATCAACGCCCACGCGATCACGATGCTGACCGTCACCGCGCTGGTCCTGGTCGATCTCGCCGTCCGCGCGCTAGGCCAGCCGGACAATGGGTACACCTCTGTCGCCGTGCTCATCCTCTCGGTCCTCGCGGCGCTGCTGACCTTCGCGGGCGCAACGCTCGGTGGCACGCTCGTCTTCGACTACGGCTTCAACGTCGAGACCGCCGGCGACCACCCGGTCTGGCACCAGAACGAGGTCGACGTCTTCCCCGGTGGGCACGCATGACGGCCGAGATCGTGCAGGCACCGCTGCGGCCGGTCGACCGGCCGACCGTCGACGTCGAGGCAGCGGCTGCGGCGGTCGAGGACCTCATGCGCGCGCTCGGCATGGACGTCGAGGACCCGAGCCTGCGCCGTACGCCGTCCCGCGTCGCGAACGCGTACGCGGAGATGCTCGCGCCCCGCGAGTTCGGCCTGACGACGTTCCCCAACGAGGAGAACTACGACGAGCTCGTCGTCGCGCGTGACATCCCGTTCACCTCCGTCTGCGAGCACCATCTGCTGCCGTTCACCGGCACCGCCACCGTCGGCTACCTCCCGGCCAACCGCATCCTCGGCCTGTCGAAGCTGGCGCGCGTCGTGGAGCTCTTCGCGCGTCGGCCGCAGGTGCAGGAGCGGCTGACCAAGCAGGTCGCGAACTGGCTCGACGACCACCTGAACCCGCGTGGCGTCGGCGTCGTGATGTCTGCAGAACACAGCTGCATGACTCTGCGCGGTGTGCGAGCCCAGGGGTCGTCGACCGTGACGAGCGCAATGCTCGGCGCGCTCCGCGACGACTCGCGAACGCGCGCCGAGTTCCTCTCCCTGGCCACGACAAGGAGCCGGCCATGACGAGTCTCTGCTTCGAAGCCTCCACCGACTCGGTCCTCAGCTGCGTCGTGGAGGACGCGCACACGCAGGCGCTGGCCACGTTGTCGGATGACGACGCGCGCCCGCTCGAGGCGATCGTGTGGTTGTCCGCGCACCTGGCAGCCGCCGCCCGCACGCTGCGGCCGGCGGCTTCGCGTCGGCTCCAGGAACCTGCTGCATTTCTCCGCGAGGTCACCCGCCGCGATGTGGAGCTGGAGCGGATGCTGCGCATCGCGGAGCGGCGGCACAGCGGCGACGCCTTGGCCGCCGGCCTCGACACCGAACGGCTGCGTGGGTCGTTGCTGGAGCGGCTCGAGGCGCACGCGGAGACCGAGCACGAACGGCTCGCCGCACTCAGCGAGGTGCTGACCGTCGATGAGGAACGCGCCCTTGCGGCGTCCTATCTCGACGTGCTCCTGAAGGCACCGACACGACCCCATCCCCACCTGCCGCACGACGGTGTCGTCGGAGCGATCGCCTTCCGCGTCGAGGCCGTCCGCGATCGGTTGCTCGACACCATGGACGGCAGGCACGTGCCGTTGCCGCGCACCCATCGCGAGCCGCGCACGCCGGGCCGGTGGGGCAGCTACCTGTTGGGTCAGATGCAGTCGGCGCCCGACGACACGTCACGATGACCGCGTGAGAATTCTGCGCACTCCCGACGAGCGATTCACCGATCTTCCCGAGTTCCCCTGGGCGCCCTCGTACGTCGACGTCGACAGCGGCGACGGCAGCGGAACCATCCGCGTCGCCTTCGTGGAAGCCGGACCCGCCGACGGCCCGGTCGTGCTCTGCCTGCACGGCGAGCCGACCTGGTCCTATCTGTATCGCAAGGTCATGCGCGTGCTGGCCGACCGCGGTTGCCGTGCGGTGGCGGTCGATCTCGTCGGCTTCGGCCGCTCCGACAAGCCGGCGGAGGTCGCGGACTACACCTACGCCCGGCACGTGGAGTGGGTGCGCGAGGCCGTCTTCGACCGCCTCGATCTGCGTGACGTGACGCTCGTCGGCCAGGACTGGGGTGGCCTGATCGGACTGCGCCTGGTGGCCGAGAACCCTGACCGCTTCGCGCGGGTCGTAGCCGCCAACACCGGCTTGCCCGACGGGACCCACCCGATGGCCGAGGTCTGGTACATGTTCCGCAACGCGGTCGCCAACGCGGAACATCTCGACATCGCTCGGTTCGTCGCCGGCGGATGTGTCACGAAACCCGACGCGGCTGTGCTGGCGGCGTACGACGCCCCGTTCCCCGATGAGTCCTACAAGGCGGGTGCGCGCGCCTTCCCGATGCTCGTGCCGACGACGCCGGATGACCCCGGCGGCGTGGCCAACCGCAAAGCATGGGAGGTGCTGACCGGCCTCGACCTGCCGTTCCTGTGTGCCTTCAGCGACTCCGATCCGATCACCGGTGTGATGGCACCGGTCTTCGCGAAGGCGATGCCGGGTGCTGCGGGGCTCGACCACCCGACGATCGAGCAGGCCGGCCACTTCTTGCAGGAGGACGCGGGTGAGCGGCTCGGCCAGGTCGTCGCGAACTTCGTGACCGCCTGACCTGCGCGAGCCGCGATGGTGACGACCGCTTTCGTGCTCTCCGGCGGCGGCAGTCTCGGGGCGGTGCAGGTCGGCATGTTGCTGGCGCTGGCCGAGCAAGGCATCGCGCCGGATGTCATCGTCGGAACGTCGGTCGGCGCGATCAATGCGGCGTACATCGCGGGCCATCCGGGGCTGGACGGCGTGCAGGAACTCGCGGACATCTGGTCCCGGCTTTCCCGCCGGGACATCTTCCCGACGGATCCGTTGCGGCTGATGCGCGTCGTCGCTCGGCGCGAGCCAGGCTTCGCCAATCCGGCGCCGCTGCGGCGGTTGCTCGAGAGGCATCTCGGTTACGACCGGGTCGAGGATGCGGGGAAGCCCCTGACCGTCGTTGCCACCGAGGTCGCAACCGGTCGAGAGGTCAACATCGCGCGTGGTGATGTCTCCGACGCTGTCATGGCGAGTGCTGCGCTTCCCGGCGTCTTCCCCCCGGTGCAGGTGGGCGCGCATCTACTGATGGACGGGGGTGTGGTGAACAACACTCCGATCTCGGCGGCGCTCACCGCCGGCGCTGATGAGATCTATGTCCTGCCGACGGGGTATGCCTGTGCGCTCGAACGTGCGCCCCGGTCACCCATCGGGATGGCGATGCATGCCGTCACGGTGGCGATCCAGCAGCGACTCATTTCGGATGTGCAGGCATTGCAGGGCACCGTGTCGTTGCACGTCGCTCCGCCGCTGTGTCCGTTGTCGGTGTCACCCGTCGACTTCAGCCACACTCGAGAACTCGTCGAGAGGGCACGCGAGTCGACGCTTCACTGGCTCGGACAGCCCACGGCGCCGGATCAGAGCCGGCATCTGCGGCTGCACTCGCACCGCCCCGGCGTCGCGGGCTCCGACGGAGTCAGGCGGTGAAGCGGATGTCGGCGATACCGGCGCGGTAGCCGCCGCCATCCGGCACGAGCTTCGTGATCCACACCAGCCACGACGACGAGTGCACCGACGGGTCCAGGTGGATGCGCCAGACTCCCGGCGCCGACTGGGTGGCCGCGACCGGCCGGCCGGCCGGGTGGTTGCCGGCGAAGAGCTGTGCACTGATGCCCGGCTGGGCGAAGGTGATGGTCACCGTGCGCGCAGAGCCACCGCGGACCGTGAAGACCACGCCGGTGCCGGACTTGAGGTTGCCGAAGGCCGCGCTCGCATAGTGCTCGGTCATCCACGCGGTCGACTTGCTGTGGTCGATCGCCAGCGGCAGCTCTTCCGGATGGTCCGACCCGCCCGGGTAGCCGACGGCGCTCGCGACCGTCAGCGCGTGACTCGGCGTCGAGCTCGGCGACGTACGGCGCGCTGCCGTCGTGCCGGAGTGCGAACCGCCACCCCCACGCACGACGAGCACCAGCACGGCGGCGAGAACCGCCGCGGTCGCGAGGGCGCCGACGAGGAGGAGCACCCGCCGACGGTCGTGCCGCGGAGGTTCGGCCGTCGGCTCGATGTCATCACCGGCCGCCGGACCGGACGGCGTTGCCGCGTGCTGGAGGACCTGGGTGGAGCCACCCGCGACGAAGGGGGTGCCACCGCCCGGCGACCCTTCGTCGACCGGGTAGGGGGTGTAGGCGGCGGTCTCGTCCGTGGTCGTGTCGGCGCCGAGCCGCTGTGCCTGCGCCGCGACGGCGTCACCGTCGCTGGGTCGGCGGGCGGGGTCCTTGTCCAGCAACGACTCGATCAGGTCGCGCAGCCCGGGGGAGACAGTGGTCGGCACCTTCGGGACGCGCCCGTTCTGGATCGCCTGGAGCACGGCGATGTTGTCGCCTTCGTACGGCGGCCGGCCGGTGACGCACTCATAGCCGACGATGCCGAGGGAGTACATGTCTGTCGCGGGCGTCGCCGACTCGCCCGCGACCTGCTCCGGGGCGAGGTACTGCGCCGTGCCGAGCAGCAGCCCGGTCTGCGTCACGGAGGACTGGTTCACGACCCGCGCGATGCCGAAGTCGGTGACCTTCAGCCGACCGTCCGGGCAGATCAGGATGTTGCCGGGCTTGATGTCACGGTGGACGACCCCGGCGCGATGCGCGGCGGCGAGAGCTGCCGCGGTCTGGCCGAGGATCGACCACGTCTGGGCATCCGGGAGGGCGCCGCTCCTGCGCAGCAGCTCGGACAAGGGCTCGCCGGTGACGAACTCCATGACGATGTAGGGCAGCTGGTCGCCGTCGCCCTCGTTGAAGTCGAAGACCTGGGTCACGTTCGGGTGCGCGAGCATCGCGGCGTGCCGCGCCTCGTCGCGGAACCGCCCGCGGAAGCCGGGGTCGTCGGCGTACTCGGGGCGCAGGATCTTGATCGCGACGGGGCGGCCGAGCAGGGTGTCCTCCGCCCGCCAGACCTCGCCCATGCCGCCGACGGCGAGCCGCTCGAGCGGCCGGTAACGGTCCCCGAGCAGCACGTCAGGCATCAGGCTCACGCGTGCCTCTTACCCACGTCAGCCCGGAACCTGCACCGCCAAACGCGGGAACGGCGGATCTCGCGTGGTGAGACGGCCTGCCGATCCGCCCCGCTGGGAGTTGGGTGAGGGACCTTCGCCCCTGCCGCGTGCGGCAACTCGTTCCTAGCGTCTCGGACATGGTCGCGCTGCCGGTCCATGCTCGCCGCCCGTCCCCACGAACCGGCTCGCCGCGTATTGACGACTGGCGCTCCCTTCACGTCATCGTCACGGGTGGCTCGAGCGGCATCGGGCGCGCCTTCGTCCGTCAGGTCGTACGCCGCGGCGCCCGCGTCTCGGTGCTGGCCCTGCCGGACCGGGGCCTCGCCGAGACCGAGCGGGAGCTGCGCGCGGCGGGGGCGGCGTACACGGTTGGCGGTCTCGACGTGACGGACCGCGACGCGGTCGATGAGGCCATCACGCAGGCGACGACTGCGCTCGGTCCGTGCGATGCGTTGCTGACCAGCGCCGGCATTGCCCACCCGGGGTACTTCGAGCAGTTGGACGACGCCGTCTTCCGCCGCACCATGGAGGTCGACTACTTCGGCACGCTCTACGCGGTTCGGGCCGTCGTGCCGGGAATGATCGAACGTGGTCGAGGCAGCGTGGTGGGCATCTCGTCGACTGCCGGGCTGGTGGGTGTGTTCGGCTACTCGGCGTACGGGCCACCGAAGTTCGCGGTTCGCGCGCTGCTCGAGGTGCTTCGAATGGAGCTGCGGCCCAGCGGCATCCACGTCGGCTGCGTCTGCCCACCCGACACGGACACCCCGCAGCTGGCATATGAGAACAGGTTCAAGCCTCCGGAGACGTCCGCCATCTCCGGCGCGATCAAGCCCTACCGCGCCGATGAGGTGGCAGCGAGCATCGTCTCCGGCATGGAGAAGGGTCGGTTTCTCATCACGCCGGACTGGCAGACGAAGGTCGTCGCGCGCACCGTCGGCTTGGCGCAGGGCGCCTGGTTCAGCTACTTCGACCGCCGCGTGCGTTCCACCCAGATCACGTCGCGGTGATCTCGACCCGCATCTCGGTCCTGCGGCTCACCAGACCGCGAGCCGCTGCCACGATTCGTGGCACGTTGGGCAACGCCTCGATCTCCAGTGCGCGCGCATAGGGAATCGTCTCCTCGGTCGTGACGCGCGCGTAGGCCGCCGCTACATCGGCCTCACTGAGCCGGGCGGCGATCTCACCCGACAATCCTCCGCGCGTGTAGTCCTCGTCGACCACGAGGACCCGCTTGGTCGAGCGAGCCGCCGACAAGACCGCCGGAGTGTCCAGCGGCGACACCGTTCGAAGGTCCATCACCGCCGCCGAGATCCCGTCCGCAGCCAGACCGTCCGCCGCCGTCATACAGCGGTGCACGCCGACACCAACCGAGATCATGACCAGATCGGTTCCTTCTCTCCGAAGCGCCGCCGATCCAATCGGCACCGGTGCCGGTGGATCGCTGACCTCCCCGGTGGCGCCGGCGACCGGTACGTCGAAATCGATGTCTGACCGTACGGCGCCGCCGACGTAGTCCCGCCACTGCTCCGACAACAGCTTGTGCTCGAGGAAGACGACCGGTCCGTCGTGCTCCAGCGCCGAGAGCATGAGGCCGGCGGCGTCCGCCGGTGTCGATGGCACGACGACAGTGAGCCCGGGGATGCCGGCGAGCAGGCCCCACAGCGCCTGTTCGTGCTGACCGCCGTCGCCGTACCCGCCGCCGCACGCGGCCCGAACGACCATGGGAGCGCGCCACCGTCCGTTGGTGAACGCGTCGACTTTGGCCGCGGAGTTGAGGAGCTGGTCGAGACCGACGCCGACGAAGTCGACGAACATGACCTCGACGAGCGGGCGAAGCCCGGCCATCGCCGCACCGACTGCCGCGCCGAGCAGGGCTGACTCGCTGATCGGGCCATCGACGACACGGCGGCGTCCGAACCGGACGTAGGCGTCGCGCCGCAGCACGCTGACGTCCTCGCCGAGGATCACGATGCGCGGGTCGGCGGCCATGGCAGAGCGGATCGCGGTCTCGATGGCGGCACCGAAGGTTGTCTCAGGCATGCGCACCGACCGCCGCTCGGGTCGCTTCCAGAGCCTGCTCGATCTCGGCCCGCGCCTGCTCCGCGATCTCCTTGGCCGCTGGTCGGGAGAACCGACGTTCGGCGACGCGCAGTGGATCGCGACGCCGGCTCGATCGACCGAGCGAAGCGGACACGTTGCGTCGGACGATGCTCGTAAGTGCGGCGAACCGCTCGGTCATCGGAGCACCGGGCTGCGCCCTCAGCTGCTCGACGAGAGGCCGGGACTGTTCGACCGCGACATTGAGTCGTGCCATCGGGTCTCCGACGAAGTGACCTTCCATTCGTGTGCACCGCGCCAGCAGCACCGACGCGCCTCTTCCGGCGCGAGCCCGCGCCACGAGTCGTCGTGCTTGCCTGTCGACCGCCAGGACATCGGCGCCGTCGACGACCGCGACCGGAAGTCCGAAGGCCGCGAGTCGACGGCGCAATCCGCCACCGGTCAGCTCAGAGGACCGCGTGCTCACCGCCCAGCGGTTGTCCTTGCACACGAAGACCACCGGTAGATGCCATGCCGCCGCGAGATTCAGCGCCTCCATGAGCATGCCCTCGTTCACCGCGCCGTCGCCGAAAAGGGCGACGGCGACTCGTCCCTCGGCAAGGCGACTGGCCGCCAACCCGAAGCCGCACGCGAGCGGCCCAGGTGCGCCGACGATGCCGCTCGCAGCGGCAAGGTGCTCCGGCGACATGAGGTGCATGTGACCCGCGCGGCCCGCGCAGAGTCCAGCCGGTGACCCGAGCATCTCCAGGAGCAGCGGCGCGACCGGCACACCGCGCGCAACCAACGGCGGCGTTGACCGGTAGTCCAACGCCAGCGCGTCACCCGGCTCGAGCGCCCCGACGACGCCGGCGACCACGCCTTCCTCACCGATGCCGAGATGCATCTCTCCCGACACCATGCCGGCATGCCACAGGCGTGCCAGCGCTTGCTCGACGTACCGCATCCGGCACATCTGCAGATAGAGATCGCCAAGCCGTGTGGATCCGTCGTCGGACATGCTCGACCCTGTCGGTTTCGCTTCAGGTCAGGATCCGCAAAGCGAATGGAGGCCGAAAGAGTCCTTGGTCCCAGGAACGCTGATGCCGAGCCCCGGATGTGGCTGCCGCCGCGTTGACGCACCCACGGCGACGTATCGGGAACGGCGCCTACGTCAAGTCGCGCGCCGCTCGAGGACGAGGGCCATGTCGTCGACGAACCGGTTGCCCGCGTGGGCGCGGAGTTCGGTGACGACCCGACCAGCGCACATCGCTCTGCCTTCGACGACGGTACCGACGGGTCGAGGCGCGGGTCGTACCGAATGACACGGACGTTCGCCTCTTGTGCCCCGGTCGCCCAGGGAGGACACCGGACTGGGGTGCCTGCTGCCGGAGGTGACGGTATGCCTGCTACGGACAAGATGGACCGACCGGCCATGGCTGAGGACTCGGCTGAGGCCCGATCCGACGGTGTGACGGAATCCGGGACATATCCAGTGCGCCTCGAGGGCCGGATCGATCCGGAGCTTGCCCGGTGGCAATGGTTGTGGAAGTGGTTCCTCGCCATACCGCACGTGGTGGTGCTCGCATTGCTCTGGACGGCGGCAGCCGTGCTCACGGTGGTGGCCGGTATAGCGATCCTGTTCACCGGGACCTACCCGCGGTCGATCTTCGAGTTCAACGTCGGCGTGCTCCGCTGGACATGGCGGGTCGAGTTCTACGCCTTCGACGTCCTGGCCACGGACCGCTACCCGCCGTTCAGTCTGGAGCCGGACCCGAGCTATCCCGCCGACCTCACCGTCGAATACCCGCGATCACTTTCGCGAGGGCTTGTCCTTGTCAAGTCGTGGCTGCTGGCCCTGCCGCAACTCCTTATCGCGGCGGTGTTCGCCGGGATCCCGTTCTGGATCCCCCGCGACATGCCTTGGTCTGTCGCCGCCGGCGGCCTACTCGGCCTGCTCACTCTGGTTGCGATGGTGATCCTGCTGTTCACCGACCGCTACCCCCCGAGCCTCTTCGACCTGATCATGGGACTCAACCGGTGGGTGTACCGCGTACTCGCCTACGTGCTGTTGATGACGGACGAGTACCCGCCATTCCGGCTCGACACCGGCAGCACCGAACCGGGAGTCGCACCAGCACCTCGTGCCGACAGCGACCTCACGGTGGGCCAGGTGCAGCCCACCAAGAACGGGTCAACACCATCCGACGAACTTCGCTCTGGTATCCGGTACATCATCGTCGGGATGGTCCTGGCCGCAGCCATGTTCACGTTGTGGTGGCTGATCGTTACGACCAACTCAGAGGGAGACCCCGGCGACCCCGAGTTGCTGCCGCTCTTCGCCGGGATCCCACTCGGGATCGGCATCTATCGCGTCCTCCACGCCCGCTCGCGTATGCACCCGCACGCGTGACGGGTGCTGTTCACCTGCGTCTCTGAGAGCATGTGGCGAAAGCGGGAGAGGCAGTCTGAGTGTCGAGCACGCAGTTGTATGACGCGATCGGCGGCACCTACAGCGCGACGCGGCGCACGGATCCGCGCATTGCGAGGCAGATCTGGGATGCGCTCGGCGATGCTCAGACTGTTCTGAACGTGGGGGCCGGCTCGGGTTCGTACGAGCCGCCGCACCGTCAGGTGCTTGCGGTCGAGCCGTCCGCGGTCATGCGCGCCCAGCGTTCGTCGGACGCGGCTCCGTGCGTAGCAGCTACTGCAGAGAGTCTGCCGTTCGCAGACGGCTCGTTCGATGCCGCGATGGCTGTCGCGACCACTCATCACTGGCCAGACCCGATCGCCGGCCTGCGCGAACTGCGGCGGGTCGCTCGTCGCGTGGTGGTGTTCACCTTCGCCCTCGAAGGCCTCAGTCAGTTCTGGCTGACACGTGACTACCTCCCTGAACTTGCGGACCTGGTCGCCAGTCATCCTTCGCTGGCCGAGCAGGCGCAGGCGTTGGGCGCCGGCGTTGTCCCGGTGTCGATTCCCTGGGACTGCGTGGATGGGTTCCCCGAGGCGTACTGGCGACGACCAGAGGCGTACCTGGACGACGAGGTGCGCCGCGGCATGTCGATCTGGGCCAGGCTCGGCCCGGACATCGAGCAGAGGGCCGTGGCCAACCTGCGCGACGACCTCGCATCAGGGGCATGGGCAGCGCGGAATCGCGAGTTGATCACGCTCGACGCTGCGGATCTCGGTCTTCGACTGCTTGTTGCCTGACTTCGTCCTTGCGACGCCTTCGGTGGAACACCGCGGACCGGTAGGGCCGATCAGGGGGACGCGGCGACGCGTCTCAGATCGCCCTGGACGTCCAGCCACATCGCCACGTCGCCGACGACGACGGGCGTCGACCCGAGCGTGCTGTCGACGAGCTCGACGAAACGCTGCGACCCGCGCGAGCGCATCGAGGCCAGAACCACGTCGACCTTCGCGTCGCGGCACAGCCTGTCCAGAGCTCGCTCCTCGCTGCGCCGTCGTGCTGCGTCCGTCGACCGGTCGTTGCCTCGGAGCACGGGCAGAAGAACAGGCGGCACGGGCCGCGTCGGCAAGGCCGTGGACCTCCCCCTCGCGTCGGGCACGAAGATCAGGCCGCCCAGGATGCGGAAGCGCATCCCACCGAGCGCCTGCCACAGCATGCCCTCGTTCGCCCGGGTTGCGAAGGGAAAGGTCAAGGCCAGCGCGCCATCGGGAATTGCCCTCTGTTGTCCGGAAGTGAACAGCCGCGGCGCTCGGGTCGGTGCCGAGGACAGCTGGCGGGGCACGAATGGCAGGAGCGCCGCCACAGCGGCCAGCGTGGCAACACCGACTCGCAGCCCTTGCGCCCGCCGCGTGCGCGATGGCCGATCGCGCCACCACCGATGCAATCTGTCAGCGCCGACAGCGACGAGCGCGGCTACGCCGAACTGCACGATCAGCGCGAAGCGAGCCGGCTCGATGTTCTGCACGACCGGCACGAAGTGGAACACCGCGTAAGGAAGAGGTGTCAACACCGATCGACCGGCAACGGTCAGTCGCGGGCCGAGAGCGAGCACGAACGCTGTGGCCATGGTCACCGACAGCACCTGCACGATCACCAGCCGCCGGAGCCGCACAGCGACATAGAGCAGCACGAGCAGCAGCGGAATGCCGACGTACATCCCCGGCTCTTGACCGACTCCCGCTACGAGGGAGTTGTTGGGGGCGAGGAGTGCGTGCGGCGCCAGCAGCAAACTGGGCGTCGGGAGCACCGGTGAGAGCAGGTCCGCGTGGTACCGGGTGGACAGGCCGAACGTGTGAATCGGACCGGACGGGCGAAGCGGTCCCGCGACGAGCTCATACAGCGGGTACCCCGCTACTGCGACGAAAGCGAGCGCTGCGCCGGGTAGGCCGCGAGCTATCCGACCGACCCTGTCCCGCACTTGTGGTCGATGGGTGACGGCGAGGTAGGTCAGGGCGATGGCAACACCGATGGCCTCGAGCGCGACCACTTCCGGCGAGATCAGGAACTCGACCGCGGCCACGACCCCGACCAATGCCCCAGCAACCGCAGAGGAACGGCGACAGCTGACAAGCCAGTCGTCAACAAGCAACACGAACAACGGCACCAGCGGGAGGAACGTCATGAACAGATGTCGTTGTGCGTGCCCAGCCATGAAGGGCGAGAAGGCGAACAGCAAGCCCGCCACGAAAGCCGCCGGGCGCCACGCGACGTACCGACGCATCACGCCGTACATCGACGCTCCGGCGAGCGCAAGCGCCAGTCGAAGCATCAGGTTGTAGGTCGCCACCGGGCCGAGGGCTGCCGTCACGGGCCAACCAACAAGCCCGAGCAGGGGCATGGACGTGTTGACGGCCAGGTTCGCACCGTAGGGCGCATTCACGTACGACGTGAGGAAAGGGTTGGTGCCGTGCGCGAGCGCGAACGGCACCCAGCGCAGGAACCAGATTTCCTGCGCCGGATCGGCGCATGCGCAGTCGACGATGTGCCGCGCGTCGATGGGGCTTACGGGCCAGTACAGCAAGCAGGCGAGCAGCAGGTAGGCCGCGCCGACGAGGGCGATGTCCCACCAGTGCCGCGCTCGGCCGGCCGCCTGCTCATTCGCTGCGGCAGGAGGCTCGTCCCGACGGGACGGACGCCGAACCGCGTTGTTGGACGGACGCTGCGGCAGCCGCCCCGGCATGGCTTTCCCCTTGCGTCGCCGTGATTCGCGTCGCTCGTCCCGACCGGGACAGGCTAGTGCACGCGCGTCGGCCCCTCACGCTCTCTGTTGGCGACCGAGAGGCGGCCTGAATGAGGCAGCAGAGGGCTCACTCCCGTGCGCACGCGGGAACGCGCATCACGAGGTGCTCCGGGCGAGCCACTCGTCAAAGGTGCCTCCGGCGATGATCGAGCCGGCGGGTGCCTGCAGCGCGCCGGCGCGGATCCGGCGAGGCGTTTCGCCGGGCAGCCACACCGGTAGCACCACGAGACGCTGACCGCGGGCCTTGGCGGTTGCCTTCACGAGTTCACTGAGCAGCCGCTTCTCAGGTCCGGCGAGGTTGAACCGGACGTGGTCTGCGTCGACCTGTTCCGTCGTGAGCCGGACAAGGTGGTCGGCGACCACGTCGACGTCCACGGTCTGGACGGGAGTTCGTGGCATGGGGAGAACGCCACGCTTCGCCGTCCAGTCGATCATCTGGCCGGCGAAGCCGTGGAACTGTGTCGCTCGCAAGATGACTGTGGGCACCGGTCCGGCCTCGGTCGCGGCCTCCTGGGCCCGCTTGCCGTCGTAGTGCCCGTACGGACGACCTCCGAGCCCGTCGATCCCCACGATCGAGAGGGTGAGGATCCGCGCAACATCGGCGGCCTGTCCCGCGCCCTGCAGATTCGTGGCCACCGCGCGAAAGAACTCCACCGTGTCCTTCGGCTTCGTCGATGCCAGTGACGTGGTGTCAACGACGACCTCGACTCCTCGCAACGACTCAGCAAGCCGGTCGCCGGTCGTGAGGTCGACGCCGTGGGAACGGCTCAGCACGACGACCTCGTCCCCGCGGGCCGTCAGACGGGCCACCACTCTGCTCCCGACGAGGCCGGTGCCCCCAGCGACTGCGACCTTCACGTGAACCTCCAACGGTGCGATTCGGGGCCGACCGTCTCGTCGAAAAGGGCGAACCCGCAGGCTGTTGACCTGCGGGTTCGGATGGGGTGAGTGATGGGACTTGAACCCACGACACCCGGGACCACAACCCGGTGCTCTACCAGCTGAGCTACACCCACCAAGAGTCGCGTCGCCGCGACGTCGGCCAGTCTATCCGGCCCGCGCCGCCCTGTGCTCAGTCCTGGGCGACCGCTCCCGGCGGCGGTGCGACGGCCAGTTCGGCGGCGGCTCGGGCGGCCTCGGTGTCGGGGCCGGGGGCCGGCACGAACACCGCCGCCCGGTAGTAGCGCAGCTCGGTGATCGAGTCGATGATGTCGGCGAGCGCGCGGTGGCCGCCGTTCTTCGCGGGTGCGTTGAAGTAGGCCCGCGGGTACCAGCGGCGAGCCAGCTCCTTGATGCTCGACACGTCGATCATCCGGTAGTGCAGGTGGTCGTCCAGTTTCGGCATGTAGCGCGTGATGAAGGTCCGGTCGGTCGCGATCGAGTTGCCGCACAGTGGCGCCTTGCGGCGTTCCGGGACCCACCTCTGGACATAGTCGAGCACCTGTTGCTCGGCCTCCTCCACCGTGGTGGAGGCCGTCGCGAGGGCCTCCAGCAGGCCGGACGCCGTGTGCATCTCTCGTACGACGTCCTCCATCCCCTCGAGCTTCGCCGGGTCCGTGGCGATGAGGATGTCCAGGCCGTCGTCGAGAAGCGTCAGCTCGCTGTCGGTGATGACCACCGCGACCTCGACCAGCACGTCGACCTGCGGGTCGAGGCCGGTCATCTCGCAGTCGATCCACACCAGCGGCTCTGTCACGCTGCAACCCTACGGTGAAGCCAGGCCGCGGCGCCGTACTGAACCGTGGCCACCGCGAATTCGTACTACGACCACGATGGGTTCGTGGTCGACGAGAGGAGATGTCGTGCGCCGTACGGCAACAGCACTGGTGGTCGGAGCAGTTGCGATCGGCGCGGCGGCGTGCGGCGGGTCGAGCAGCGGCAACACCTCGTCCAACGCGCCGGCCAACTCCGGTGGGCAGGCGAGTGCGCCGCTCCAGCACCCGGCGTCGCTCGTCGGCGTCGTCGGCCAGAACGATGCCTTCACGATCCAGCTGTCGGACGGCAAGGGCGCGCCGATCACGCATCTCGCCGCCGGCACGTACAAGCTCGTCGTCCATGACGACTCCGGGATCCACGACTTCCACCTTCAGGGAAGCGGCGTCGACGACCTGACCAGCGTGCCGGAGAAGGGCGTCAAGACCTTCACGGTGACGTTCAAGCCGGGCACCTACACGTTCGTCTGCGACCCCCACGCGAGCCAGATGCACGGCCAGTTCACGGTGAGCTGACCCGCTCGGCTGACCTACGCTGCGGAGACTCCACCATGTCGTGGGGACAGGCGCCCGTAGCTCAGCGGATAGAGCAGCCGCCTTCTAAGCGGTTGGTCGCAGGTTCGATCCCTGCCGGGCGCGCCACGCTCTGCGACCCGCGGCGACGGCGCCGGAAATCCGGCTCTTGCCACCCGGACACCCGCCGATAGTCTCCGACGCAACCGCCGTCCTGGGAGGTCGCCCCGCGTGGCTGCGCTGCTCGAGGTGCAGGGAGTCACGGTCCGCTTCGGTGGACTGACGGCGTTGACCGACGTGTCGGCGACCGTCGGCGACAACGAGGTCGTCGGCATCATCGGACCGAACGGCGCCGGCAAGACGACGCTGTTCAACGTCATCTGCGGCTTCACCCGCCCGAGCGAAGGCGGACTGCTCTGGCGGGGCGACACATTGCGCCGGCACCGGCCCCGGCAGCTCGCGGAGCTCGGCATCAGCCGCACGTTGCAGGGCCTCGGGCTCTTCCCTCACCTCACGGTGCTCGAGAACGTCATGGTCGGCGCGACGAAGGACGCGCGCTGGTGGTTCTGGCCCGCACTGGTCGCGCTTCCGATGAGCGACGCGGAGGAGCTCCGTCTTCGAGCCCGCGCGCTCGAGGTCCTCTCGGAGCTGCACATCGAGCAGGTTGCGGACCGGCTGCCCGGGCAGCTGCCGTACGGCGTCCAGAAGCGGGTCGCCCTCGCGCGCGTGCTCATCGCCGAACCGCGGCTGCTCCTGCTCGACGAGCCGGCGTCAGGGCTGTCGAGCGACGAGATGCGCGAGCTCGGTCAGCTCATCCGGGATCTCCGGAGCCGGATGTCCGTGCTGCTCGTCGAGCACCACATGGACCTCGTGATGGAGGTGTGCGACCGCATCGTCGTGCTCGACTTCGGTCGCCGGATCGCGACCGGCACCCCGGACGAGGTGCGGGACGACCCGCGCGTGCTCGAGGCCTATCTCGGCGAGAAGGTCGACGCACAGACCGGTGAGGTCGGCGATGCTGCAGATTGAGGACGTCGTCACGACGTACGGCGCCGTGCGGGCGCTCGACGGTGTCTCGCTCGACGTCGATCGCGCCACGATCACGGCAGTCCTCGGGGCCAACGGCGCCGGCAAGACGACGCTGCTGCGGACCGTCAACGGGTTGATCCGCCCGCGCAGCGGCCGCATCGTCTACGACGGGCACGACCTGGTGCGCACTCCGGTCGAGCGCGTCGTGCGGCTGGGTGTTGCGCACGTCCCGGAAGGTCGAGGCGTCATCACCGAGCTGACCGTCGAGGAGAACCTCCGCCTCGGAGCCTTGTGGCGACGGGACCGCAAGCAGATGGCGACATCGATGGGGGAGGTCTACGACCTGTTCCGGCCGCTGGCCGAGCGCCGCGACCGCTCGGTCGACACTCTGTCGGGCGGTGAGAGGCAGATGCTTGCCGTCGGCCGCGCACTGATGAGCCGCCCGCAGCTGCTGCTGCTCGACGAGCCGTCGCTGGGGCTCGCCCCCCGGATCACCGCCCAGATCATGGCAACGCTGCGCACGCTTCGCGACGAGCAGAGCCTGACCGTCGTGCTGGTCGAGCAGAACGCGCGCAGCGCCCTGTCGGTCGCCGATCAGGCGATCGTGCTCAACCTCGGTCGCGTCGTCGCGTCCGGTCCGGCCGCGGAGCTCGCCGCGGACGAGAAGCTCCGACACGCCTACCTGGGATTCTGATGTTCCGCTTCGTCAATCTCGCCCTCGGCGGCGTCAGCAACGGGATGATCTTCGCCGCTGTCGCGCTGTCGCTGGTCATGATCTGGCGGTCGACGCGGATCGTGAACTTCGCGCAGGGCGGCATGCTGATGTTCACGACGTTCATCGGCTGGGACCTCGTGCAGGTGCACAACGTCAACTACTGGGCGGCATTGGCGGTCGCGACGCTGTCGGGGCTGATCCTCGGCGGAGTCTCCGAGCGCGTCCTTGTGCGGCCGGTGGAGAACGGACCACCGCTCAATCCCGTCATCGTCACGCTCGGCCTGCTCATCGCCTTGCAGGCGCTCGCCGGGATGATCTGGGGCAACAGCCAGTCGCACTCCTACCCGCCCGCCTACGACTTCCGCGGCTACACGGTCGGGTCCAGGCATCTGTTCTTTGCGCCGAACGACCTGTTCATCGTCATCGCCGTCGCCGTGGTCGTCGTACTCCTCTATCTCTTGTTCCAGCGAACGGCACTTGGTCTTCGGATGCGCGCCGCCGCCTTCAGCCCCGAGGTCGCGCGGCTGCTCGGCGTGAAGGTCGGTCAGCTGCTGACCCTGGGCTGGGCGGTGTCCGCCGCGGTCGGTGCGATCGCCGGCGTCCTCGCCGCCGGTACGTCGACCGGCTACGTCCAGCCCACGGGCCCGTTCGACGCGCTGCTGGTCTACGGGTTCACCGCTGCCGTCATCGGCGGACTCGACAGCCCGGCAGGAGCGGTGGTGGGTGGGCTCGGACTCGGCCTCGTCCTGTCGTGGGCGGACAGCTACATCAGCAACAACATCGAACCCATGTATGCGCTGGTCATCCTGGTCGCCGTCCTGATGGTGCGGCCCAACGGCCTGTTCGCCCGAGCGACGGCGAGGCGGGTGTGATGGCGGACGACGAGGCGACCGAGATCAAGCAGGAGGGGCCTCGAGACCGCTTCTCGCAGGCACCGCGGACGGCGAGCTCGACCGATCGCTATGGCGTCCTCAGCAGGTCGACGTTGCTCCGACACTCGCTGTTCGCCGTGGCCGGAATTCTCGTCGCGTGGTTCTTGATCAAGCAGTTCAGCCCGGCCACCAACCAGGAGCTGCAGCTGATCCCTGCCTATGTCTGCGCAGGGATCGGACTCACCCTGCTGGTCGGCCTGTCCGGGCAGATATCGCTCGGGCACGGCGCGTTCATGATGGTCGGCGCGTACACGTTCGCCCTGCTGTGGCCCAAATGGCAGCTGCACCCGAACCTCACGATGATCGGCGCGTTCGCTGCGGCGATCGCCGTGTCCGCGCTTGCCGGCGCGATCGTCGGAGTAGCAGCAGCGCGTCTGCGCGGTCCGTATCTCGCCGGTGCGACGTTGGCGCTGGCGGTCGGCCTGCCGTCGCTGACGCAGTACGAGAAGCTCTCGAGCCATCTCAAGGGCAGCCAGGGGATCTCGATCCCGTCGGCGAACGCACCGGCCAACAGCGGGTTCGACTTCGTGCAGTGGCCGCTGTTCATCGGCGTCATCTGCAGCATCGTCCTGCTGTGGTTCACCGCCAACCTGATGCGCAGCCGGGTCGGCCGCTCGATGCGCGCGGTGCGTGACGACGAGGTCGCGGCGTCCCTGTCCGGACTGTCCGTCCCCGGCGTCCAGGTGCTGGCTTTCGTGGTGAGCGCTGCGTGGGCCGGCCTCGGCGGCGCCCTCTATGCACTAGCGCTCTCCAATGCCTCGCCGGCCGCGTTCAGCGTCCAGCTGTCACTCACGCTGCTGGCCGCCGTCGTGATCGGCGGGCTCGGCAGCCTGAGCGGAGCGGTCCTCGGATCCGTGTTCGTGGTCATGCTCACCAACTACTGGGCGCAGGACCTCGCCAACGCGCTGTCCATCAGCTCCAACAAGGTCGCGAACAACCTTCCGTTGCTGATCTACGGCGTCCTCCTCGCCCTCGTCATGCTGGTCGCCCCTGGTGGCATCGTCGGGTCGGTACGACGGCTGATCGGCCTCGTGCGGCCCGCCAGATAGGTTCCGTTCAGCACTGCCCGACCCCCCCTCGGAGGAACAATGCGCACATCGCAGATTCGCCTGCTGGCGGGAGGCGCCGTACTGGCGCTGGCCGCTGCCGGCTGTGGCGGCGGAAGCAGTGGCGGCGGGGGCGGCGGCTCGTCCGCCCCGGGCGTCACCAAGACGACGATCACCATCGGCAGCACGCAGCCGCTGACCGGCGTCGCCGCGCCCGGTTACAGCGAGATCGCGCCGGCGTCAAAGGCCTACTTCGACTACATCAACAGCAGCGGCGGCATCAACGGCCGCAAGATCATCTACAAGTACGTCGACGACGCCTACGACCCGAGCAAGACGGTCACGCAGACCAAGTCGCTGATCCTCAACGACAAGGTCTTCGCCATCTTCAACGCGCTCGGCACACCGACGCATGAGCAGGTCATCGACTTCCTCAACCAGCAGAAGGTGCCGGACCTGTTCGTCGCGTCCGGCTGCCTGTGCTGGGACAACAAGGCCAAGCACCCCTACACGTTCGGCTGGCAGACCGACTACACGGTCGAGGGCAAGATCCTCGGCGACTACATCAAGAAGAACTTCGCCGGCAAGAAGATCGCGTACTTCTACCAGAACGACGACTTCGGCCAGGACGGCGTCAAGGGCCTCGACATGGAGATCCCGAAGAGCCAGGTCGTCGCACGCGAGCCCTACCAGGTCACGAACATCAACATCGCGTCGCAGGTGCAGAAGCTCGCCGCGTCGAAGGCCGACCTCGTCGTCTCCTTCTCCGTTCCGGCGTTCACGGCGCTGCTCAAGCTCAACATGTTGAAGGTCGGCTACAACCCGAAGCTCGCCGTCAGCAACGTGGGGTCCGACCCGATCACGCTGTCCGGTCTGCTCGAGGCGTTCGCCAAGCAGGGTGGCGCGAAGGTCAACGGCAGCCAGCTGATCCAGGGCATGATCACGGACGCCTACCTGTCGTCGCCGGCCGACCCGAGCAACAGCTGGATCCAGCTGTTCAAGAAGATCCACGACCAGTACATCTCCAATCTGCCGTTCGACGGCAACGTGCTCTACGGCATGGGGGTCGCCTACACGTTCGCCGAGGCGTTGAAGGCCGCCGGGGCCAACCCGACCCGCGACGGCATCGTCAAGGCGATCGAGCAGGGGATCCCGCAGGGTCCCGGCACGGTGCCGTTCC
Source organism: Mycobacteriales bacterium (assembly GCA_035695045.1). GTDB lineage: Bacteria > Actinomycetota > Actinomycetes > JAFAQI01 > JAFAQI01 > DASSKP01. The sequence continues at coordinate 12,166 of DASSEX010000051.1, read as the reverse complement.
GTTACTCCAGCACGTCGCACGCCGGCTTCACCGGCGCGCAGATCGGCATCGTCACCGGTGAGGCGATCAAGCTCACCGGCTCGCCGATGACGACCGACGACGGCAACGGACCGATCACGCCGTCGACGGCGACCCAGCCGAGCGCGCCGGCCAACGGCATCCCGCCCAGCTGACCGACCATCGCCGGATATCGGCCTTCTATGGCCGACATCTGGCGATCGGAATGGCGAAGCGGCCGCCCCCAGAAGGGGGCGGCCGTTTCGCTGTGCGGCAGACTTCACCGCACTATGAGCGACCGTCCGCAGATCACCCCCGGCGAGCGTTTCGCCGACATCGACGACTGGGACCACGAGCGGGTCAAGGCGCCGCACATCTGGGCGACGCTCGGCTACCGGCGGGTGTCCTGGGAGCCCGGTGCAACCGAGGTGGCGTGGGACGCCGACGAGGCCTACTGCTTCCCGACCGGCGGCGGCCCGATCGTGCAGGGCGGTCTGGTGACGGCGCTTCTCGACGCCGGGATGGGCGGCGCCTGCTGGACGGTGCTCGACCGTGACCAGGCGTTTCTCACCGCGGACCTTCGTGTCGAGTTCCTCCGCTCGGCGACCCCGGGCACGTTGACCGCGAAGGGCTGGGTCGTACGACGCACCCGCCGCGTCGTGTTCTGCGCCGCCGAGCTGCGCAACGCCGCGGGTGACATCCTCGCGACCAGCCGCTGCACGCAGGTCGTGCTGCCGGCCGAAGGTCGAGCCGGCCGCTACGAGAAGTACGACGCCGCCGGAGCACCACCGGACGACGCCCGAGGATGAGGACGAGCCTTCGATGACCGACACGGACCTGCAGGCACTCAGCGAGAAGGCAGCGCCCCCGAAGGCCGTCGGCGGCTACCTCGCGGAGCAGCTCGGCGACGACGCGTGGCGCGACGTGTCGATCGAGCTCATCTCCGGCGGCAAGTCCAACCTGACCTTCATCGTCTCGTCACCGGCGGGGGACGTCGTACTCCGCCGTCCTCCGTTGTCGACGGTCCTGCCGACCGCGCACGACATGCGTCGTGAGCATCGGGTCATGACCGCGATGTGGGAGACGCCGGTGCCGGTGCCGAAGACGCTCGCGTTGTGCACCGACGAGCAGGTCCTCGGCGCGCCCTTCTACGTCATGGAGCGCGTGCGCGGCCACATCGTCCGCGAGCAGCTGCCGGCCGGTTACGCCGACCAGCCGGAGCAGCGTCGTGCGATCGGCGAAGGCCTCGTCGACGTGCTCGCGGACCTGCACTCGGTCGACCCCGAGAAGGTCGGGCTCGGCGACTACGGCAAGCCGGCCGGTTACCTGGAGCGCCAGGTGCGCCGATGGACGATGCAGTGGGAGGCGACGCCGGAGCCGGAGGACACCAACGACGGTCCGGAGCTCGACCGGCTGGCGCGTCGGTTGGCCGAGCAGCTCCCGGCGGGGGAGACCGGCCCGGTCGTGCACGGCGACTACCGCCTCGACAACGTGATGCTGCACCCGGACACTCCGGGCCGCATCAACGCGGTGCTCGACTGGGAGCTGTCGACCCTGGGTGACCCGCTCGCCGACGTCGGCCTCCTCTACGTCTACTGGCAGGAGAAGGGCGACGGCGCCGACCGCCAGGACACGATGGCCGTGCCGTCGGTGACGATGCTCGACGGCTTCCCGACCAGGCGTGAACTGCTCGACCGCTACGCCGATCGGACCGGTCGCGACCTGTCCGAGTTGCCCTTCTACGTCGGGTTCGGCTGCTTCAAGCTCGCGGTCGTCTGCGCGGGAGTCGCGGCTCGCGGGCGTGCCGGTGCGATGATCGGCGAGGGCTTCGTCGAGATGGCGCAGCGGATCGCGCCGCTCGTCGCGGTGGGGCACAGCGCCCTCGACGGAAATCTGCGCTGAACCCTCAAGGTTTCCCCGGGTCCGGCCGAATTACACCCATGTAATTCAAAATCCTCCTAGCCCCAAGGAGGGTGTGATGACGACTTCCCCCGTCATGCACCTGCTCGAGCATGGGATTCCCGTGACGCTGCTCATGGACCTTCGCGAACCGACCGGCCCCGACTCCTACGCGATCAACTGCACGGAGCGGCCGCCCGGTGACCCGATCTGGCTGGAGGCCATCGCGAACCGCATCTCGCTCGTCGAGCAGATCGCCGTCGGCTAGCGCATCGACATGCCGCCGTCGACCGCCCAGATCTGTCCGGTGACATAGCTCGCCCGGACGAGCGTGAGCACGACCTCGGCAACGTCGTCCGGCTGACCGGACCGCTTGAGGGGCGCTATCGCCTGGACCGCTCCGCGGATGTCGTCCCAGTCGGCGGTCCAGGGCGTGTCGATGAGCCCGGGTGCGACGGCGTTGACCCGGATGTCCGGCCCGAGTGCGTTCGCGAGCAGCACCGTCAGATGGTTGAGCGCGGCCTTGCTGACGGCGTACGGGACGGACGAGCCCGTCGGCCGCACGCCGGCGAGCGACGCGACGTTGACGATGCAGCCCGCGCCGGCGTCCCGCAGATGCGGTACGGCGGCGACGATGACCTGCCAGGCACCGACGACGTTCACGTCGAACAGCCGACGGAAGATCTCCGGCGTCGCCGACTCGAGGTCGGCGTGCGGGATGCGCACCGTGGTGCCGGCGTTGTTGACGAGCACGTCGAGCCGGCCGAAGCGCTGGACGGTCTCGGCGACGAGTCGTTGTGCGTCTTCGATGACTGCGACGTCACCCTGGATGTAGTGCGCGACCTCGTCGCCGAGCTCCGCGGCGAGCGCTCTGCCCTCGTCGACCGACCGCACGGAGTTGACGACGACGCGGTATCCGTCCGCGACGAGCCGGCGGGCGACCTGCGCGCCGATGCCGGAGGACGACCCGGTGACAAGCGCCACGGGGGAGTCGCTCATGTCAGACACCTCCGCCGACGGTCACACCGCCGTCGATCGTCACCGTCTCGCCGGTGATCCACGACGCGTCGTCGGACAAGAGGAACGCCGCGAGCTTCGCGGTGTCCTCCGGCACGCCCAACCGCTTCAGGGGGTAGTGCGACGCGACCTCGTCCTCGCGGCCCTCGTAGAGCGCCCGGGCGAACTTCGTCTTCACGACGGCCGGCGCAATGCCGTTGACGCGTACTTTCGGGCCGAGCTCGACGGCGAGCTGCCGGGTGAGGTGGATCACCGCGGCCTTGCTGGCGTTGTAGGCGCCGATGGGTGATCCGGCACGCAGCCCGCCGACCGATGCGACGTTGAGGATGGCGCCGCCGTGCTCGCCGAGCCATGCCTTCCAGGCCTGCTGCGTCCAGGCGAGGATCGCGACGACGTTGACCTCGAACACCTTGCGCACCGCGCCCAGGTCGGCCTCCATGAGCGGTCCGTACTGCGGGTTGACCGCTGCGTTGTTGACGAGGAAGTCGAGCCGGCCGAAGGCCTCGATCGTCTGCGCGACGGCTGCCTGTTGATGCTCGGCGTCGTCGGCGCTGCCGCGCGCCGCGATCGCGCGGCCGGTGCCGTCCGGATCGAGTGTCCTGACGGCCTCCTCGAGCTCGTCGGGCTTGCGTGCCGTGATGCACACGCTCCCGCCGCGGTCGACGATCTCCTGCGCGATACCGAACCCGATGCCGCGCGTCGCACCCGTGACGAGCGCCGCCTTCCCGGTGAAGTCGTCCATGGCCGGTGAGACTGGCATACCGCTCGTCCACACCTTCGTGCCGCCGTCCACATCGGCGGTCGCGCGGACGCCGTACGACGTCCGGGGCCCGCATCGTGTCGGGAGTCGCGGCCCGTCGTACCGGCCGCACGCCTGAAGGGAGTCCCGTCGTGGACACGAATCTCTGGATGCAAGGCAATCTCGTCGCCGATCCGGTCCAGCGCGTCACCGCCTCGGGGCTGAAGGTGACGAAGTTCCGTCTGGCCGCGAGCGGGCGTCGCTTCGACAACGCCTCCGGCGGATGGGTCGACACCGAGGTCGTCTACATGTCGGTCAACTGCTGGAAGCAGCTCGGCCTCAACGTCCTGCAGAGCCTGCACAAGGGCGACACCGTGATGGTCTGCGGCCGACTGCGCTTCAGGGAGTACGACGCAACCGACGGCAGCGGCCGGCGGCAGGCCTACGAGATCGACGCATCGAGCGTCGGGCCTGACCTGGCGCGCTACGTCGCGACGTTTGGCAAGCCGATGCGGGAGCTGCCGGAGGAGGGAGCCACGCCCGCCGTGCCGACCCAGTCGGCAGCCGTCGACGACGACCCCTGGGGCGTGCCCGTCGCGGCGGCCGCGGAGGAGACCGCCGCCTGACCGGCTGTCCCGGCCGCCGGCCCGGGACGTCCGTAGTCTGGGGCGCATGGCGCAGTACATCTACACGATGCGCAACGTCCGCAAGGCCGTTGGCGACAAGGTCATCCTCGACAACGTCACGCTCGCGTTCCTTCCGGGCGCGAAGATCGGCGTCGTCGGCCCCAACGGCGCGGGCAAGTCGACCGTCCTGAAGATCATGGCCGGGCTCGACACGGCCTCCAACGGCGATGCGTTCCTGTCGCCGGGCTACAGCGTCGGCATCCTGCTGCAGGAGCCGCCGCTCGACGACAGCAAGGACGTGCTCGGCAACGTCATGGAGGCCGTGAAGCCGATCCGCGACATGGTCGACCGGTTCAACGAGATCGCCGAGAAGATGGCGGTCGAGTACACCGACGAGCTCGGCACCGAGATGGGCGAGCTGCAGGAGAAGATCGACCACGCCGGCGGCTGGGACCTCGACTCGCGCGTCGAGATGGCGATGGACGCGCTGCGCACTCCGCCCGGCGACGCGGACGTCACCGTGCTGTCGGGTGGCGAGCGTCGGCGGGTCGCGCTGTGCAAGCTGCTGCTCGAGCAGCCCGACCTGCTGCTCCTCGACGAGCCGACCAACCATCTCGACGCCGAAAGCGTGCAGTGGCTGGAGCAGCACCTCGCGCAGTACCCCGGCACGGTGCTCGCCGTCACCCACGACCGCTACTTCCTCGACAACGTCGCCGAGTGGATCCTCGAGCTGGACCGCGGCCGTGCCTACCCCTACGAGGGCAACTACACGACCTACCTCGACACCAAGGCCTCGCGCATCAAGGTCGAGGGCGCCAAGGACGCCAAGCGCAAGCGCGAGATCGAGCGCGAGCTCGAGTGGGTCCGCTCCAACCCGAAGGCCCGCCAGGCGAAGAGCAAGGCCCGCCTCGCGCGGTTCGAGGAGCTGGTCGCGGAAGCCGACCGCAACCGTCCGGTCGAGAGCGACGCCATCCAGATCCCGCCCGGCCCACGGCTCGGCACGCAGGTGCTGGAGGTCGCCGACCTGAAGAAGGGCTTCGGCGACCGCGTGCTCATCGACGGTCTGTCCTTCAACCTTCCGCAAGGCGGCATCGTCGGCATCATGGGCCCGAACGGCGTCGGCAAGACGACGCTGTTCAAGATGGTCGTCGGCCAGGAGACGCCGGACGGCGGCACTCTGAGGGTCGGTGAGTCGGTCGAGTTCTCCTACGTCGACCAGTCACGTGCCGGCCTCGACCCGAAGAAGACGTTGTGGGAGGTCATCTCCGACGGCCTCGACTACATCCGCGTCGGCAAGACCGAGATCAACTCTCGGGCGTACGTCGCGAGCTTCGGCTTCAAGGGGCCCGACCAGCAGAAGCCGGCCGGCGTACTTTCCGGTGGAGAGCGCAACCGGCTCAACCTGGCACTGACGCTCAAGGCAGGCGGCAACGTGCTGCTCCTCGACGAGCCGACCAACGACCTCGACGTCGAGACGCTGCGGTCGTTGGAGGACGCGCTCGAGGAGTTCCCGGGCTGCGCGGTCGTCATCAGCCACGACCGCTGGTTCCTCGACAAGGTCGCGACGCACCTCCTCGCCTGGGAGGGCACCGAGGAGGAGCCGGGCCGGTGGTTCTGGTTCGAGGGCGGCTACAGCGACTACGAGAAGAACAAGGTCGAGCGGCTGGGTGAAGACGCCGCGCGTCCGCACCGCGTCACGTACCGCCGCCTCGGCCGCGACTGACCGCAGCCGATCGCCACATGTCGGCCTTCTATGGCCGCCATTCGGCGATTGGTTGGGTGAGGGCGATGACGGCGATGGCCATGTCGTCGCGCACCGTCTCGTCGCCGCCGACCATCGCTCGCCGCAGCAGGTCGACGACCAGTTCGGGATCGCCCAGGGCCGCGGCGCGGGTGAACACCTCGACGAGCAGGTCGCTGCGGTCATCGGCGCCCCGCTCGACGACACCGTCGGTGTAGGCCAGCAGCAGGTCGCCGGGGAGCAGCTCGACGATCACGTCCTCGTCGTACGACGTCGACTCGGCGGGCAGCAGGTTGAGCGGCAGCGACGGCGTCCCGATCGGTGTCACCTCGCCGCGACGCCAGCGCAGCACCGGGGGATGGCCCGCGATCGCGATGGCCGCCTGGATCCGGCCGGCGCGAAGTCGTAGCCGGACCGCGGCAGCGGTCACGTGCCGGTCGTCGTTGCCGTGACGTCGGAGGGCGCGGTCGACACCGGTCAGCAGCCCGCCGGGTGACGGGTCCGCGCCCGCGAGGATGGTGACGGCGTCGCGGAAGTCTGCTGCCGCCGCGGCCGCTGCTGTCCCGCTACCGCAGACGTCGCCGACCACGAGCCATCCGATGTCGGGTCCCGAGCCCGGCAGCACCGCGACCACATCACCGGCGCCGATCAGCTCGCTGCCGGGAGCGGGCTCGACATGGGCGGCCGCCGCGAGCCAGGCGGGCGGATCGAGCACGACCGACGCTGCGCCGGCGCTGCCTGCGCGGGTCTCGACGTCGATCCGCGACAGCGCGGCGGCGGTTGCGTCCGCGAGGATCTCCAGCGGTGCGGCGTCCGCGGACGATGCCGGCGTGAGGCTGACGAGCAGGGCGCCGCGAATGGCCGGTGTCACCACCGGCACCGCGATCCACATCGCGCCGCCGCTCTGTCCGCGGATCGTCGTACGGCCACTGCGCACGCACTCGGTCAACGGAAGTCCGGCATCGAGGGGCAGCACCGCGGCTGCGGCCATCGCCTCGCAGTCGTAGCCGATCGACGACAGCAGCACCACGGAGTCGCCCCGCTGCACACCGATCGCTGCGGCGCGGGCCGCAGTGATGTCGGCGGCCCCGGTCACCGCCTCGGTCGCAATGGCCTCGACGTCGGCGGCGCCGGACAGCCGCACGAGCGCTGCCACCAGCGGTGCGACCGACTCCGGGCGTGAGGTTCCTTCGACCATCCGCGGCGAGGGTGGTCGCGACTGCCTGGCACGGCCGAGCAACGGACTGGGGTCGCTCACCGCTCTCCCGTCTGCCGGGCCCGAGGAACGTGTCGACAGCGACACGCAAGCGCCGACTGGCCTAACCGTACGCTGCCGGGTGCCCGCGGGCGATCCGCCAGTCGGGTGTGGCCGACGGTGACGCTCAGCCGGTCTCGTCCGCGAGATCGTCGATGAGGATCAGCCCCGGGCCCTTCGCATCCGGGTCGTCGTCCGCGTCGTCGAGCTCGAGGTCGTCCGCCGGGAGCGACGGCGGCGGCACTGGCGCGGTGCTGCGCAGCGCTTCGAGGTAGCCGACCGTGGCCTCCTGGAGCGCCTCGTCATGGGCGGTGGTGATGGCCTTGAGTGCATCGCTGCGTTCGTGCGCCGCGTCGCGCAGCGCCTCCTCGTAGCTTGCGGCCGCGTCGCGAAGCGAGTGCGCCCGCCGGGTCCCTGCAGAGCGAATGGCCTCGGCACGGGCGATGCCCGACGCCCGAATGGCTTCGGCGCGCTCGAGCGCCGTCTGCGCCGCGACCTCCGCGGCGCGCAGTGCCTCCTCGTGCGCCTTCGCGGCAGCCTCGACCTCGGCCTGGTAGGCGGCGTCGGCCTCTGCAGCGGCCGCTGCCTCCGCCGCGGCGAGCTCGCGGGTGTACTCCTCCTCGGCCTGCTTCTGCGCCGTCGCGCGCCGCTCCTCTGCCGTGTGGAGCGCGGCGTCGTGCGCGCTGCTCACCGCGCGAAGCGCTTCGGCGCGTGCGACCGTCGCGGCCCGCAGTGCCTCGGCTCGCGTCACGGTCGCTGCCTGCAGCCGCTCTGCGCGTGACTGTTCGGCCTCAGCCGTGTCGAGGGCCGCGTGCAATGCCTCGTCATGGGCCACGCCCGAGGCGCGCAGCGCCTCGTCGTAGGCCATCGACTCCGACCGGACGATCTCGACATCAGCCATGGCACACTCCGCTCCTGCTGGCCAGGCGCTCATCCTGCGACAGCCGAGGCGATAAGGGAAGAGAGTGCGCTGGGACCCGAGTCAGTACCTCCGGTACGCCGACCTCCGCGGCCGGCCCTTCGTCGAGCTGACCGCACGCATCCGCGCCGAGAGTCCGTCGTACGTCGTCGATCTCGGGTGCGGCACCGGGGAGCTGACCGCGATGCTCGCCGAACGGTGGCCTACGGCTGTGGTCGCCGGCGTCGACAGCTCGGCGGACATGATCGAGACCGCGCGGCAGCATGCCATCGCGGGCCGGCTGTCGTTCGATGTGGCGGATCTGCGCGCATGGCGGCCCGATCGTCCGGTCGACGTCTTCACGGCCAACGCGGTGCTGCAGTGGGTGCCGGGACATCTCGACCTGCTCGGCGGGCTGGTCGAGGCGCTGGCACCTGATGGCTGGCTCGCGTTCCAGGTGCCGGACAACTTCGACGAGCCCTCCCACACGTTGTTGCGCGCCCTGCGGCTGTCGCCGCGGTGGCGCGACCGGCTCGGTGATGGCGCCGACCGCACTGCCGGCGTGGAGCGGCCGGACACCTACCTCCGCACGCTGATCGAGCTCGGTCTCGAGGCGGACGTGTGGCAGACGTCGTACCAGCAGATCCTGCAAGGGGAGGACGCCGTCCTCGAGTGGGTGAAGGGAACGGCGCTGCGGCCGGTCCTGTCACTGCTCGACGACGAAGCCGATCGTTCGGAGTTCCTGGAGGAGTACGCCGCCGCGCTGCGGGTCGCCTATCCCCGCGAGTCCTTCGGCACGGTCTTCCCGTTCCGCCGGACCTTCGCCGTCGCCCACCGCTGACCTCGATCGCGGATTGGCGCTTACTCCGCGTTGACGAGCATCTGCGCCGCGGTCTTGAGGTAGTCCCACAGGACCCGATCGGCTTCCGCGTGCAGCCCGATCTCATCGAGCGCGGCGCGCATGTGGCTGAGCCAGGCCACGCGGGCCTCGTCGTCGATGCGGAACGGCACGTGCCGTGCGCGCAGCCGCGGATGGCCACGGACCTCGCTGTAGGTGCGCGGTCCGCCCCAGTACTGCTCGAGGAACATCCGCAGGCGTTCCGCGGCGGGGCCGAGGTCGTCTTCCGGGTAGAGCGGCCGCAGCACCGGGTCCGTCTCGACCCTGGCGTAGAAGGCGGCGATGAGCCGGCGGAACGTCTCGTGGCCGCCGACTGCGTCGTAGAAGGTCGCGCCGTCGACCGCCCCCTCGATGCTCACGGGCTGTGGCTGCGACTCGGTCATGTGTCCATTGTCGCCCGGTTGGTGTCGTGCCCGGCGACAAGGTGCGTGCGCGAAAGCGTTTGATCAGGGACACTGACGGCAGGGAGGCCGGGTGGCTCACGCGCTGGTGCTGAATGCGACGTACGAGCCCCTGTGCGTCGTGTCATCCCGCCGCGCGGTCATCCTCGTGCTCTCCGGCAAGGCGGTCGCCGTCGAAGCCGGCGACGGAGAGCTGCACAGCGAGCGGCTGGTGATGCGGGTTCCCGTCGTCGTACGTCTCACCAGGTTCGTCCGCGTCCCTTACCGCGTGCACGTCCCGCTGACCCGCCGGGCGGTGTTCGCGCGCGACGGCGGTCGCTGCGTCTACTGCACGGCACCGGCGACGAGCATCGACCACGTCGTTCCACGAAGCCGCGGTGGCGAGCACGTGTGGGAGAACGTCGTCTCGTGCTGCCGGCGCTGCAACCACGCCAAGGCTGACCGCGCGCTCGTCGAGCTCGGCTGGCGGCTCGGCCGCGCACCACGGGCGCCGACGGGCGCAGCCTGGCGCGTGCTCGGCACCGGGCGGATGCATCCGCGCTGGCGGCCCTATCTCCAGGAGCCGGCGCTCGTCGCCGACCCGGAGCCCGCCAGCGCGTAGATTGCGCGCATGACGCAGCTGCACGACCTGACACTGCTCGAACAGGCTGAGGCCGTACGACGTCACGAGGTCTCGCCGGTCGAGCTGGTCGACCACTACCTCGAGCGCATAGACCGGCTGAACAACGACGTTGGCGCCTTCGTCCACGTCGCGCCGGACCAGGCACGCGCAGCCGCCAAGGACGCGGAGAGTGCGTTGAGCAGCGGGCAGGAGCTGCCGCCGCTGCACGGCGTGCCGACCGCCATCAAGGACCTCTATCTCACGGCCGACATGCCAACGGGTTTCGGCAGTGGCGCGTTCGCGCCGGTGGAGCTCGGCATCGACGAGGCGTTCGTCGTCAAGCTGAAGCAGGCCGGCACGATCAGCCTCGGCAAGACGGCGACACCGGAGTTCGGTGCCCCTTGCTACACCGAGCCGGAGGGCCATCAGCCGGCGCGCACGCCGTGGGATCTCACCCGCTCCGCCGGTGGGTCGAGTGGCGGCGCGGGCACTGCCGTTGCGTCGGGCCTGCTTCCGGCCGCTCCCGGCAGTGACGGCGGCGGCTCGATCCGCATCCCCTCGAGCGTCAACGGTCTGGTCGGCATCAAGACGAGCCGCGGCCGGGTGTCGACGGCTCCGCTCAACGCGGAGATCAGCGGGCTGTCGGTGCACGGGCCGTTGGCGCGCACGGTGCGTGATGCCGCTGCCCTGCTCGACGCGATGGCCGGCCCGAGCAACCAGGACTGGCTCTGGCACGGCGCGCCGTCGACCGGCAGCTTTCTGGCGGCGTGCGACCAGGAGCCGAAGGGCCTGCGCATCGGGCGCTACATCACCCCCGCGGTGCCGGGCGCCGTCGTCGCGCCGGAGTGCGTGGCGGCCTATGAGCACGCGTCGCAGCTCCTCGAGTCGCTCGGCCACACCGTCGAGGACCATCCGACGACCTTCGGTCCGGAGCTCATCGCGATGTTCGAGAACCTCTGGTCGGTCGAGTTCGCCTCGCTGCCCGTCCCACCGGAGAACGAGGACGGGTTGCGGCCGTTGACGAAGTGGCTGCGCGAGCGCGGCCGAGCGCTGTCCGCACTCGACGTCTGGTCGTCACTCGCAACGCTCCGGTCGACCGCTCGGCAGGAGCTCGAACGCACTGCGCACTTCGACGCCGTCCTGACCCCGACTCTCGCGCAGCCGCCGGCAAAGGTCGGCGGGCTGCGCAACGATGCTGATCCGGCGCAGGACTTCGAGAACCAGAAGCGCTACACGCCGTTCACCGCGCCGTACAACATGAGCGGCCAGCCGTCGATCAACGTGCCGTTGCACTGGACCGACGAGTCGTTGCCGATCGGCATCCAGCTCGTCGGGCGTCCCGGTGACGAGGTGACGCTGCTGCGACTCGCCGCGCAGATCGAAGCCGCCGAGCCGTGGGCGCATCGGAGACCCGCCTGCTGGTAAGACTCGCGCGGTGACCTTTCGCCCGGCGAGTGCCGACCCCGAGCTGTGCCGTCTCGCCGACGTGCATGGCGTCGCCGTGACCTACCTCGACCAGCTGCGGCGCCCGGTCGAGGTGGCCGCCGACTCCGTGATCGGCGTGCTCGGTGCGCTCGGCGTCGACGCGTCGTCACCGGACGCCGTCCGGATGTCGCTGCGCGAAGCAGAATCCGCGCCGCCCACGCCGCCCGTGGTCGTCGTACGGCGCTCTCGCGGTGGCTCCGTCTCCGTCGGGAGCGCGGCCATGCTCCGGCTCGAGGACGGAACGCACCGCACGGTCTCGAGCGATGGTGGACGCGTCGTCCTGCCACCGGGCCTCCCGCTCGGCTGGCACGTTCTCGAGACTGCCGAAGGGGAGATCCCCGTCGTCGTCGCGCCCGACCGGCTGACCGCTCGAACGCATCGCCAGTGGGGCTGGATGGTGCAGCTCTATGCGATGCGCTCGCGCGAGTCGTGGGGAGTCGGTGACCTCGCGGACCTCGAGCGGCTCGTGCGCTGGACGGGGCAGCACGCGGGCGGCGTCGTGCTCGTCAACCCGTTGCACGCTGTCGCGCCGGGGGTGCCGGTGCAGCCCTCGCCGTACTTCCCGGCGAGCCGCCGGTGGACGAACCCGCTCTATCTGCGGATCGAGCG